>CAMDBI010000011.1 GCA_945889005.1 Bacteroides fragilis
GTTTTGAGTTTGGGTTTGCAAAGTTAAACCTTTTATTTAACCTAGCAAGTTTTTTTTAATCTTTTTTTTATTCTTTATCAGAACTCCCGTCTTTTTTAAACGGGCTGCAAAGGTAAGTAAACTATTTATCCTTTGCAAGTCTTTTTTAATTTTTTTGATTTTTTAAAGTGCCGTTTTTTCGACTCTTTATATTATCTCATCCATTTAAAGAACTGCTTTTGTGTCTAAAGCGGGCGCAAAAGTATTCAATGTTTTTTTATTTGCAACATATTCTATGAAATATTTTCAATAAAAATACATGTGATTTGAATTGCAATATGTTATGCTTAATTATTTATAGCATCAAAAATTTACATAACTAGGTATTCTCTTAAGTTTTAAAATATATACCTATATATAATGTTAAATAAAAGACTAATTGCTATATAATGTCGTTTAGTTAAGAAATATCAACTTTTTAATTACCCCCCCATCCCCTAAAGGGGACTTCATTATCTCCCCTTTAGGGGATGGGGGGAAAAAGATGAATGTTAACTAAACGACATTGAATTACTATATATCTATTTAATTTTCTGTGTTAATTATAATATTTAGGGTGTATATGCTTTTATAAAAAGTTGAAATTGCAAATAAAAATATACAATAGTATTTTTAACTCTTAATTCGCATTAATAAAGATATATGTTTTAAAAAATGCTAACTTAGCAGCAAAAACTGATCATTATATGAATAATAGTGTAGTAATAATCCCTACCTACAACGAAAAAGAGAACATTGAACGGATGATTAATAAGGTAATGTCTTTAGAGAAATCGTTTGATGTATTGATAATTGAAGATAATTCGCCCGATGGAACAGCAGCAATAGTGAAAGATTTACAAAAGACCTATCCTGAACGTCTTCATATTGTTGAACGTAAAGGGAAATTAGGCTTAGGTACAGCTTATATAGCTGGTTTCAAATGGGCAATTGAGAAGAAATACGATTATATTTTCGAAATGGATGCGGATTTCTCGCACAATCCCGACGATTTGGTAAACCTCTATACAGCGTGTGCATCAAATGGATCGGATTTGGCTATTGGTTCACGTTACAAATCGGGTGTCAATGTAGTTAACTGGCCTATGAGCAGGGTTCTTCTCTCATATTTTGCCTCAAAATATGTAAGGTTTATAACCAGAATGCCTATTTGCGACACAACTGCTGGTTTTAAATGTTATAGAAGAAGAGTTCTTGAAACTATTGAGCTTGACCAGATTAGATTTAAAGGTTATGCCTTCCAAATTGAAATGAAGTTTACAGCATGGAAAATTGGGTTCAAGTTAGAAGAGGTGCCCATTGTATTTACCGACCGCAAACTTGGTCAATCTAAAATGCATGGAAGCATTGTATATGAGGCGTTTTGGGGGGTAATTAAACTAAAAATTTGGAGCTGGTTTAGAAAATATCCAAAAATTTAAACTTGAATATAATATGCTAATTAGCAAGTGTATTGATTCTATAGATAGGTTTAATACATCCATATTCCTGTTTTTAATTATTTGCTTCAATTTTCTGGGTTTTCATATTTCTGGAGGACAAGAACAGTATTATGCTTTTGCCAAGCAATTTGTTGACCCCAATTGGGTAAAGGGAAGTTTTAGTTGTTCGGAAGCATCTGGAACTCGAATTGTATTCGAATGGATAACTGGCAATATGCTTAAGATATTGTCATTTGAAATGACCGCTTTTATTCAGGGTATCGTAGTATTTGCATTTTTTGCAATTGCTTTGTCGCGACTATCAAAATTACTTCAAATTAGATAATGCTAATGACTACCTATGTTTTAGCTATTAATTATTTATTTAAAGCTCCAGAATATAAGCCATTAAGACAAATAAGGCTCTTTATTAATATTGTTTTTCTTCACCAGATTGTTATGATTATAATTGCCTGGTTCGATACAAATGGAGAAATACTTAAATATTACGTATTTAGAATGAATACTTTGATGCATCTATGTATTCTTCTTTATTTTTCGGCACTTGTAACTGGTTTTATTATAAAAAAATCAACCAAATTGATTTCAATTTTACTATTTGTTTTATTAACTGTTTCGATAGGCATATTGATAAACAATACTATTAAGAATATAAAAAAGAGTCGGGCTTCAATTCTGTTTGAACAGGCTAGTCCTGAAAAAGCAGAACTATACAAATATTTAAAAATAAATACTCCTAAAGAAAGTAGCATCATTGTTATATCAGAAAATGAAAGTCACTATTTTGATTTTGTAAGAAGAACTGAAAGGGACATCTTTGTTATGTTTAAGTTTCTGCCTGCCGAAAACAAAAAACTATATAACTGGTATGTACGGTATTTGGAGCAAGAAAAGGTAAAAAAGACACTACACATGTGTTTGAAATTGTAAAATCTTATAACATTGACTATATGATTCTTAATAAGCCTTTTTACAATCAAAGAGCAAATCTTGAATTTAAAAACAAAAATTACTATTTATACAAAATTGAACGCTAATATAATTCTGATTTATAATATAATACAATATACATTTTCAATTTTAATAAAGTTTTGTTTTATTAAAAAATGTGTAAATAAAAGATATATTTCACTAAAACCTTATTAACTTTATATAAAATTCAAAATATGTATTTGATTAAAGATGCTCATATTGTTAATGAAGGTCAGCGGTTTATTGGCAGTTTGCTTACCAATGGATCCAAGATTTACAAGATTTATAAAGAAAAAGAAAAACCCGAGATTACTGGAAATACAGTTGTAATAGATGCTAGTGGTAAACTTCTATTGCCTGGTGTTATCGACGATCAGGTGCACTTTAGACAACCCGGACTGACCCACAAAGGCGATATACTATCAGAGTCTCGAGCAGCAGTTGCCGGAGGCATTACTTCATATATGGAAATGCCCAATACCAATCCTCAAACAACAACTCTAGAAGCTTTGCAGGCAAAATACCAATTAGGAGCCGAAAATAGTATGGCAAACTACTCGTTTTACATGGGAGCCACCAACGACAACCTCTCTGAGATACTCAAAACAAATCCAAAAGAAGTATGTGGTATAAAGATTTTTATGGGTTCTTCAACTGGCAATATGTTGGTCGACAAACTCGAAACATTAGAAGCAATCTTTAAAGAATCGCCTTTGCTCATTGCAACTCATTGTGAAGATGAGGCAAGCATAATTCACAATACATCAATATTTAAAGATCGCTACGCCGATCATATACCTATTAAGTATCATCCCGAAATCAGAAACTATGAGGCTTGCTACAAATCTTCGTCATTGGCAGTAGACCTAGCAAGCAAATACAATACCAGACTTCATGTTCTTCACTTATCGAGCGCTAAGGAAATGGAACTTTTTTCAAAAAATCCTATATCTGAAAAGCGGATTACAGGTGAGGTTTGCGTTCACCACCTTTGGTTCTCGGATTTGGATTACGATACTCTAGGAACCTATATTAAATGGAACCCGTCTGTAAAATATGAGAAAGACAGAAGTGCTCTCTGGGAAGCCCTATTGGATGGTCGATTAGATGTAATTGCTACCGACCATGCTCCTCATACCATCGAAGAAAAGCAAAACTCATACTTAAAAGCACCATCGGGAGGTCCATTGGTACAACATTCGCTGGTAGCTATGCTTGAATTTGTTAAACAAGGTAAAATTTCTATAGAAAAGCTTGTCGAAAAAATGTGCCATGCTCCAGCTCAACTATTTAACATTGAACAAAGAGGTTATATTAGAGAAGGTTATAGTGCCGATTTGGTCTTGGTAGACCCAAACAATATGTGGACTGTAGACAAAAACAATATTCTATATAAATGTGGATGGTCGCCTTTCGAAAGCATTCATTTCTCGAATAAAATATCTCACACTTTTATAAATGGTTGCATGGTTTATAACAATGGGGTTTTTGACGAAGACTTTAGAGGTGATAAATTGAAGTTTAACAGATAATAAATCAATGTCGTTTAATTAAGAAATATCAACTTTTAAATTACCCCTAAATCCCCTAAAGGGGACTTCATTATCACCCCTTTAGGGGATGGGGGTAAAAAAGAAGAATGTTAACTAAACGACATTGGATAATAAATTTAAAATGTGCGGATTTGAACATTTGAAAATTAAAAAGGCAATTTTTGCATCTATTCTTATAAGTTTTATTGCTTGTAACAACGAAAAACAGGTGAAATATATTGTTAAGGATTCCGATTCACTTTCGTACAACACTTATGCCGACAGTATAGTATATGATGTAATTGTTAAAGTAACAGATCGGGAAGATAGCTGGCAACAAGAATGCCTAAGAACGATGAAGAATGATGCATTATTAGACACTTTGTTTCAATCTATATATAATCAGGAACTTGTAGCCTATTCATTTGAAACAAAACAAGCCCTTAGTGTTGAAGATGTAAAGCAAATTGAGACGCGCGAAGGCTATTCAAGAAATATTATAGGAAAATACCAGTTTAAGGAAAAATGGCTATACGACTCAAGTGCCAAAAGAATGATTAAGAAGGTTCAATCTATTACTTTTGGATACGAAACCAAGATGGAAGATGGAACTGTTAAAGGGTATTTACCACTTTTTATTGTTTATTTCAACTGATTTTTCATATAATTCTGTAATTCGGCTACCGTTTCAACGGCATCGAAACAGGTGTGATCACGACACAAATAAATAAGTGTTTTGCCCTCCAAACCTCTATTTGATAATAATGGATAACTACTATTTTCAAATTCTGAAGCCATAACAATAGTATTACTATTTGTTACCCGTTGAATATCTCTTGCTATAACCTTATAATTTTTGCCAACAACAGAAATTTCGGTGATTCCAAAAATATGCGACGATATTTCGCAGGCATAGTTTGCAAATGAAAGTGGGTATTCGTTAACAATCGCAATCATTCGATTGAGAAGCATTCTCGACATATCGAAATACTGTCTGTTCCCGGTTAGAGAAGACAATTTTAACAAAATGCCTGCCATTATTGAATTTCCAGAAGCAGTCACTCCATCGTTTAGGTCTTTTTTTCGAGCTATTACATCACTTTGATTTGCAGTTGTGTAAAAAAACAAATCATCTTCCGTGTCGAGAAAATGTTTTATAACAAATGCTGTTAGTTCATTTGCTTTGTCGATATAACTTAAATCAAAAGTTATATCATATACATCGATATATGCACGTATGAGAGACGCATAATCGTCCAAAAATGCAGGATTGTATGCTTTTGAGTCCTTATAATTATGAAAAAATAAGCCTAATTGCTTATTGTAAAGCTTATCGCTAATAAATGCTAATGATTCTATTGCCCAAGTTTTATACTCCTCGTTCGCGAAAGTTTTATAAGCCTTGCAAATGGCAGATATAGTCAATGCATTCCACATTAACACAATTTTCTCGTCCTTCGAGGGAGCAATTCTATGAGCTCGTTGCTTTGAAAGCTTATTAATCATCGAATCTATCCGATTCGTGAGTTCGCTTGGACAAATCTTATATTTCTTGGCTATTTTCTCCAGATTTCCGTCGTGATGCAAAATATTGGCAGATTCCCAGTTGCCATCGTCTGTAATGCTAAAAAAATCGCAAAACATCTCGGTGTCGTGAGTTAAGACCTCGCTGATTTCTTCTTTTGACCAAACATAGTATTTTCCTTCAACTCCCTCTGAATCGGCATCGATCGACGAATAAAACCCAAATTCGGGGCTTGTAAGTTCTCTTCTAATAAAATTCAAAGCTTTTTCGGCAGTATTTGCAAACAATTCGTTTTGAGTAATTTTATATGCCGAGCACAAAACATTTATTATGAGAGCATTGTCGTACAGCATTTTTTCGAAATGAGGTACAAACCAATGAATATCGGTACTATAACGTGCAACCCCACCGCCAATATGATCGAAGATACCTCCACTACACATCTTTCGAAGTGTAGTATCTACATGGTTTAATGCATCTTTATGTCCAAATTGTTGACTATAAAAAATTAGATAGTTTAAAGCAAAGGTATTGAGAAACTTAGGAGCTTGCCCAAATCCTCCAAGGTTTTTGTCGAATTGAGATTCTAACTGACTGTATATATTATGTAAAAAATCTTGATTTGAATTGTCAATAGTCAATTCCGAAGAATCTATGGTTAATTTTCTGTCGAGTAATGGTTCGCTTTTAAGAAAATCGACCAAATACCCAGCTTGTCGCTGAATTCTATCTTGCTCGTTTCTCCATACATCGCATACAAATTCGAGTACTTGTGTCCACGATGGCATATTGCTAAAAGGGCGGGTCGGAAAATATGTGCCACCCATAAAAGGCTCTTTGTTAGGAGTTAGGAAAACATTTAAAGGCCATCCCCCATTGCCATTCATTGCCATAACTGCATTCATATATATATTGTCGATGTCGGGTCTTTCTTCGCGATCGAGTTTAATACATATAAAGTTTTTGTTCATCAATTGAGCAACAGTTACGTCTTCGAAACTCTCGCGTTCCATTACATGACACCAATGACATGCCGAATAGCCTATGCTCAAAACAATTGGCTTATTCTCGCTTTTTGCTCGTTCAAATGCTTCTTCGCACCATGGATACCAGTCGACCGGGTTGTGTGCATGATGTTGCAAATATGGACTGGGTTCGTTGATTAAGCGGTTGGCTGTATGTTTCTCTACTATAGACATTAAAAATGTTTGCTATATAGACAAAAAATACTATGAATTGTTCAATAAAAGATATGAGATGTGAGATATGAGATGTGAGATGTAAGATTTAAGTTGTAAGGTGAGAGATTTGACTTCTGAGGCTAGACTATTTCAATGTTTCCAGGAATATAGTCTTTAAAAACCTTTGTAGGTGCCCTAAAAAGGTTTTTAAGGGCATATTGATTCAATGTCGATATTTCGTCGATTATTTTCTTCATCTTTTTTCTTTGTGTATCGCTTCCATAAGGACATTCGGCAGCTAATACCGGAAGTTGAACCAATTTTGAATATTCAATGAGATCGTTTTCGCAAATATCAAGTAATGGACGTATAAGTTGAAGTTTCCCTTTAAACATGTCGAGTTTATAAGGCATTGAACTCATGGTGCCATGATGAATCATATTTAGCATTATGGTTTGAACAGCATCATCAAGATGATGTCCAAAAGCGAGCTTATTACAGCCCCTTTCCTCGGCAAACCCAAAGATGATGCTTCTTCGATTCCACGAACAATAAAAGCACTCTGTTTTTGAGACTTTTTTTGAAAAATCTATTTCTTTTGAAATAATGGTAAGTGGTACTTCGAGTTGCTTACAATATTCTTCGAGAAACTGAGGATTTACCTTATATCCAACATTCGAGATATGAATATGAATGGCCTGAACAGAAAATTTGTATCGGGCACTACGCTGTACTCGCGACAACATTTCGAGCAAAATTAATGAGTCTTTACCTCCACTTAGCCCAACTAAAATCGAATCGCCTTCGTTTATCAATTGCTGTTTATGGCAAGTCTGATTTACCTTGTTGAAAAGCCTACGCGATATTTTTGTAATTTCGGAATTTGACATCAATTGTTCTTTATTTTATAAAAGCTTTGAAAGGATAAACAAGATTTTCGGTGCTTCGGAGCTGAATTTTCACTGAACCAATTAGGATTTTTGCCTCAATTTGTATGGGAACATGATTTTCGTCGTCCGATACCCATACAAAAATATCTTCTCCCCCTTTAAAAACAGTTCCTTCAATTGCTAAAGCCGAGAATTTATGGCAATTATAAAAGTGTTTATCATGCGAAACCAACACATCCTTACCCTTGTAACGAACATAGAATGAAATTATCCTATTGTCGAGTACAATAGGAATATTTATCTTCTCATCCTTTTTTAATTTGCTATAATCGAGGTTGCGAAGATTGTAAGCAGCTGTGATTGCATCCGATATTGGGGTATTGAACGAAATTGTATCAATTACAAGTGGTTTTTTACAATCTTTATAAACAGTATATATCTGTTTTTTTTGATGATCGATCGAGTATTGTTCGGTAACAACCTTGTCGCCTTCGCAGGTATGTCGATCGAACCAATACGACAACATACTGGTTTGATCGGCCATTGAAGCATATTTGTTTCGAACTTTAAAAAGCCAATCGTAACTTTTGAGCGACGAGGCTACCGCATCGAAAACAAAAACATTGTTGCTATTGTAAACTCCCGATTTAATTGACAATGTAGCAGTTGCAGCAGGTACCCAAATAAAATGAAAATTGTAGGCAGCTTCATACACCAACTTTTCGCCAACTTTGAAAGCTACTTTCTGAGGATATGCCGAAAACGCAATAACAATGGATATAAAAAAAGAAAAAAACAGACTGAATTTTTTCATTAAATAAAAAATCAATAGCCATTTTAAATTAAATTGTACTACTACATTATTCGTGGAGAATGTATATTATAACTTTAGGGCATCTCCAAAAACTGCTTTTTAGCTACGCTGATCCCGTCGGGGTTCTTTGTTGGACTTTATTTTTAAACTCCTCACTTCGGCTTTCGCTCAGTGTAACACATTTACAGTAGTAAACTCCGGATTTAAAAAATTCGTCCGCCTCAAAAAATCGAGTTTTTAGAAACGCCCTTTATACAGAGTCTTTGTTAGAAGACAGAAGACGGAAGTGAAGTTACTTCTAACTTCTGACTTCCGTCTTCTAGCCTCAAAGCTTTAAGAAAGCAACATTGCTAATTGTATTAGTCGCGCGAAGCACCTAAATACACTAATATATAATAAATTAAAGTTGACAATGAAGCTATTGCAGCAACCACATAAGTATAACCTGCCCAATTTAATGCATCTTTAGCATTTTCGGCAAGCATCGAAGTTACAATTCCTTTGTTGTTGATCCATGCAATTGCACGGCGACTGGCATCGATTTCGACTGGTAACGTAATAAATGCAAAAATGGTAGTAAAAGCAAACATAACAATTCCAAACAAAAGCAATGGGGGAAAAATAGTAACAAGCAAAATGCCTGCTAAAAGCACCCATTGTACCCAGTTAGAAGCAAAACTTACAACAGGAACCAGTTTCGAACGCATCGTAAGCCACGCATAAGCCTGCGCATGTTGAATAGCATGCCCACACTCGTGAGCCGAAACGGCAGCAGCCGATAAATGACGACCATAATATACTTCCGTACTTAAATTAACTGTTTTTGTCAAAGGATTGTAATGGTCGGTAAGTTCTCCTTCGACTGAGATTACACGCACATCGTAAATATTGTTGTCGCGAAGCATGGCTTCTGCAACATCTTTTCCACTCATCCCATTGTTTGTAGGAATTTCAGCATATTTCTTAAACTTTCTTTTAAGTTTAAAACCTATATACCAACTTAAAAGCATAAAAAAGATCATAATAACTATCGCAATCATAACTTTAATTTTTAAATTTTTTACAAAGATAATATCAATTTTTAAGCCAATAGTTAAAATACTAATTGAATGGACAATTTGACACCTTTTTAATTTTTTTTAATTAATTTCGCTCACACAAAATAGATACTTAATGTTAAAGATTGCAGTAGATTTCGATGGAACCATTGTAGAGCATGCTTACCCGGCAATAGGTAAAGAAAAACTATTTGCATTCCAAACACTTAAAGAGCTGCAAAAACGAAGTTACAAACTCATATTATGGACATACCGTGCCGGCAAGGAACTTGACGAAGCTGTTGAGTATTGCCGTCAAAATGGCATAGTATTTTATGCCGTAAATAAAAGCTATCCCGAAGAAATCTTTGACGATAATACAAGCCGAAAAATTGATGCAGAAATTTATATCGACGATCGTAATTTAGGAGGTTTCCCTGGCTGGAGCGAGGTTTGGATTATGCTAAACCCCGATAATATCGACTATTCAAAAGTACCTAAACCTATTTCGGCTAAAAAAAGCTGGTTTAAACGTTTCTTGGGTATTTAAGACAGATAAACTTAATTGTCTTTAATAGTATAATCCGATAACAATTTTTTGAAATTGCCAATCTGTCGGCGTGTTCCCAGAACAAAAAGCTTATCGTGGGTATCTATTGAGGTTTCGGTCGGCGGGTTGACTACAATTATTTTACCGGCTTGTTTAATACCCAAAACCATCACTCCTGTATCGTTGTGCTTATCGATATCGCGCAAAGTGCGCCCGTTGAAATAGTCGGCTATTTCGTTACAACGAATTTCGTCAATAATAACATTATTAGACCCTGCCGACATAACATATTCTACAAACTGCACTACATCTGGCTGGGCTATGAGTCGCGCCATACGACGCCCACCAATCATGTCGGGCATTATTACACTATTGGCTCCTGCCCTTTTAAGTTTTAAATCGGCTCCATCTTCAGATGCTCGACTAACTATATTGATATTTGGATTGAGCTGTCGGGCTGTAAGTACAAGGAAAACATTGTGCGAATCGTCGGGAAGTGTTGCAATTAATGCTTTTGCATGTTGCAATCCGGCTTCTTCCAATATTTCATCTTGCGTTGCATCGCCATCAATAAATAAAATATTACCTTCATTTTCGAGAAAATCAATTACATCTGGATCTTTGTCGACAACTATAAAAGGCACATTATGTTCCTTCAATTCGAGCGAAGCTTGCCTACCATTGTTTCCATAGCCACAGATAATGACATGGTTTTTTAAATTATCGATCTGTTTTCTTATCATCCTTTTTCTGAGGTATTTGACAAAAGTGCCATCGGCCAACAAACTTGTTAACGATGTAATTGCATAAGCAAATGTACCAAAACTAAATAAAATAAGTACAATTGTAAACCATTTACCTAAATCAGACAAAGGTGCTGGTTCTCCAAAACCCACAGTTGAAATTGTAATAATAGTCATAAAAAAGGCATTGGTAAACTTGTAGCCCTCGATAAATTTATACCCTATTGAACCTATTACAATAAGTGCTATAAGTAAAATTAACGAAATATATACCGACCGCAGTCTATCTTTTCCTCTCATCTATAATCAATCTATTACCTATTACACAATCTAAACAACGCTTTTTTGTACAAAATTCATTTTTCAATTCTATTAAACCCTGCGATTCATAGGCGTTTTCTGCAACAACTTTTCTTTTACTCCAATTTTCTATTATTTTATTTTTTTCAGCATTAATATTTTCGAGCAAAGCAATTGCTCTGTTGCAATACATTTCGTCGCCTTTCCATTTGCCATATGCAAAAATAAAAGGAATAACCGAGTTGATCAATATTAAATCTACTGATTCGTGACCCAGATTCTTTTTTTCATTTCTAGATTGAACACCAAAACGATAATGTGTTTCCCAATAGGGCGAAGTTGCAACATTAAAAAAATCCTTGAGCTGACTATGCTCCACTATATTGACTACTTCCGATATTTTATGTACATGGTTCGTAAGCCACAAAGACAGTTGAGCCAATCGAACGCTTGGAAAATTTTGGGGTCTAATTCTCAAAAATTTCCATAGATGTTTCTCGATAGGTTTTAATTTGTACTTGTGTTTTTGAAAAGCGAACTCTTTCTTCAACGAAAGATAATAATCTTCGTCAACATCGTTTTCGTCGAGCATACCGGCCATCCCAAAAAGCAAAGCTTCAATTATAAATAGTTCGTCCTTATGCTTTATCAATATGTTGATTGGTATAGACTTAGCAAGCAATTCGAAGGGTAAAGCATTGAGTTTTGTACCCAACGATTTGGCTAAACTAATAAAAAGTGTTTGAGCAAAATCGTTATTCGATTCATTGTAAAGCAGATCGAGCTGCTCTGTTTTGCGTTCGAGACGTCTAATAGTGAGACTCGTAACAAAATGGCGAATTATCATTGGCTCGATACTCGTAAGCGATTCCTCGCAAGCAATCCAGCGCTCACTATTGATCAATTGCTCATATTTAATCAATAATTTCTCGTCAAATCGAATTTCCAAAGCAGGAATAATCCTTCCCGATGAAGTAACAATGTCTTTGTCGTGTTTATAAACCACATGAACGAGCACATTGTCATAAGCCTTGTCGGACTGGTGATTGTGCAAATACCAATCGCTACTTTTTATATGAACTTCGACATTTCCAGCCCAAATTTCTTCACCAACTTTAATGCGGGCATTTGTAAAATCGGGCCCCGAGTCGAAATTGTGTATCCCCGGGTTTACAATGCTTACATTCTCACCTGTCGAGAGCTTTGCATTGTGTTGCTGCCAAAGATTATATTTCCAAATATGTTGAAGAAATTGTTCGTTCATTGTTCAGAGCATGAAGCTCTAAGATAAGATATTTTTTAGATTATCTTGTGTTTTTTGAGTAATTGCTCCATTTTTTGCTGAACTGCAAGAGCTTCTTCTCCGGCAGCATCGGCAAAACGATCGGTTCCATCGGCATAAATAATGTTGCGCGACGAATTGACCAAAATACCACAATTTTTATTCATTCCATATTCGGCAACATCTTCTAAACTACCTCCCTGAGCCCCAACGCCAGGTACAAGCAAAAAATGATCGGGGACAATAGTGCGTATTTTTGTTAGCATATCGGCTTTTGTAGCACCAACCACATACATCATATTATTTTTTGTGCCCCATTTCATCGATTTTTTTAAAACAATCTCGAAGAAAGTGTCGTCCGTAAGTTGATCTTTAAGAAATTGAAAGTCGAAAGCCCCATCGTTAGATGTAAGCGCCAGAACAATAGTCCATTTATTTGTGTATGAAAGAAATGGAGTTACCGAATCCTCGCCCATATAAGGCGCAACAGTAATAGCATCGCAATTCATATCCTGCAAAAAAGCCTTGGCGTACATTTTAGAGGTATTGCCTATATCTCCCCTTTTGGCATCGGCTATTACAAAAATATCGGGATAATTTTTTTTAATATAATCAATTGTCAAATCGAGGCTTACCCAACCGGCAGCTCCTATGGTCTCGTAAAATGCAAGGTTTGGTTTGTATGCAACTGCATATTGTGCCGTATGATCAATGATTCTTTTATTGAATTCAAATACCGGAAACTCAAAATCCATAATACATTTAGGCAGTTTGCTCAAGTCGGTATCAAGACCTATACACAAAAAACTTTTTTTCTTTTGAATGTTTTTTACAAGTTGATCGTAAGTCATAATCTGTTTTTTTTCAAAGATATTATATATCTAAAGTAGAAATCAAAAATATCAGTATTTTTGATTATATTGAACATTTAAATAAAATTTATGATACTAAGAGGTATATATTTATTTTTAAGCATATTATTATTATTTTCCTGTAATCAATATTCACAACCTACTATAGTTACATCGAGTACCACAAATTACAAGCCTGCACTATCAATTGTTTTGCCAATTAATAATGCGCAATATTCGATTGGTGAAAGTATAAAAATTGACTTTCGGGTTGTTGACAGCACCAAAACTCCCGATTCAATAGTTTTTCTTGTAAATAAAAGTAGACAAGGAACTATTCCTTTCAAAGATAGCACCATCTATTGGATTGACCAACAAATCAAAACTGGCACAACACTTTATTCATTATTAAGTTACTATAGTGGCAATAGTTACGCTAGTTCTGTAACTGTTAAACTTCTTTCTGATATTGAGCCCAAAAAATATACCTATAAAATAATAAAAACCTTCAAGCACGATATAACTTCATATACACAAGGTTTAATCTTTGAAAACAATTTTTTTTACGAAAGTGGAGGTTTGTACAACGAAAGTTCACTCCGAAAAGTGAAACTCGATGGCACTGTTGAAATTAAAAATCCTGTTGAAGGTCGCTATTTTGCCGAAGGACTCACTGCACTCAATGGAAAACTATACCAACTTACATGGCGCGAACAAATAGCCTTTGTATACAGCAAATCAGACTTTTCGCTCGTTAAAACCAGCAATTACTCAATAGCTGAAGGTTGGGGACTTACCAATAATGGCACAAATCTTATAATGAGCGATGGTTCCAACAAGATATACACCCTAGAACCCGAATACTTTTCAGAAATTTCGCACATTGAAGTGTTCGACAACCGAGGCGCAGTCAACAATATCAATGAGTTGGAACTTGTGGGCGATATTTTATATGCCAATATTTATCAAACCAACACCATTGCTACAATCGACGTAAATACGGGAAAAATACTGGGATACATAGATTGTTCGGGATTGCTAAATGAAAGCGATTACCGTTACGATACCGATGTTTTAAATGGCATTGCATATAACCCCGAAAACAAGCACTTTTATATAACCGGCAAAAAATGGCCAAAATTGTTTGAAGTTGTTTTTATTGAGAAATAAAAAAATACTTACAATTAAAAAATATTGAGAAACAACCCAATTAAATGTCGAAATATTTTAACTTTAATATTCTAATAAAAAAACAAACATCATGAAAAAGATAATTCTAATCCTTACCTGTTTGATATCATTCTCGATACTTGCATCGGCACAAGCCAAACCCGACTCTGGAATGACTAAAGAACAAATTGCCATAAAGAAACTCGAAGACAAAGTAAAAATTGCAGAAACCAAACTTGAGAAGGTAAATCAACAAATTGCCATTCAAGACAGTATTGTTGCAGCTTGTAATGCCGATTTACAAGCGACAAACAACGAAATAAAAACTACCAAAAAAGAACATGAGTCTTTTATAAAACAAACCGACAACGAGTTAAAAGCTCTTGAAAAGAGAAAAACCAAAGCGAAAGAAGCTAGCGAAAAATTAGAAATTGACAAAGAAGGTAAAATTGTTCTTGATGCAAGTATTAAGAAAAACAATGAGTTTGAAAAGATACTCGCTAATCTTGTCAAGAAAAATGAAAAACTCAATGCCACATCGGCCAAAGCTTCTGAAAAACTTAAAACCCTAAGTGGTCCCCAGAAACAAGCTCAAGAAGCACTAAAGACAGCTCAAATGAATTTAGAGGATGGAAGCAAGCCTAAGAAATAATCGAAAGTGCTGTATCCCAAAATTCTCTAAGGTACTCTTTGCAATAATTCTATCAATTTATTAAATAATTATCGAGAAGTAAAAGAAAATAATGAAAGAAATTATTGGCGATTTTTTCTAAATTGATTTGAACAATTGACTAATATACAATTGTCATTATCTGTTACAATATCCTCACCAACGACATAATAGCCACCGAAGTAATCTTTTTGCCGTCTATTGCCTGAATAAAAACATGGTATGGTCCTGTTTTTTGGCATTGGAAGTTGAAATATTGAACTGATTGCCCTGTTGCGGGTATGTATGTGCTAGCATAGAGTTTGCTCATATCGTAAAGTTGTACCATTGCTTTGCCATCTACTCCTTCGGCATCACAAATAGTAAAACGGTATTCGGTTCCTTTTTGGAGAATAATGGTATTTTTTTGCTGAGGTGCTTTGCCATCGGGGCCGGCTGCATCTAACTCAACATAAAAGTCCTTAAGGTAAGTTACTTCTTCTCCAGCTACCTTATTACAAAGGTCAACGAGTTTTTGAGTTGTTTGAGCGCTCGTTTCGAAAAAAGAGGTACAAACAAATACCAAAATAGCTGTAAAAACTATTTTCTTCATATCGTGGTTAAATTTTAATAATCAAGCTAATAGAGCTTATATTTTTGACCAAATTATTTTATAAAGATATACTTTTTTTTAAACAACGTTAAATATTAATCAACCTTGTTCGTACTTCTTCAATAGTTGTTCTTATTTGTTGCAATTGTTCAGGTGTAGAACTTACAATACTCTTGTCCATTTGTTTTACTGTAAGAACTCCATTTTCAATAACCGATTCGGGTTCGCCAACCTCGTAGGTTATTTTTATGCCGCTAAATTTATCGCTAATTATTTTAAATTCATCGCGATATTTTTTAAAATCGGCATCACGTGAATAATTGTCGAGTATAATCATCAAATACGACAATATTTCTTTTTGACCACCAATACGTTCGTCCAATTTTGCATTGCTTTTCTCTTTTGCTACCTGTGTAGCCAAATACATACCTTCGAGCCAGACCCCGGCAATAATCAATGCACTG
Organism: Bacteroides fragilis; assembly: GCA_945889005.1. GTDB lineage: Bacteria > Bacteroidota > Bacteroidia > Bacteroidales > DTGW01 > CAMDBI01. The sequence continues at coordinate 16,055 of CAMDBI010000011.1, forward strand.
AGACTCCCACGTTTGTTTTCGCGAAGGTAATTGTCCATTTGATTGAAACTATGTACCGAAATATACATCATCGAATCCATATTGGTATTGTTCGATGCAAGGCGTTTTAAGGTAGTGAAATCGAAAAACTGACCAATGTTAAGGTTGTCGGCCAATGTTTTGATGGTCGACAGATAATCGACCACAGAACCCGTTTTGCCATACATATTGAGGTAACCCAAATCGGCACCAAATATACCCAAAGCAAGTGCTTGTTGCATGCTAGTATTGTATTTCGACAAGTAACTGGTTGTTGCCAAGTATTTTTTAGAATAAGGAACTCCCATAGACTTAATGAGAGCTGCCATTTCTACAGGCGACGAAACGTTTTCGACAATTCCTTTCATGGTTTCGTCAGAAACCTCGGGTGTTCCGGCAAATTTTACCGAATCGGGTACCTCCAGGGTATTGTTTCCTCCACCTGAGCCACACGACGAAAATATTACAATAGCGAATATTAGGTATAAAATCTTGCTAATCATATTAATAAGTTTATTGGTTTTAGTTTTTTGCATTTTTCCTACGCATTTTTATTTTCTCAGGTAAATTCAATAGTTTTTTCAACAATTCGAAATATAATGTAAAATATAGTATCGTTGTATAAAGCCACAGTATACACATATTAAAGAAGAACGTATCGTAGAATTTTCCTAAAAAATATTTTCGTGGTGCATAGAAATGCGACCTTACACTCAACGGTCCAGTAATACGAGGATCCATAAAAATGGGGTCGACTTGCTGAACCAGATAATGATCGTATTCCAAAATTTTATTTTTTTCAAATACTTTTTTAACTTGATCTTCCAATTGCTCGTTGGTGTATTTATCTTTCATTTTCTGATAGTAATCGCCTTTATTAGCTACTAACCAGTTGATTATATTGGTTTTTTCGAGATTAGCACTGTTGAAATCGTCTTGGTAATATTGCAAAAGATTTTCGAGATATTCGTGCAAATAAGGCAAAATGGAAGCTTCAAACTTTTCAGGGGTCAAGTAGTCAAAATATTTGAACTGAACAGATGGAACCAAGCTTTGTTGAAGTGCTATCTCGTTTTTAAGTAACAACAAGTCATTGAGCGATTTTTGCAATTTTCCTTTATTATTGAATTCGTTGTCGACATTATCGGCACGTTTCATAAGCTCAGGAATATAATGCACTTGCTTAAAATCAGCATTACTAATGCGTTTTTCAAGGGGGTAGAATTGCTTTTGAAACTCGTTGTCCTTATACTGTGTTACCATTAATGCTTCGTACGACCATTTGGTCACCATTATTTCGGCAATTAAAGGTACTTTGTCGACACTTCCAACGGTACGATTGAGCTTATCGAAACTAAACATGGCACCGCTCAGTACCATCATCGGGATCATGAGCAGCGGTATTACAATATATATGGTAACAGCCGAGTTGAACGATGCCGATACATTTAAACCCAGCATATTGGCAAATGCAGCAGTCGAAAACAATGCAAACCAGTATACAAAAGTAAGATCGTGTATTCCCAAAATGGCATTTCCTATCAGTACAAATGTTCCACTCTGAATAGCAGCCAACACAAATAGTATAAAGACTTTTGAGATCAGGTAACTTGTGCGGCTCAGGTTCAGAAATGCTTCTCGTTTTAGTATTTTGCGGTCTCTAAAAATCTCCTCGGCACTTACTGTAAGTCCTAAAAATAGAACAACAATAAGACTCATAAATATATAAATAGAAATATTTTCGTTTTCCCTGAAAATATAAACATCGGAATTGGGGTCGGCTATATACCTTATTATATATGAAAGTATAAAACCTAATAATGGTGCTTCGAGCAAATTGAGTGCAATATATTGTTTATTGCTTATTTTCGATAAGAAGTCGCGAATGGTATAGATTTTTAATTGTTGTAACTTACTAGGAATATTAAGCGTTTTTGGAGGAGCCTCTTTAATTTCCTCAATATTTTCGACTTTAAAGCTTTGCTTGTAGTGCTCTTCCCATTTGGGGGGCGCCACCTTACGGGTATTGGTGTAATTGCCATACTCATCAACTACTCGGGCTTCTACAATATTAAAAATTAGTTCTGGATTAACATTTCCACATGCCGGACACTCGCCTACTTCACTATTGATTTGGCGATCCATACGTTTGAAATACATAACAGCCTCAACCGGGTTGCCATAATACACCTGATAACCACCTGTGTCGAGTATTACCATTTTGTCGAACATCTTGTATATTTCGGACGATGGTTGGTGTATGACCACAAAAATCAATTTTCCTTTAAGAGCCAATTCGCGAAGAAGATCCATCACATTTTCCGAATCTCGCGACGAAAGACCCGATGTAGGCTCGTCGACAAACAATATGGATGGCTCTCTGATAAGTTCAAGTGCAATATTTAAACGTTTGCGTTGCCCGCCCGAAATAAATTTGTTTAAAGGTGAACCCACCTTCAAATCTTTACGGTCAAACAAACCTAAATTTACAAGTGTTTTGTGTACAAGTTCTGTAAGTTCTTCTTCGGTTTTGTCTCTAAAACAAAGCTTAGCGCTATAATATAAATTCTCAAAAACCGTAAGCTCTTCAATGAGCAAATCGTCTTGCGGAATAAGCCCAATAACACCTTCCAAATCACGTTTTTGGGTGTGAAGGTTTTTGTTATTAATAAGCACTTCGCCTTTCGATGGGCACTCGTTTCCGCATAATACATTGAGCAAGGTGGTTTTACCCGCTCCCGACGCACCCATAATTCCGACCAGCTTACCGTGCTGTTCGGCAATGTTTACATCGATTAAACCTATATTGCCATTTGGAAAGCGAAATTCGAGATTATTAACAACAAAAGATATTTTACTAGAATGTATATCGGCCAAAAAATGTGCAGCTACATCGCTATAATATACCGGCTTACCCTTAGGTAGCTTAACGGTACTTCCGGGCGAAAATAAGTATATTCGGCGGTTGTGAACAGCCAATCCGTTGAGAAACAAGGTCTCTGAACCAGTATATTTGAGAAAATAAAGATCGGCCGAAGGAATTCGAAGTATAAAAATATTGGTATCGAGCTTTTCGGTATGAATCTGCTTACAAGCTTGACATTCAATCTCGTGATCGCCTATAATTAATACATTGTTGTCGTCGAGTTTTGTTGGATCTGAATTGATTACAAACGAGTCAACACTTTTAAATTCGTCGCTTGAAATATTAAATACTTCTGCAACGGTATTGATTATTGCCATACGCTGATCAGAAAACTTCTGATCGGCACTAACTATTTCGAATAATCTTACAAGAACAATTACTTTTTGATTCTGTGTAAGGGTTTTATTTATTTTTTTACATATACCGAGTATACGAACCGAATCTTTTACCGAAGTGAGTTTCTTTTTTTTCTCACCATCACCGTTTTCCTCAACGGTTATACCAGCAAATTCTTCAAATTGTTTATAGTATATTTCGGTTTGTTCATCTGACAATTGTAAAGCCAAAAAATTCCTAACATACTCTTTCTCACTATCTTCTACACCTTCATCTTGTTTTACGATAAGGGCAAATAGTTGCATTAGCGCTTTGAGAATCTCTTCACTCATTTTTTGGGGGAAATTTTATTTTAGATAAACAAGTTTTGAAAATTATGCATAAGCAATTTTTTCAAATGGTACATCTACAATATCTGCATATTCATTACCTGCTTCTTCCATATCTTCGTCGTCTTCGGGGTAATGCCATTTAATAAGCACCTTTCCGCTTTTCTTGTGAAGATCCTCAAGTTTCATGAGTATATCAAGAATCATTTTTGAAGAGGCTGTGTTGAAATATACAAGTTTGAAATTGAAAACAGTATCAGCATTGGGTGCAGCAATGTAATCGCCCAACCATGTAAGAATAGGCCCATAAAAACTGCTGACATCCTCTGGCAGTGAACGACCCGATATTTCAAACTGGTTTGCAGCCTTATCGAGTATTACTTCAGGAGTATCTTCAGTGCCCTTAATTTTAATCGCGTCCATAGCTTATTGAGTTATCAATTATTTAATCTTGAAATTGTTGAAGTTAATAAAAAAAATGAAATTTTATCGTCGATTGGTAAAAAATGAAATTCGAGTTTGTTTTTGGTTTTACGCTTAATATCGATAAACCCGAGACCTGCGCCACCTTTTTCGGACAAGCGCCCCTCTTTAATTTGTTTTTTGTACAACTCGTCAAGTTCTTCTTTTTCCAATGAGTTGATGCGATCGAGCATTGTTTTAAGTTCTTCAACTCGCGAATTGTCGAGTGCGTTACCAGTTGTAACTGAGTATTCGGCTTCGCCTTTGCTAACCATAAATATTCCTCTGCCAGCATATTGAAAATCGTTGATGGCAAAATCGTCGGCGTGTTTGCTAATATTTTGAAGACATTCGACCATTACATGAAAAACCTTACGCTGTACATTTCCCGACTCTTCTTCCTTAGCCATATTCGACTCGGCTAGAGATGTAAATGCCTTTGTTAATTGATGTGTAATTTCACCTTCATACACTAATGTAATCTCGTGAGTTTTCATGGTTTGATAAAAATCATACACAAACTCTAAAAATCCTTTGGTGTCTTTTTTCATTATTTATTATTTTATTTTCAGATCTATGATATCCATTTTGATTCAACATCAAATTTAATGTTTTTTACATAAATCCAAGCATGTGAATATTTAAAATTCTATACCAATTAATAAAACGTCGTCAATTTGTTTCAGGTCGCCTTTCCATTCGTCAAAATCCTGGGCTATAAATTCGTAAAATTGTGTCATCGAAGTGTTTTGGTTTTCGAGTATAATATTACGAATTCTACCGGGCGAATATTTTTTCTTTTCTGCTCCTCCCAATTGATCGGGCAAACCATCGGAAAAGAAATAAATTTTATCGCCATTTAATACATTAATCACATAATTTGTAAAAGGCTGTTCGGGTTTATTGCCTAAAGGTATACCTCCAATTGCCTTACGGTCGCCTTTGTATTCACTCAATTCGCCTTTACGAATCATGAAAAGAGGTCTGTGCGCTCCAGCAAATTGAACTTCGCGTTTGCGCAAATTTATTTTACAAAGTGCTATATCCATACCATCGCGCCCACTAGCATCTTCGCGATCTTGCTTAAGAGTCGATCGAACACCCGAATGCAAATGGTCGATTATTTCCGATGCTGTCATCTCTTTTTCGTTCTCGACAATACTGTTGAGTAAAAAATAGCCTATAAACGAAAGCATTGCGCCAGGTACTCCGTGTCCGGTACAGTCGACAGCTGCAATATACAAGTTGTCGCCTTTGCGGAAAAACCAAGGGAAGTCGCCGCTTACAACATCGCGAGGCTTGTAAAATATAAATGATTTTGGGAAAAAATCTCGAATTAGCTTATTGTCGGGCAAAATCGACGATTGTATTCTTTGGGCATAGTTAATACTGTCTTCGATCTTTTTGTTTTTTTCCTGAATTTCCATTTCTATTCGTTTGGCCTCGGTAATGTCGTGTCCAACAAATAAAACAGTTTCAAGTTCATTTTCGTTAAACTCGGGAATAGAATCGAAACTTATGATACGAATACTTGTTTTTTCGCCCATTCTGATAGGTACAGATATTTCCTGATTTTGTTTCTCAGGCTTCTGTCTCATTGCTTTGAGCGATGCTTTAAAAAAAACTTTCAATACTTCTTCTATAGGCAAATCATCGATGGTTTTATTAATCACATCGCGCGATTCAACACCAATATAGTCTTCAACAATTGGGTTGGCATAAAAGAAATGCCCCTGCAAACTCATACGCAAAATAACATCGAGCGAATTTTCGGATAGTGATTGCATTTTGCTTTTCATGCGCTCTTCTTTCTCTGCTCTTTTACGCTCGGTAATGTCCTGAGAGTTAAGAAGTATTCCTTTTATTGCAGGCTCAGCAAGTAAGTTTCGCCCAGTTGTTTCCAAAAAAATCTTTTGCCCATCTTTTTTCATGTATGTGTACAGAATTGTGATGGGGGTACTCGGGTCTTGAGTCAAGTACTTAAACATGTTTCTTATTTCCTGCTCACCTTTGCGTGTAAGGCGGTCGAAGAATTTGCCATGAGTCATTTCCTCAGGCGAATAACCCAGAATTTTTTTTACAGAAGGACTTTGATATGTAAGATTTAGAAATTCGTCGTAAATAGTAATAATTTCAGATGAATTCTCGAGCAAAGAATTAATGCGGTTTTGAGCATTTTCGACTTCAAGAATTTGACCTTCGAGTCGTTCGTTCGATTTCTGAAGCTCTTCTTGTGTAGCACGCATTTCTTCGGCACTCTGGCGCAATTGCTCTTCGTTTTCCTGAAGTTCGAGGGTCATTTGTTGCGATTCCTGCAGCAATTTCTCTGTTTTCTCGTTTATTTGAAGGTTAAAAATGGTACGTGCTATAATCTCGCCCAACTCCTTTAGAAAAGTAATAGTAAGGTCGGGTATTTGATTGCGCAATGAAGCAAACTCGAGTATTCCATGCAATTTCTCGTCGCTTATTAATGGTACAATCAAAATACTTTTTGGTCTTTTTTCGCCCAAAATACCCGATGTGATGGTAACATAATCGTCGGGAATTTCTGTACGGTAGATTATGTCCATCTCGTAGGCGCACTCACCGATTAAACCTTCTCCAATACTGAATTTCTGATTGATAAATTTTTTTCTATTATAGGCAAAGGTTGCAATATTGACAATGTACTTTTCTTTGTCGTCGTAAATATAAAAAGCACCCTGAATAGCATCGATGTATTTTATGAGTTTTTCAATTACCTCGGCTGCTAATTCGTTTAACTTAGTGTGCATTCGAAGTATATTCGATACTTGGTCTTTCCCTTCGGCTATCCAACTTTGCTCGGCTTCCTTCTTGTGTGTAGTAAGCAGGTTGTTGCGCATCACAAGCAGCGACTTACCCAAAAGATCGTCGTCGCTGGTAAGCTCTATATTGCTATTGTAATTTCCCTCGCCTATCTCTTTTGCAAAAATGGCTGTTATATCCATTCTTTCACGCAATTGAGAAATTTCTTGTTTAAACAACGATTGCTCGTATAAACTCTTATTAAGAAAAAAGAAAACTGCAAATGCTATTGCAAATGGCAATATATCTATAGTATATAATGCCGGATTGGACGAATGTATAAATAAAAACCCTACGAACGAAAACCTTATGTCTTCTATTATAAAATAAATAATCCAAAAAATAACAGGAATAAAAAACGACAGAAGAAAACTGTTTATAACGTTTAACCTTATTTTTTCGGGTGAAAGATCTTGTATGTTGGCTCTATTCTTAAACATGCAATGTTATTGGAGTTTGTTTTTAATAATCACCTTTGCTAACTTATCAGACATTTGTCGAAACACCTCTTCAGTAAGTGAATCGATATCTTTAAATGTCGACATCTCTATTACGGCAATAGTTATATTGTTGTCGACTAATGGAATATAGATAATATAAGAAGGTTTGGCATTACCTAAACCCGATGATACTAAAAAGTAATCTTCAGGAATTTCGGTAATTTTTACTATTTTCTTATCTTTAGCTACTTGACCTGGTATTGTTTCGCCCTCGATAAAAAGTGGTGGTGTTTGGTTCGAATAAAATGCATATAATGCAACAGGTTTAAACTCTGAAGCGTCTTTTGACCTTATATACACGACACCTTGTACAATTTCGAGTATTTTTGAGCAATATTGGAATATATGTTCTCCAAATTTCTCTGCCGACTCATATTTCTCTTTTTCTGGAATAAGAGACTCAATTAAAGCCGGAATATCAATGTTATTTTCGTGACTTTTTGCCACTTCTTTTTCTTTTTGTTTTTCTATATGTCTTATCTTTAATTTTGTAATTAATTCATCTACTACTATTTCCTTTTCAGTTAATTTTGTATATGTTATGAAATATGCAATATAAATTAGAACAGACATTGCCAAAAATAGGAATAATATAATAAAGAATAAACTTGAAATATGAATTTGTTTAGTTAAATTGATTGAATAACCTAAAATGAAAAAAAAGGCTAACAGTATAGCTGCCAATGCAATAAATATAAAAACTTTATGAATTTTTAATTTCCTCATTTTTACTTTAGCTTTGATATAAAGTTAATAATTTTTTCGGCAGATAACACCTGATTTACACTAGTAATATTCAATGTAGATTCGGTCATCATAGCAACCTCGCAATCTTTAGGATCCTGAACAATGGTATATCCGCCCATATCGGCAATTTTTTTGAACCCCATTGCTCCATCTTTATTTGCTCCCGAAAGTATTATTCCAATAAGTTTGTTTCGATAAGCTTGAGCAGCTGTATAAAAACTCAAATCGATAGATGGTCTCGAGTGATTTACCGGCTCTTCGGTTGACAATGCAATTCTGTTGCCAATTTCGATATACATGTGGTAATTTGCCGGTGCTAAGTAAGCTTTGCCTGGTTTAATAACATCTTTATCGCAGGGTTCTATAATGGGTATTTTCGATTTAAGCAACAATGCCTCAACAAAACCTGTGCGAATATGTTTCAAACGGTGAAGGCACAAAAATATGGGCATATCAATACCTTTCGGAATCACATTCAGAATATTTAAAACAATCTGAAAGCTTCCGGCCGATCCTCCAATAATGAGTGCCTTATAGTTGCTAAAGTCGTTTGAATACATTTTCTGCTTCATTAACTAATCTGAAACTTTTTGCTATCATCAAACCTAATTGTTCTTTATTACCTATTGCTAAAAATCCACCCTGAACGATCGACTCACTTAACTTCTTCATTACCTTGTCGTGCAAGTTCTGATTGAAGTATAGCATTTTGTTGCGATACAATATCAACTTCATATCTTGTAGTTGATGATCAAAGTTAATATTTTGTTTCAGAAATTTAACATTTTTAATTAAGCTTATATCTCTGTAATAATTTTCTTTATGAATTGAAATATATTTGCCAAAATCTCCTTCTCCTTTATATCTTATATAGTTGTCGCGACTGGTTTCAAATTTATGTGCCTGAAAAAAACCTGTTTTTATTTGTTCAATAATAGTTTCGATTGGTGAAGATGCATAAACTTCTGCACGATCGTCAAAATTTGACTCCTTTAATACAATCATTAATGAAAACAATTCGTCGCCCGAGATAGTGTCGGGTAACCATATTTTAATATTTAAATTGTTGTTTTTAAATATTGACAGAAAAAATTCGTCGCGCAAAAAAGCCCAAAATGTTGGATCGCGAAACATCTCGGTCGACTCTACATAAATCTCCATTAAAATTGTTTCGAAAAAGCCACTCTTATCTTTAATCCTGGCTATTAAACCTTCGGCATTCTTAAGATTGTGTTTTTGAATAATGTGCTCAAATCTTCGTTTTAGCGATGTTAAAGCATAGTCGGAGAAATCGAGACCATGCAAGTCATGAATGGTCTTGATTATCTGACGATACTCAACAATACCTAATTCTATTTCGAATAAAAAAAGCATTTATTCTGTTTTACTTTTTAAGCGTTCAATTTCTTTGTTGGCTTCTTCTAACAATTGATATTTAAGCTTTCTTTCTGTGATGTTGAAGCCCATCATTGTAACTTTCACAATTTTATCTGCTTGGTCTTTAATTGGGGTAAATGAAACAACAAGCCACACCTCTTCGCCAGTTGGACGTGTTCGTTTAATGGATCCTGTATATGTTTTTTCTTTAAAAACCTCGATCCATATTCGCTCCATTTGCTCTTTTTCGTCGTCTTTTAAAGAAAAAGTTAATTCTTTTCCAACAAGTTCTTCCTTTTTATAGCCAATTTCCTCTAAATAGTATTCATTAACAAATAATACTTTGCCCTCGGCCGAATAATCGACTCTTAGAAACGAACCATTGATTACTTCATTTATGTGATCTACTTGAGCCAATGCATTTTCGACCTCTTTCGATTTCTGCAAAACTTTAGCCTCATTTTGTTTTATTTCCGTAATATTGGTTGCAATACTCAATACTTTATATGGCATAGCTTTTCGATCGAGAACCGGAGTTAATGACTGGTGCAACCAAATATCGGAGTTGTCTGTAGATTTAAACCGGTCAATTATTGAACCCGGTCGGCCCGAAGTAAGATCTCCCCAAACCCTATTGAGTTCATCGCGACGTTGAATGGTCGATATTTCCTGGTGTGTTCGTCCGACAATGTCTTCGGCTTCAATACCCAAAAGATTTAGAAGTTTATGATTGATCTCAGTTATTTTGCCCGACATATCGAAAACCATAGTTAAGGCCGATTGGTTAACAGCCCCAAGTGTTCCGGTAAGCTCTGCTTCGCGACGTGCAAAGTCTTCTTGGGTTGTTCGCAATTCTTCCATATTTTGGCGCATTTCTTCTTCCTGCTCGGCCATTTCCTGTGCTTGTCGCTGCGATTGTTCTAATAGTACCGATGTTCTAGCATTGATTCGAACAGTTGTAATGGTAGAGGCAATGCTTTGAGTAATTTTTTCTACAAAATCGACTTCGTGTGGTTTAAACTCGTTGAATGAAGCCAATTCAACTACTCCCAGCACTTCGTTTTCGAGTTTTAGGGGTACAAGTAGAATACTATTTGGCTTCGAATCGCCCAAACCGGAGGTTACAAAAACATAATTGTCTGGAATATCGGTCAATAGCATCTTTTCCGATTCAATGGCACAGGTTCCAACCAAACCTTCGCCTAACATCACTTTCGACGATATATATTTTTTCTTTTCGTATGCAAAAGCAGAGTATAACTCTAGATATGATTCTTTGCTATCGGCATCAGTATTGAGGTAATATAGTCCACCGATGGTTGCATTAATGTATTTTACGAGGTTTCTGATTATTTCTTCAGACAATAGCTTCATATTGCTGTTGTTTTGGCGTAGCAAATCGCTAAACAATGCAAGACCTTCGTTTGCCCAAATACGTTTCTTTTCCTCGTCTTTGTATTTTTGATCTTCGAGATCGGCTTTTTGCAAGCTCTTATCCATCTCGATAAGCGCATTGCCCAAAATATCGTTGTCGCTAAGTGGTTCGTATTTAATATTGTGATGTCCCTGACCTATCTGCATTGCAAATTCGGCTTTCGAACGTAACCCATGAACAAACTTATTGAGCAAATGACCCATTTCAGCTATTTCGTCGTTACCCTTCATTTCGAGATGATTTGGCAGTTTTCCTTTGACCAATTCGTCGACAAAATTTTTAATATTATTGATGGGTTTGTATATATACTTGTAAAATTGCCAGTAGAATAGCACTACAGAAGCTATAAATAATAGGAAATATACAAAAATTACAAAATAAGCTACGATTGACTTATTTCTAATTTGTTTTTCGACCAAATTGCTAATTTGGTTTGCTTCAAACATCCAGTTGTCTTGTATTGCATTAATCTTTCCTTTTAAACCATCGAAGTTGGTAAGCCCTAACGATCGATCGAGGTCTTTTATTTCGGAAGTAAGTTGTTTAAGCTTTTGTATTTTATTTACTATCAACAGCTTATTCGATATGTTAGACATTGTAGCAGAGGCAATAAGATCGTCGATCTGAACCTGCAATTGCGTAAAAAATATGGGGTCTTTTGTCTCTAAGTACCTTGCATACAGTTCGTCAACACCAGCCAATTGTTTCAATAGTACTGAAGAAATTGGTTTAAATAAATTTTTGAGATCATTAATAAGTATTCTAGAATGCCCTATTTTCCCGTATTTAATATTTCCTCGTTCTTGCATAACTATAAAAAGCTGTTCGTACGAAGCATTAATTTGCTCAAGCAGTATTATAGTATTGGCAAAAGAATTGAAAAGAGCCGAATCTCGATCGATGTAAAAGTTGTGAGACAAGTAAAGTACATTGTCGGTTTGTTGCTCAATGAGCTGTTTTATATTTCGTGTATTGTTGTTTTTTCCTGACCTGAAAAAACGTGAGTCGTCGTCAAGTTGGGTTAAAAAAACAAACTCGGCAGTGTCAATTTTCTGATTGAAAAACACAAATTCCTCAGTAAGTTTAGAGATATTGTGCATCTCGTTTAGATTTTTCACCTGATTGAGCGATGAAACAAACATTAATACCGACAAAAGAGTAACAATACTGATAATTATTGTTAATCTTGTTTTTATATTCATACTAATCAAACCCATGTTATGTAAGGTTTTTATTGTTTATTATCGTTTAACATACACCTGATCTTTCTTGTCGAAATTTGAGGTGTGATAGCCTAGAATCGTTTCGTGCATTCCTAAAACCAAAATACCGTTGTCGAATAAATTATGGTAAAATAAATCGAAAACTCTATTTTGCAAGTTATAATTAAAATATATAATTACATTACGACATAAAATTAAATCAAATTTTACATGAAATACATTTTGATCTCTTACCAAATCGTGTTTTTTAAAAGTTGGCTTTTCGGTAAGAAATGGTTTAATTTTTAATATATCGTTTACCTTATCAATAATAAAATATTTCTCGTAAGGTACATCATTAAATTTGTCGAAATTTAATGGATTTTCTTTAATAACTTTATCAAAATTGTCTAAATAACCGATATTGAACCTATATTTATAAACACCTTTTCGAGCAACATCAAGCACATCGGCATTAATATCGGAACCAAACACCTTAGATTTTTCGAGCATATTCAGTTCGTTGAGCAAGATAAGCATAGAATAAACTTCTTGCCCGGTAGAGCAACCTGCATGCCATATATTAATGCTTTCATAATCTTTGAACAATGGCAAAACATGGTATCTAATGTGCTGCCATATAGCAGGATCGCGAAACAATTCGGTGGTATTTACGGTTACGTCTTTAACGATTTTCTCGGCAAAATTTTGATTTTTTTTAATTTCACAAATAAGTCCTACAATATCAAGATTGTTGTCTAACAAAACTTTTGCCAAACGACGCTTGAGCGACTTCATAGAATAATCGGTAAAATCGTATCCTACCGATTGCATTATAGCTCCTATAAATAATTGAATATCCTGATCTTCGTTTGTCATAGCGCCTATTAGAGAGACAAAACTACAAATACTTTTAAAATTGTAAGTATTATTATAACATACATTTTCGAATAATCATTAAATGTATTGTTTTTTATTGGGATTTACAAATGAAAGTTTATTGAAATACAATACTACCCGGAAATTATTTGCAGATTTGTTTATATTTTTAATCGGACAACAATAATTAAATTTATTTCTCGGAACCAAATTTCTCTTTAATCCAAGTAGGTAAAATAATGGCACCAATAATAAGATAAGGGTAATATGTTATTACGCGCCAAAGTAAAGCCATGGCAATAGCTACACCAGCCAATAACGATGGATCAACAATAATAAGATCGCTCAAATACTTGGCAAAAGCAGCTTCGGCAAGTCCACTCCCCCCAGGTGTGGGGCTTACCAACATCATAATCCAGATTACAAGCTGACGGGCAAACAATAAAACATGGTCAGGTACAATCAGAAACGCAGCCAATACAGCATTTCCCACCCAATATCGCGATGTCCACGAAAAAACAGTTGCCCCAAATGCTTTCAACCAAAAAGAAAAGGGTCTTCGTCTAAACTGTCGTGAACTTAATATTATTTCAGTGCCACTCAAATTAGCATCTTGACGCCATTTACGGAGTATTGGCAGTTTAAAAATCAATAACAAAAGCCACTTTAATCCTCTGGGGTTAATAAAAAGTCCATAGGTTATTATAACAATATATACAAACTTTAAAGCATATCCAATAAAGGCTATTAAAAAGAATTCGTTGGCAAAACTGGCCCCATTAACATTTGTAATTGCATTGATGCCAAATAAATTGTCGCCCTGTAACAATAAAATTAACAAAGGAAATGTAATAACAAAATACAATTCGTCGAGAAAAGACGTTGTAAGCACTATAGATGCACTTCGACCCACACTAATGCCTTCTTTGGCAACAAACAAAGTGGCTATTGCAGTCCCTCCAACAGCCGATGGCGATACCGCTGAAGTAAATTCCCACAGCATTACAATACGAAATGTTTGCCGCCACGACAATTCTCCGTCGGACAATACCCTTATTCGTATCATATAACCAATATCGCGAAAAGCCATGAGCAAAAAAGCAAAAAGCAAAAAAAGTAGGGTATAATACGAAAAGTTTAAAACACTAATATCCTGGACCTTAAAATCTCGAACGATAAAGAATAACACAACAGCCAAGCCGATAATGATTGGAAATATTATCTTTGACGGTTTTATTGACTGAAGGAGCTTAGCTGTTTTGTCATCCATATTTTCGCAATTTGTTTTCAAAGTTAAGCAGTTTGGTTTATTGCATGATTTAAATAGTATTAAATATATATAATTTTTTTAATGAACAATCAATTCAAAGCGCACATCTCTCTTTTTGTGGCAAACTTTCTGTACGGGATCAACTATGTGATTGTAAAAAGCATTATGCCTGAGTATATTAATGCTCCCGCTCTCACATTTTTACGCAATTTTTTATCGACCATCCTTTTTTGGATTTTTTGCATGTTTATCGAATCTAAAGTTATTGATAAAAAAGATTATCCGCGATTTTTTTGGGCTGCATTACTAGGAGTTTCATTAAACCAATTTCTATTTGTTCAAGGTCTCGATTACACAACTCCTATGAATGCTGCTATTATTATGACCACCAATCCAATATTGGTTTTAATTGCAGCATCTATTATGCTCCGCGAACGAATTGTAGGAATTAAAATACTTGGAATTTTGTTGGGAGCAATTGGTGCTTTGATAGCAATAATGAGCAATGGCCCAATAAACATTGGCTCGCAAACAGCATTTGGCGATGGACTTATGTTCCTCAACTCGCTTAGTTTTGCACTATACCTAACGGTTTCGAAACCTCTCATGGGCAAATACCATACAATGCAAGCGTTAAAATGGTTCTTTCTAATAGGTTCTTTACTATTACTACCTTTGGGAATAAAGTATGTCGATTTAAACAGCCTGTTGCACCTTCCGGCAAAAGTTTATTTGGCACTTACCTATATTATTGTAGTTACTACTTTTTTAACTTATATCATGTTTAACTTTTCGCTAAAACACCTAAACGCCTCTACTGTTAGCATTTACTTATACATGCAACCCGTAGTAGCTGGACTCACAGCGTACTTTTTGGGTATGGAAAAAATTACCATTTTAAAGATAGTTGCTACAGTACTTGTTTTTAGTGGTGTATATATTGTTAGTAAGTTGGGGAATAAAATCTGAAATGCCACATAAAAAATAATTAGAATATTTTCAAATCTATTTTTGTAATATATAAAAAAGATATAAATTTGCATCCCTGTTTAAAAAGAAAATAAGGATTCAAATAATTGAAATAATGAAAAAAGATATTCATCCAAAAACATACCGAATGGTAGCTTTCAAAGACATGTCGAACGAAGTTACATTCTTGACTCGTTCAACAGTTGCTTCAAAAGAAACCATCAAAATTGAAGGCGTAGAGTACCCATTGATAAAGCTCGAAATTTCGAACTCATCGCACCCTTTTTACACCGGTAAGATGAAACTTATCGATACTGCTGGTCGTGTCGATAAATTCAACTCGAGGTACAAAGAACATTTAGACAAAAGAAAAAAATAAAAAATTCTTTAGTATATTTAACTCCGGCAATTTCAGGCAACTGACTTACCGGAGTTTTTTGTTTTAAAACTTTTGCTTTAAGAAACCCTCATGTTTTTGCAAACACAAACTTCTAAGCAATTATTTTTCAAACATGTGCGGTTCTATCATACCTTTACATTAAAAAATAAATATGATAAATACCATTTTATTTGACGATAGCGACCGCGTAAATCTTCTTCCTCTAACATTTACAAGGCCTTCGTGTTTGTTGCGAGTTGGTATAACGACAATAAAGGAAAAATGGGAACTCCTATTAGAAACCCCTTGCTCATTCCTAACGGAAGATTATCTGTCGAACAAATACCCTACGGAATCGGCAAATGAGAATCTTCTTATCAATGGAGCAGTTATTCCTTCCAACCTTTTAAAAGAGGCAATTATAACCCTCAAAACCGACGAAGTGCTCACAAAAGGCGAAACCACATTGGCGGCCAAAGTGAACTCCAACGCATTTGAAGCAATAAGGACAAAAAATCTAGAGGGTTTGAAAAAGATTGAGTTTACCCAGGAGGTCGATCATATTAAATATCCTTGGAATATTTTTTCGCTCAATGCTAAGGTTTTAAGTTCAGACTTCACGGCTATAACAAAAGGTCGTAAATCGCAAGTAATAAGTAAAACAAACCAAATACTGGGCGCAGACAATATTTTCTTAGAAGAAGGTGCAATAGTCGAGTGCTCGATACTGAATGCAAACACCGGCAATATATATATAGGTAAAGAAGCCGAAATAATGGAAGGTTCGATTGTTAGAGGTAGCCTTGCTATGTGTGAACATTCGGCACTCAAACTGGGTACGAAAATATATGGTCCAACCACTATTGGTCCGCACTCGAAAGTTGGTGGAGAAATCAACAACTCTGTTTTAATAGGCTATAGCAACAAAGGACACGACGGATTCCTTGGCAATTCGGTTCTTGGCGAGTGGTGCAACCTTGGAGCCGATACCAACAACTCGAACCTCAAAAACAACTACGAAGAAGTAAAGGTATGGAACTATCAGAAAGAAGGTTTTATTAAAACTGGGCTTCAATTTTGTGGTTTAATAATGGGCGACCATTCGAAATGTGGCATCAATACCATGTTCAACACCGGCACTGTAGTGGGTGTTAGCGCCAATATATTTGGTGCGGGCTTCCCACGCAATTTTTTTCCATCTTTTTCGTGGGGTGGACCACAAGGTATGGAAATATATGCCATAAACAAAGCCTTTCAAACAGCCGAAAAAGTTTTCGAACGTCGTGGCATGATTTTCGACAATACAGAAAAAGAAATTTTGAAACATGTGTTTCAAATGACAGAGAAATATAGAAGATTCTAAAATTAGTGAATAGTGGACAGTGATAAGTGGACGATAAATAGGCTACTTATCTGTCTAATTGTCATGAATAAAAACTTTTTTTGACAAAATTGTTTAAAACAAGAAATGAGCAAAGAAAATAAATTTGAAATAGAACTTACAACAGACCTACACGCTACTTCACAAGCCGACGATGTAGATTTTATACCACTTTTCAACGAGGACGACGAGGAAACGCTCAACAACGATGAGCTTCCCGACGAACTAGCGATTCTTCCTCTTAGAAATAGCGTGCTTTTCTCAGGTGTAATACTGCCCATCTCTGTTAGCCGTAAAAAAGCTATTAAACTTATACAAGATGTTAACTCCGGCAACAAAATTTTAGGTATTGTTGCCCAAAAAGATCCAAAAATTGAAGAGCCTACATTGACCGATCTTCACAGGGTAGGTACCATAGGGCAAATTGTAAAAATATTGGAAATGCCCGATGGCAGCTCCTCAATTATTCTTCAGGGACGCAAACGCTTCCAAATAGAAGAATTTACCTCGCAAAAACCATATTTCAAGGCAAAATATAAATTACTCGAAGACATTAAGCCTCAAAAGGCCGATAAAGAATTTGAAGCCATTGTTGGTTCGGTTAAAGACCTGTCACTTAAAATATTAGAACTTTCGACAAATATTCCACCAGAGGCATCGTTTGCCATTAAAAACATCGATAGTTCGTCGTTTCTGATCAATTTTATTAGTTCAAATAGCAATTTTGAGACCTTCGAGAAACAAAAACTACTCGAAACCAGCGAACTCAAGCAACGAGGAATGCTCTTAATGGAATTGCTTGCCAAAGAATTGAAAAAATCAGAGCTGAAATTCGATATACAATCGAAAGTTCAGTACGATATGAACCAACAGCAACGCGAATATTTCCTTCAACAGCAAATGCGAACCATACAGGATGAGCTTGGAGGAAATCCCGTAGAGCAGGAGATTGAAGAGCTCAAGAAAAAAGCAAAGAAAAAAAAGTGGAACAAAGAAATTGCCAAAGTATTTGCCAAAGAGCTCGACAAGCTTGAACGCATGAACCCCATTACTGGCGAATATTCGCTGCAGCTTGGCTACCTACAAACCATGATCGAGTTGCCTTGGAATATATTTACCAAAGACAACTTTGACCTTAAAAGAGCGCAAGATATATTGGATGGCGATCATTTCGGTCTCGAAAAGGTTAAAGAACGCATTATTGAGCATTTGGCAGTGCTCAAACTCAAGGGCAATATGAAGGCCCCAATAATATGCCTCTACGGCCCTCCGGGAGTTGGCAAAACATCGCTTGGCAAATCGATAGCCAAAGCCCTGAGCCGAAAATATGTACGAATGTCGCTCGGTGGCTTGCACGACGAGGCCGAGATACGCGGGCATCGCAAAACATACATCGGAGCCCTTCCCGGACGCATCATTCAAAGCCTCAAACGTGTCAACAGCTCTAACCCCGTGTTTATCTTAGATGAAATTGATAAAGTTGGAAACGATTTTAGAGGCGATCCGTCCTCGGCTCTTCTTGAAGTGCTTGATCCTGAACAAAACAGCACGTTTTACGACAACTATCTCGAAGTAGAATACGACCTCTCGAAAGTGCTATTTTTGGCAACAGCCAATAACATAGCTGCTATTCACCCTGCCTTGCGCGACCGCATGGAACTTATTGAAGTGAGTGGCTACATTATGGAAGAAAAAATCGAAATAGCCAACAAGCATCTTGTTCCAAAGCAACTTAGCGAACATGGCGTGAAAAAGAGTCAGCTAACACTTGACAAAACTGTGCTTGAACAAATAATAGACCAATACACCCGCGAATCGGGCGTTAGAGAACTCGACCAACGAATCGCTAAGGTTGTTCGAAGCAATGCAAAAAAAATTGCAACCGAAGAAGCATACACCAAAAAGCTGAAACCCCAAGATATTATCAAAATACTGGGAGCGCCTATTTACTCGAGAGACCGCTACCAGGGCAACGAATATGCAGGAGTGGTTACAGGTTTGGCATGGACTTCGGTAGGTGGAGAAATTCTATTTGTCGAAACCAGCCTTAGCAGAGGCAAAGACAAAAAACTAACATTGACAGGCAACCTGGGCGATGTAATGAAAGAATCGGCAGTTATTGCTCTCGAGTACCTAAAAGCCCACTGCGATCTGCTCAGTTTAAAACCTGATGTGTTTGACAATTGGAACATTCATGTGCATGTACCCGAAGGAGCAATACCAAAAGACGGCCCTTCGGCAGGTATTACCATGGCAACATCCTTGGCATCGGCATTTACACAACGTAAGCTTCGCAACAACCTTGCTATGACAGGTGAAATTACCTTGCGCGGAAAAGTATTGCCCGTTGGTGGTATCAAAGAAAAAATATTGGCCGCTAAACGTGCCGGAATAACTGACATTATTCTATCTGACGAAAACAAAAAAGATATTGACGAAATAAACGATATTTATTTGCAAAATTTGCAATTTCACTATGTTAAAGATATTTCGGAAGTGTTTGAAAAAGCATTGCTCAACGAAAAAGTAAAAAAAGCAATAAATATCGCCGATTAGTCCTTTTTGAAATATATTAACCGCCTAATAATCTGAATTCACCGATTACTCGTTTTATTCCCAACTATTCATGCACACCTTTGCGTCATAATATTAAATTAATAATAAAATGAAAATGAGTATGAGCATGTTTTGGGGATTATTGTTGATCTTAATTGGATTGAGCCTCGTAATTAAAGTAGTGTTTAATATCGATTTTCCGGTATTTAAAATTGTTTTTGCCTTTTTCCTAATTTATATGGGTATAAAAATTATTACAGGAAACTTTAATTTTCATAACTTTAAATCGGGAAACAATGATGTGGTTTTTGGCGAAAAAACATTTAAAGAGCCCTTTGTCGACGGACAAGAACTCAATGTTGTGTTTAGCAAAGGTACTGTAGATCTTAGAAATGTAATGTTGAGCGATAGTTCTCCTTTGCATTTAAAGCTCAATACCGTTTTCTCGGGAACCGAAGTTTTGCTCGATAGTACAACTCCCATTCGGATTACTACCGAAGGAGCATTTAGTGGAGTAACTTTTCCAAATGGCAATACATCGTCGTTTGGTAAAAACAACTTCGATGCAAATAGCCCCGACAGCCAGAAAGGGTATATCGATCTTTCGGCAAATGTCGTATTTGGCGGATTACAAGTGAAACAATATTAGACAATAGTAAATATTTGATTGATTTGCTAAATAATTTTTCGTTTAAAATGGAAAAAATAGCTGTATTTCCCGGATCGTTCGACCCATTTACAATTGGACATGAAGATATTGTTCGAAGAGCCTTACCGCTCTTCGAACGTATTTACATTGCTATTGGTACAAATTCTACAAAAGAGAGTTTTTTTAGCCTCGAACAGCGCATGACATGGATCAACGAGGTTTTTGAGAAAAATCCGAAAATTATTGTTGAAGAATACAAAGGATTGACTATCGATTTCTGCAAAAAAATTGGCGCAAAATACCTATTACGTGGACTTCGAACAGCACCCGATTTTGAATACGAGCGCGCCATTGCTCAGCTCAATAGAAGTTTGAACCCCGAGATTGAAACTATTTTTCTGATCTCAGCACCCGAACATTCGGCAATATCTTCGTCGATTGTTCGAGAAATAATAAAACACGGTGGCGATGCTTCAAAATTTCTTGCTAATAGCCACGGTTTAAGAAGTTATAAGAAGTAGAGATCAAAGACTATTGAGCTTACCAACATCCAAAATAACAATTCTCCCCACCAATACCTCTTTACTGTAATAAAAAAAACAGTAAACAAGTAACATAAAGGAATACTTGTTAGATACCAAAAATCGAAATTTCCATTTTTAATAAATAACATAATTAAAAATGTGATGAGAAAAAAAATAAGAAATAGGATGAACGATTTTCGACTTAGAATTTTCATTGTTGGAAAAACCCTTAACAATCGTTGGCTAGAAGCTAATGTAATAAAACCTACTACCGACAAAAACACGATAAAAGCCTTTCCAAACTTAAAAACCGCCTTGCTATGCTCGAAATTGCCCAATAGATAATTGTAATAGGTGGTAAAATCTTTGTCTGTCAAGAAATAATACACCAAAATGAAAATATATGGCACTGCAAAACCGATGATGGAGTAAACCCATTCGCGCCAATAAAATGAACGTAAATTAATAATACTTGCCCAAACAAAAAGCATTATAAAAACAGCAGGAAAATAAAAAATACTCGCCATGGCTATGGCAATAGATGCGTCGAACGAATTGTATACCAAATGCTCGATTTTATATGTCGCTATTAAGCGATCGATAGCAAGCAAAATAAATAATATTGAAATAGCTAAAGGTAAATTGGCATTATTAATGACAGAAGTTAGCAAAAGAAATATTAAACCAGGAAAATATGTTCTTTCGGGAAAAAAAATATATTTCGTATTCAGATAATTAAGGTAAAATCCGGCTGAAACCAACACGAATAAAAATAAAAACGTGGGCCAAAAACCCAAACCCAAAGCAGTATTGAACCACAATGCAACTGGTGTAGTTGAAACAGGAAATAACACTCCCTTATGATAAAATATATTTAACCACAACAAAATTGCCACGAAAGGCAATAAAACAATAGTAAAGGTTTGTTTAGAACGGGCTATCCGGAGTAGCATATTTTTTTGAGGATAAATGTAAAATAAAATTTATGCTTACACAACAGTTATTTTAACTGATAATGAAACTTTTTGGACAATACTCGTTTTTTGCCATTTTAAGTTTTGTTTGTCATTCATTTTTTTCAATTATCTTAGTCATTTTAAAACAGAAATGTAATGACCAAAATTATTAAGCAAATCCCCAACGCGTTCACCTTATTTAATCTCTTTTGTGGAATATTAGCAATTGTATTTACATTGGATCAACGCACCATTATTTATAGCCCCTATTTGATTTTTTTGGGCGGTTTGTTCGATTTTCTCGATGGAATGATGGCTCGCATGTTGAAAGCTTATTCGGAAATTGGCAAACAGCTCGATTCGTTGGCCGATTTGGTTACATTTGGTGTTGCTCCAGCAATTTTAGCATTTTCTATAATGAAACTTTCATTCATTATGGACGACCCGTTAATTTTATTCAATGGATTGTCAATTCTTCAATATATCTTACTTTTTATTAGCTTGTTGATACCTGTATTTTCGGCCATTCGATTGGCAAAATTCAATATCGACGAAACACAAACCGACCATTTCAGAGGATTACCAACACCGGCAAGTGCTTTTTTAATTGCATCAATAGCATTGGCTTATTTCAATTACAATAAAAGCTTAGTTTGTATCATTGGGCAAACACCGATGCTTTTCGCTGGTATTATTCTGTTAGATTGCATTTTAATGGTCTCAAATATCCGTATTATTTCGCTGAAATTCAAAAACCTTTCTGTCAAAGACAATTTCGACAAATATTTGCTTGTGCTTGTGGCTGCTGGGTTATTCTATTTTTTTCTATTCGAGGCCTTCGCAATCATTATACTTTTTTACATCGTGCTGTCGGTAGTTATGAATTATGTAAAAAAAGTTTCGTAAGATTATCGGTATAAGTACACATACCCGTTTGTTGTATATCTTTTACTATCAGTAGATTCAATATTGTTTGATGTTGGTGTTGTTCCTGTCGGTGTTTCTGTTCCAGATTTTTGGCTTCCACTGGTATTTTGACTGTCTGTACCGTTACTGCCACCTGATTTAACAAGATCTATGTTGCCCCAACCTTCGACCTCTAAAACCCAAAAATATATACCTACTGGAGCCTCGCTACCTAAACGTGTTTTCCCATCCCATCCTTTCCAACCTGAAGTAACATCGCCTTCGTAATCGTATACCTTCCACCCCCTACGATCGTAGATCGACAAATGAACCCTTCTTATCGATTCAAAATTTTCGAAATTGTAAAAGAAATAATCGTTTCCTCCTCTACCGTTAGGTGTAAAAACATTGGGGAATCCTTTATTTAATTTTTCATTATCGTCAGGGGCTTTGGGTATCTTCGAATTATTTACAATAATTTTTGCACTATATGTATCTGTACACCCCGAAGAACTTTCGGAAGTAAGCTTCACCGTGTAGGTATAGGGAATGTGATAGCGATACTCAAGCACACCAGTAGTGTCGGTTCGGGTATACTTGATCGAATCTTTATTTTCCTTGAATAAAGTATCGGCTAGTGTCCAGTAAAATTTTGCGCCATTTTTCGATTCATTTTTGAAACGAGCTGTCAATACTGCCTCGCCAGAGGAGTCGCTCTTTTCAACCCATTTATCATCTACAAAGGCGTATTTCAATGTTTTTAATTTCAATTTGGCTTCTGTACGAACGGGTTTGTAAAGCGCAGTATCGTAACGTTTGGTTCCAAATAAATCTTCAACTGAAATAAAATATTTGGTGTCGACAAAAGGAGGTTTTGTATCGTTTACTATCAGAGTCTTGCCATCGTTTGGCAAGGTATATGATGGATCTGAAGTCCATTTTACAGTTCGCATCTTGTATTTAAGCAGAAATTCTTTTTTACTTACAGGATCGTAATAATAAAAAGTATCTGTTGCTATGGCATACAACTCAAGTGCTTCGCAGGTATTCTGTAAGCCTTTTATATAACCGTCTGCACCTTTGAAAACCTTAAAATAAAATGAATCATTGTTGATATAAACCCAAGCATGAAAAGTCATTTTAATTAAAGAATCTTTAGATGTTTTTAATGTATCTTTTTGAATGATTACACGATAGCCACCAGGCCCTAAATTATCGATACGCGACGTACTATCGGCAAGTATGCTGGTTAAAGAATCGGAAAAAGCCTTTTTTTCCACATTGTACTGCCACCAAGTAAAACGCCAACCTTTAACCGAATCATTTACATACGCAGTAAGAGAACCAATGGTGTCGAGTTTTGATTTCGTTGACTTAAAGCCAAAAATAGTATCGTTCCCCTGTTTAACCCTATATTCTGCAACAAAACTCGAGTGATCGATTTCGCATTTAATCTGCGCCTGTAAACCCAATGATACACTTAATAGTGTAAAAAATAGTATGTGAATAAAAAAATTTTTTAATATCATAACATGAATGTTCGCACAATATAACTCAACAAATCACCTGTTTATTGTATTTAGAAGTGCAATATTATGAAAAAAAGCGCAAAGCGGCAAACAGAAAAATTGTTAATAAAAAAAGTAAATTTGGCGTATGTGAATATTAAACAATGACGTAAAACAAAGTATTTTTGGATTTTTTATAAAAGAAATAAGATTGTGAGTGAATATCTGAAAGATCTGAATGAATCGCAACGCGAAGCCGTAGTAAATATAGATGGGCCTTCGTTGGTAATAGCCGGAGCAGGCTCTGGAAAAACAAGAGTTTTGACTTACCGAATAGCCCAAATGCTCGAACAGGGAGTTCCGGCACGCTCTATACTGGCGCTTACCTTTACCAACAAAGCAGCCAAAGAAATGAAAGAGCGAATTGCCAAACTGGTTGGGCATGATGCATCGCGCAATATTTGGATGGGCACGTTTCACTCAATATTCTCGAGAATACTCCGCATTGAATCCGAAGCGCTTGGCTACCCTTCCAACTTTTCTATTTACGACACATCCGACTCCAAAAGTGTGATAAAGGCAGTGATGAAGGAGCTTCAGCTGGACGATCAAATATATAAGGTCAACGAAATGGTTTCTCGAATATCGATGTCGAAAAACAACCTGATAACACCGGCTGCCTACCTTGCCAACACCTATTTAGTCGACCAAGACAAGGCTGCACGCAAACCTCGAATAGTAGACATATACCGACTCTATTGTATCCGTTGCAAAAAATCAGGAGCCATGGATTTCGACGATTTATTGCTATATACCAACCTTCTGTTTCGCGATTTTCCCGATATACTCGAGAAGTATCGTCGTATTTTCCAATATATATTGGTCGACGAGTACCAAGATACCAATTTTTCGCAGTACCTGATTGTAAACAAACTTAGTAATGTTCACAGAAACCTTTGTGTGGTTGGCGACGACGCACAAAGTATATACTCTTTCCGTGGTGCCCGAATCGAGAATATTCTCAATTTCAAAAACGACTACACCGACTACAAACTTTTTAAACTCGAACAAAACTACCGTTCGACCCAAAATATTGTAAACGCAGCCAATAGCCTAATATCGAGAAACAAAGATCAAATTCAGAAAAGAGTTTTTTCGGAAAATGAAGTTGGTGAGAAAATAAAAATTCTTGGCGCTGCTTCTGATCACGAAGAAGGTTTTCTGGTTGCCAATTCGATTTACGACATTCACCTATCGCAACAAGCTCTGTTTAGCCAGTTTGCCGTGTTGTACAGAACCAATGCTCAAAGTCGTATATTCGAAGATACTCTGCGTCGAAAGAATATACCATACAAAGTATACGGAAGCTTGTCGTTTTACCAACGAAAAGAAATTAAAGACCTGTTGGCATATATGAGGTTGGCATTAAATACAAGCGACGACGAAGCTTTTAAACGCATAGTCAACTATCCGGCTCGTGGTATAGGCGACACAACTATGGAGAAGATAGAATCGTTTGCCAATAGCCAAAACCAAAGCATCTGGACTTTGGCCGACAGCCCCATGTTGGCCCTAACAGGCGTTAACAAAGGAACAATGAGCAAAGTAGAAGGTTTTGTGCAGCTTATAAAAGGCTTCTCGCAAAAACTTGTAACTACCGATGCATTTGATCTGGCCATGCATATTGCCAATGTAAGCGGCATTATCAAAGACATTAAAACCGAAAATACCATTGAAAGTCAAAGTCGATTCGAAAATATTCAGGAACTACTCAATAGTATTAAAGAATTTAGCGAAGAAAATAAAAATGGCAATCAAATAGTTACACTCGACCGGTACATGGAAAACGTATCGCTACTGACCGACACCGATACCGAAGATAAGGAAAACAGAGACAAAGTAAGCCTTATGACCATACATGCCTCTAAAGGATTGGAGTTTGACTATGTGTTTGTTGGAGGCATGGAAGAAGAGCTATTTCCATCGCAAATGACTGCCAATACCCCCGATGGGCTAGAAGAAGAGCGCCGATTGTTTTATGTAGCCATTACCCGTGCCGGCAAACAAGTATACCTGTCGTACGCCGGTCACCGATACAAATGGGGACAGCCCACAGTGTGCACTCCAAGCCGCTTTCTCAAAGACATTGATCCTCGCTATTTCGACGAACCCATTGAAATTGAAGAGCCGGTAAAATACGAAGAATACGATTACAATGAAATAAAAAAGAAACCCGAACGTGCAGAGCGAACATACGAGCGAAAACCAGCAAAACCCACTCCTACACAAACCGTAAGTCCTACATTTTTCAATAGAAAAATGGTCGATATGAAAACTGCCAATCGGCAACGTGCTACTCAAACCGACGATTTTGAAGCATCCGATCCAGCATTGATACATGAGGGCTCAGAGGTATACCACCAACAATTTGGGATGGGGAAAGTTACCAATCTCGACGGCAACATGCCAAACACAAAAGCAACTGTGTTTTTCGAATCGGCTGGCGAAAAAAAACTATTGTTAAAGTTTGCCCGTTTGAAACTGGCACAATAAAAAAAATTGCTATTTTAACGATAAGTGCGTAGATTTGTTGAAAATACTTTATGATGAATTTCGATTATAATACCTCACGCAGCCATTTGATACTTCCCGAATATGGGCGAAACATACACAAAATGGTTGAACATGTAGTGAGCCTTACCGATCGCGAAGAACGCAACCGTGCTTCACGCACGCTTATTTCTGTTATGGGAAACCTTAACCCACACTTACGCGACATTGCCGATTTTAAACACAAACTTTGGGATCATTTAGCCATTATCTCTAATTTTAAATTAGATATTGACTGGCCCTACCCTTTGCCAACTGTCGAAATACTCAACGAACCCCCAAAAGTAGTTCCTTACAATCAAAATAAGATCAAGTACAAGCATTATGGCAAAGTGCTTGAACAAATGATAAAGAAAGCTGCAGATATGGAAGACGGTCCTGAGAAAAAATACTTGACCGAAAGCCTTGCCAATACATTGAAACGTTCGTATCTGACATGGAATCGCGAAGCTGTTACCGATGAAGTAGTATACAACGATCTGAAAACCCTATCGGGCGATAAACTGGTAATTGAACAAGATCTGAAACTTTCCGAAACAAAAGATATTCTTCGCAACAAACATTACAAAACGCATCAGCAACAAAACTCAGGCCGACGCGTAATTAGAAAAGGTAAAATATAGTATTGCATCTATGAGTAGTTTTCAGGTTCAAGGTGGCTGCCGTTTAAAAGGCGAAATTGTTCCAATGGGAGCCAAAAACGAAGCTTTTCAGGTTATTTGTGCTTGCTTGCTTACCGAGCAGGAAGTTATTATTTCAAATATTCCCGAAATACACGATACTCGTATTCTTTTAGAACTACTCAGGAACTTAGGTGTAGAAGTTCTCCGATTAAGTGAAGGCAACTATTCTTTTAAGGCACAACATATCGATATAGATTATTTGCAAACCGAAAAGTTCAAAAAGGAAGCCTCGAGTTTTCGAGGCTCGGTAATGATAGTCGGGCCCTTGCTTTCGCGCTTACGAAAAGCCTATATGCCTCGCCCAGGAGGCGACATGATTGGTCGCAGGCGATTAGACACTCATTTTATTGGGTTTCAAAAGTTAGGTGCAAAATTTGACTACGACCCCAAAGAAAGCTTTTACAGGGTAGAAGCATCGGAGCTCAAAGGCGCTTATATGCTGCTCGACGAGGCTTCGGTGACTGGTACTGCCAATATCATTATGGCTGCCGTAATGGCAACCGGAACTACTACGATATATAACGCTGCTTGTGAACCATACATACAACAGCTTTGCAAAATGCTCAACAGCATGGGAGCAAAAATAAGTGGAATAGGTTCAAACCTACTCACCATTGAAGGCGTTGAAGTATTGGGAGGTTGCACACACCGTCTGTTGCCCGATATGCTCGAAGTAGGAAGTTTTATTGGGCTTGCAGCTATGACCCATTCGGAACTAACCATTAAAGATGTTGCATACAACGAATTAGGGATGATCCCCGATGCCTTTAAACGCTTGGGCATTCAAATAGAACTACGTGGCGACGATCTATACATTCCTTCGCAAGAAGAATACGAAATTGAATCGTTTATAGATGGCTCTATTATGACCATTGCCGATGCACCCTGGCCGGGACTCACTCCAGATTTGCTAAGCGTTTTTTTGGTCATAGCCACACAAGCCAAAGGTAGCGTGCTCATACACCAAAAAATGTTCGAAAGCCGCTTATTTTTTGTCGATAAGCTCATCGAAATGGGTGCTCAAATAATTCTATGCGATCCACATCGTGCAACGGTTATAGGACTCAACAACCGTTTCAGCCTTAGAGGACTCACCATGTCGTCGCCCGACATACGTGCCGGAATGGCTTTGCTTATTGCAGCCATGTCGGCTCAGGGCAAAAGCACCATACACAACATAGAGCAAATAGACCGCGGATACCAGCAAGTAGACAAACGCCTCAACGCTTTGGGCGCAAATATTGTACGAATTGAATAAACAAAACTTGATCTGATTAGTTTATAATTTTCATTGCAGCATATCGTTGAAAACAATTGTCAAGATTTTACTTATTGTAAGTGGCTTTATATCTCTAATATTGGCGATTATCGGTATATTCCTGCCACTACTTCCTACAACTCCATTACTTCTCTTATCGGCTTATTGTTTTGCCAAAAGCTCAGAAAAGTTCCGGTATTGGCTTTTGAACAATCGGTATTTTGGGAAAACAATTGACGACTATCAACAAGGTAGAGGCGTATCGAAAAAAATAAAAATAACAGCCTTGGCATTTATGTGGTTGAGCATACTGAGTACCTGCATATTACTAGTTTCGGCACCTTGGCTTATAATACTGCTTGTATGCATTGCTATTGGAGTAACCTGGCATGTACTGAAATTAAAAACGAGTGGTAAATGAGTTTTCTTAAAACTCTTCCAAGCTTTTCTTTAAAAATTCGCTATACATGCTGCTACATGGAATCTTTGTAAAACTCCTATCGTTTAGTTGAATGAGCAGTTTGCCATTGAAGAATTTCTGAAGTTCTAACACCTTGTGCTTGTTTACAATATAGGTTCAGAAATTTGTTATTTAAATTAGCCCAGTAATTCTTGATACAAATCCCTCGGCTTGTTCAAATAATTTTGAAGCTGTCTCATTATCATACAAAACAAAATCATCATAATCACCCGTTTGCCTCCTATCATAAAGATCTGCAAAAAAACGTCCATCTTCTCTATCGACCAAACCGCATTGTACAAAATGCAATCCAAACATTTGTCTAATCCCTTTATGCGAACTTGTATCAACATTCTTTTTTAGAAGCAGGGCACTTACTGCATAAAAACAAGAATAGTAAATCCTATTTACAGAAGCATTCCAAAATTCATTGTCAATCATGGCTTTTGCTTCTCTTAAAGTCTCAAAAGACCTATTCATACGATATTCAATCAGGTCATTTAAATCCCCATTCATAACAGAACACCCTCCTGAGAAATATTATTATATAATGGAGTTACAGAATGACGTGTTTCCCAATCTTTACGACTAAATATCAATGGACTTATAATTTTGCCTGTTTCAAATTCCAAATCATACAAAGGGTATTTTATTCTCTTTTCATCTGAATAAGTTACATTATCATTATCAACAAGTATAAGCAAATCAATATCAGACTGTTTTTTATTTTGTCCACGTGCAAACGAACCATATAATATTACTGTAGCAGTAGGTTCAACTAAATTTACCAATTGCTTAATTCTCAATAATATTTTTTTATTTTTTATCATGTTCAAATATACAAAAATCAGACAATGATAGGATGGTTCTGGATTTTTTTTGTGCTTAACTAATGTATTACCCATGAATATAAAAATCATTTCTTTGCCTCATCGATACTAAAGCGCTCCTGAATATAATTGATAATTTCGTTGGCGGTCGATTCGATGGGCTTGTTGGTAACATCGATGGTTGTGAAGCCTCCTCGCTCGAAAACGTTATTGGCATAGGCTAGCTCCATACGCACAATGCTCGAATCGAGATAAGAAGTTGAGTCGAAATTGCCCATTTTCGTGACTCGTTCTTTTCGTTGGGCTATGAGGCTTCCCGAATAGATCGACAGTCCAAAAACCCTACGAGGATCGACCTTAAACAAGTCTTCGGGTGGTGGAACTTCTCGTACCAAAGGCACATTGGCTACTTTCCAGCCCAACATGGCCATATATACGCTCAAAGGCGTTTTCCCTGCACGCGAAACTCCGGTCAATACAATGTCGGCCTGAAATATTTTGTCGGTATTCATACCATCGTCGACCGAAAGGGTAAATTCTATGGCTGCAATTCTATCGAAATATTCCTGATTCATTTTCCGAAATAAACCCGGCACCTGTATGGGTTCTGTATTGAGCCTGTTTGACAGGTAATCGCTCAATGGACCCATAAGGTCGAAGCTTGGTACATCGTATTCCTGGCAATATTTATTTAGGGCCGATCGAATCTGCTTGTTGACCATGGTATGAACAATAATGCCATTATTCCCCTTGGCTTTAAGTACAACTCGAAGCACTTCTTCTTCTGTATGCACATCTGATTCGATGTTGGTAGGGATTTTGAAATCGGGAAACTGTACCAACAAAGCCTTTAGTACGTGTTCGCCTGCCAAACCCTTGCCCCCCGATACATTGTAAATGTGAGGAATATCCATAATACTGTTTTTAAAGAATTTAAAATGTAAAAATTCATTCACCGAGCAAAATCCCGAATTCGTCGAAATCTTTTTACCTAAATTTAGCAAAAGTTAATAAATTCGCATGAATAATCCAAGAGCATAATTGTTTTTATAATATATAGAAATCAAACAATCTCATTTATTTCAAACGATGAAAAATCTAAAGTTTTTACTAATTCTTTTCGCATCAATCTCGCTTCTTATTCTCTCTTCTTACACAATTCATCAAGAAACCCCATGGGTAAAAGAAGTTGACAAAAAAGGAATTGTAGTTTATACACGTAACATACCCGCTTCGTCTATAAAAGAATTCAAGGCACAAACAACGATTAAAGCACCATTAAGTAAAATAGTCACACTGCTTAAGGATATAAAATCATACCCACAATGGATTTATGCAACCGAGGGTTCATATTTAATTCAACGAAAGAGCGATACGGAATTTATATACTATTCGAAAATTAAGCTTCCCAAACCGGTAGAGGATCGCGACCTTATTGCACACATGAAAGTAGTTGAGTTGACCGATAAAAAATGTTTGATCAAATCGAGCAGTCTGCCAAAATTTATTGCCGAAAAACCTAGTATCGTAAGGGTTAAAGAATTTAAAGGCAGCTGGGAACTCACCAGCATTAGCAATAACGAAACTTTGGTTGTCATGCAAAGTCATACAGACCCTGCAGGCACCATTCCTCCATGGCTTATCAATTCGATGCTAATGGCTGGCCCTTTTGAAACGCTCGAGAAAATGAGTAAAATACTCTTGACAAGATAAAACTTCCTATAAAGCAACCTGAATAATAACAATTATAAAAGCTATTACAAAAGTAGCTCCTAAAGCTCCACTAGCAGCTTTGAGATAGTCGAGCCAAATAAATATAAAGAAAACCAATAAATTGGGAACGACACACAGGCTTAACAGCTTGGTTAGTGAGCCCATACGAGTTAGAAAACTAAAAAACTCAATAATACTATGGTTTTCGTAAAGTTTGTAATACGATACATAGAGGGTTGCGATAGGAGCCAAAATAGCGGGAACAAAACCAGCCCATATTTGGTCAAACTTAGCACGTGCATCCATTTAAAACCTCCACTTTTTCATTTGTTCGAGCATGGTGTACGAAGTAAAATCGACTTGAACAGGCACCACTGATACAAAATTGTTGCGCAATGCCCATTCGTCGGTGTCTTCGGCATGAGGTTCGAGGTCTTCGAAAGTGCCTGTTAGCCAGTAATAGTCGTATCCATTGGGATCGGTGCGATGCTCGAACTCTTCGCGCCACACGCCACGGTTTTGGCGACAGGGTTTAATACCAGTAATATCTGCAATAGATTTGTCGGGTATATTCACATTGAGACACATACCACGCGGCAAACCATTTTCGATTACTTGCGCTACCACTTGTCTAACATAATGCTTGGCAACAGTGAAATCGGCATTTTTAGAGAAATTCAGTAACGAACACCCAATAGCCGGAATATCGTTGAGGCAACCCTCGATTGCTGCTGCCATAGTTCCCGAATAAATAACACTCGACGATGCATTTCCCCCATGATTGATGCCCGAAAGCAATAAATCGGGTCGACGAGGCAACAATTGGTTAATAGCCATTTTTACACAATCGACCGGGGTTCCGTTGCAGGTATATATTGTTGAATCTGATCCTTCATGTATTTTGTAAACTCTTATCGGAGTTTTTATAGTAATGGCATGCGATTGACCGCTCTGCCCTTCGGTAGGTGCTACTACAAATACTTGTCCAAATTGTTTGGCTACCTCTATCAATGCTTCTAAGCCTTTGGCATGAATGCCATCGTCGTTCGTTACCAATATTAATCGTTCGCTCACTTTGCTTTTTTTTTCAAAAATAAGAAATTTAAATTGCTTACTATACATTTTGAAAATGCATATTTACAACAAACAATAAACTTAATATTTCGGTAATAATTGAGTAATATTCGTTTGATACCTTTGAAATATTACAAATAAAAACACTTTGATATGAAAAACGCAAAACCCTTTGAACTTTTCTTCATGGCAAAAAAAGAAGATGAAGAAAACGACGATTTATTATATCTCGACGAATATGGTTCATTTGAAATGAGTGCAAACTTTGAAACGGTATATTTGAATTGAAAAGTTATGAGGTAAAATGGCACAACTATTGCTCATGAATTTTTTATTTCATTAGCACAAACATTAAGGATGATCTTTTATCAAAAACCTATTTCTTTTATTTTTATAATTTCAATTGCTTTTAATTCAATCGCATTTTCTCAAAAGACAGTAAATGTATTACGTAAGGATAATTTTTCGTACGAAGTGACCTGTGATATTACGTTCCTGAATAATGTATCAAAAGAACTCCTTGACTTTTGTTGGAATATGGAGAATATTAAAAAAATGCTAGCTGATGAACCTGTTGTGATTGAGTATTCGACTAAAGGCTATCAGCAAACTATCTCGTACGATTATTCATTTATATTTATGCGCTACTTTTCGCAGTACGAGCGCAAACTAAAACCTTCAGAAAGTAAAATAAGCTTCAAACTCACCAAAAACGAATGTTCAATACCTTTTATTCCAAACCTACAAAATGGTTATGGCGAATACATTGTAAAATCGAACTATAAAACAACCACTGTCCATTACTATCAATATATTAGATGCGACGGTACTTTGCGCGATTTTTATTTCAATTACATAAAAAAAGATATTGTTAAATATTTTAATACATTTGAAAACGAGTTTTTAAAAACATTGAAAAATGCTAATCGCTAAATACTTTTTAAATTCAATACTTTATACTTTTAAATCAAAAATATTACGAAAAAATGTTCCATTTATAGCAGGGGTGGTCATTAACAACGATTGTAATTTGAAGTGTAGTCAATGTTTTCTGCAAAACGAAAAAAGAACAACTTTGTCCATTCAGCAAATTTCGGACGGATTAGACCAATTGTATTCGCGAGGCATACGTTCTGTTGCCATTACAGGTGGCGAACCATTTATGTGGCGCGATGGCAATCTGAGGCTCAACAATGTTTTCAATTTGATTTATAAAAAAGGGTTTATGGTATCGAGTGTATATACCAATGGAACATTTGCTATAAACACCTCTGCAGACAATGTATTTGTAAGCATCGACGGTACCGAAGCAACCACCAACAAGCTTAGGGGGCCAGTTTTTCATACAGTTATCAATAACATCAAAGCATCGAAACACCCCAAGATTTTTATCAATTACACCATCAACAGCTTAAACTACACTGAAATCGAACAGTTTTGCCAATTTATAAAAACAATTCCACAGATAAAAGGTGTGTTTTTTTATTTCTATACACCATATAATTCGATAGACGAACTCTATCTTTCGCGCGATGAAAGGGTTGAAATAGCTCGAAAAATTATAGCTTTGAAAAAAATATATAAAATATTGAACTCACATGCTGCCCTCAACGATTTCATAAACAATAACTGGAGTCGTCCCTCTGATGTTTGTTTGGTATATTCCGACAAAGCCGAGATTGTTCGTTGTTGTCGTACTATTAAAAACCAAGAAGCATGCGACAACTGTGGATATTTGGGATACCTCGAAGTAATCGATGTTACAAAATTTAAACTCAGTGCAGTATGGGAAGCATTCAATTATTTGCCCAACAAAAGTTCGAGGGAAAGTTATGTTAATTAGTGCAATTACAAAGGCAATTCGCTGCTACTATGCCGGCAACAATAGTCAGTTTGCATTCAAAAAACACCTCAAACCCAAGATTGACAAAAACGATATTGATTCCATTCATTTATATATTCATGTTCCATTTTGTTCGCATTGCTGTCCATACTGCCCATACAATAAAATTCAGGTCGATACAAATTTGGTCGAATTGTTCTTCAAAGCACTGGAAACCGAGATTGAACTTTATCACAATACGGTGGGTTGTATCAATGTTTCGTCGATTTACTTTGGAGGAGGTTCTCCGGCATTATTCCCCGGAGAAGTCGCATCGGTAATTGAGCAATTACAAAAACTTTTTAAGGTAAATGGCGAAATATGTATTGAAATAAACCCCAACGATTGTACATTCGAAAATTTACAAATACTCAAAAATGCAGGCATAAAAACAGTAAGTGTGGGCGTACAATCGTTTCAGGATATCAATCTGAATATAATTGGCAGGTCGTACAATGCACAGGTAGCCGAAAAGGCAGTTGAAACAGTATGTAGCATCTTCGATTCGGTCAATATCGATCTTATGTTTGCATTGCCAACTCAGGACAATGAAAGTCTGTTGTACGATTTGTCGAAAGCCATTGGTTTCGGGGTCAATCAGATTACAACCTACCCCCTCTTTACATTTCCATACACGAAAGTTAGCAACTAGCGG
The DNA here is from genome assembly GCA_945889005.1 of Bacteroides fragilis. GTDB lineage: Bacteria > Bacteroidota > Bacteroidia > Bacteroidales > DTGW01 > CAMDBI01. The sequence goes on from CAMDBI010000011.1 coordinate 51,355, forward strand.
GGAGCATTTTCCGTCATTTAACAAAAAAAATACCCGACGCACAAAGCAACAGTTTGGCAGCCCTTCCCTGCAAGCTTCGCTTCACTGCCAAACACTTGCTTTTTTCCTGCCGCTCCTGCTTCGTAGATAGTTTTGTGCATCTTGATAAATTTTAAAAATCGAAATTAAAGTTTAACTGATTATAATATAGAATTTTAAGAGTGATTTTTATTAACTAAATTATTAATAATTATATGTCTTCTGTTTTTTTAAAAAATGAAACCACTATTCGAAAATTTGATATTCAAGAATTGCTTTTTATTACATGTGACGATCATTGCCTTTCTTTTCATTCAGTAAATAATGTATTTCATACAACTGGATGTATTTGCGATGTTTTAAAAGCTCTTCCAAGCTATTTTGTCTTAATAAATCGCAATACCGTTATCAATCTTAAACATATTAAAGAGATTAATTTGCCTCTAAGAAGATTAATCTTACAAAACGATACAACACACACAATTTCAAGTCGTAAGATGAGTTCTTTATTAAAGATGTTTTGTTTTCCAAAAAGCAAGTTAATAATACATACGTTTAATGACGATAATTTCACGTTCACGAAGTGTAACTGACATTTGCTTAAAGCAATTACTTATTTTCATTTATTTGTATTTTAAATTTTAAAAATGTGCCAGCATAAATCTTATAAATTTATTAACACTTTAAAATGGAGGAATTATTATGAAGAATTTATTTAGTAAGAAAATTTCAAAAGTCAAAGAAGACACACAAGCAAACTGGATTTGTCCATGTTTTGGAGGTTGCACAGGTAATTGTTTTGGAGCTTGTTATAGTTGTATTGGTGGCTGTAAAGGTGGTTGCTCTAGTTGTAGCGGGACTTGTATGGCTTGTGCAAATGCATGTAATATTAATTGCTTTGTTAGTACATACTAATAGTTAGAATAAATGTTAAATATTTGAGAATATTCAAATTGTTTTTTTATAATTAGCTGGCACATTTTTATTGTTTACCTTTAAATTAAGATGAAAAAAATGCTTTTTATGCATAACGTTTTGCCAAAACAAGAAAATATGGTTATAAAGTTTGGTGTATTATGGTTTTAAAATATGATAAACTATTTAAGATTGACTATTTTCTAATGACTATTAGAAATGTAATCAAATAGAATTAATTCTGAAAGCGTATTTGTAAACTTTAGTATTAAATTTTCTTGGTATATAATTTGTAATTTTAATTAACTTTTTAAATGAGTTTGAATCTTTTTTCAAAGAATGATACTATTCTTCTTAAACGTGCGGCAAGTTACGTTAAACCATACAAAGCACTTTTTTTAATTGCATTTTTTTGCATTTTGTGTGGTGTTGGAATTTCTATGGCACAACCACTTATTTGGGCAAAACTAATTACCAGTTTATTTGATCAAAGTTACTCAGGGCTTTTGTTCATAATACGTTATATGCTCTTGTTGTTTACTCTGAGTATAATTATTGGCTTTGCGCAATCATTCTTTTTTTCAACATTAAATGAAAGAATGATTTATGATATAAAGCGGGATATGTTTGCCAAAGTACTGAATCTGCCAGTCAAAGCATTTGACGATATGAGAACTGGTGAATTTATGTCTAGGTTAAATAACGATGCCGGAGTAATTGCACATGTCATTACAAGTCAGTTGTTAAATAGTATTATTGATGTTTTAAGAGTTATAATTGTCGGTGTAATAATGTTCAGCATAAGCGTAAAACTGTCTTTGGTGATACTTTTTGCCTTCCCTTTTAATTATGTTATTTTTTTCTATTTTGGCAAGATAATTCGCAAAAGACAGGCAGCTATTGCAAAAATTAATGATACTTATTTTAGCATTGTTCAGGAATCAGTAAGTGGTGTCAGAGAAATAAAATCTTTAGGGATTAAACACAATGCCAATGAAAGATTCCTGAAAGTTACAAATATGCTAAAAAATAAAAATATTAAATTAAGCATTATAGGAAATGTTTCGAATTCATCATCACAAGTAGTCAAGTATGTTACTGAAATTATCGCCATATTTTTTGGTTTTTATTTAATAAAGATAGGGGAAATAAAAATTGAAATGTTCATTGCATTTATGGGGTATACAGAAATGTTTAGTGCATCTTTAATGGCATTGACAAGTCTTAATTCAAATATTCAAGAGGCACTTGTTTCAGTTGGCAGAATATTTGGGCTTCTCGATAATCTAAACTATTCACAGGAAAAATATGGCAATAGCAATGAACTTGCTATAAACGGCGAAATCTTTTTTGATAATGTTAGCTTTGGTTATGATACTAAAATGGAGGTATTAAAGGATGTATCCTTTTCTTTAAAACCGAATAGAAAAATAGCATTAGTTGGAGGAAGTGGTGTAGGGAAAACAACTATAATTAATTTACTTCTGAAATTTTATGAACCATCAAAAGGTGCAATTTGTATTGATGGTTATAATATTAGCGATTTCAATGAAGATACATTAAGAACTTTAATATCAGTAGTAAGGCAGGAACCTTTTCTTTTTAATATGTCCATTAAAGACAATCTCCTATTAGCAAATTCATTTGCGACTATGGAAGAACTCATCAATGCCTGCACTTTTGCTTATATTCACGACTTTATCATGTTGTTACCTATGGGTTATGATACTATTGTAGGAGAAAGGGGCGTAAATTTTTCTGGTGGACAAAAACAACGATTCGCAATTGCTCGAGCTGTCTTAAAGAAGTCAAAAATTATTTTATTTGATGAAGCTACCTCAGCATTGGATAACGAATCTCAATATGCCATAAAAAAAGCAATCGACAAACTAGCAAAAGAAAAAACACTTTTAATTATTGCTCACAGGTTATTTACTATAATAGATGCAGATGAGATTATTGTTATGGACAATGGAGGAATAGTAGGTGTTGGTTCTCATAGTCTACTTTTAGAAAACAATGCCATTTATGCAAGGCTTTATAAGGCAGAGGTCGAAACAATAAGTATGAACCATCAAAATACTGTCGTTTCATGAGTTTAGTAGATGAAAACAGACAAAAGGTAAGAGTGGTTGTAATTGATAGTGGGATTGACTCATCTGTTTCTACTCTAAAACACAATATAATTAAATCAACAGGTTTCTGGGTAAATTCTGTTGGTTTGATTGGTGAAGTTTCTAATAAACAAATTAATAGTTTACATGGCACTTCAGTTGCGTTAGTAATAAAGGATATTTGTAACAATGTAGAATTTGTTAGTTTTAATATTTTAAATGAAAGGTTAAAAACCGATAGCAGAATAATGATTTACGCAATGAATGAGGCTTTGAGAGAGAAGCCTAATATTATTCATTTGAGTTTAGGAACAAGTAATTGGAGATATTACTTTTATATAAAAAAAATTGTTAATGAGGCCAAGAAAAATAATATTATTATTGTTGCAGCCTATAACAACAAAGGAATATTTCCATCTTATCCAGCTTCAATAAGGGGTGTTGTTGGAGTAAAGAGCTTATTCAACAATTCCGGGAAAAACTTTTTCTATTATAAATACGGTCGTTACTATGCACCCAATTCACTAAACGAGATTGAAGGTTCTTCAGAATTGATAAATGCTGTTGAAATTAAAGGGACAAGTATTTCAGCCGCTTATATTACTGGACATATTGCTAATGTAATATTTAATCAAGACATTCATAATTATAATGATATTTTAAAAAGTTTAAAAACGAGAACTTAAAATAAATCTAAAATGACTGAGACAAGAAGTATTAAAATGGGAAACCTTAATAAGGAATGGATGAACGGTGCAGCAAAAAATATAACATTTTGTGTTACCGAAGATTGTAATCTTGCCTGTAAATATTGTTATATGACAGGCAAAAACGGCACTGTTAAAATGAATTTCGAAACAGCAAAAAAGGCTGTTGATTTTATTCTTAATAGCAATAGTGACGAATTTAAACAAAAAGCTGTTATATTTGATTTTATTGGTGGTGAGCCGTTTTTGGAAATTGAACTTATTGATAAAGTTTCAGATTATATTAAAATCCAAATGTTTGAAATGGATCACAAATGGTTTGATTATTATAGGTTCAGTTTTTCATCCAACGGTTTGTTATATGGGACAAAAAAAGTACAAGAGTATATTCAAAAGAATCGAGGGCATATTTCCATTGGACTAAGTGTTGATGGAAATAAGTATAAGCATGATTTACAACGCATAAAAAAGGATGGTTCAGGCTCTTATGATGATGTAGTTAAAAATGTTCCTTTGTGGTTAGAACAATTTCCTTTTGCTACTACTAAGGCTACATTTTCTCACGAAGATATACCATATTTAAAAGATAGTATCATCAGTCTGTGGAACTTGGGCTTAAAAGAAATTCCTGCCAATGTTGTTTTTGAAGATGTCTGGCATGAAGGAGATGATGTTATTTTTGAGAACCAATTGAAAGAATTGGCAGATTATATTATTTCTAATGAGTTATGGTGGGAACATTCAGTTAGATTTTTTGATCCCAAAACAGGTACCCCTCTTTCGCAAAGTGATTTAAATAAAAATTATTGTGGCTCAGGAAAAATGTTATCTATAGATTGCAATGGAGATCTCTTCCCATGCATAAGGTTTTGCGATATAAGTTTAAACAACCGTGAACCAATAATAATTGGAAATATTGAAAGTGGTATTGATGAGGATAAAGTACGTCCTTTTAAACTGCTTTCATATAAAAATCAAAGCCCAGAAGAATGTATGAACTGTCAGGTTGCATCAGGGTGTGCTTGGTGTACTGGAGCAAATTACGATTTTGCTGATTCAGATACCATCTACCAAAGAGCAATATTTATTTGCAAAATGCATAAAGCGAATGTTCGTGCTAATGAATATTTTTGGAATAAACTTAAAGAACAATTAGGCTATATGCCTCATGAAAGGCAAACATGGATTGAAATGAATAAAGTAGAAAATAAATATCTGCAAATAATGACTTCCGATCAAATAATACCCCATTGTAATTACAGAAATTGGCATAATAAGAACAATAAAATGGATGATGCAATTTTTGAGAAAAGTATAAAGTTTGCTAAGGAAAATGGCTTTGTTGTGGTTTTTTTTGAAGAGTTTGAAAATAAAAGGATTGCAGCTAAAAATCTAAGTGGTATTAATGTAGTTGATGGCAATTCAACTAAATATATCGAAGGTAACAACCTTTATATATTTGACAATTTCGTAAATGATAATATGGAAAATGTTCAAAACTTGATTCTTCGAATTCATGCTGAAAATATTTCCAATATATATAACTATATTCAAAAACTAACCAATAAGTCTACAAGAATAAATCTTCAATTGGAATCCATTGAGCGATGGACAGATATCGAATTGCAAATATATGAATCACAATTAAGCCAATTATCTGATTTGGTATTTGAATCTTACAAAAACAATAATCCTATTGAAATAAATGTTCTAACTGATATAATGGAATTAGAAAGTATTAATGAATGTGGGGCAGGTATTTCTTCTTTTGCTGTTGCTCCGAATGGTAAAATATATCTATGTCCAGCTTTTTATTTTGAAAACCCGGAAAATTCAATTGGAAGTATAGATGAGGGTATTTCCATAATAAATAGTCATATGTTATATGCTGAAAATTCTCCAATTTGTTCAAAATGCGATGCCTTTCATTGTAATAGATGTAAATTTTTGAATAAGAAACGAACCAACGAAATTAATACCCCTTCAAAGATGCAATGTATTATTAGTCATATTGAAAGAAATAAATCTAGAGAACTTCAATTGCGTTTAAAGGAATGGGGTTTTAATGATTTCAAAAATTTCATTAAAGAAATCGATTATCTAGACCCTTTAGACCACCTATTATTAACTCACGATAGCGATGGACGTTGTATATAACAAAAGTTTAATTTTAAAAACAAACAAAATGAATAAAGAAAAAGTAGGTTTTGTAACTGAAGAAGAAAAAGAAGAAATAAGGGTTCTTCACGAAAGGAAATTGGCATTGAATGAACTTATTCCTTCTCTTGGAACTGGATTGTTATCCGATGACAAAAGAAACGAAATATACGAAAAGGTTTTACAAGACATGGGTAAAACTAATTCATTATTTCAGGCATGGTGGAATAGCAAAAGTGTTAAATACAACTGGAAATCAATGGAAAATGGTAATTGGTCGATTGATTTTGATACAAATGAAATTTTTTTAGTTACAAACTAAAATGAAATTTTAAATTATTTGAGTATGTATACTTTTTTAATAATATTATCGTTATTAGAAAAGTATACTCGTTTTTTATGCTTTTATAGAACGTTATTTTATTAATTTATGAGAATTTGGTTATTACTTTTTTTATTCTTCTATTGTAATATGTCCATTATTTCTCAGTCTGATTCTATAAAATCAAATAGAAATTATATTATTCACGGATATGTTACCGATAGCGAAACGGGGGAGCATTTGAATGGTGTTGTAATTACTGAGGAAAATACCAATGTGAGCACAATTACCAATAATTATGGCTTTTATAGTATTAAACTTTCTGAAAGTCAGATCAAATTAAATATTTCATATATTGGATATAGGAATGAAATACAAGAACAAAGTCTTTTAAAAAATACCGAACTAAATATTCCATTGTTGCCTTTGCCTATTGAAATTAAAGAAGTTATTATAACCGATAAAAATACCCTGAAACAAGTTGAAAGTTCACAAATGGGTGTAAACGAGCTGCAAATGAAAAATCTCAAAAGCATTCCGGTACTTGCAGGAGAAAACGATATTATTAAAACAATGCAATTATTACCGGGAGTTCAGCAAGGGTCTGAAGGTTCTTCTTCGCTTTATATCAGAGGAGGCAGTTCAGACCAAAACCTTATTTTGCTTGATGAGGCTTCGGTTTATAATATCAATCATTTATTTGGGTTTATGTCTACATTTAATGATGATGCTATTCAAAGTGCAACAGTTTTAAAAGGTGGGATTCCTGCCCGCTATGGTGGGCGACTTTCTTCTGTTGTAGATGTTCGTATGAAAGAAGGAAATAATCAGAACGTTGAAAGTCAAGGTTCAATAGGAACAATTGCATCAAGGTTTACTATCTCTGGGCCAATTGTAAATAATAAAACATCTTTTATGTTCTCGGCTCGAAGATCTTATTTTGATTTACTTACTCGACCTTTATTAAAACTCATGGAATTGGTAAATGGAGAACAAGTAAAGTCGTTTTATTATTTTCAAGATTATAATCTTAAAGTCAACCATATATTTTCATCAAACAGCCGTCTGTTTTTTAGCATTTATACTGGAAACGACGTAATAAGTGATTATATGAAAACGAATCATAATAATCGGCCTTTTTTAGAAACCTATGAATTTAATTGGGGCAACATTACTGCAACAACTCGTTGGAACTATAAATTTGGTGACAGATTATTCAGCAATTTCACATTGATTTATAGCCAATATATGAATAATGCTCATTTTAATAATTCATGGACAGATACTTCTCATATTAACTATAAAGATTACGGAAATTTTAAATCGGGAATTCGAGATTATTCAGCTAAGTCCGATTTTTATTTTTATATTAATTCAAACCATACGTTTCGTTTTGGTTCCCAAAGCACTTTACATATATTTTATCCCGGTAATCTATTTGAGGGTTCTTATATTCAGAACTTCAATAATACAAAAACAGATACTTCTATAAATCTAAAAGCGATTAATCTTGCTGAAAATGAATTGTACCTCGAAGATGAAATGAAAATTGGTAATAAATGGAGAGCCAATTTAGGCCTGAGGTATTGTCAAGCAACAGTTGAAAACAAAACATATAATTCAATACAGCCTCGTTTAAGTCTTTCTTACTTAATTGCTGAGAATTGGTCAGTCAAAGCTGCATTGTGTAATATGAACCAAAATATGAACCTTTTAACTGGCTCATCTTCAAACGGACTTCCAATGGATTTGTGGATTCCAACTACAGGTATTTTAAAGCCTCAAAGTTCTAAACAGTATTCAGTTGGTTCGGTTTTATTATTCAACAGCAGTATTGAATTTATTACGGAATTATTCTATAAAAACATGCAAAATGTTCTTGATTACCGTGATGGCACAAGCTATGTTTTTGCTGATAAAGAATGGCAAAGTAAGATTGTTCAAGGTAATGGCATTGCCTATGGTGCTGAATTTATGGCAGAAAAGAAAACAGGCAATACATTTGGTTGGTTTAACTATACTTGGAGCAAAAGTTTGCGACAATTTAATGAAATAGACAATGGTCAGAGGTTTCCTTACCAATATCATCGTACACACAATATTAACTTTATGGTAGTTCACCGTTTTTCGGAAAAGTTTGAAATTGGTGCTATTTGGGTATTTTCATCCGGTCGTTTTTTAACAGTGAATAACCAGAAATATTCTTCGTATCTTGAACCCAGAAGCAATGTTGAAACATATACTAATCGTAGTAATTTTGAAGCTCCTGCATATCATCGGTTGGATGTAAATTTGAGATTTTCGAAACAAAAGAAGTGGGGAGTCAGAACATGGAGTATAGGTTGTTACAACTTGTACAACCGTCAGAATCCCTCAATTGTTTATGTTTCCGATAATAAAGTGCACCAATTGGCTATTATGCCTATTATACCGTCAGTGTCATATAATTATAAATTTGGAATGAAGCGAGTTTCTTCAATAAAGCCTACGTTTGATATCCCTGTAGAAAGCACCCCAATTGTTGAAAAAAAAGATACTTTTTTAAAAATCATTGATAATAAAATTCAGATATTAAATACCAATAAAGGAAATAGAATAGTAGGTTTAAATTTTAATATCAGTTTATCAAGTACCAGTAAAAGCATTTTGTTCAATTTAACCTCGGCCAAGTTCGTATTAAATAATTTGGCAATAGGTTCTTCTTTAGGTTATACTTACAATAAATATTTTGTTAACGATATTGAAAACACTATACAAACAATAAATTATGGCTTTTTGAGTAGATATTACATTGGCAAATACAAAATCAAACCATTTGTTCAAATTATACCGGGTTTAAAAATTACTAGTCAGGAAACACTAAGTTTTAATAAATTCTTAAATAATGGGCTAGGCGTAGCTTGTTTTTTAGCTGATAGAATAGCTCTCGAAGCATTGTTGAGCAACGATTATAATCAGAATGCAATTTCATTCCGAATAGGCTTTCAAATATATTTTTCTAAAAAATAAATAATAAATGACGAAACACATTCTAAACATAATTTATATTATTTTCTTTCCAGCTTTATATTCTTGCGATAAAGAAATAGACACTAATATTTCAGGTGGGAATGATGAATATGTTGTTAATGCGACCTTATGCTCCGATAGTATTGTAAGTATGGTTGTATACAATACTAGTAATATACTTGATAATTCTCAGCCATTATTTGTGAATTCCGTTTCTGCTTTACTTTATGAGGGCAGAAGTATTATAGATACTTTTATTTACAATGGAAGTGGTAGATATTTGTGTAAAATTAAACCTGTGTCAAATAAACCATATTCATTAAAAATTAAAATTAATGGACATTCTATAACTTCAACAGATACAATTCCAAAAAAGGTTAGAATTCAGAGTGTCGATACTTTTTTAGTTGGCAATAAGTTGTTTTGTTCTGTTAATATTACCGACCCAATTAATACCGATAATTATTATTTATTTACAATGAATTCTGCTCAAAAATATAGTCCCGAAAAGTTTATTAAGCAGGAGTTTACATGTAATGACCCAATGATAACTAACGCTGATGTGGTTGACAGTCTTGATGGTGGTAATATTATTTTCTTTCGTGACACTCAATTTAAAGGTAAATCCCATGCATTGTTTATATCTTTACCATATCAAAAAGAAAAAGTTTTAAATTTTCAGCTTTGGTCTATTAGTCATGCTTTTTATAATTATTGCCATTCAATAGTTATTAATAGACAGTTCAAATCATCATTATTTAATGAGAAAGTAAAAGTCCAAAGTAATATTATAGGTGGAAAAGGTATATTTGCAGCATACTCAGTAGATACATTGCAAGTTATATTATAGTATATTAATTTTATGAAATAATATTCAAAAATAATAATGATTTTTTTTATTTTTATGCTTTCATAAACCGTTAAACTAAAACTAACTCATTATGTCGAATACCCGCAATTACAATTACAAAGATGTTGAAATGCTTGTAACATCGAAAACTATTGCCGAAAATTTCAAAACAAATCTTACAGAATTATCATCAACTCGTTCCGATTGGACCGAACAGTATGCAACCGATTTAATTTCACGTATCGACAATGCAATCGACAATTATCTGGGAACCGATGCCAAAAAGGAACTTCGAAATGCTACTGCAAACTTAGGAAGTATTCAAGTCCCTGCCAAAAGAGACATTTCGTTTTTCAAAACACAAATTGACGATGACTTTAAAAAAGACACTGCCAAGCGTGAAGAAATACTTAAAACCCTTGGTTTTACAAAGCATTTAAAAGACGTTCAAAAAGGCAAACACGAAGCACTTATACAGCTTCTGTATACCTTCAAAACAAACATGACCGACGATTTGCGTAATTCAATCATTGCTAATGGTGTAAATGCAACTTTAATAGACAACATTATTGGATATGCCGATGCTTTCAAACAAGCAAGTGTAAAACAAGAAACTCTTAAAGAATCAACCAAAGAAATTACCAAAGAAGTAGCCGACACCTTTAATGCCATTTACGACGAGATTATCGGACTTTGCAAAAAAGCATCGAACTATTATCAATACGAACCACTCAAGAAAGAACAATTTACTTTTAGTAAAGTAATAGACAACTTGGGAGCAACTCGTAAGATAGCCGAAAAGGCAGTTGCACAACCAGCAAACTAATCTCTTTTGATAGCAATCGAATAATATTAGAACTTGTCAGATTCGTCGAATTTGGCAAGTTCTTTATACTACTTGTCAATATATAAATTAAACATAGGACAAGTATCAATAAAGATAGGAGTCCAATTGAATAAGATTTATGTCATAAATATAACATAGGAGTTAATTTATAATAGTTAGGACAAACAACGAATTAGATAGGAGTTAATTTTTATTACATAGGAGATTGTTAATTGTTTGTAGACCTTAATAAATAGAAGATAGATATTAATTCGATAAACATAGGAATAAACTCCTATAACATAGGACAATTAAAGATTAACATAGGATAGATAAAGAATAACATAGGACACAATAAAAAATAAAAAGGGAGAGTGTCACAAGCCCTCGCACGCCGTCCCCTCTGCTGTGAGGCACATGCCGCTTTTCCCGCAAGGCAAACGCACTTTCCAAAAAGCGGCAAGAGCCTCCAGCCCGTCCCTCGCCACCCACAGTAGCAGCTTTTTCACTTTTAATCGTCATTAAAATAAAAAAAACAAAAAATGTAGTACAAATCGCCAGTTGCTAACAGCGGGTAAAGTCAATAGCGGGTTTAGTGGGTTATTCAGCTCCTCGTCACGCAGGTAGTTTTATCTTGTTGGATAGGATTGTATCTCCGTATTCCGCTACTGACCTTACCCGCAAACGTTGGGAATTATAAAAAAATAAAGCGTGTAAAAATGCCTAATTTAAGTACCCGAAAAAAACAATACTACAGCATTTACGATACATTAATAACCCAAGGTTACGGTCAAGTATCGGTTTGGAGTTTCAAAAAAGGTGAAGGTGTTAAATATTCCTCTGTAACACGCGATGGATATTTGGGATTTGGAGCAGGTGCAGGCACACACCTCAATAATGCTTATCTTTTAAATACTTTCCCAGTTAAGTCCTATATTGAAAAGCTCGATAGCCGAGAATTCCCAACAGCTCTAAAATTTGCAATGTTGCCCTATATGAATAATTTGTTTTGGCTTTATTGGAGATTTTACGACACTCGAATACCTGTTTCAGATTTTAATTCGCGATTTGGAAAAGTAGGAAAAATAAAACGACTATTATTCCTGATGAGAATTTTGGGTATGCTTACGAAAACCGAAAACGAATATTTACTTACCCGCAAAGGCTCTTTTTGGCTACACTTGGCTCAAAATTACTTTTCACTTCAGTATATAAACAAAATTTGGTCGGTTTGCCTTACCAACAATTATCCCAAAGAAATAAAATTCTAAATTTTTAGTTTATTTACAGTTCAAAAAAATTATATCTTCGAGGTCTAATTAGATTCTCTTATTTCATTAGAAAATTAACGGTCGAATTATAATTTTTAAACAATAGCCATGCTAAGAACTGTATTTTTTTGGGTTTCGTTTTGGTTAATTCTAATTTTTTCCATTGTTTTTTTTGTGCCATTGTACTTCCTTAAACTGTTTAAGACACAGAAAGAAGTAAAACAATTTGTTTATAAGTTAAGCAAAAGTTGGGCAAAAACCGTAATACGATTCAATGGCGTAAGTTATACCGCTTACGGCCGAGAAAATATACCTGCGCCCCACTCAAAATTGGTTGTAGTATCGAACCATCAAGGGAGTTTCGATATAGCCATCTATTTGGCGGACCTGCCCTTCTCTATTGGATATATAGCCAAATACGAATTGAAAAAGTTACCAATCATTAGTGTTTGGATGAAAGAACTCGATTGCATTTTTATTAAACGAACAAAACTTAGAGAAACGTCGCAAAGAATTAACGAACATATTCGCAAAAAAGACAAGAATCCTATATTTATATTCCCAGAAGGCACCCGCAGCAAAAGTTCTCAAATAGGAGCATTCAAACCAGGAACACTCAAACTACTTTTTAACGAAAGAGCCGATATATTTCCTGTTACGGTAAATGGCAGCTACAAGGTAATGGAGATCAACAACAGAGTAAGAAGTGCGCATGTCGAAGTGTTTTACCACCCTGTAATTCATTGCGCCGATTACAGGTTGGACGATTTTGAAACGTTTATTAAAGATTTACACCGTATTATTGCTGAGCCATTGGTTTCTAAATAAAAAAAACACTAACTTTAATAAAAAAATCTTATGGACGAAGAAAATATTCACCCAATTACGGTTTTTGCAGGTAACATAAACGAAGCATTGATTGTAAAGAGTCTATTGGAAAATGCCGAAATAGCAGTCTATCTAAAGGATGAATTTCAAGGAACTCTTACCCCATGGGTTGTAACTGCTGGCGGGATGGGCTCGGTCAAGGTTACTGTGTCGAACAACGACGAAGATGTGGCAAAACAGGTGGTGGCAGAGTATCTGGGTAATAAAAATACCACATTTACAGAATTTCCTCAGGCTGAATAAATTGAGACATTTGCCGCAACATCTTCTTTCAATATGTTTATAAAAAATTGGTTGCCATTTATTATTGTAAACATAAATCGAGTGCCTTGTTCGTAGTTGTTGGTAAGCCAAATATTGCCGCCATTGAGCTCAACAAATTCCTTACATAGTTTAAGTCCAAGCCCGGAGCCCTTTTCGTGCATCAAACCCGCCTGAGACGAAAGGGTCGATTTCTCAAAAATATCATCAAAGTTTTTAAATACTATTCCGGTTCCTGTATCGGTCACACTCACTGTTATAAAATCGACTTTTGAAGAACATTCTATTATAATTGACCCTTCATTAGGTGTATATTTAATAGCATTCGAAACCAAATTGCGTACCACACAACTCAACAAATCGTTATCGGCATATACTTCTATCGAATTTGGAATGTCGATTTGGAGTTTAATTTCTTTATATTGTATAATGGTCTCGAACATTTTGAGCGACTCGACGATAGATTTATTTAACGAAAACACCGTTTTCCTGGGGGTTATGCGATTCAATCGAGAGCGCGACCATTGCAACAGGTTGTCCATGAGGTGAAAGGCGTTCTTTGCCGATTCGTCCAATGCCAACAACGATTTTTGAATCTTTTCGGGTTTCATGGTTTGGAAGTTCTTCGAAAGCACTTCGGCAAGGTTCTGAAACCAATACAAAGGGTTTCTTAGTTCGTGGGCAATAATCGAGAATAGCTTATCTTTTTCTTTGTTAGCTGTGTTGAGTTCTTTGATGAGTTTCTCGAGCGCTTTGTTCTGACTGGTAACTTGAGCGTTGAGTTCTTGTAAACGTTTGTTGGCGCTAGCTTTGATGTAAAAACGATTGTAAATAAACAAACTGAGCAATAAACTCGAGAATAAAAGTGCCACTATGAGCCACAGAAAAGTGTTCTTTCGTTTAATGTCCATTGCTTTCAGCTCGTTGTCCTTGCGAAGTACCTGGTTGTCTTTTTCCTTGCGCTCGGTATTGAAAGATATTTGTAAAATTGCCAGTTGACGGCGATTCTCTACATTCAACAGTTTTTTCTCGATGCTTAAGAGTAATTCGTGGTATTTTAATGCATTTTTGTAATCGCCACTTTGATTATAACTTTGGTACAAACCGTGGTAGTTGATGCGCAACAATTCGTCGAAATTGTGATTTTCAATATTTTTTAAACTTATTTGGTAATAATTCAAGGCTTTATTGACCGATTGGGTCGATTGGTATAAATTGCCTAATGCTTGACTCGACTCGGCTACACCTAACTTGTAACCGGCACTTCGCGATATTTCAAATGCTTGCAATAGTATCGTTTCTGCTTGTTCAACATTTTTATTCATTGAATATACTTTGCCAATATTGGTTAGCGCCTTAACCATTCCTTTTTTATATCCGGTTTTTTTGCATAGTTCGAGCGATTGATTGAAATATTGCAGTGCACTATCGAGTTGCATCAATTCGAGATAAGATTTACCAATGTTGTTAAACGATTTTGCACAACCTTCGGGATTATCCATATCGAATCTGTATGTAAGCGCTTTTCGATGAAACTCCAAAGCCTTCTCGTGCTGGTCGGTAAGTAGATATAAACCTCCCAGATGATTGCAAACATCGGCCAACAGCAATTTGTCGTTGAGTTTTTCGCTTGTAGCGTATGCTTCCTGATAGCTTTGAAGAGCCGAAATGAGGTCGCCCTCGCTAATGTAATACTTACCAATTGTATTGTGGCTAACAGCAACTTGTTTAATATTATTGTTTGCACGAGCAATATCTAAAGCTTTTTGAAAATGATCCATAGCCTTATCGAACTGACCTTTTACACGGTAATATTTGCCAATCGACGAAAGAGCATCGGAAATCAATTGTGGGTTGTTGTTTTTTTCGGCAAATGCATGTGCATTGTTGAAAAATATAATTGCGGTGTCGTATTGCCCCCAGTTGTAATAAAGTTTACCAATTTCAAGGGTAATTTTACCAATTTCAATGGGCAAATTTTTTTTTCGTGCATGCGACAATGCTTGTTCATTGAGTATAAGAGCTTGCTTGGTATTTCCTTGAATATCGTTGATTTTTGCTAAAAGTTCTAATGCCTGTATGACGCTTTCTTCATTTTTGATAGCTTTTGAAAGCAATAGTGCTTCGCTAGCTTTTTTAAAGGCCATCTGGGTCGAATATCCCAAAAAATTTTCTGCTTGACTCAACAAAATTTTTATTGGGGCTTTTTTCGACTCAAGTTTATTTTCTGAATAACGATAAAAGACAAAGTAACTTATTGCCAATACTACAATAAGTAGCGAAAAAGTAATTATAAGAAGGGGCTTTTTTTTCATCTATTGTATTATTCCTGCCTGCAAAGCGTATCGTGTCAATTCTGAGTTGGTCGAAAGCTTCATTTTTTTCATAATATTGTTGCGGTGGTTGCTCAAGGTGTTGATGCTAATTTCGAGCTTGTCGGCAATTTCTGTTTTACTTACACCACTTGCCAAGAGGCAAAAAATCTGAAACTCTCTATCGGTAAGCAATTGGTGCGAAGCCTCGTGCGTCTTTTCAGCGACTGATACTTGATCGGCCAATATTTCTGCTTGTTGGGGAGAAATATATTTTTTTCCACTTATTACAATACGAAGAATTTCAATAATTTGAGCAGGCTTTGTTTCTTTGTTGACATATGCCGAAGCGCCGTTGCTAAGCATACGAATAGCAAACACATCGTCCGAATTCATCGTAAAAATAACAACCGGCAAAGTCTGATTTTTTGTTTTTATTTCTTTTAATACATCAATTGAATCCTTGCCAGGCATAGCAATATCGAGAATTACAAGATCGTAGCTATGTTTTTGTAACTTTTCTAATAATTCCAGTCCATTTCGGGCTTCGTCTACAATGCTCAAATCTTCTGTTTCGTCGAGAATAAGCTGCAATCCCGTCCGCACAACTGCATGATCGTCGGCTATAATAATTCGTCGGGGCTGTATATTTTTCACCATCTCATTGCAAATACTAAAAGCCTAAAAGTATTCGATGTTATTTAAAATTAAGTCTAATAGTATATTAAGAAATTGTTAAGAAATTACTCAAATGTTAAGTAATTGTTATTTTTAATGATTGTCGACCAAAAAAGACAGATATATAATTTTGATTTTCTGCTAATTGGAGTAGAGTAGTAAAAGTTACTATGCCGAACTAAGTAATCTTACTATTGTGAGCTACATGGTGCCCAAATACATTTGCAAACATAATTTGCAATTGTAATGAAGGTTTTTAGAAAATTAGTATTCAGCTCATTAATAGTTATTATTAGTCAAATTTCTATTTATAGTTCTGAAATTGTAGGGGTAGTAAAAGATGCTTCGACCAACGAGTTATTGGTAGGAGCTGTTGTGTACATAAAAGAATCAAACATAAGTACCATATCGGGTTTAGACGGTTCGTATCGACTCAAAAAGCTAACACCGGGAAATTACACCTTGGTCTGCAACTATATTAATTATAATCCTCAGGAAAGTACAGTATCATTAACAGACAATAATTCGAAAATCAATATTGACTACACGATAAAGCCAAAAGTTACAGAATTAGACGAAGTTACTGTTATGGTTCATCGCGACAAAAGTACAGAGCTAAGCGCCCGCGAAAACGAACGGCTAAGTGCCAATATAATGAATGCAGTAAGTGCCAAATCGATAGAGCTATCGCCCGATTTGAATGTTGCCAGCGTGGTACAACGTATGTCGGGAGTAACCATGGAACGCAATAGCTCAGGCGAAGGACAATACGCTGTGTTACGAGGCATGGATAAACGATACAATTATACCTTAGTGAATGGCATAAAAATACCAAGCCCCGATAATAAGCACAGGTTTGTACCTTTAGATATTTTCCCGGCAGAATTACTCGACCGTTTAGAAGTTACCAAATCGCTTACCGCCGACATGGAAGGCGATGCAACTGGAGGTGTTATCAATATGATAATGAAAGATGCATCCGAAAATTTTACATTTCAAACAAATTTAACTATAGGCTACAACAGCCGATTTATAGATAATTCGTTGATTTATTTTCCCAAAAAAAATGTGATTTTAAAATCGCCTCGTGAAGTCAACGGGAAAGATTATTCGGCAACAATGTCTGATTTTAATAACAAATCTGGATTACTGTTGAAACAAAATTTAAATCCGAATTATACTTCGGGATTTGCAATAGGAAATAGGTTTTTTGACAAAAAGTTCGGGTTTATTTTTGCCGCTAATGTTCAAAATAATTATAAAGGAGCGAACAGCACACTTTTCGACGAAGAAATGATACAAACCGAGCAAAATGTTCGTGTTACAGAACAAAACATTCGGACATATTACGAAAACCAATTTCAATTTGGGTTTCACACAAAAGCAGACTATCAGTTCAACACGCGAAATAAATTAGAATTGTACAATGCATATATCGATTCCGAAAATTCGCAAGTACGACAAAACAATTCAACAAACTTTAAATTGAATTACGACCCTGCAAACGGCAATCTCGATATGGCTCTTCAAACTCGTATCAGAAACACTTTCCAAAAAATTTGGGTTTCGCATTTGCAAGGAAATCATGTATTGTTTAACAATATTGAACTTAACTGGTCGGGAGTATACTCGGTTGCCAACAATCGTATACCCGAGAACACACAGATCAATATCGATTTGTTGCGACAAAACTTTGTCGACAATATTTATGCCGATGCCGATGGCTCTACTCGCCGATGGGAACATAATTCAGACAATAACTATGCCGGATACCTCAATATCGAAAAGAAATTTAATTTGAATACCAATGAAGTGTCAGTAAAAACTGGAGGTTTGTACCGAAATAAAATCAGAACCAATTCGTATGTCAACTATCGTTTCAAACCTCTTAATGGAGACCAACGCTATGGTATGCATTACAATACTTTAGATGAAATAACATGGACTGTAACAACTCCATTTGGAAGTGTAGGTCCTTTGGAATACGATGCAAATGAAAGCATTACCTCGGGCTATTTAATGTCAAAATTTCAAAGTCAAAAAATCAATATTAATGTTGGTTTACGTTCTGAATATACCAACCAGGGATATTACATGTATTTTCCAAATGCTGGCGAGAAGCCAGAAGGCGAACAAGTTTACAACGATTTGCTGCCTTCGTTCCTACTCAAATATTCACCACAAAATACAACTAACTGGAGAGTTTCATATTTTAAATCGATAAACCGTCCCGGATTTTTCGAAATTGTTCCTTATCAAATTATTAACGAGGACTATGAAGAATATGGCAATAAGAATTTGAAACGTGCATTTATCGACAATATCGATTTTCGTTGGGAGTTTTTCCCAAAAGCAACCGAACAAGTTTTAATTGGGCTTTTTTATAAGAAAATTAAAGACCCTATCGAATTTGCATATTACAGTGTCAATCAACGACAGTCGGGCTACTCTCCCCTCAATTTGGGCAATGCAAATAATTACGGATTGGAAATAGATGTAATCAAGTATTTGCGAATTATTGGTGTTAAGGCAAACTACACCTATACGCTATCGAGTATTACCACCCCTAAGATTCTTTATATTTATGACGAAACCAATACCTTGAAAAAAACTACACCCAACCAAACACGCCCTTTGTCTGGACAAGCCGAACATGTGGCAAATATGTCTTTAATGTACAAACACACACGCTGGGGTTTAGATGCGCAACTTTCGGGAGCATATACTGGCGAAAAAATCGTAATCGTGTCGCAGTATCTCAATTCCGATTATTGGCAAGAAGCAGCAATTCAATTTGATGCTTCAGCTGAAAAAAAGTTTAAATATGGCTTTTCGACATTCATAAAAATTAGCAATATCCTGAATGCTCCAAACCGCATCTATATTAAAACAACAAATGTATATAATGACAAGTATCCTTTACAGGATTCAAAAAATGGAAAAACTTTAATACGAGAAGATTATTATGGCCGAATATTTTTCATCGGTTTGAGATATAAAATTATTTAATCAATTTAATTATTTATTCATTAAAATTTAAAATTATGAAACTTAAAAATCTGTTTTTATTTGGGGCAATGCTATTAGCCCTGTTAACTTCGTGCGAAAAAGAAGAAACAAAAGAAGAAGAAAATAAATATCCTGCTGGGGCTATTGTATGGAAAAAAGACACTGTAGTTACAATTAAAGATCACTACATTGTTGCAAAAGGTACTTCATTGTTTATAGAAGAAGGTGTTCAGATTGTAATGGCAGATACTATTAAAAGACCTGAATTTATTGTATTGGGTAACTTGTATTGCATGGGAACAACCGAAAAACCTATTCGTTTCACATGCGAAGAAGCATACCGCACTGAAGCAATGCGTTTTGCACGTTACTGGGGTGGAATTATTTGTGGTTACGAATCGGCAGAAGTACTGCTCGACAATACAATCATCGAATTTGGAGGTGCTCAAACTACAGAGCAGTCGGCTTCGTTTCAAAACCAACTATTTAAAACTGAAACTGGCGAAGGGGTTCCCGGATTTCATTTCTGCAACAAAGCTGGTAGTTTTGTTATTAAAAACTGTACATTCCGCAACAATGCCGAAGATCATATTTACATTACTGGTGGTAAATCTATTGTTATGAACAATAAATTTATTGTAAACGGTTTTGATGGAGGCGAAGCTATCAATTACAAATCTGATTGCCAAGCCGATATTGCTAACAACCTTATTTACGATGCCAATTCAAATGGCTTAAAATTGTCGAATAATGGTTTCGTTGCTTTACAGTCCGAAATAATTGCATACAACAACTCTATAGTTAACTCGGGTTGGAGACGACCAAAAGTTAAAGGTGGATCGATTTGGCTCGAACACACAATTAATGCAAAATTGTATAACAACCTTGTTTTCGATTGCCGTTGGGGTTGCAAACAAGACAATGGAAACCCTAGAGATACAGTAAAATCGGTTATTACTCCAAACTTCTACTTCGCTTCGACCGAAACAGGTGTAAAACAATTTACTCCTAGTGCAAAAGATGGAATTTTAAAGGGCGCAAACGATGTAGTTAGTGCATCGGCTGGCGACAAAAATCCAAACTTTTCTTCATTTGCTATTCAATCGGATCTAGACATCAATGCTGGTTCTACAAAAAGCGGAAAAATTCCTCAAACCTATAGCAATAGCTGGAATTTCCACTTACAAGCAGGCTCTCCTGCATTAACTGGTGGAAAAACTGACTTTACACGTCATTTTGCTACAACAGGTATTACTCTCAATGAAAAAACATACACATCGCCTGATCCTGCTGCATATTTCGGAGCTTATGGTTTAAAATAATTGAAGATTTATAAAAATAAAAAGAGAAGGTTGTAATTTTATATTTACAACCTTCTCTTTTTAAAATTTGAATAAAAGAAAAGTTAACTCAAACATTATGACAAGACTTCAAACTTTATTGCCTTTTTTTTCATTGATCATAGCATTTACATTTTTTTCGTGTAACTCTGAAGAAAAAAAGCCCGACACAAGCATCAGCAATGTAAAACTAAGTGTTTCTGCCGATGTTGAAACTACTCCCGTAGCATCTCAATTTGGCGAAGATGCAGCCGACGATCCCGCAATATGGATCAATCATGAAAATTTAGAAAAAAGTACTGTTATAGGCACCAATAAAAAAAGTGGATTGGTGGTTTATAACCTCGATGGCGAACAATTGTACTATTACTCTGTTGGCAAAATCAACAATGTCGATTTGCGATACGGGTTTCCGACAGGCAAGGACACAGTCGATTTTGTGGCAGGTAGCAACCGAACCGACAACTCGCTTTTGCTAATGAAAATAAACAAACTTACCGGCGAATTGGAAAACTTTGCAGCCCGAAGCATCATTTGTGGTGTAGACGAAGTTTACGGTATGTGTCTTTATAAAAGCCCTTTTAACGGTCGTTTCTATGTTTTTGTAGGAGGAAAAGATGGTACTACCGAGCAGTTCGAACTGTTTGCTACCGAACAATCGACAATCGATGCCCGACTTGTCCGTACCCTAAAACTTTCGACCCAAAGCGAAGGAATGGTTGCCGACGACGAAACAGGCTATCTCTATATGGCCGAAGAAGACGGTGGTCTTTGGAAATTCAATGCCGAGCCCGACTCTGCTGCTGTGCCACAAAAAATTGCAATGTCCGACACCTCGAACCATTATATTCACTACGACCTTGAAGGTGTTTCTATCTATTATGCAGCCGGCGGTAAAGGTTATCTAGTTGTATCGAGTCAGGGCAATTACAGCTATGCATTGTTCGAACGCGAAGGAGACAACAAATACGTGGGAAGTTTTCGTATTGCCGATGGAACAATCGATGGCGTAGAAGAAACAGATGGACTCGATGTGACCAATGTAGCAATTAGTAATAAATTTCCAAACGGATTTTTGGTTGTTCAGGACGGGTTCAACTACCGAGGTGATACGCTCGAAACTCAAAACTTTAAAATTGTTGCCTGGGAAAAAATTACAAACCTTTTCACCCCGCAGCTCTTGATCGACAATACATACAGAGATAAATAGTATAAAAACCCTGTAAACAAATCAATCTGTAAGTTTTTACCAATAAAAGTCTTTACTTTTATTGGTAGATTCAACTAATTTTTTTTAACAAATCTTACCACTTGTTGGTCGAACATAAATAATTTCTTTTTCGTCGAAAAAAATAAAATAATCGTCGTCATTTTCTTTTGCACTTCTTGTGTTGGTGATGTCTTTGTTTTTTTCGTAAGCCATAATATAAAAATTAGGTTATATTCAAATATAACTTTTAAATGTTATCTGAATATTAACCTAATATTTATTTAATGTATTTTGATGTCCGGTAAAACAAATAGATTTCTCGCAGCGCTCGAAGTGAGAAATCTCTATGCAAAAAGTTTTACTGGACAACAATAATTTAATGTATTTAAAACTTCTATTTATTTAACACCATGTTCCTTAAAGAACTTCACATATTTCTTGTCGATCTTCAATATATGATTGATGAGCCAATCTTTAAGGAAGTCGACTAAGTCGATCGAGATTGAAGCATCGCCAGCTTCGAAGTCGGCTGCAATCTTTTTGATTTTATCGACAAACATGGTGTGTTGTTTTAAATGATTTTCGGTATCGCTATAACCAAATTTCTTGAAATACTGTTCTTCGTTGCCAAAGTGATAGATTGTATAGTCGACCAATTCGTGAAGCACTTTGCTTACTTTCTGTTTGTTTCCCGACTTACCAAAGTTGGCATACACTTCGTTTATGAGGTCGACAAGCACCTTGTGCTGATCGTCAATCTCGTTGATGCCTATAAAATACTGAGGTCCCCATTGAATAAGCACATTACCATTGCCCAGATTTTGCTTTGTTGTTTTGAAAAACGAAATGGTATCTTTTAGAGCTTCTGCCTGACTGGCAAATTCTTCGGCACTGGTAGCCAATTCCTCCGACGAAGCAGCATTGTTTTGAGTAATATTGTTCATTTGCTGAACGGCATCGTTTATTTGATTGGCACCAATACTCAATTCGCTAATCGACGAGTTTATTTCGTCGACCAACTTCGATGTCTTAACAATAGAACTTGCTAGTTCAACAGTGTAATTGCGTGTATTTTCGGTTGCACTAAGCGTTTTGCCCGACAAACCCATAATTTCATCGGCAGCCACTTTGCTTCGTTCGGCAAGTTTGCGCACCTCGGCAGCAACTACCGCGAAACCTCGTCCATGCTCACCTGCACGTGCGGCTTCTACAGCAGCATTCAATGCCAATATATTTGTTTGAAATGCAATATCGTTTATAATATTTATTTTGTCTGTAATGTTTCTAATAGCATCAAGGCTTTCTTCGCTGGCTTTATTCATACTATCCATGCGAACTTCGGCTTGCTTGAAATAAGTTACAGTGTTTTTTGTATTCTCGTTGCTTTGTTCGATATTGGCAGTCATTTGCTCAATAGACGACGATATTTTCTCGGTGGCATCGGCCTGTTGCGAGGCTCCTTGAGCCAATCCCTGTGCTGCATCACTAATCTGACCACTCCCTGTTACTATACTATCGGCTCCCTCGTTTATTTCTAGTACTATAGTTCGCAATTTTGTACTTATCTTATTAAAAGAAGCTGTTAACAATCCTATTTCATCATTACTAATCACAGAAATATTGTCGCCCATATATCCATTTGAAATATCCATAAAACCGGGTAACAGTTCTTCTAAAGGCTTTGTTATTGCTTTCGAAAAAAACGTTGATATTATTATAGATATGACAATGCTAATAATTAGTACAATAACTAAATAAATAATAATGTGTTCCTTAACTTTCTCACCCTCAAAATATAGCTTTTCCATATATTGGGTTTCAAACTCTACTTCAATATTATCCAATACTCTTATGCTTTCAGCTGCTTTTGGATCTATCTGATTGTCGTACTGGATCAATTGAACCTTTAGTTCTTCAATTTTATCTCTATCTGTTGATTTAAATAGTTCTTTCTTAATATCAATACATTTAATAATGTTAAGTGAAACATCATTAAAATAACTCTCATTGATCTTAGAAATTTGGTTTTTATAGTCTGCTTTAATTGAATTTAAATGCGAAGCCCACGATTCATCAGCAACAATTTCTATTGCAGCTTCCAAATTTTCTTTTACTTTTAAACTCACATCTTTAAAAGTATTTTGATTATCATTAAGCTCCTGTTCATCAATACAATTAAGAACTTCCATAAGAAATAGTTGTTCGGATCTAATCGCATATTTCGACTCCATAACTTCATTGGCAAACTTTGTTGCATTGGAAATTGAATGATAATTCTTTTTTAGATTACCGACTAGAAAAAAGATAATTATAAATGCAATAATTAGAATGCCTACAATAAGACTGAAAGCGGCAGTAATTTTGGTACCTACTTTTAAGTTTTTTATTCTCATGTGCTGTTTTTTATATTTACTTATAACTGCATTTTTGAACTACAATTCCGATAACATACTAAAAATTTTATTTTGAATATACATAGACAAAATTGTTAAACAGAAAATCGAAATGAATTCAAATATTCAAACAGAAATGCTGTATTATTAAAGTTAATATTTTTGTTTTTAGCAAACAAGAAAGAAACAATGTTTTATTTAGATAATTTTTAGAATTTGTCTATTATATTTGCAGTTACGATAAAACCTATTATTAGTACTATAAAATGATATTTTTTAAACGAATAAGCTTATTTTCTTTTTTGATAGCTTTATTGATTAATTGTTCAGCGCAAAACCTTTTAGAGGTCAATTCGTTAGAAGCAAGTGCCTTGATCGATAAAAACAGCAAAATAATACTCCTCGATGTTCGAACCGAAGGCGAATTTTCGCAAGGACATATAAAAGGTGCCGTTAATATTAATGTGCATTTGCCCGATGCTATGGCTCGTATCAATAAACTTGACAAAAATGTTCAGTACCTTGTATATTGCCGAACACGCAATCGAAGTGGCGTGGTTTCTGGTCAAATGCTTAAGAGTGGTTTCAAAACAGTATATCAGATGACCGACGGCATTGTTGGATGGACTCGAAACCAATTACCTCTCGAAAAATAATGAACTACTGGCTACTCAAAACAGAACCCGAGACATTTAGCTGGGACGAGCTTGTAAAAAAAGGTTCGACCATGTGGGATGGTGTGCGCAATTACCAGGCACGCAACAACCTGCGCAAAATGCTAGTTGGTGAATTGGCTTTGTTTTATCATAGTGTAAAAAATCCGGCAGTTATTGGCATTGCCAAAATTACAAAAGAACACTACTCCGACCCTACAGCTAAACAAGGCGACTGGAGCGTAGTAGATGTTGCTCCGGTTCAAAAACTCGACAATTCGATAGCTTTGTCTGATATAAAAAGCAATCCCAAATTGAGCAATATGGTACTTGTCAAGAATTCACGTTTGTCGGTACAGCCTGTTACGAAAGAAGAGTTTGACGAAGTTCTGAAAATGGCATCAGGCAGCTAATAGAGCTTCAATCTTTACTTTAAACCCAAGTGTTTGCATCATTCTTTCGCAATCTTCCCAAAGTAAGCCAAAGTTTTTATGGTCAATAAGTCCCAAAGAACCTAAGACTTCACGCAATTCGGTTTCTGAGCCATTTTCAAATGATGAAGTCAATATCATATCTTCACTCCAAGCAACCAAATCGCTTAGATTTAATGTGTGATTTAAATACGCTAATATTTTTGTTGCAACTATTTGCTTTGTTACTTCCATTATCATTTAATTTTAATGTGTCCTTTATCAACAGGATATTTTTCATGAATTTCAACTAATTCTCCATTTGAGTCATATATCTCTTGAATAAAAAGAACTGTTTCTTCAAATTAGTCAACTGTTTTTTTATATTTTGCTTTCCAACCATTTTTCCCGGGAATTTCAAAAAAGTAGATTCTCCCATTTTCAATTTCTATCCAATTGCCGAACTTCTTTTCGTTTATCGATTGTTTATGAAGGTTCATTAAATATTATTTATACAAAAATACTCATTTCACATTTATTTCAATTTAATTTTTATTGTATTTTTGCTATATATCATTATAAATTATCAATGGAACTTTTATTAGACCTCAATAAACGTTATACTTTTGCCGACTATCTTACATGGATTGACGACAAACGAAGGGAACTATATGAAGGTTTTATAAAAATAATGAGCCCTGCTCCTGCTCGTAAACATCAACAAATTTCGGTTTTTCTTGTACAACAAATTGGGTCTTATTTGCACCATCAAAAATGCAAAATGTTTCATGCACCATTTGACGTACGATTGCCTAAAAACGGCGAAAAGGACGATTCGAAAATCTACACTGTTGTACAACCCGACATCTGTATAATATGCGACCCCTCAAAACTCGATGAGAAAGGATGTTTGGGTGCTCCCGATATGATCATCGAAATAGTTTCGCCAAGCAGTAGCCACAATGATGTTAACGAAAAATTTAATATTTACCAACAGGCTGGAGTAAGCGAATATTGGATTGTTTTTCCAAACGAAAAAGTGATTTCAGTCTTTATTCTAAATAATGGCAAATACGAGAACCAAGGTATGTATGCTCCTGGCGACATTGTTTCTCCTAAAGTTTTTAATGGTCTACTCTTACTTAATGTTGACGATATGTTTGCAGACGATTAAATTATTTAAGATATTTCAGAAAACATATTTCACATTTCTTTCAATTTATTCCTATCGCTTTTTTTCTTACTTTTGAGGCTTTCTCAAAACAAATAAATAATGAAAATATCGTACAACTGGCTTCGTCAGTATATCGACACTACCTTGTCGCCCGAAGAAATATCGAAAATATTGGTTAGTATTGGTCTCGAAGTCGAAGGCATCGAGAAATGGGAAAGTGTAAAAGGAGGCCTCGAAGGTTTCGTGGTAGCCGAGGTAAAGGAATGTGCCAAGCACCCCAATGCCGATAAACTCAGCTGCACAAAAGTCGATGCAGGCACAGGCGAACTGCTAAGTGTGGTTTGCGGAGCTCCCAATGTTGCTACCGGACAAAAAGTAATATTGGCTACCATCGGCACAAAAATATACAATGGCGACGAGAGTTTCGAAATAAAAAAATCGAAAATACGCGGCGAAGAAAGCTGTGGTATGTTGTGTGCCGAAGATGAACTCGGTCTTGGCAACTCGCACGATGGAATCATTGTACTCGACGCTGCTACAAAGATTGGTACACCAGCCAAAGAATATTTCAAAGTAGAATCTGACTGGGTTTTCGAGATAGGAATTACGCCCAACCGTATCGATAGCGCATCGCATTATGGTGTTGCCCGCGATCTATCGGCATACCTCAAACAACAAGGACAGGTTACATTGAACAAGCCCTCGGTCGATGTTTTCAAAACAGACAATACCAATCTTAGCATCCCAGTTACAATCGAAAATACAGAAGCTTGCAAACGCTATTGCGGGGTGACCATACAAGGAGTAACAATTGCCGAATCGCCCGAATGGCTTCAGAATCGTTTGAAAGCCATAGGCCTAAGACCCATCAACAATATTGTAGATATAACCAATTACGTGCTTCACGAGACCGGACAACCCCTTCATGCCTTCGATGCAGCGTATATAAAGGGTAAAAAAGTGGTAGTTCGCACCTGTAATAACGATTCTAGCTTCGTTACACTCGATAATACAGAACGCAAACTTGCCGAAACCGACCTTATGATCTGCAACGAAAGCGAGCCAATGTGCATGGCAGGTATCTTTGGTGGGCTTCATTCGGGTGTTTCTGAAAAAACAAAAGACATATTTCTCGAAAGTGCTTACTTTAACCCTGTATGGGTTCGTAAAACAGCCCGTCGACATGGTTTGAGCACCGACTCATCGTTCCGTTTCGAACGTGGTGCCGACCCTAACAATACATTATATACGTTGAAACGTTGCGCTTTGCTTATTAAAGAAATTGCGGGTGGTAGCATATCGAGCAATGTGGTCGATGTTTATCCAAACCCTGTTCCCGATTTTAAGGTTCATGTTACTTTCTCGGGTATTGCAAATCTTATTGGCAAAGAAATACCTAAAGAAACCATTAAAAATATTCTAACTGCCTTAGAAATAAAGATTGATAGCGAATCGAACGAAGGAATGTCGCTATCTGTACCTCCTTACCGTGTCGATGTGCAGCAACAAGCCGATATTGTTGAAGAAATACTTCGCATCTATGGATATAATAATATTGAAATTGGCGAAAAGGTCAACAGCTCACTCTCAAATTCGCAAAAACCCGACCCACATACCATTCAAAACCTTGTGTCGGATTACTTGAGTAGCAACGGATTTAATGAAATGATGTCGAATTCGCTTACCAAATCGGGATATTACGAGGGTATCGAAAGTTGCAAAAATCGAATTCCTTATATCGTCAATCCTTTAAGCAGCGATCTAAATTGCATGCGTCAATCGCTTATATTTGGAGGACTCGAAGCAATTATCCGAAATATAAACTTTCGCAATACCGACTTGAAACTATACGAGTTTGGAAACTGCTATTTCTTCGACAAAAACGATCAAGCAAGCGACAAACACAGTCAATACAGCGAAAATAACTGTTTGTTTATAGCGCTTACCGGCATGGCTCAAGGCAAAAACCATATTTCGGGAGGAGTTCAGTCTTCTTTTTACTATTTAAAAGCCTATGTCAACAACATTCTTACTAAAGTTGGCATCAATACAGCTTCTGTAAAAATAGAACCCCTTCAACACGAAGTTCTAAGCGAAGGTCTTGCCTATAAGATCGGCAACAAAACGCTTGTACAATTTGGCATGGTCAGAAAGAAACATTTAAAAGAATTCGATATTAAACAAGAGGTGTATGTAGCCGAATTCGACTGGAGTGCAATACTTGTAACGATTAAAAACCACAAAGTTAGCGTTAGTGAATTGCCAAAATTTCCGGAAGTTTACCGCGATTTGTCGATGATTCTCGACGACAAACTTAGCTATGCCGAATTGTTAAAGGTAGCTGAAAAAGTAGACCGTAAACTGTTGCGTAAAATAGACCTTTTCGACGTGTACAAAGGAAAAGGAATTGAAGAAGGCAAGAAATCGTATGCCCTTAGTTTTACTCTGCTCGACGATAACCAAACTCTTACCGACAATCAAATCGATACATTCATGAACAAGCTCATTCGAAGCTTCGAGAAAGAACTTGGAGCGCAAGTAAGAATGTGAAAATGACAAATTTGAAAATTTGCAAATGAATAAAGCACCAAGCGTAACTGCCAATAAACCACAACAATCAAACATTGATAGCAACAAGCAGCCAAAAGTGAAAAAATATTTGTCGTTGATAAAATTTAGTCATACAATTTTTGCAATGCCATTTGCTATTATTGGTTTTTTTCTGGCCACCCATTG
Source organism: Bacteroides fragilis (assembly GCA_945889005.1). Classification (GTDB taxonomy): domain Bacteria; phylum Bacteroidota; class Bacteroidia; order Bacteroidales; family DTGW01; genus CAMDBI01. The sequence continues at coordinate 80,608 of CAMDBI010000011.1, forward strand.
GGCAGATTATAGTTTCTCGTGGTGGTTGTTACTACAGGTTGTTCTATGCATGGTTTTTGCTCGTAATGCTGCTATGGCATTTAACAGATATATCGACCGCGAAATAGATACACACAATCCACGAACTGCACAACGAGAAATACCCGCAGGCATCATCAATCACAAATCGGCACTGATATTTGTAATACTCAACGCTCTTCTGTTCATTGCTACTACGGCTTTTATCAATAAGCTTGTGCTATTTTTGTCGCCCGTTGCATTGTTGGTGATACTTGGCTATAGCCTCACCAAGCGTTTTACGGCTCTTTGCCATTTTGTGCTTGGATTGGGCTTGTCGTTGGCTCCAATAGGGGCTTTTTTAGCTGTAACAGGTTATTTTCATTGGCTTCCGGTATTGTTTTCTTTGTCGGTACTTACTTGGGTAAGCGGCTTTGACATTATATATGCTCTTCAGGACGAAACTTTTGACCGCGAACAGAAGCTAAACTCCATCCCGGTTCTATTGGGTCAAAAAGGAGCAATTGTGCTATCGACCATTTTACATATTTTCTCGGCTCTATTTGTAGTTTTTGCCGGACTATTGGCTGGTTTCGGTCTTTGGTACTGGATAGGTACCCTTGTATTTGTTTCGCTTCTTGTCTATCAGCACTTTCTGATAAAACCAGGCGATTTAAGCAAAGTAAATATGGCATTTTTTACACTCAATGGTATTGCAAGCGTTGTATTTGCAGCATTTGTTTTAGCTGACTTATTTTTTTAGAATGAAAGATTTAACACAAGGAAGCGAAAGCAAACTTATTTTTTACTTTGCATTGCCGATGCTATTGGGCAATCTGCTTCAACAACTTTATCAAATAATTGATAGTGTAATAGTAGGGCATGTGTTGGGCAAACAAGCACTGGCAGCAGTCGGGGCATCGTTTCCAATTACTTTTGCATTCATATCGCTAGTAATGGGAATAGGAATAGGCGGCACCATAGTTATTTCTCAATATTACGGCGCCAAGCAGCTCGACAATGTACGTAAAGCCATCGATACACTTTATATTTTCATGTTCTATTCGGCCATAGTCCTTACCATTGTTGGGGTTTTATTTGCCGAAAATATCCTTCGCTTTGTCAATACCCCTGCCGATATACTCCCCGAAGCTATTATATATCTAAGAATATATTTTGTAGGGTTCTTGGCTTTTTTTGGATTTAATGGCACCAGTGCCATTTTGCGCGGCTTAGGCGATTCGAAAACCCCTCTATACTTTCTGTTGATATCGACCGTTCTAAACGTATTACTTGATCTTTTATTTATCATTGTATTTCATTGGGGGGTAGCCGGAGCTGCAATAGCCACGGTTATCTCGCATACCATAGCCTTTGTATTGGGTATGATATACCTTAATCGTAAAAGTCATTTGGTAAGCTTCAACATCAAGGAAATAAAATTTGATCGTGAAATTTTTTATAAAAGTCTAAAAATTGGCTTACCAGCAGGTCTTCAACAAACATTTGTGTCGTTTGGCATGGTAGCCGTAATGAGTATTGTAAATACGTTTGGAACCGATGTAGTAGCAGCCTATTCGGCAGCCGGGCGCATCGATTCATTGGCCGGATTGCCAGCGATGAACTTCTCTATGGCCCTTTCGGCATTTGTAGGGCAAAATATTGGAGCAGGACGCACAGACCGTGTTAAATCGGGCTTTATAGCCACTCTTAAAATGTCGTCGATAGTCTCTCTGTGCGTTACATTGTTTGTAGTTCTTGGAGGAGCCTTTCTCATGAAGCTTTTCACAACAGACCCCAATGTAATTGCTATTGGACAGCAATATCTGATTATAGTTGGGAGTTTTTATATCGTTTTCAATTTTATGTTTTGTGTCAACGGCATTACACGTGGTGCAGGCGATACATTTATCCCCATGTTTATTACTTTATTTGGACTGTGGATTATTCGTATTCCTGCCGCATGGCTACTCTCAAAACCATATGGAGAGATCGGTATTTGGTGGGCTATTCCTCTTGCATGGGTTGTTGGAGCTATTGTTCAATATGCTTATTACAAAACCGGCAATTGGAAAAAGAAAACAATAATTAATGTGAAAATGTCCAATGTGAAAATGTGAAAATGAAATATTTACAATCATTTGTATATTTTATTATTTTTAATTTGCACATTTGCAAAAAGTTAAATTTATTTTTTGCATTTTCACATTTGCAAATTTTCACATTTACACATTGAATTTATGATCGTTCGCTCCATGACAGGTTACGGCAAGGCCGTTTGCCAATATAAAGACAAAAACTTCAATATCGAAATCCGCTCGGTCAATAGCAAACAGCTCGACGTGTCGTTGCGATGCCCCGGAATATACAAAGAAAAGGAACTCGAGATACGCAACGAGCTTACCCGAAGTGTCGAACGTGGAAAGGTCGATGTTATTATCAACGTAGAACAAACCGAAGCAGGCAAAGTATTGCAAATCAACAAAGGCATTGTAAAGGATTATTTCATACAAATCAAAGCCATTGCCGATGAGCTCAATTTGCCTGTAAACGAATATATACTTGCTACGGCTCTTCGCATGCCCGAAACCATGAAAATGGACTGGCAGCAGCTCGATCCTGCCGAATGGAAAGTAATATCTAAAGGCATTAGCGATGCTATAGCCGAATTTACTGCTTTCCGCGTACAAGAAGGCAAGGCTCTCGAAAAAGATATACTTGAACGAATCGATTTAATTGAGAAAAACCTCGAAGAGCTCGAAGCATTTGAATCGACTCGTGTATCGCGTATTAGAGAACGCATAGCCAGAAATCTCAACGATTTTATACCTAATGCCGCCTTAGACAACAATCGTTTTGAGCAAGAGATTATTTTCTTTCTCGAAAAGCTCGATGTTACCGAAGAAAAAGTTCGTCTTCGCAACCATTGCCATTATTTCAAACAAACATTCAAAGAAGAATCTTCTGGTCGCAAGCTGGGCTTCATTTCTCAAGAGATTGGCCGCGAAATAAACACCATAGGCTCCAAAGCCAACGACTCCGACATTCAACGCCATGTGGTAATGATGAAAGATGAGCTAGAGAAGGTTAAAGAACAATTATTGAATATTTTGTAAATAAACACTCAATATTTTCCATGACAAAAGAATTCGAACTCAACGGTTCTGATTATATTGAACTCAATAAGCTCTTGAAACTCCTCAGAATGGTCAATTCCGGAGCAGAAGCTAATATACGTATCGAAAATGGCGATATTCAAGTCAACGGCGTAGTCGAAACCCGCAAGCGCAATAAATTAAGAGCTGGAGATAAGATTACGTTTGATGAGAAAACTGTGGTTGTTCGATAGTTTATATTATAAATTGCATTTTATTTGGGACTATTTATAATTTTCCACAAATCCTGATTTTGGATGCTAAAGTAATCGTTAAATAAGAATCCGACAACAATCATAAATATAGTTACACCTAAAACGACCAATATTTGTAACCATGAGGTTTTCTGTATCTCTTGTTTGTTCTTTACATCGCAAATCTCTCCAGGACAATATTGCGCTTTTTTCTTGAAAAAAATCGGGTAAAATACACACCCCAAACATATCCCAAACATCGATTCGAAAAACAGAAATATAAGACAGATCAAACAAATGATGCCCGATATAACACTGTAAGTATTCATTAGCACCATAAGAACAAACATAATACCCGCTAGTACTATGCCAATTATCCATGCAAATTTCTTTTGTGCAGCTCCAACATATTCGGGATTTTGGCGGCTAACTATGAGTCGTCCAATTATTAATGTTGGCGAAAACCGAGGACTAACTAATACCCTAATCAGAAAATCAAGAAAAAAGAAAGTAATTACATATTTGATCATTACAAAATTGCCTTTAAACGCGATAAACATTAAGGCTAAAAAAGTAAAAAGAAACAAAATACCTGCTGCAGCTCGTATTTCGCGCTCGTTAAGTACTGGTATATCGTAACCATCAACGTTTTCTCCAAATTGAATTATTTTCTTCATGCGTTTTTTATTTTATTATATGACATTCGAAACGCCAATTTGTTACATTTCTTTTGAATTATTTTATCAAATCTCCTTCCCATAGGCGTTCCAGAAACACCTTCCAAGGCAAGATTTCTATGTCTCCAATTTTTCTAGGATAAGGCTCATTACAGACTATAATCTGACGACGAAGGGTATATTCTTCGGCAAATGCATGCAAACCTTTCAGATGACGTGGCTGAATATTGTCGGTCGCTTTAACCTCAATGGCCACTTCATTTTCGCCGAGTATAAAATCGACTTCAAACTGGGACGATGTTCGCCAGTAGTAAACCTGATAATTTGCTTCGGAATAATGGCTGTGAGCCACCAATTCCTGACAAATATAATGTTCGAAAGCACTTCCGAAGGCTTCGCTACCATACTCAATTTTCCCGCGTTTGAGCAAATAGTTGGCAATGCCCACATCGAAATAGTAAAACTTGGGCGACAATACAACCCTGCGCTTGGGTTTTTTCTGATAAGGCTGTATGAACCGACCAAGCAATGTGTCTTCCAATATTTGAAAATAGCCCTTAACAGTCGGAACGCTCACACCACAGTCCGAGGCTATATTTGAGTAGTTCACAATTTCGCCATTCGAGAACGCTGCCTTTTCGAGAAACTGCGAAAAAGATGTCAAATTGCGTATCTTCGCCTCTGTAGCTATCTCATCGCGCAGGTAATTACCTATATACGACGAAATAAGCCTGCCGGGCTTTGCCGACAGATAATGACGAGGCAACAGGCCATTATTCAATGCTTGCAACAGGTTAAACTCGGGTATTTCGTTAAAAACGAGCGGGTACAACTCGTATCGCAAAGCACGACCACCCAGTAGATTGGTTTCGTTTCGTATTATTTTTCGAGGACTCGAACCACTCAAAATAAACTGAATCTTTTTGTTTTCTATCAACCAATGAACTTCGTTTAGCAATATCGGTAGACGTTGTATTTCATCGATTATTACTACAGATTGTGCTGGCAATATTTCTACCCGCTCTTTGAGCAGTCCCGGGTTGCGCAAAAATCTTTCGTACTCCGTATTGAGCAGCAAATCGTAATATTCAGCCAACGGAAAAAGCGTCCTAAGCAAGGTGCTTTTGCCAGTCTGGCGAGCACCCCACAGAAATATGCTTTCGCTCTCCATTTCGAGAAATAATTGCTTACGATAAAACATTATAATTTATATTTACTACAAATATACATGATATATTTGAAATTTAAAAATATTATTTTATGTTATTTTATATTTATAATATTATTTTACATGTATATTTAAAGTAGTATATTTTTATTATTTTGTATTTCATTGCTTTATGTAATTTTTAAATATTATTAATAAAATATATGTAATAATTCATATAGCATATTAATAAATTAAAAAACTGTAACACAAAGTTTCTCAAAGAACACACAAAGAACCACAAAGTAACTATTCTTTTAAAATTTATTCTTTGTGTTACTTTGTGATAGATGTTTTGTGACCTTTGTGTTATAGCATTTTATAATTTACAACAAAAAAGTATATTTTATAACCAGAGTGGTTACAATAATAACTTACTAACGGCACGCTTACAAATTTCAAGTCTCAATCTGCATCGTCAACAGCTTGTTGCTTGGCATTGTAACGCGAAGTGTTGAACAGAATGCATTATTCTCAACTCAATGTTGTAACTTTGCACGATAAATAAAAAATGATGGTCGAAATAGGCAAAATAAACAAGCTTCGTGTAGTAAAAGAATTAGACTTTGGCATCTACCTCGATGGTGGCGCCGATGGCGAAATACTTATGCCCAAGCGCTATGTGCCCGAGGGCTGTAAACCCGAGGATGTTATCGATGCCTTTATCTATTTCGATTCAGAAGACCGCATAATAGCTACTACCGATATACCTATGGCAATGGTTGGCGATTTTGCATTGCTCGAAGTTGTTTCGACCGGCACTATTGGCGCATTTGTCGACTGGGGCCTTCCAAAAGACTTGCTGGTTCCTTATGCCGAACAGGCACACTCTATAGAGGTAGGTACAAAATACATGGTGTATATCTATATCGACGAGCGCACCCGACGAATCGTTGGCTCAACCAAACTCGACAAATACCTCGACAATGTCCCTCCTACATATCAATATGCCCAAGAGGTCGATTTAATCATTGCATCAAAGACCGATCTGGGTTACAAAGCCATCGTAAATAAACTGCACTGGGGAATACTTTACCAAAACGAAGTTTTTCAAACCCTTCAGCGAGGTCAACACATCAAAGGTTATATAAAGAAAGTGCGCGACGACGAGAAAATAGACCTTATACTTCAACGTCCGGGTTACGAACGCGCGCTAACTTTAGCCGAAACGATACTCGAAAAACTTAGTAAAAGCGGCGGTTTCATAGAAGTCACCGACAAAACAAACCCCGAAACCATTTATTCGATGTTTGGAGTCAGTAAAAAAGCCTTCAAAATGGCCATTGGCAGCCTCTACAAATCGAAACTGATTGCTATTGAGGAGAATGGGATTAGAAAAGTGAACAGTGAACAGTGAACCGTGTCTTTATTCTTAAATCTTTTCTCTAATTTCAGTACATCATTCCAAACAACCACAGGGGTATAGTATGCCCCACCCCCATTTCTATATCATCGGCAGCAATATAAGCATTTTCAACATCCTTAATCTGTTGATTGCTTTTGCTACGCCCTCCTACTTCGAAAGTCATAGATTGGTTTACCAAAAAATCGCCTGTTTTTGTGAAATGCACTTTATAGTTGGCGCGCATCTGGTTTAGGAAAAAGGTTTCTCGAAGGTTTCCTAAATCGGGAGCATGTTCGGCAATAGCATACGACAAATTGGTATTGTTAAGATATATTTTATCGGGCTTGGTAAGTATGCTGTCGCTATGGGAAGGCGAGCGCAGCTGGTTGATCAGATTGGCACTTTCCAATATGTCGAGAAATTGCAACACCGACCCCCGTATTGCTCCCAAACTTCCAGCTAATGTTGTTATGTTGGGCTGGAAAGGCACACTCTTGGCTAGTATGTACAGCAGTTTCTTTATTTTATTTACCGTGTAATAGTCGACATGGTGTATTGCAGGTACATCTGTTTCGATTATTGCGCCAATGGTAGCCTGTAGCTTCTGATTGTAAAAATCTTTTCCTTCTTTAAAAAAAGGATAATAACCATGCTTCAGGTATTGGTTAAACGCGGCTATCGGTCGCAGTTTGTCGCAAACGCCGGCAGCAATTTCGGTATGGTTGGCAAGGATTTCATCTAATGTCAATATCGGAAACCTTTCGCCCAGTTCCAATTCTATATATTCGCGAAACGACAAACCCGGTAAATGCCATACCACAGCTCTTCTACTAAGGTCGGCCTCAGACTTTTGTATATTTAACATAGACGAACCAGTAAACACAACTTTAAGTTCGTCAAATGTGTCATAAATATTTTTTATTTCTATTGACCAATTGGCATATTTGTGCACTTCGTCTATAAACAAAAAACGGCCTCCATTTTTTACAAATTTTTCTGCAAGTCCAAGCAAAGTGTTTTCTGTAAAATATAAATTGTCGAGACTTATATACAATGCTTCTGGACGTATTTTGAAATTTTCTTTCATGTATTGTAGCATGAGTGTAGTTTTGCCCGACCCGCGTGCACCAAGTATGCCTGTAAGCCTATTGTTCCAAACATTACTATTTATAAATTTTCTTTTGAAACCAAGCCTTGTTCGGCGTATTTTACCCAAAGAATATTCGTACAATATATCCATATTACGTATTTTTAATTATACAAATATAACCTCGTTTTTATTAATAATTACAATTTAATGTATATTTTAAAATTCTTTTATTATTATTTTATGTATTTTTTTATATACACTTTGTGGAATATATGTATATTTTAATATACGAATATGCATTTTAATTCGTAATTAATCATTCGTAATTAGTCATTTTTCATTGGTTTTTTCCCGAAATTGTTTACTTTCGTTTACAATCAACTACAATTATCATCAACTTCTAAAACTATAAATTATGTCAAAGATTCATAAAATTTATCTTAACGAGCGAGATATGCCTCGCCAATGGTACAATATAATGGCAGATATGCCCAACAAGCCCCTTCCTCCGCTTCATCCGGGCACCAAACAGCCTGTAGGGCCACAAGATTTAGCACCTTTGTTCCCTATGGAACTCATCAAACAGGAAGTGTCGACCGAACGATGGATCGATATACCCGAACAAGTATATGATATTTATAAAATATGGCGTCCATCGCCTTTACACCGAGCATATAACCTCGAAAAAGCACTAGGTACAACTGCCAAAATTTATTACAAGAATGAAGGTGTGAGTCCAGCTGGTTCGCACAAACCCAATACAGCAATTGCGCAAGCATATTACAATGCAAAAGAAGGAATAAAAAAGATTACAACAGAAACTGGCGCTGGTCAATGGGGAAGCGCGTTGAGCTTTGCATGTAATATATTTGATATTGAACTCGAAGTATACATGGTAAAGGTGAGTTACGAGCAAAAACCCTATCGTAAGTTTATGATGAATGCCTGGGGTGCCAAGGTAATTCCATCGCCCAGCAACCTTACCGAAAGTGGTCGCAAAATACTGAAACACGATCCCGATTCGCCGGGTAGTTTAGGTATAGCCATATCAGAAGCTGTCGAAATGGCAGCCAAACGCGACGATACCAAATATTCACTAGGCAGTGTACTCAACCATGTATTGTTGCATCAAACCATTATTGGTCTAGAATCGCTCAAACAAATGGAAATGACAGGCGACTACCCCGATGTGGTAATAGGTTGCTTTGGTGGAGGGTCTAACTTTGCAGGTATTTCGTTTCCATTTATCCGCGAAAACCTTGTCAATGGTAAAAAAACACGTATCGTAGCTGTAGAACCAGCTTCTTGCCCTAAACTTACACGTGGTATATTTGAATACGATTTTGGCGATACAGTAGGTCTTACTCCTCTTATCCCGATGTACACGCTAGGTCACGATTATGTGCCTCCAAAAATACATGCTGGAGGACTCCGTTATCACGGTGCAGGAGCTATCGTAAGCCAATTGTTAAAGGATAAACTTATCGAAGCTAAGTCTGTAAAACAAACTCGTACCTTCGAAGCAGGAGCCATGTTTGCCCGTACCGAAGGAATTATTCCTGCACCCGAAAGCTGTCATGCCATAGCCGAAGCTATTCACGAAGCCAATGTTGCCAAGGAACACGGAACAAGTCCTACCATTCTATTTAACCTTTCTGGTCATGGAATGATAGACTTGGCTGCTTATGACAAATATTTCTCAGGCGAATTGTCTGACTACCATATTACCGACGAAGAAATACGTCAAAGCACATCGAAGCTCGAAAAATTGGTGTAATACCGATTCTTTTAATCATAAAAAAGCCGCTCAAATAATCTTGAGCGGCTTTTTATGTATATAATTGTTTGTATTATTTTTTAAATCCATAGACCCAATTCTCAGTATTAGTAATATATCAATAACCAACGCTACCCCTAACGAGGGCGAAGCGTGAGAAAATAATATTAATATTCCTAGTTATTAAAACCTGTTTAAACTATTTTTGTAATAAATTATTGAAATACTATGCAAACAGTACTTATTGAGTTGCGTGATAATAAAGCATTTGACGAACTACATAAGCTTGAAGACAAACAATTAATTCATATTGTTAATGATAACGAGTCCTGTTCTTCTTATGCACTACCTGGAAAACCATTGAGTGTAGATGATTTTAGAAAATGGATTGAATATACCGAGAATACTCCTACTATTAGCCTAACTCTAGCAAAACAGCAATGGCAAGCCCAACGAAAAAAACTTCAACAACTTATTCGGTAAGACTTACCGAAAATGCACAACAAAATATTGACCAGATAACAGGTTACATTGCTTTTATTAACCACCAGCCTTTAAATGCAATCAGAGTAGGTGATGCCATTTTCGAAACTATTGACCAAATTGGTCTTAACCCATATACTTTCCGTGAATGTGAAGAAATACCGACCTCTAACAAAATTTATCGCAAAGCAGTTTGTCAAAGCTGGCTTATTATCTATAAAATAAAAAACGAGGAAGTGATTGTCCTTGGCATTATCTATGGCTCTCGTAAAGCATCCAAGATTAAAAAGCTACGTCAAATTAAATAAAGATTACCTAGTTAGGCATAGCGAAACTCAACGCCAAGTGGCGCTGCTAGCGCTCGTATAAAACGAATGCTAGTAATATAATTTGCCTCTCGGCAATTGTCGTTACAAACGACTGAAATAAAGGCACGCATTGCAACCGAACATAGTGAGCTCATCGAAGCTAAATGCGTACCAGCTAGGGGTAGTTATGATACGCTAAATTACGCCAAACGAAGACTCTGATGAAAAAACCGTGCCAACTAGTCTAAGGGTTCTTTCGTACACAATAAACACCACCAATTGTTGTTTTTAATGTTAAATTGCCTGTATGCCCTCCCATTTCTGAAATACTATAAGCAAACTCTGCATTTATTGAAGTACTCGTCCAGATTGTTGGATTCGCTCCACTAGTTAGAATGGTTTTTAATTCATTTAATGATGGTAAATAAAAATCACTAAAACCATCTTGTACTAAATCATCACAAACTTTGGCTGCATAAACAATCCCTCCATTACTACCAAAAACTGAGATAATAGAAGAGGTATTTGATTGACCATCAGAAGTACTATTTGCACTTGGCGTTGCCAATCCATTAGTACCCCATGGCACATTTGTTGCTAATCTGCTATAATACAAATTAACTCCATTATAAGAAACATAATCAAGTGAAGCAGTGGTGAAAGTAACATCATCACTATATGCAACTCCTATATCATTAAGCGCATACGCACGTACATGATAAGTTGTATTCTTTGTTATGCCGTAAAAAGAGCCATTAATAAAAGCATCCCCATTTATCCAAGCTCCTGCTTTATTGTCTGCAATTGTTGGATTTGCTGTAAGGCTATAACAAATTTTTGCTTCAGAAATTTTACTACCTCCAGTGCTAGTGATGTTGGCATTTACTACTGCTTTTGTAGCTCCAATATTGGAAATTATAGGCATTGATAATGTAGCCAATGTATATTGCATTGTTGTAAAACTTATTTCATTTCCATAAGCTGTACCCATACTGTTGGTTGCATACGATCTAAGGTAATATTTTGTATTATCTGTTAGTCCTGTAAGATTACTGGTAAAAGTACCTGTGGTGCCTGTGGCAACCAACTTTGTAGTTAATGCCGTAGTTGGAGCAGGTGAAGTACTCCAACACACCCCACGTGCTGTTATTGCAGCACCACCATCGCTAATTACATTGCCTCCACTTGTTGCTGAAGTATAACTAATAGCCGAAGCTTCAGTAGTCGACAATGTGGGCAATAAGAGAGGTAACGTTGTGAAATTTACTTCGGCACCATAAGCTGTACCCATACTATTAGTAGCAAAAGCTCTCAAGTAATATTTTGTATTATCTGCTAGTCCTGTAAGGTTACTGGTAAAAGTACCTGTGGTGCCTGTGGCAGTCAATTTGCTGGTTAATGCCGTGGTTGGAGCAGGTGAAGTACTCCAATACACCCCACGTACTGTTATTGCAGCACCGCCATCGCTTATTACATTGCCTCCACTTGTTGCTGAAGTATAATTAATAGCCGATGCCTCGGTAGTCGACAATGTCGGCAAACCTGGGGGTAATGTTGTGAAATTGACTTCGGTACCATAAGATGTCCCTGCACTAGTTGTTGCATAAGCACGAACATAATATTTTGTTCCTACTATTATACCAGTAATATTGCTTGTAAAACTCCCTGTACCCGAACCATCTGTTGTTTTACTATTTGTTAAAGTAGGGTTAGAAGTAGTTGACCAACACACTCCGCGTGCTGAAACAGGTGTGCCTCCTTCAGAGGTAATATTACCTCCACTTGAAGCTGTTGTTTGAGTTATATTGCTAATAGCAGTAGTTGTGAGTATAGCCGGAGTTGCTGCTAAGGTTGTAAATGACAATAGCTGACCATATATAGTACCTACACTATAGCTTATATAAGCCCTTAGGTAATATTTACTACCTGCCAATAAACCTGTAATATTGCTATTATATGAACCAATACCAACTCCATCGGTTGTTTTATTGCCAGTAATAGTTGGATTTACAGTTGTACCCCAACATACTCCCCGCGCTGTAATAGTAAGACTTTCGTTGGCAATTATTACACCTCCACTGTTTGCTGTATTTTGCGTTATATCACTTACAGCCGATGTTGAAAGCATAACAACTTTTTGAGTTATCTTCAATTCTTTCTGGTACCCATCGCCTTTTATCGTTAGCTTGGCTACTCTGTCGCTTTGTGAGCTGTTACTTTCAATTTGTAAGGATAATGACTGTTTTAAGCCAGTTCCTAAATATAAAGGTTCGGGCTTTGCCCATGTTGCATCTGATGAAACAATCAGGGGTAAATTATTGCTTATTTTTACATTTAATGTTGCATTGTCTTTCGAAATACTATCGACCCAATTGTATATAAATACTTTGGAAGCAACTTCAAAGGACATAGGTACACCCAATTGCGGGATACTGCCATCCTTTACATAGCTGGAATAGAAATATTTACCCGGAGTTAATAAATTTATAGTAGTTTGGTACGATTTTAATCCTTCAGCTTTACCGCAATTGTGAACGCTATCATTCAAAGTCGGTTTAGCGTTTTTTGAAAAACAAATTCCATACTCCGCCTGTGTATTTGAGCCTTCATTTACTAAAGTGCCATTTAATATTATTTGGAATGTATCAATTTTATTGGTTCCAGTCTCAGATAACCAAAAATCGTTTTTTTCTTTACATGTAATTAACAAAAGGATGAATAATACCAATGAAAAAAATATCTTGAAATACTTGTGAAGTCTCATGTTACCTATATATTTTCTATTTATAATTGTTTAGTACTCTACTAATACATTATTTTCGTCGCCAAAGAACTGAGGAGTCTGTAATCCCGAAATTTTGACACTGGCCGTTTTTACATTTTGAATAACGTATTTTCGCATTTCACCCAGGGTAATTTTCTTGTCGCCATCTGTATCGGCCTTTCCGAGCAAACCATCGCAAAAATAATATGTAAATAGACCTGTTTCAGTGGCATCTAAACCCAGCGATGTTTCATTATCGGTACTTGACGAGATTACGGTGAAGTTTGGATAATTTAGATTTGACTTTGCCTGAATTTTTACCCCTTTTGCACCCGAAATATTTTCGGCCAATACTTTTTCAGAAGAACGTGCACTACCGCTAAAACAAGCATCGAGTATTACTGTAGTGGTATGAGCCCCAATTTTATTCAGATCTTCGTAAAATTTATTAATGTCATAACCAAAATCCTCGACACCATCGCGCATACCATCGTTGGGAAACAGGTATACTTTGTCTCCGGCTTTATTTGGAACACCATGTCCCGAATAAAAGACATACACATCGGTTTCGCCTTTTATTACACTTCTTTGCAATTCGCCATAGTCTGGATTGAAGATCTTTCTAAGATTCGAACTACTAACCTCTTCGTTTCTCAAAAGTATAACGTTGCTTATACCGAATCGTTTTTTGAAAAACTCTTCCATTATCTCTGCATCGTTTGCTGCATAAGGTGCCGGTGGTAAGTTTTGGTATTTTTCAATACCCAAAACTACTGCAACAGCATTTTTATGTTCGGTCTTACTTGGTTCAACTACCCTTATATCTGTAATATCGCCAATATTTACAGCAAACTTAGGCGTTTTGAAAGCTGGTTTAGGGACAGCATTCTGATTTTCGGCTTTTGCTTTTGCAAACAAATCGGTTGTTGACAAATAAATTGTATTCAACCTGTTGGTAGCCTCTTTGTCTCCAGGTTTGTCTTTCAGTGCAGCATCGTAATAAAACTTGGCTTTGTCGTATTCATTTCTAGCAAATAACGCTTCTGCCTTCTCCATAGAAATTACATAAATTGAACGGGTATCGAGATTTGCTCCTGTTCCATTTACTATTTGATAATCGTGATTGTTCACCACATACAAACCCTCTGCACCATAATTGATAGCATGAGCAGCAGCTTTCTTATTTTTCGAGAAAATTGTAGCCAAATCGATAGTCCATACAGCAGCAGCTCCACCTAAACACGCTACACCTTGTGTCATTTGAGTGTTAAAGGTATTCAACACCGCATCAGCTTCTGCTTTTGTTGCGCTAAGCTTAGCGTTATTATTGTAATTTACAGATGCATTGACCGATAAATATGTGCCGGCAGCAATCATTCCCCAACCAATCAAACCTTTAACCCATGATGCATTTGAATTTCGAATTGTTCGACCTCCAGCACCCGGCCATATAAGTGAGTTTGTAAAGTTTTTATTTGGTTTAAATGGGCTTTGTTGATTTATTTTTACGACAGGCTTGTATGAGCCATTGAAAACTCCAACTTGCTCGTTCTTCAAATTCCATTCAATAACTTTCTGTTGAGGATTTTTCCCATCACTTATTTTGATGTTTTTGGGGTCAGAACTAATTGTATTCAAATCCTTTTGTAAGGAAAAAGATATTTGAGTTTTTTTGGTATCTAAATCCGTCACTTTAACCAATATCTTATTCGCCGGACGATCGAACCATACAGAATCAATATTTGTTTTTTGCGAGAATAATGAACTAGTTAATAGCAGTAATGCAAAAACGGGGGGGGTAATTTTATTCATAATCAACAAGTTATATATTACGGGTTTGATGGCTTCAATTTCTCAAATATATGATTTTTTTTTAATCGAGTAGGTAGGGAGATTACTCCCCCGCCCTCTCACACCACCGTGCATGCTTTCGCACACGGCGGTTTCCTTAAATTGTTTAACCGTTCGTAATTTAATGTCAGGTTATACAAACCTTGCTCTTCAAACCAATCAATGCCCATAG
>CAMDBI010000012.1 GCA_945889005.1 Bacteroides fragilis
TGACGGAATGGCAGCCAATGTGAAGGCTCCGCCTCCCGCCGAAAATACTTTTTAACTGAAATTAAACATCAAAAAGTTGTACACTTTGCTCCGAAATGAGTTGTACACTTTGCTCCGAAATCATTGTACACTTTGCTCCGAAATACTCATTAAGCCATTTAATCAAATTCTCATAATGCTTTTCAGCTATTGACTCAATAGTGGCGTTGTGGTTCTTTATGTTTGTAAATAAGCTGACATATAAAAGCCTTAAATTTTCATGGGCTTGCTTATCGAAGGAATAATACTGATTCATTTTGCAAAATTCCTGAATGGCTCTATTGGTTATATAATCTATCAGCGTACTATCAGCAACGGAATCAATGAAATCAAATGCTCCGATTGTCTTTAAAGTTTCAGGGCTGAAACATAACGAATCAACTATTCCTCGATAAAAAAGGTTTTTCCCCTTGTTAAATTCAAATTGTTCGTCTATTTTATTCTGAAAAATAATCATAAATTTTATGCAGTTGCTTATTTCATAATTGTCATAACCATTTTTGATATCACATTAATGCAATGCATCAAAAACTTAAAATAAAGAATCTTTTTGAGGTTGTGAATACTATATCGTTCTTATTTATCGAAATTCCGTTTTTTGTAATCCGGGTTTTCATTTAAAATAAATTAAAAAATTTCATATTTAAAATTTATCTCTACATTCCCTTTCATCATTGCCCATACAGGGCAATATTTATCTTCTGCCAAGACAATAACTTTATTCAAATCATCTTTACTGACATTGGATGATTGAATGTGTATTTCAACCTGAATGCTTTTAAAACCGGTTGGATGTTCTTCATTTCTAATGCCTTTTGCTGTTATTTCAAAATTTGTAATTGACTTTTGCATCTTTCTAAGGAAGATTAACATTGCACTTCCAAGGCATGATGAAAAACTTAAAAGTAAAAGCTCGAGCGATGTATAACCCAAATTATCTCCAAAAGGTGGAATATAATCAATTGAGATGGGATTATTCCCTTCTACTTTACCTTCGAAATGTAAACGCTCGTTAACAAGTGTTACCGATGCCGAAATTTCTTTTGATTTGTCTGTCATGGTTTTTTTGTAAATTTCATTAAATAGAATTCAATATTGAAATATTGTTTATTGAATGCCTGAAATAGGACATTGAAATAATTTAAAAGAAAAACTCAGGCTCTTTACGTTCTATAAATTTTGTACATCTTATAGCTGCTTCTTTCATTGGTCCAGACTTTATTGATTTTGCATTTTTTGGGCATTTTTTAATACATGCACAACACAAGGTACACTTGTCTTTATCAATATTTCTACTGTTATTGTAATCTATTGCACCAACCGGACAATTATCTGCACATATCCCACATTGATTACAGTCGGTACCAACTTCTATAAAATCGAGATGCCACAGGTGTTTTGTGCCTCCATAAGGTGAATTTCCCGGAAACAATATGTCTTTTGGTAAATGATTTATTGCTTGTGAATTTAAATTTTCTTTTATTTTAAGTCCAAAAAATTCTGCAACCTGCAAGTCGTTAGTATCAGGGCGACCAACAGAACTTGGCAAATCGGCACTTGAAAAGGAATGTTCGCCAATAAATGCAGCCCCTGCAATGGGGCTACAACCTTGATTTGCTAATATATCCTTAAGTTCGAGCAAGGCATCCTCATAGGCTCTATTTCCATAAACCACTACACAAATAGTTGGGGTATTGTCAGCCTGGATTTTACTAAACCAATCTGTTAAAACTGATGGTACTCTACCCATATAAACTGGAACTGCAACAATCAGTAGTTCATCTTTACTTGTTATTAATACTTTTTCTCTTCCACTTGGTTTTGTTATATCAATAAGTTCTGTGTTTTGATATTTAATGCCATGGGAAATGCTCTCGACAATAGTTTTTGTAGTACCTGTTGGCGAAAAGCAAACCAATTTTACTGATTTAATTTCCATTTTTAGTCCTCCTTAAATTTGTTTGTTTATCGACAATGCTTGCCAACTTTTCAAATGAGAATAAAATGAAACTTGCATACTCTCTTGAGCAATTAGAGGCATAATATGGTCAAACATTTTTTCGCTTCGCATTTTTTGACCAATTACTTTTAGTTTCTCAAAATTTTCGAAGTGGTAAATAAAATACCAGATATTTCCCTCAATGGCTTTTACTAGTTCGCCATCAATAAATCCGTCTTGCTGTTGCAAAAACTGGGTTAGAATTTCGGCTTTGTCTATCAGTTGTTCGTCGGTGGTGGTTTGCAATAATTCAATTTTTACAAACTCGGTAATCATTGTGTTCTTCATATTTTATTGATTTAAAAATTAATAAGAACAAAATTATGGTTTGCTAAAGCGAATAAATAGTATAAAAACGACAAGTTATGATAGTTTGGCTATCTGTAGTATTGAATTGTTTTGATTAATGAAGTTTTTGGGCGTATTGCCTGTAAATCGTTTAAAATCTTTAATAAAATGCATTTGGTCGAAGTAGCCGTTGTTATAAGCCAAATCAGACAATTTTGAAAAATCACTTTGCAGAATTCGATTTATACTACTATGAAAGCGGTTAAGTGTAAAATATGTATTAGCCGAAACACCAACATATTTGTTAAACATACGCTCTAAAGAACGCGAACCAATCCCGTATTTTTCTCCCAAATTTGAGATATTGTTGCTGTCAATATTATTGAATAATTTGCAAAAGTTATCGGGCATTGTGTTGTTTGCAATTATTAGTTTAAGTAGCACTTGTTCAGCTATTTCCAAGCGAGACTGAATATTGTCAACAGAAACTAAATTTTGATAAATAGTATTAAAAACCTTGCAACCAAGCTCAGATGTTCCAAGCATTTGGTTTTTGAATTCAGAAATGGGTATTTTTACAAAAGGATAGAAGCCTTGTGGGTAAAAGCAAATACCAAAAGTATTTACATTGCCACTAAGTGTTAAAAATGAATTGCCAAATTGATTGTGTAGGCCCGAAAAATATACTTTTTCAAGAGTTTGTAATTTATTGTTAACATAAAGATAATGAGGTGTATCACTGAGGTTGAACCTTAAGTTTATATTGCGTTGAGGAATAATGGCATGGTTCATTTGCAAATACTCAACCTGAAACGTCCAAAAGAATTTGATGTACTTTTGGAGAAGTGGGTGCTTAACGGGGTATTTAATTATTTGGTGATGCATTTACAAGTTTCTATAAGTAGATTACTATTTATTCACTTTCAAAGAATAAAGGAGTGAGGTAAAAAACAGTATCAATGAATTGTAAATAACCCTCTTCGGTCAAAACATTTTCATCATGCAAATCTTCAACTATTATTCCAAGATTTGGATGAAAATAGTCGTTAGCTTTTTTATTAATAAATCCGTTTACTTGTAAAAAAGTTTTAACATGATTTAAATTGGTAATTTCAGTAGCCTTAACATAAGGCTGTTTCACAACGGCATACAAAGTTTGTTCGGGTTTATAGAACCCTAAAAATTCATAAGCTAAATGAGGAAAAAAGTAGTTGTGAATTAAAAGGCTATTAAAATAATCTTCCCAATACTCATAGAAAATACTATCGTTTAACTTAATAACAAACTTAGGATCGGAATATTCATATATCTTTTGCTCGGCACCTTCACCTATATACTTTGTTTTATCAAGTTCGGTAAACCATAAATTGTGTTGAGAAATATAATTTACAAGAAACGTTGCTTCTTCATCTTTGAAGAGCTTTCTTTTTTTAGTTGCTGAAACTGCATTTTTTTCTCCTCTAAGGTAGTGATTGATTGTTTGGATAATACGTCCATACTTAACCTCTCCATTTCCTGATACGATATTTTGTAGTTCATATTTTAATGTCATATATTAGCAAAAATACAAAAATTGTAATTATTTTCATTTATCTCAACTTCCAAAAAAAATTGGTTATTCAGCTATTCCATAACATTTACATAAATATTTTTTTAATCGACGAGAATTATTTTCTCCTCTGCGTTCCTCCGCGTCCTTTGCGGTTAGTTTAAAACTCAACCCTAAAATTCAATATTGGTATTAAACCCAAACCTTCAACTGGTAAAATGTCATTTTTTATATCAGAATATTCATACCATAAGGTATTTTTTCTATTTATAAAATTCTGAACATCAAGTGAAACAATGTATGAGTAATTCAGCTTATTAATTCTAAAATACGCTCCCAAGTCAAACCTCAGAAAATCAGGAAGTTTATCTTCATTGTATCGGCTGTCATCAAATTCAATCTCTTTATTAGCAATTGATAATTCCCTGTTGATATGCGATATTCTGTATCCACCACGCATGACCAATTTTGTATTTAACCCAAATACATTTTGTTTGCTGCTTCCAATTTTAAAATCCTTTCCTCCCAATAAATTTCCAACGTAGCTACTATTAAAGCTTGTGTTGTACCATTTTCCATTGGGAGCCTTGAATTTCGAATCGAAAAGAGAAGTTGTGTAAAGAATATAATATCCCTGGTTTAGGAATCGCTCAACTGTAAGTTCAACGCCATAGTTGTACCCTTTACCATTATTCACAAGCTTAATGTCAGGAATACCGTGACCGAAGTTAATAGCTGAAATTACACTGGTTTTATCAGCACTTTCGGCAATATTGTAAAGGTATTGGTAATATAATTCTGATTTTATTCGCCAATCTTTATTAATTGAATAATCGCAACCTATTACATAATGTGCTGCTTTACCAAATCCATTGCCTTTATTTATTGCGATCCATTGTCCATCGGGCATTTGAACTTGAGCCATGTATGCCGATATTGCCTCTGCCTTTGAATGTAATCCAAAACCAAGGTTTAAAGACAATTTATTGTTTATCTGATGTTTAAAGCCAAAACGAGGCTCTATAGACGATTGCCCGTTTAAGTGAAAATAAAGATAATGTAAACCGATGTTCATTTCAGTTTTATCGGTAAAACGGTATTTGTGCTGCAAAAATGATTGTGTCATGCTGCTATGTCCATTCTGATTGACCAAAGTGTCGTATTGCAATTGGTTGTAATTAAAATGTTTATAAAAAATATCGAATCCTAACCAACTCTGCATAATACCTGCCCTGAAAACATTTCAGGCATTTATTTTACTGTTTAATAGAATGTTTGCTCTTACGGTGGGATAAGTGAAAATACTATTGTAGTTGTTAAATTGCTTATAGTCAGTTGTAAGGTTTCCGTCTTTCCATTCGTCCGATTGATAAGTATAAGCAACATCTGTTTTAATTGATGTTTTATTACCAGGCAATAAATAAAAATGTTTTAACCCGCTAATTGCCATGGTGTGATATTCATTTTCGAAGTAACTTAAATCTGAGTTTTCTATCCATTGCAAACTATCTTCAACAGCTTCGGTCCCTGTACTACTTAGGCCGGCAACCGTGTAAAAAGCGAATGTACCAGCTTTTTGTGTCGGGAAATTTAATTTTGTTGAAAAGTCTTGAAAAACAGGAGGCAGATTGTTGTTACCAAGGTCAATTAAACCAGCTTGCGAAAGATATCCGAAAGTTGAATAACGATAATTAATAATATACGACGAACGCGACTCTTTTGTAAAACCACCCTCTACGCAAAACTCAGTACCAACAACACCCAATTGGAAAGCATATTCCTGATTACCAGTGTTACCCGTGCGTAAGTTTAAATCCATTACACCAGATGTAGCATTGCCATACTCAGCCGGAAATGCTCCTGTAAAAAAGTCGGATGTAGATAGCATTTTTGAACTTATAATACTTACAGCACCACCTGTACCGCCTTGTCCGTCGGTAAAGTGATTAGGATTAGGAATTTCTATCCCTTCTAATTTCCATTGCAATCCTCTTGATGAATTTCCTCTGATTATTATGTCGTTAACTCCATCGCCTTCTACAGCAGTTACACCGGCAAAAGCACTAACCATTCGTGAAGCATCGTAAAAACCTCCAGCATATCGATTGGCATCTTCCATATTCAGTTTTCGTGCACTAATTGTTGCCATTGAGTTTAACGATTTATCCTTTTCTGATGATGAGGCAAATACTTTTACTTCATTTAGTTGAGTAATGTTTTGACTTAAATCGATATTTACATTTACTACTTTACCTGTTGTAACAAGTATTTCGGGAATGCTTCTTTCTGTATATCCTACATAAGATACAATTAATGTATGCCTACCTACAGGTACGTTCTTTAATGAAAAATTTCCATAAATATCAGTTGCAGTTACATTGATAGGATTTGAATCAAGCAAAATAATATTTGCACCTATAAGCGTTTCTTTACTGTCTTTATCATAAACATTTCCAGTAATGGTTTGCATATATTTCTGTGCATAACCTATATTAACAAATGTGGTTAAAAGAGTTATTAATACTAAACTCCTCATATATTCAATGTTTTATTACAGATTTAATGAATTTGAAATTTTATTTCTTAAAATCATTTCTTTGCTAATATAATTGTCGTAGATAAACAAAGCGAACAAGAACAAGCTTAACGCGATAAACCCAGGTAGACCTGTAATTCCGGCAGTTAGGTCGTCTCCGCCCTTAACGCCAATAATTGAAATTGCTACAGTACCATTGATGGTTCCATGCATTATTGCTGCTGCTATTACCGATTTTGCTTTTATGGTGATATACAAATGGAATGGAGTTAACAGGATACACCAAACAATCATCATCAAAACTCCTATTTGTGGATGTTGTGGGTAATTGTGACCCATCAAAATCAGTGGTGCGTGCCAAATTCCCCATATAAGACCAATAACCAATGAAGCTTTTATAAATGTCAAATTCTGAAACTGCCTGAGTAAAAAGCCACGCCATGCAAGTTCTTCGCCAAATGCAAACAGTGCATTTATTGTGATACCTGCAAACATACCTTGAATCAATACAATCCAAAGGTAACTAATTGGCAAAGTCTGTAATGAGAGTTTTGCTTTTTCAATTTCTTCGGGAGACAGAATGCTTGTTAAACGATCGAGTAATCCGGTCATTTCGTGATTGTAGCTAATTTCAGGGAATAGTAAACTTATACCTAAAGTTGAAAATGCGACAATGGGCATTGACAACCAAGCCACTAAAAACCAAGGATTAAGCTTGAATGATATTAATAAATTGGTTTTAATTTTTTCTTTATGAATCAATTTTTCAACTATCAGCACACAAATGGTTGGTATAAACATATAGACTGCACCTAATATGGTGAATTGAATGTTGCCTGGTCCTGAACTACCAAATAATTTGTATAAACCTGCAACTGAAAAACTAATTGCAAAGGTTAATATTAAGAAAAGCGTTGTTTTGTTTAATGTTTTCATTGTTTTATTTTTAAATTATATGACTTCTAAAGGCATTGTCAACCACAGGAACAGCCAAAAAAGGAGGAAGTCCTAAATGATTGAGAGCCGATTTGCAAAAACTGAGCGGAGTTTCTTCTTTTCCTCTATAATATAAGCTAACCACATCGTTAAGCATTTGCATATATTCTTCACCCTCGCGAATCAAACTATCTATATCAGTTTTTTCTGAAATTGGGGGTGTCCACGAAGTTAGCAAAGTTTTATTAAAATCTAATTTTCTCCATCCATCCATTTTTTAAAGTCAACCACTTTGTCGATGCTAACAAATACCTCATCTTTAACAGCCGGATTAAGAACTAGTTTTAATCTGCTTTTTGGGAAAACATGAACTGTAGCTATTGCTTTTAAATTGAGCAAATATTGACGGTTTACACGAAAGAAGTGCATCGGGTCGAGCTGTTGCATAAGGTTGTCGAGGCTGATATCAATTGAATACTGGCGGTTCGAATGGGTTACCATAAAAGTTATTCCTTCCGATGAGAAGAAATATGCTATTTCAGATACTTCTATTGATTTTAATTTATCAGCAACATTAACTGAAAATCGTTCGCGATATTTTGTAGTCTGCTGATTTAGAATATTTCTTAAATCACTAGAGTTAAATACGATATTTTTCTCGTTATTCCAGTTTTTATATTTTTCGATTGCCTGCTTCAAATCTGCCTGACTAATTGGTTTTAACAAATAATCAATACTTTTTAATTTGAAAGCCTTAATTGCATATTCATCAAAGGCTGTAGTGAAAATGATGTTCGATTTGACTTCTACCTGATCAAAAATGGCAAAACTCAAATCGTCGTCCAATTGAATATCGAGAAAAATCAAATCGGGCTGTGGGTTTGACTTTAGCCACTCAACTGACTCTTTCACCGATTCGAGCTTGGCTAATATCTCTATACTTGAGTCGTATTCTTTTACCATATTTTCCAACCTACGAGCAGCAAATGCTTCGTCTTCAATTATTACTATTTTCATTTTATCTTTTTTATTTATTTCTTGTTCCCTTTTTATGTTTCTTTATGGTTAAAAATTAACTATTTACCAAAGGCACTTTTGCCACGAACTGTGTTTCTGTTTTTTCAAAAAATGGTTTTGTATTATTTAGTAATAAATACCTATTTTCTATATTTTTAAGCCCCACACCAGTTGAAACTAATTGTGAAGGACGTTCCTGAAGGTTATTGATTACGTTTAAGAAATTATTGTCATCAATAAAAATCTCAATTCTTAAAGGGTCAGATTTGGTCATGATGTTATGCTTTATTGCATTTTCAATAAGAAGTTGCATAGCCAATGGAATAATAAGGTAAGAACGCTTCTCGTTAGGAATGTCAATATTTACTTTTATTTTATCGATAAATCGGATATTGAGCAAGAATATATAGGCATCGAGGAAACGAAGCTCGGTATTGAGGTCAACCATTTCATTATCTTTGTTTTCGAGCACATATCGGTATACTTTTGATAAATGCTCAGAAAATTGCTCTGCCAAATCGGGTTCGAGCTTGATGAGTGAAGTAAGCACATTGAGCGAGTTAAACAAAAAGTGCGGGTTTACTTGTTGGCGCAACACTTCGAATTGCGATTGAAGATTTTCTTTTTGAAGATTGATGAGTTGTGTACGTGTTTCAGCAAGGTTTTCAGAACTTTCAATAATACGTTGTTCTAAATCGCTGTTAAGTGTTTCAAGATTTTCTTTTGCTATTTGCAATTCTTCTTCTATTTTCAATCGTTCGGTAATATCTCGAGTGATAATAAATCCTGAGGGTTTTCCATTAATTTCAGATGTTCGGGCATTAATTTCAACAGTAATTATCTTACTATCTTTTCTAATCAATTGGCTACGGTATATTGCTTTAAAGTCTTCACCTCTCATTCGTCTGTTGTGGTAACTAAGCATCAATTCTTTATAGTCGGGATGCACGGTATTTATATAAGGCGAATCAATAAGTTCCTCAGAACTATATTGCAACATGTCGCAAAATGCCTGGTTTACAAATTTAAAATCTCCTGATTGAGTGATAATAATACCATCATTTACATTTTCAATAAGTGAACGGTATTTCTCTTCGCTTTCATTCAGTTCGTTTTGAATACGAACATTTTCAGTAATATCAGTGCCAACACTAAACATACTGATAGTGTTGTTGTTTTCATCTTTAACGGCTGTATTGTTCCATGAAACCCAAATTCTTTTGCCATTTTTACAGATATTTTCATTAATGTTATTTGAATATTTTTCAGGATTTTTAAAAATATCATCCATTAACATCTGCAGGTTTCGACCAGAAACTTCTTCAGAATGAGGAACAATAGTACCTACCATCGGTTTATCAATTATTTCATCTCGTGTAAATCCAAATAATGACAAACCAAATTCGTTGAGGAATGTGATATTGAAATTTCTATCCCATTTTAAAATGATACTATTAGTTGATTCAACAAGTTGACGATATTTCTCTTCGCTTTCTTTCAGTTCTATCTGTATTCTCTTGTTCTCGGTAATATCGTGCGAGGTAAAAAAGCTTGCCCAAATTCCACCAAATTCGACTAAAGTAGAAGTGGTTTCGCATTCTCGCATTTCGCCCGATTTTGTGAGCATGCGGTATATTACATTTATAGTTGAGAAATCATGATTGCGCCTTCTATCTGCTTGTTCCATTGCTTTTGGTCTATCGTCGGGGTAGATAGTCATTACAGCAGGAATTTCGTACAATTCTTCGGGTGTATAACCTAACATATTGCAGAAAGTCTGGTTTACAAACAGATATTTGTTGTCGCGGACTATTGAAATCCCATCCTGAGAGTTTTCGACCAATGCTTTGT
Source organism: Bacteroides fragilis (assembly GCA_945889005.1). Lineage (GTDB taxonomy): Bacteria > Bacteroidota > Bacteroidia > Bacteroidales > DTGW01 > CAMDBI01. The sequence goes on from CAMDBI010000012.1 coordinate 10,216, forward strand.
ACTTCGATTCACTTTCGCGCAAAGTTTGTTGTATTTTCAATCGTTCAGTTATATCGTGCATTGTAATTAGCGAAGCATTTTTGCCATTGATTTGAACCTTTGCCGAATTCATTTCTGCAGTAAACCGAGTACCGTCTTTACGAATGAAATCTGAATTGTAAGTATAATTGCCCAATTCTCCTCTCATGCGTTTATAATGATTTTCCAATACTCTTTCACGATCTTCGGGGGCAAGAATTACTGAAGGTTCCATAGCAATAAGTTCATCGAGTGTATAACCTATCATATCGACAAACGATTGGTTAACAAAGAGCATTTTCCCATCTTGCGTAAGTGCCATTCCTTCTAGGGAATTTTCAATTAAGTTACGATAAAGGTCTTCACTCTCTTTAAGAGCTTCTTCAATTCTTTTATGTTCTGTAATGTCTTGCTGAATTACAATATATCCATCTACATCTCCTGAGTCATTTGTATACGGCGAAGCAATGGTATTAGCCCAATACATTCGTCCGGTTTTATGTCTGGAATGAAGTTCTCCTTGCCAAGTAGTTCCTTTGCCAAGTGCTTCAACAATTGCACGGCGATTCTCGGGTATTTCGCCCTTATAAATAGAATCTATTACATGTTTGCCAATAACATCGGCTTGTGTATAGCCCGACTGACGAGTAAACTCAGGGTTGGCATATTCGAATACCATATCATTGTTGATGATATAAATAGCAGCAGGTGCCTGATCGAGAGCCAGCCTGAATTTCTTCAATTCAACTGTTTTATTTTTCAGTTCTTTTCTGGTTTTTCGAAAAATATTAAGTCGATTGATGAAGTTGTTCATTAGCAATATTTTAAAAAAAATATAAAATCTTTAACTGAATAAAAATATAAAAAATAAATTCATTATCAATGAATTGCACTTACAAAAAATTAAAAATTATTTGTAAAAGAATCAAAAATGTATTTAAAGTGATTGTTTTTGTGATTAAAACCGGTTTTTTGGAATATGGATGGTTGAAAAGTGGAGTTGAATTATATAAAATTACTTATGAATAAACAAATTCAAATTTTGAAAAGTATGCATAGCATGCACTATGTTTACAGAAGTTAATAATAAGTGATGGGTAGAGTGAAGCTTAAAAAATAATGTAAATAATGATCAATATCAAAATGAATAAGTTCATTTCTTACAAACATCGCTTTTAATTTTTCCATCTTCTAAGGTTATTACCCTGCGAGCTTTATTTACGACCCGGCTATCGTGGGTCGAGAATATGAACGTAATATTTTCTTCTCGGTTGAGACGTTCCATAATATCCAGAAGATTTTGAGTCGAATTGCTGTCGAGGTTAGCAGTGGGTTCGTCGGCCAGAATAAACTTGGGTTTTGAGGCAAGTGCACGTGCAACAGCTACACGTTGTTGCTGACCGCCCGACAAATTGTTGGGTCGGCTATCTAATCTGTCGCCCAGGCCAACTGCAGTAAGTAATTCGCGAGTGCGGGTTTCTCTTTCGGATTTGGATTTTCCTTGCAACTGCATAATGAATTCGACATTTTCTTTGGCAGTGAGTACAGGAATAAGGTTGTAGGACTGGAAAACAAAGCCAATATTCCACAATCGGAAGTCGATAAGCTCCGATTGCTTAAGTTTGCTCAAATCGGTTTGGTCAATAACAATACTTCCCGAGCTTGGCTGATCGAGACCGCCCAACATATTGAGTAGAGTAGTTTTTCCTGAGCCAGATGGCCCTACTATAGCGGCAAATTCGCCTTGTTCGAACGACAAATCGACACCATCGACTGCAACGACTTCTTGAGCAAGTTCGTGGTATATTTTTACCAAATTTTTTATTTCAATAATCTTCATAATCAAATAAATTGATGTTAAATATTTCTGATTGCTTCTACGGGTTTGAGTTTAAGAGCACGACGAGCCGGAATGATTGACGATAGTATTCCTGTAATAAGAATGAGCAGAGTAAGGTCGATATAAAAAGAGACATCGAGGAAGGGGTATACAACAGGATCGTAACCAATGGCTCGTAAACCTTCGGAAAATGCCGATAAATAAAGGCCATTGCTGTTGAAATACTCGATGAGCAAGACACTGATCCCGACACCAATAACGCCTCCGGTCAAAGTGAGTAAAACAGATTCGAGCATAATCATGCGAAAAACCTTGGCTTTGTTCATGCCAATGGCCATAAGCATTCCAAGTTCTCGTGTACGTTCAAGTACAGCCATCATCATGGTATTGATAATGCCAAAACTTAATGCAAAGAGTATTATGGTCATAACGATAATGAGCATTTGTCGAGTCATGCCTTCGGTAAGCCCAAGGTCGGGCATCAATTGCCGCCACGATTCGATGCTTAAGTGCTTATAGTTTTTAGACAAAGAGCCGATTAAAGCTTTATGCGATTCGTCGGAGTGGAGCCTGATAGCTATTTCGTGTGAGGGAGTGAAAGAGTAGCCCATTATTTGCGAAAGATCAGATTTGTTGACATACACATTTCGCTCGTCGAACGATGTGTTTTCGGTTCTGTAAATTCCACAAACTTTAAAAGCTGCCGAAACCATATTTTGCGCGGTATCCTGAAAAGTCAAAACAATCTTGGATCGAAGTTTGATTTTCAATTTTTTGGCTAACTGTTCGCCAACAACAATCTGATTTTTTCGATTTTCTGAAAACCAATTGCCCATTGTATCGGCAATACATTTCGCAATGCCAGTAACCTTTTTTTCGACAGAAGGGTCTATGCCATTGATCATGGTATAGCCGCTATTGTTGGCACTTGCAGCCATAGCACTTATTTTTAGCCGAACTGAATATGCACTTATTGTCTTGCAAGTATCGAGGTCTTTGATAAGCTCTTGCAACGAAGCAATAGTATCGTTAAGCTCTTTGTTTAATTGAAAACGAGGGTTGTGTATTTGAACATGAGCCGATTCGTTTGAAATAGCAGCCTCGAGCCGTTGGTTTACCATGCCCTTCATAAAAGCCGAGGAAAACATCCCCCCGGTCATGCCAATAACTATTGCGGTAATAATAATTGAACTCCGCACTTTGTTACGCCATATATTTTTCCATGCAATAGATAGTATCATATTTTAACTTCTTAGAGCTTTAATAACATTGAGACGACTAATTCGAAAAATTGGGTATAAAACTGCGAAAAAAGTCAACACAAAAACTGCAATTCCTTGGTTTATAATATAATCTGTTTGCCACAAAACCGGCATAACAGGTTCCATGCCATATATCTCCATGGTTTGTGCCATTTCGCCCGTTAATTGTATGGGGTTAAAATGCCAGTATGTAATAAGTGGCAGGCTGCCGATCATTCCAAGTATGATACCCATTGTAGCAATTAAAAGCATTTCGAAGCAAACGATAGACAGAATTCGTTTGTACGATGTGCCAATGGCAAGCATTACACCAAATTCGCGGGTACGTTCGGCAGTCATCATCATTACAGTGCCAAAAATTCCAAATCCAACAATAAGGTAAAGTAAGCCAAGAATAAGTATACCACCACCTTCGTCACTCACATATTGCTGGTACAGTTCATTAAGCATTTGTCGCCAGGTCATTACTTCGTATGTGTCCAGGTCTATTTTGGCGGCAATTGCATCGGTTGTTTGGTCGAGAAAACGGGGTTTTTCAATATCAATCACCAGCGAAGTGAGTCTATTGTCGCACGAGTAAAACGATTGAGCAATATTTAATGGCATAAAAACCATTTGATTGTCCCATTCGGGCGATGGAAGTTTTACAATACCTTTAACAACAAATATTCCATTGGCCGATGCCCCTTGGTAACCTTGACCGATTAGGGTAAGTGTATCGCCCACAGCAATATTCATAAAATGGGCAAAACGTTGCGATACAACAATTGCTGTATCAGATGCAAGTAGCATTGAACCATCTTTAATTTTATCGGAAAGTTTGCTAAACTGCTCTTCTTTTGCCGGGTCGATACCTGCAACAATAACCCCCTTGGTTTTATTGCCTGCCGAAGCTAGTGCAAAGGACTCGACACGAGGTACCAACGATTTAACATTTTTGTTTTGGCTTAATTGACGGCTAAGCGAATCGGAAAGTTCAAAAGTGTAGTCAAATGTTTTCTCGTCCCAATAACCCTTGGCGTGAACCTGAAGATATCCAGTATATGAATGAAGCACATTGTCGAGCATATTTTGCCACGAACCACCATGCAAACCTCGCTGAACGATTGCAAAAAAAACTGCGAATGAAATTGAAGCCAGTGTTATAAGAGTGCGGCGTTTGTTGCGCCAAAGGTTTCGCCATGCAAGAGTGAAAAACGTGAATCGTGGACCGTGGACCGTGGACCGTGGACCGTGAACCGTGGACCGTGAATCGTTTTTATCCATTATTTTTTAGAATTTAGGTAGTTTATCATACCTTGTATCAATTTAATACAATCAGAAACTTGTTGTATTGCATTGCCGAACTGTAGTTCTGAAATATACAATTGGTCAAGGGCTACATATAGTTGCGACTCTATTTCGAACAATGAACCTCGAGAATAATGATAAAATTGTAACAATTCTTTGTCGCTATTTCTTCCATTTCCTTCGGCAATGTTAGAAAGAACCGATACAGCTGCTCTTCTGATTTGATTTGTTAAACCGAACATTTCTTCTTTGGGGAAGTTTTTACTTAATGTATAGATGGTTGAAACCAATATCCTGCATTTTTTCCAAGCATCTAATTCCTTATAATCCATATATTAAGTTTTTAAATATCATTTTGAAAACACAACTATTCACCATCCACATTTCACAGTCCACGGTTCACGGTTCACAGTTCACGGTCTACTGTTCACTGTCCACTGCCCACGTTTTTCATTCTCTGTTGACTAAAAAACCCATCCTCAATTTCAATGTTGAACTTAACATTCACAATATCGAGCAGGGTTTTATTTCCGGGTTTGTCGGTAGGAACAATCTCGAAGTGCGTAGGAATTTGCCGATCGTGCATTTGTCGGATGTTCGATGCCAGTTCGGTTTTAACAAGCAAATTGTCTTCGTCGTAGTATTCGGTTTTGAGTTGGAAAAGTCCATCTTTGCTAATCCATTTTACTAAAGCTCCCCAAACTACAGCTGCATCGGGCTTGGGGACGAGTTTTATTTTATAACATTGTTTATTGTCGAAAGTTTCCGCCTCTAAGAATGAATGTTCGAAATCTTTAACAATCGACGATTCTTTCAGAAGGTCGTCGTTCGAGAAGTCGGAACCCATCCATCCTTGCGACATCATCGATGGCGGAAGTTTTATCATACGGTTGATAGACGGTACCCAGTTCCACATTTCGTTGCCACGTTTAAGAAATGTTTGACCCTTTTCTTTTGCAGGTTCTGTGACAAGAGCCATACTAAACTCGCTGGTTTTTGACCATGTTTTAAAACCGATAGTACGTTTCCAAGTTGGTCGTACAATGGTCATGGTCATTTCGGTAAAGTTGCTTCTGTCGTTGTTTATTTCGTAGGCTTTTTCTATAATTTCTTTGGCCGATTGTCCGTTCGAAGTAATTAAGGCGAAGTAGAAACCAAAAATAAGGATTATTGATGCTTTCATTCTAGTCATGTTTTTTATAAAACAAAATTGTATTTTTTATTTTAAAAAATTGCTTGTTTACCCAAAATTAAATTCTATTAATTGAAAAAAAAACTATGTTTGTGTAATAAATCCAATAAATAATTCAATAGTATGAAATATCTAAAATCATTTATTCCACATATAGTTGCGACACTTATATTTTTTGTTTTAGCAAGTATATATTTTGCTCCGGCATATAACGGATATGGTCTTAACCAACACGATATGAATACGGCTGCAGGTATGGCTAAGGAAGTATGGGATTTTTCAAGTATTTCACAATCTGAAACTTTTTGGACAAATACAATGTTTGGAGGTATGCCTACTTATCAGATTGCAATGGTAAATAAAACCAACTATTTGCCTATGATAGAGGCTTTTATATTTTCTAGTACGCTCAACTATCTTATTGGTTATTTAGTAATTGCGATGTTAAGCATGTACATATTGCTATTATGCTTTGACGTAAGACCCTGGCTTGCAGTAGTTGGGGGTATTGCATTTGGCTTTGCTACCATTAATATTTTATACCTCAATGGGGGGCATGTAACCAAAGTACATACAATAGCCTTAATGCCAGGAATAATAGCAGGTTTATTATATGCCTATCGAAAAAGTTTGTATACAGGCGCTGCTATACTAAGTATTTTCCTTTGTCTTCATATTTCGGCAAGTCACATTCAAGAAACCTATTATTTGGTTTATTTGGTACTTGGATTAGTTATAGTTGAATTTTACAGGGCATACAAGGAAAAAATAGTAGCCATTTTTATAAAAAAATCCTTGGTTATATTAGTTGCAGCCCTTATTGGAATACTTCCAACAACATTAGGACTCATATTGACTTACGAGCATGGAAAACAAACTACACGTGGAAAATCAGAATTAACAATTAACGCTAGTAATTCTGCCGATAAAACTGAAGGTCTCGATCGTGATTATATAAAACAATACAACATGGGCAGTGGCGAGCTTTGGTCACTGGCTATACCAAACATTAAAGGAGGTTCGTCGGGCTATATTGGTAGCCATAAAGATAAAATGAAAGATGTATCGCACGAGTTTAAAGAATATGTTGCCAACTTTCCCAGTTATTGGGGCGAACAAGCCGGGTCTGGAGGGGCTTTTTATTTTGGATCATCTATTTTTATATTGTTTGTTTTAGGGGTGGTGTTTATAAAAGACAAAATCAAATGGGCATTTGTTGCCATTTCGGCATTGGCAATTTTGCTCTCGATGAAACACAGCGCATTGGTCGATTGGTTTATCGATTATGTTCCTATGTTTGGCAAATTTCGCGATACTAAAATGATTTTAGTATTAGTTCAACTTGCTTTTCCATTTTTAGCTATTTGGTTTGTCAACGAATTGTTTAACAATAAAATAAATAACAAAAAACTGAATATTACATTATTGGCAACAACCGGATTATTGGTTGTTTTCTTAGTAATGCCATCGGTTTTTTTCAATTTCTTCAATACACAAGAAAATAATTTTTTCGAAAAGCAATTAGCTAGTGTTGCTTCGAATTCAAACGCAGTTCAACAATATGAACAGTTTAAGCAAGAAATTGAAATGGTTCGAATCAAAATATTTAAGGCCGATGTATTGCGTTCGTTATTCTTTATGGCAATTGTTGGTTTATTGGTGTTCTTTTACAATCGCGGTAAAATAGCCATGAATTATTTTATAGCTGCACTTATATTTATTGTAACTGCCGATTTGTGGATGGTCAATAAACGATATGTAAATAATGAGAAAAGTGGGGGAAAATATATCCATTGGATTAAAAAAGAACAAAAGTTGAAACCCTACCCTGCAAGTATTGCAGATAGACAAATACTGAAGTACGAAATAGAACAAAATCCTCAACTTTCCGAAAAATTAAATACAATAGCACAAATATTAGATTCTAAACAAAAAGCAAAATTTGATGAGGAAGAACTTTTGCTTGCAGCATTAAGATTCGAAGGTAATTACCGAGTTCTTACTATGGACAATCCGTTTGCCGATGCATCGGTTTCGTACTATCACAATTCCATTGGAGGTTATCATGGAGCAAAATTGAAAAGATATCAAGATCTTGTAGATTTTCGATTGGACAAAGAACTACAATCTTTAATAAAAACTTTGAACAGCAAAAATCAAAATATTGATAGTGCATTACGATATGCAATTCCGACACTCAATATGTTAAATGCTAAATATATAATATTTAATGCGAATGCTGCACCTATACAAAATCCATATTCGCTTGGAAGTGTATGGTTTGTAAAAGAAGTAAAAATGGTTCCGAATGCCGATGCCGAAATACAGGCTTTAGACAATATAAATCCATCGCAAACTGCAGTAGTTGATCAAAGATTTGAGAAAAACGTTACAAGCACTATTGCGCCCGATAGTAGCGCGCAAATATCTTTAAAATCATACAAACCCAATCATTTGATATATGATAGCAAAACTTCATCGGAGCAAGTGGCGATATTTTCTGAAATATATTACAAAGATGGTTGGAATGCATATATCGATGGGAAAGCTGCAGATTATTACAGGGCAAATTTTGTGCTTAGAGCCATGAATATTCCGGCAGGAAATCACACTATAGAATTTAAATTTGAACCCGAAATTGTAACTATAAGTCGATCTATATCACTTACAGGCTCAGTTTTGCTAATATTATTTATTGGATTTGCTGTGTTTGTTGAGGTAAGGAAGAAAAAGGAATAAATAATTTCATTTGTTTTGTAGTAGGGAAGTATATAAGTTTATATACTTCTCGGCTACAATATCTTCGGTAAAAGTATTCATAACTTTTTCGCGAGCCTTTAAAGAAACCGTTGGACTGTCTGCTTCATTTATTAGCCAATTTATGCCTGAAGCCAAATCTTCGATCGATTTATATTGGGAAAGATAACCGTTTATTTTGTGGTCAATAATATCTTTGGGACCCGAATTGTTGAAAGCAACAACCGGGACTCCGCAACAAAACGACTCGCTGGCAACTTGCGAAAATGTTTCGTAATAGCTTGATACAACAGATAAATTGGCAGAATTATAAATATAATTAAGTCGTTCGGTGTTTGATACAGTGCCAAAGTGGTTGATTTTTAAAGGACATGTATTAAAAACTTTTGTGTCGTCTTTAATACGTCCAAATGCAAGAATCTCGGTATTCTCTTTAAAACCACCATTTGAGCATAATAGCTCAAGTGCTTTTACGAACATGTCCCATCCTTTAATAGGGTCGTCTATTCGCATTGCCCCAAATAAAATATATTTTTTATCTAATGAAATACCAAGTTTTTGACGTGCTTCAGTCTTATTGACTGGGCGAAAAATAGATGTGTCTATAGGGTTGTGTATGACATGAATAGGAGCATTTAGAAACAATGAACTTTGACTTGTTCGTTGACCTAACCAATTACTTACCGTAACAATACTTAAATTTTTTAGGTTAAACAATTTCTTCTTTTTCGACAAGACTTTAAAAGAGAGGTCATAGTTTCGGCTTTTTTTAATATAAAAACAATTGCCACAATGATCGGTAAAATTGTCGCAACTATAACTATGATGGCAACCGCCAGTCATAGGCCACATGTCGTGAAAAGTCCAAATAACGGGTTTGTTTAATTCTAGTATTTTAGAAATGCCTTTGAGTGAAATGAATCCCTGATTTACCCAATGGATATGAATAATATCGGCATTTTTAACTAGCTTATGTTTCGAAATATCTTCACCAGTATTTGCCATCGAAAAAGAAAAGCGCACCTCTTTTGATTTTTCGACTATGAAGAAAACGAATCGTTCAAATGCAAACCGATAGAAGTTCAGTAGTTTTTTATATTTTGAATGTGTTGTCGTGAAAACAAATTCTTTATCAGAATTCTTTTTTTGCACAAGCATTTTTGCATAAATCCCTTTGCCAATAAGAGATTTAGCAATTCTTTGAGCTGCTATGGCAGCTCCACCTGTGGTGTCGTTATTGCTTATGATTAAAACTTTCAACTTCTGTCAGATAAAACTGTTATTGTTAATTTTTATATGCAACAAGTGCTAATGGTGAAAATAACTCGGGTTTCCACTTTGCCAATTTATAATGAAAAGCTTTGCCAAAATATAGTTTTCCGACAGGATAGTAATACTTTTCGGTTTTACTAAAACCACAATGCTGAGTAAGCATAGTAGCCAAAGAATTATATGTAAAATAGTGAAGATGCCCTTCGTCAAATAAACTAACTTTTTTGTTGTCGTAAGTAATCAATCCTTCATTTTTTGAAGCAGTAGAAGGAAATTTGCCTTTTAGAAGTTTAAAACGGCATCCATAATCTGCAATATTGGGAGTGTCGATATATATCATTCCTCCGGGTTTGAGTAATGTCAAGATTTTTTTCATAGTATTTAGCGGATCTATAAGGTGTTCGATAAGTGCAACCATAATGATTGCATCAAACTTTTCAATTTCTTCAGCATTAAATTCTTCGACATTCATATTTTTTACTTCCAGTCTTGGATCAGAAATGTTGTTTTTTATAGCTTGAAGCCTATGATCCGACAAATCAGTTGCTAAAAAATGCGTAATATTTTTGTTGTTTTTGAGTAAGGTATTAGCCATTTGACCATTACCAGAAGCTAACTCAAGTATTTTCCCTCCCTTGAATTTTTCAGAAAAATATTTTATACAAGCTTCAAACCTGTTTGTTGGAAATTTTTGAAGAGGAATAATTTCTAAAAAATTTAAGTTTACTTCCTCTTCATATTTTGTTTCATAAAAATTTTTTAAGTCATTCAATATCATTGATATAAGTATTATTGATTGCTGAGTTTAATACGTTTAAAAGCATCGATAAAGCTTTTTTCCGAAATGTTATATATTTTTATACCACGTTTAACAGCATATGTCTCAATGGTATGATAGTTTTTAAAAGCAATAACATATGATTCGAATAATTGATGAATATGTATGGGTTTTCCAGTAAATATATCGCGGATTACAGACACGTTAGATTTTTCGGCATCGTAAAAATGACCTTCTTTTCGAATAATGGTGTTATCATCTGCAATTTTTATATTTTCATGCCATGAATGATCGGCTCCAGCAAGATATATTGTTTTAAAACCCATGTTAATACTAAGAACCAATGCAGGTATTAAAATGTTTTCGGGACGCGGTATTCCTATACCTAATTTCATACATCCAAATACAAACCAATCAAATCCTTTTATGGTTGTTTTGTTGAATAGAATCACTTTTATATGCTTGTTTGTTTTTAATTTTTCAATAAATGCTTTGTTTTTTTTGGCTTCAAGAGGTATGTATAGCGATAATGGCCAAGTAGTTTTAGTAATAATTCCGTTTAATATATTCTTTGTAAATTCATTCATTTTTGGAATTGGAGAATTGATCCAAAACTGTGGATCTACAATAATGTAATTACTCGGTTTCAATAACGTATATTCTTCTGCATCGACAAAAGCATTTACCACAAAGAGTTCTTTATTTCTTAAAAAGTCGCTATGGTTATCAATAGTAGTTCTTAGCGAAGGTCCATTTCCTAGAACAACTATTTCGTTTTTGCCCAATAGATTTTTATTTCTTTTAACTGGACGAGAACTAACTATAATTTTAATTATACTTTTTAAAGTCAAAAAAAGATTAATAAGAGAATTGTAAATAGATTCAAGAATTTTCATTTCTTAGCTTTGATTTTTTACAAAAGTAATGTTTCTTGCGGAAAAATATTTTTCAGAACAAATTTTCTACACCTTTTAAATTTTAAGAAAATACTAATAATTGAATACTTTTACATTTCTAATAAACTCTTATGAACTTAATTAAGTCGTTTTCAACATTCGCATTCTTTAATATTCTCAATGCTGCAATACCCTTTTTATTAATTCCGGTTCTGACAAAATATTTAAGTCCTGCCGATTATGGCATACTTACAAATATCGATGTTTTTGCTCGTTTTACCTTGCCTTTTATTATTTTAGGTGTCAATGGGGCAATCAATACGGCATATTTTAAATCGGAACGGCAGGAATTTCCATTGTATGTTAGCTCAGGGGTTTTCGTGTCCTTTCTAAGCTCCATATTGTTCTTCGTAATTTTTCTTTTTTTTCATATTATTATTGGAAATAAATTAGAAATACCATCCATTTGGTTAATAATAATTCCATTTTATTGTTTTTTTCAAGGTATTACACAAATTTTACTCGGAATTTTTCAAGTTAGTAAAAAAGCATTTCATTACGGAATTTACCAAGTTAGTTTGACTGCTGTAAATATTGGATTGTCTGTATTATTGATTGTGTATTTCGACATGAATTGGAGTGGTAGGCTGTTGGGTTTAATTATTACCTATTGCTTATTTATGGGAATTGCAATTATTTATTTAGTAAAGAATAAATTACTACTCAATCGTTACTCCAAAGCAAATGTAATAGATATCTTAAAATTTGGAATACCTCTATTGCCTCATTTAATTGCAGGTCCGCTTATTCAATTTTCTGATAGGTTACTCATAACATCATTTGTCGGAAACGCCGCAAATGGATTGTACACTGTAGCTTTTCAGATTGGAACATCAATTGCATTAATTACTGTTGCATTTAACCAAGCATGGGTGCCGCATGTTTTCGAGCAACTTGGCAAAGCCGATTTTAACATTAAAAAAAGAATTGTACAGCAATCGTATTTATTAATGTTAGCGTTTGTTGGCTTGGCTGTATTGCTTTTTTTTGCAACACCATTTATTTTCAAATGGTTCATAGGTGCAGAGTTTATAGATTCTCAGCAATATGTGTTTCTTATATCTCTTGGAAGTGTATTTGCTGGAATGTATTTTCTTGTAACCAATTACATTTTTTACGAGAAAAAAACCTACATTTTATCGTGGGTTACTGTAGCTAATGGTATATTTAGTGTGGCTTTAAATTATTTTTTGATTCAAAAATATGGAGCTTGGGGGGCATCAATTACTTTTTTAGTTACTAATTTTCTCTTATTTATATCGGTTTGGATATTGTCGAACCGAGTATATCCGATGCCTTGGTTTTACTTTTTAAAACAAGCAAAATAATCAGCTATATAAAAAAGTATTTTTATATTTTTGTTCGCTTATTTATGAAATAGAAAACAAATGTTAGATTTAACAAACAAGTCGGTATTAATAACCGGAGGAACCGGTTCATTGGGCAAGCAACTAACAGCGGAAATATTCAAAAAGTTCCCGAATATTAAGCGGTTGGTTATTTTTTCACGCGATGAATTAAAACAATTTGAAATGTCGCAAATATATTCTCAAGAAAAATATAAAGGAATACGTTATTTCTTGGGCGATGTGCGCGACGAAAATCGTTTGAAAAGAGCATTTGAAGGCATTGATGTTGTTATCCATACTGCTGCACTCAAGCAAGTGCCTGCTGCCGAATATAATCCCGATGAATTCATCAAAACAAATATTCAAGGTGCTCAAAATGTTATTAATGCTTGTCTCGAATGTGGTGTACAAAATGTAGTAGCACTTTCGACCGACAAAGCAGCAGCTCCCATTAATTTATATGGCGCCACAAAACTTGTTTCGGACAAATTATTTATAGCAGCCAACAATATCAAAGGTAAACGCGATATTAAATTCTCGGTGGTTCGCTATGGCAACGTGATGGGTTCGAGAGGCTCTGTAATACCATTTTTTCTCAATAAAAGAAAAGAAGGTGTTTTGCCTATTACACACATGGATATGACCCGTTTCAATATAACCCTGCAAGGTGGAGTCGATATGGTTATGTACGCTTTGGAAAACGCCTTGGGTGGTGAAATATTTGTTCCAAAGATTCCATCGTATCGCATTACTGAATTGGCTCAAGCCATTGCTCCCAATTGTAAATTGGTTGATGTTGGTATCAGACCTGGCGAAAAGCTTCATGAAGAAATGATTACCGAGACAGATTCGTTGTATACCATCGATTTTGACAAATATTATGCCATTATACCCACAACTTCTGGCGAGCAGCGCGACAAATATTTAAAACATTACAACGCAAAGGTGGTGCCTTATGGTTTCAAATACAATTCGGGTACTAACGACGAATGGCTTTCGGTCGATGAAATGAGAAATATGATTAAAGAGAATCTAGATAGTTCTTTTACTTGGTAAATAGTGTTATGATAAACTTTTCTATTCCATACGGACGACAACATATTAGCGACGAAGATATCAATGCTGTAGTATCGGTCTTAAAATCGGACTATTTGACACAAGGACCAGCTATACCGCAGTTCGAAGAGGCATTTGCCAAATATATTGGTGTAAAACATGCCGTAGCAGTTGCCAATGGCACGGCAGCTCTTCATTTGGCTGCTATGGCCCTCGATGTAAAACAAGGACAAAAAGTAGTAACCACACCCAATACTTTTGCAGCAAGCGCTAATTGTATAAGATATTGTGGGGGAGAAGTGTTGTTTGCCGATATCGATAAAAATTCATTTTTGATTGATCTAAACAAAATTGAAGATTTATTTAAGAAACATAAAAATATTGTCGGTGTTGTACCTGTCGATTTTGCTGGCTATCCGGTCAATCTCGAAGAATTGAGTACTTTGTGCAACAAATACAATGCCTGGATTCTCGAAGATGCTTGTCATGCACCAGGAGGATACTTCACTGATTCGAGACAGCAAAAGCAGCTTTGCGGAAATGGTCAATATGCCGATATGGCTATATTCTCGTTCCACCCCGTAAAACATATTGCAACCGGCGAAGGGGGAATGATTACAACCAACAATACCGAACTATACAACAAGCTCATATTGTATCGCACACATGGTATAACAAAGAATACTACATTGTTTCAAAATACTCGCAAGATGGCGGTTGGTTTGTCTCTAAATTTCGAAATTGAGGCAAATACAAACGAATGGCCGGGCTGGTACTACGAAATGACCGAGCTGGGATACAACTACAGGCTCACCGATATGCAGGCCGCTTTAGGAACCAGTCAACTCATAAGAGCTGATGAGGGTCTTATACGCCGCAATCAAATTGCTCAACGTTACAACGAAGCTTTAAAAGACCTTAATATTGTATTGCCACAAGTCGATGCAAATTATTATCATGCATACCACTTATATGTAATACAGACCAATAAGCGTTTGGCACTTTACAATTATTTGAAGGAAAATAAGATATTTGCTCAGGTACACTATGAACCCGTTCATTTACAGCCATACTATCAGTCATTGGGATGGAAACCCGGTGATTGTCCAGTTGCAGAGCAATACTACAGTCGTTGTTTGAGTTTGCCAATGTACCCAACGCTCTCCGAAGAACAACAAGAATATGTAATCGAAACAATAAAAACATTTTATAAAAAATAAATGGAAACACAACAAATGAAATTCTGGTCAGGCGAGTTTGGTAAAGATTATACCGACCGAAATTCGCGCGATCAGGCTACTTGGGATAAATTTTATACAGATTATTACGGAATAACTAAAATTGATATGAACCAAGAGTTTATTGGTTCGCTCGATAAAAGTGCACGTATACTCGAAGTAGGATGCAATACTGGTATGCAATTAATGGGTTTGCAACGCATGGGTTTTGAATACATATATGGTGTTGAATTACAGCATTATGCTGTTGAGAAAGCCAAGGAATTTACCAAAGGAATCAATATTATTCAGGGTTCTGGTTTCGATCTGCCTTTTAAAGACAACTATTTCGATGTTACTTGTACAAATGGTGTTCTAATACACATTGAACCCAATGACTTAATAAAAATTATGTCGGAAATGGTTCGAACAACCAAAAAATACATTTGGGGATTTGAATATTATGCCGATTCGATTACAAATATCAATTATCGCGGAAACGAGGGCTTTTTGTGGAAAGCAGATTATGCAGAATTATTCTTAAAAAACTTTTCAAATCTTCGATTGATAAAAAAAACAATTTTTCCAATGATCAATGAAACTGAGAAAGGAAATAAAGACATCATGTACCTAATCGAAAAAGTATAAAAAATGAAAACTCTTGCCATTATACCTGCTCGTGGTGGGAGCAAACGTATACCCGGCAAAAACATTAAAGATTTTGCAGGCAGACCAATTATTTACTATTCAATCGACAATGCTATAAAAAGTAATTTGTTCGATGAGGTAATGGTAAGTACCGACGATGTTGCTATTTCAGAAATTGCAAAGCAATATAATGCTCAAGTACCATTCTTTAGAAGCAATGAGACTGCCAACGATTTCGCTCCTTTGGCTGTAGTTATTGAAGAGGTTCTTAACTCGTATCTCTCACAAGGCAAGGAATTTGATTATGTTTGTTGTTTGTTGCCAACTGCTCCACTTGTTACAATAAAACGTATTGTTGAGTCTTTCGAATTATTAAAGAAAAACAATTATGATTCTGTATTTCCGGTTGTTCAATTTTCTTATCCTATACAACGTGCACTCAAAATTGAGAACAATCAGGTGAGTATGATTTGGCCCGAAAATATGCTAGCTCGTTCTCAAGATCTAATGCCGGCTTTTCATGATAGTGGTCAGTTTTATTGGCTCAATGTGAAACGTTTTTTGGAAAGCAAGAAAATATTTGCCGCAAATTCGGGCGCTATTGTATTGTCGGAACTTGAGGTACAGGATATTGATACCGAAGACGACTGGATAATTGCTGAAATAAAATTTGAATTGATTAATAAACCTAAAGTTTGAAAATTGTATTTTTTACAGAAGCAGGAACCAATATTGGTTACGGGCATTTAACCCGATGTTATTCTTTTTTTCAGGCTTTTGAACACAAAGGATTTCAACCTCTACTGATTGTCAAATCAGATGTTGTTTTAGATACTATTGTAGACTCACCAAATATTCAGCTTTTTGATTGGCATTCTAAGGTCGAAGAGACCAAAAGTATTTTGAATGATACCGATATTGCAATTTTTGACACATACCTTGTAAGTCCCGATTTATTAGTCGAATATTCTGCTAATGTAAAGCTTCCTGTATTTATCGATGATTTTTTGCGTTTACAATATCCAAGAGGCATCGTTTTTAATGGAGCTATTGGTGCCGAGTGTTTGCCTTTTCCTTTTAATAATCAGGTAGAGTATATTCTTGGAGCTTCTTTTCAACCTGTTAGATCCGATTTTTGGAACAGTCTTAAGCGACAACATAATGAAAGAATTCAAAGAATTTTTTTAACAGTAGGAGGTAATGATATTCATGGTATTTTACCCGTATTGGTCGATGAGATTTTAAAATTTGGGTATGAAATTGAGGTAGTTTGTGGCAACAATGAGAAGATGAAGCAATGGGTTGAACAAAAAAATCAGTCCTCATTAAGAGCTCATTTCAATTTATCGGCAACTCAAATGCGACAACTCATGTATGCTTGCGATATAGCAGTTTCTGCTGCCGGTCAGACCCTTTACGAATTGGCTGCAACCGGATTGCCAACAATTGCATTCTCAGTTGCCGACAACCAGCAAACAAATCTCGAAGGATGGACCAATGCCGGATTTGTTTTCAATGCCGGAAATTGTAAGAACTCCGATTTTCTTTCACAAATAAATATTAAGCTTAAAGAAATTGAGAACATAGAAAGACGAAAAGAATCATCAAAATGCGGACAAACTATTGTAACAGGCAATGGTGGATTAGCAGCGATAAATGCCATTCTTAAAAATTTCACTCAAAAAAATTTATATTTGAGAAAGGCCGATGAGAGTGATATAGATGCTGTTTATTTGCTTTCGAACGACGTTACAGTAAGAGCACAATCGTTTAATCAGGAAAAAATTGAATATGAAAATCATGTAAGATGGTTTCGTAATAAGTTAATAGACGAAAATTGTTTGTTTTTAATTTGTACATTGGGTAATACGTTTGCCGGACAGGTGCGTTATCAGGTTGAAGGCGACAAAGCTATTATTGGTATAAGTATTGAAAGCAAGTTTAGGGGTTTTGGTTTGGGAGAGCAAATGCTTGTACATTCTAGAAAAATGTTTCAAGAAAATTTTCCTAAAGTTTCAGCAATTATTGCTCATGTGAAACACGATAACCCGGCATCGGGTCGTATGTTTGAGAAAGCAGGATACAAACAGGTCGAAAATTCAGAAAATTTGGAATATAGGTTTATATTAAAATAACAATGCTATGAAATCTTTTCAGATTGCACATAAAACCATATCGGAGCTTAATCCAGCTTTTATAATTGCCGAACTTTCGGCCAATCACGACCATAAATTTGAAATTGCCGAAAAAACTATATATGCAGCCAAGGAAGCGGGAGCCGATGCCATAAAACTGCAAACATACACTGCCGATACCATTACTATCGATTGTCGCAACGATTATTTTATGCTCAAACATGGTACAATATGGGATGGACAAAATTTTCACGACTTATACAAACAAGCATATACTCCTTGGGATTGGCAGCCCCGACTCAAAGAAATTGCTGAAAGTGTTGGTCTAGTTTGCTTCTCATCGCCATTCGATCCTACATCGGTCGATTTTTTGGAGAGAATGAATGTACCTGCATACAAAGTAGCAAGTTTCGAAATCACCGATATACCACTTATCGAATATATTGCATCCAAAGGGAAACCTGTTATAATTTCGACAGGAATTGCATACGAACAGGATATTTGGGATGCAATAGAGGCATGTAAGCGAGTAGGAAACGAACAGATTATTTTATTGAAATGTACTTCGGCTTATCCTGCTTCGTTTGAAGAAATGAACATAAGTACTATTGACGATATGCCTAAAAAGTTTGGCTTTATGGCTGGCTTGTCTGATCATAGCATGGGGCACTCTGTTGCTGTTGCGGCTGTTGCACTTGGTGCAAAGGTTATTGAGAAGCACTTTATTCTTGACCGCAACATCGGAGGACCCGATGCTTCGTTTTCGATGGAACCTGCCGAATTTAAAACCATGGTGCAGGCCATACGCGATGTCGAGAAAGCAATGGGAAAGATTACATACGAACTATCGGAAAAAAGCCTAAAAAGCCGCGAATATTCACGTTCGTTGTTTGTAGTAAAAGATATTAAAAAGGGCGAATCTTTTACTCACGAAAATATTCGTTCTATTAGACCTGGTTATGGTCTGCATCCAAAATATTACAATGAAATATTAGGCAAAAAAGCAAAAAGAGACCTAACTTTTGGAACACCATTGAAGCTTGAATTTATTAATTAAATATCTAAAAATCAATTAGTATATTTGGTAATTACACATAAACACTTGTAAAAGATTAAAAAATCATTTATGTTTGTGTTTTAGCATGTTTTAATGAAAGTAACTTTAGTCAATACTGCATCTGATGGTGGTGGAGCTGCAATAGCTTCTAAGCGTATATTGTATGCTCTTAGTAAAACGAGTATTGATGTAAAGCTCATGGTTCGCGAAGGGCACAAAACGCATGCAGCCATTGTTATTTTGAACGATAAATTCGTCAAACGTCTTTTTTCTAATATTTTCCGTTTTTTTCACAGGGTCTACGAAAAATTTTTCATTCAGAAAAATATTTTCAAATTGGCTTTTTCAATCAATAATGGAGGGAAAAGTTTGTCCAGAAATTTTCTCATAAAACAGTCCGATATTGTTCATATCAATTCTATTACCGAAAATTTTATTTCTCTTAAAGAACTCAATAATATTCTCGATCTGGAGACTCCAATTGTATGGACCCTTCACGATATGTGGGCGTTTACCGGAGGTTGTCACTATTCCGGAAATTGCGAACGATTTAAGGAAATTTGCAATTATTGCCCATATTTGAGGAACCCTAATAAACACGATTTGTCGTCTCGTATTTTTGATAAAAAAAATGAGATATATAAGAAAAGGGAAATAACAGTTGTTACATGTAGTAATTGGCTCAAAGAGCAAGCTTTAGAGAGTGCGTTGTTTTCGCATTTTAACATAGTAAATATACCCAATCCGATAAATACAGATAAGTATCGACCAGTCGATCGTAAAGATGCACGTAACCGGCTTATGTTGCCTCAAGACAAACAATTGGTTTTGTTTGGAGCTGCCAATATTGAAGATTCTCGTAAAGGATTGTCGCATTTGATCGATGGGCTTAAATATCTGTACGAAAATAAACCGATGACCGCCAACGATATGGAATTGGTCGTGTTTGGTAAATGCCATCATAACTTGAAAGCGTTGTTGCCCTACGACGTTATTTCGATGAATTACATCAGCGATCAAAATACTCTGATAGAGTTATATTCGGCTGTCGATTTGTTTGTATTGCCTTCGCTCGAAGACAACCTGCCCAATACCATAATGGAATCGATGGCATGCGGAACGCCGGTAGTTGCATATAATACTGGGGGCATCCCCGAAATGATCGACCACCAAGTCAATGGATTTTTGGCTGAGTACAAATCGTCGGTCGATATTGCCGAAGGTATTTATTGGGTGTTGTATCAGTCCGAAATTGAGCAATTGCGCGAAAATGCCCGAAAGAAAGTGTTGGACAATTATCAGGAATCGATTATCTCGAAAAAATATATCGATCTTTATCAATCGCTCCTAAATACCGAAAAAGCTTGAACCCGAAGGTTTCCATTATAACCATTGTTTATAACGGCGAAGGGCTTATAGAACGCACTATTAAGAGTGTAATAAGCCAAACATACAGCAATATCGATTATATTATTGTCGATGGAGCATCGACCGACAAAACTTTGGATGTAGTAAAAAAATATGGAAAAGATATTTCCTTTTGGATCAGCGAACCCGACAAGGGCTTGTACGATGCTATGAACAAAGGATTGAAACTAGCAACCGGAGATTATGTGTGGTTTCTCAATGCAGGCGATACCATATTTGACTCATCGACTACCGAAAATGTTTTTACAAAATTCCCTCATAGCGAAATTTATTATGGCGAAACACTTATTGTCGATCTCAATGGCGATACAATAGGCAATCGAAGACTGAAAGCTCCCGAAAGACTTACGTGGAAAAGTTTCAGAAATGGCATGGTGGTTTGTCACCAATCGATAATTATTGACAAAAGGATTACAGAACACTATAACTTAGGTATAAAAGTTGCCTCAGATTTCGATTGGGTGCTCAAAGCACTTAAAAAGGCAAAAACGATAACAAACACCCATCAGTATATAAGTAGATTTCTCGATGGAGGAATAAACAAGCAAAAGATTCCACAAGGACTAAAAGAACGTTTCTTGATCATGTGCCAACATTATGGAGTTTTTACTTCCATTGCATTCCATATTCCTATTGGCATCAAATTTTTTTGGTATTGGGCAAAAAACAAAAGATTCTAAAAAATGAGCAAAAAAAAAGGAACACCTAAGTGTTCCTTTATTTTTTAGCCTTCTGTCTAAAATTACTTAACTTCAGCAGCTTTAGCAGCGCTATCTGCTTGAGCAGCTGCAGCTATTGAATCAGCAACTCTTTGAGCTTCTGCAGCAGCAGCAGCGATAGAGTCAGCTGTTTTAGTAGAATCGGCAATTCTTTGTGCTTCAACTTGTTCAGCACTAGGACCACATGCAGTGATAAATAAACCTGCAATAACTGATAACAATAATAACTTTTTCATTTGCGTTTAAGAATTAATTGTGATGCAAAAATAATTTACTTTTTTTATGGTTGTACAAATTTTCAATTTTTTTTTTACCTAAACAAATGTTTTTGCAGTTTTTATTTGCTTTGCCTTCAAAAAAAACTGATAATATCAGGTTTTAAAGGGTTTACAAGAGACAAAAATTTTTTAGCTCTCGGTTCAATTCCAATGCATTTGGCATAAACTCAACTAGCTTGTCCCAGAACTTTTTGCTGTGGTTTTTGTGTATGGTGTGGGTCAATTCGTGCATAATCACGTAGTTGCATAGTTCATTGCTTAAATAAATAAGTCTATAATTGAGATTTATATTGTTTCGGTACGAACAACTTCCCCAACGTGTTCGTGGGCTGCCAATTTTTATGTTTTGAATCGTAAAGTTGTAATATTGAGCCAATTGTTCTGTTTTTGCAGTTAAAATAACTTTTGCTTCTTTTACAGATGCTTTTTTAATGAGCTCTTCGATCTTCTTTTTGACGACCAAATTTTCAATATTTGCTTCAACGGGGTACTCAACTATTATTTTTTCTTCGAGGTATACGATTCGATATTTGTCTATAAACTGAGGTTTAATATAAATAGTTCTTCCCAGCGTATTTATCTCGGTATTGTTAGTGATAAGTGGTTTTTTATTTTCGAGTGCACTAATTCGCTCTAGACCTTTTTTGACCCAATCGATTTTGCTGATTAAGAATTTTTCGCCATCGGAATAGTTTGCCCAATATGGAATAGTAACATTGATCGACTTCTGACGTCGCATAACTATCGAAATACGTTTTACTCCGGTTTTTTTTCGAATAAATACCTGCCCAATGCTTGGAATGTTTAATTCCTTCTCACTTACAACCCTCATGAAACATAATTAATAAAGCACGTTGCCTTAAAATAAACCGTTAATTTGAGCATTGATTTTATCGAGCACATAACTGAGGTGCTCGGGATTGTCGACAAAATTGTAGTGATCGACATCAATCACTAGGATCTTACCCATGTTGTACGATTCGGCCCATGCTTCGTAGCGTTCGTTGAGGCGTTGGAGGTAGTCGAGTCTAATGGTATTCTCGAATTTGCGGCCACGGCGTTGAATCTGGTTTACCAATGTGGGAACTGTAGTTCTGAGGTAAATCAATAAATCTGGAGCTTCGATGAGCGAAGTCATAAGTTCGAAAATGCTCTTGTAGGTTTCGAAATCGCGACTCGACATGAGCCCCATGGTATGGAGGTTTGGTGCAAAAATTGAAGCGTCTTCGTATATGGTACGGTCTTGTACAACGTTAATATTCGATTTGCGAATGTCGACTACTTGTTGGAAGCGGTTTTTCAAGAAGAATATTTGTAGGTTGAACGACCAGCGTTGCATATCTTCGTAGAAATCGACCAAATAGGGGTTGTCGTCGATATTTTCGAAATGTGGAGTCCAATTGTATTGTTTGGCCAATAATTCGGTAAGGGTGGTTTTACCTGAGCCGATATTGCCAGCAATGGCAATGTGCATTGCTTTTGTGTTTATACGAGGTTTAGCTTTAGACATGATAAAGATTTTGCTAAAATTATAAACTTTTTTCTATTTCGAGCAACTCATCGACATATTTCCTGTTATTTGATAGTCGGGGCATTTTATTTTGCCCGCCCAGTTTTCCATGTATTTCGAACCATTTGTAGAAAGCCCCTTTTTTCAAAATTTTAACGATTGGGGCATCGAGGGTAATGTTTTTGTATCGTTTGGCCTCATAGTCCGAATTGAGCGACATAAGTGCATGGTCGAGCAGGTTTATAAAATACTCAATATCGTTGGGTTCATGATCATACTCAATGAGCCATTGATGGCAACCTTTTGTTTTATCGGTCATATACACTGGAGCTGCTGTGTATTCGAGTATTTGTGCTCCGGATTTATGACAGGCAACTTGTAGCGCTTTTTCGGCATTGTCTATAATTAGTTCTTCGCCAAAGGCATTGATATAATGCTTGGTACGACCCGAAATAATTATTTTATGTGGGAAAATACTGGTAAAAACGATTGTATCGCCAATCAAATAGCGCCATAAACCGCCATTAGTTGTAATTACAATTGCATAGTTCCGACCAATTTCTACTTCGCCTATATGATAGGTTCGCGGATGATCGTTAGAAAGCTCTTCTATGGGTATAAATTCGTAAAAAATACCATAGTCGAGCATGAGTAGCATATCTGGCGAATGAGGGTCGTCTTGTATGGCAAAAAAGCCCTCGGAGGCATTATATGTTTCCATGTAACGCATGGAGTCCGATGGAATTATTTTTTTAAACTGTTCTTTATAGGGCAAAAAGCTTATTCCACCATGAATAAACAGTTCCAAATTGGGCCATACTTCTAGCAAATTGCTTTTTCCTGTTTTCTCTAAAATATATTTGATCATTACCATGTTCCACGAGGGTACACCTGCCAAACTGGTTACGTTTTCGGCCAATGCTTCGTTGGTAAGTTTCTCGAGCTTTTCTTCCCACTGAGGAATAAGGGCCACTTCGGCACTCGGTGTACGAATAAAATTGGCCCAAAAGGGTAAATTTTGAATAAGTATGGCCGATAAGTCACCGTAATATGATTGGTTGTTGTAATTGTCTATTTGGTGACTGCCTCCCAATGTGAGTGTTTTGCCATCGAAAATTTCTGTTTCCTGGTGGTTGTGACAATAAATGGCCAAAACATCTTTGCCACCTCGAAAATGACATTCCTCGAGCGATTCGATGCTTACAGGTATAAATTTGCTTTTGTCGTTGGTGGTTCCCGACGATTTGGCAAACCATTTGATGTCGGTTGGCCACAAAATATTTTGTTCGCCATTGCGAATTCGATCAATATATGGTTTTATATCGTCGTAACTCTGAATGGGCAGACGATCTCGAAACTGATCGATGGTATTGATGCTCGAAAAGTCGTATTTTAAACCCCATTCGGTTTGTCGCGATTTGGTAATGAGCTTAAAAAGCTGCTCTTGCTGTATGTCGAACGGATAGAGTGGATATAACTCGAGCTGGTGATAGCGTTTTATATTGATCCACTTAATGATTGAACTGAATATGGGCATAAAAATAATGACTAATTACTAATGAAAATCGTGAACTGTGAACCGTGAACTGTGAACCGTGAACCATGAACCGTGAATCGTGAACCGTGAATCGTGAACCGTGTACCGTAAACAGTGAACAGTGAAATTTCTACGAGCCACGTGTTACGGTTCACGAGCCACTGTCCACTATCCACTATCCACAAGTCACGAATTATTGCGCTACAAAAACATACGTTAATACTCCTTGCTGTCGCGAAGGGGCTTTGTTGTTGGTGTTGAATCGTGTACGTTTTGCATACGACAATGCTGTTGATTGCAAACAATCGTTATCTTGACTGTTCGATTTATCTATTGTTGCATCTATTACAGTTCCATCGGGAGCTACAGTTATTTCGATCACTATTTTGCCCATTCCCTGGCATTTGTATACTGGTATGGGTAAATATACATGTTTACGGCCTTCCAAATCGTAATAAATGTTTGTGGGCCCTTTGTAAATGCCTGGTTTGTCGTTTACTGGTTCGGGTTTCACATTCATGTTAGCTTCAGAGGGTTTACTATCGTCGATTTGGCTTGTTTTTATTTCGTTTTCCGGAGCTTTAGGACGACCAGCATTGAGTTGATCTTGTAGTTGTTGCATGTATTTTTCGGTGCTGATTTCGTCTTTTACTTTTTCATTGATATTTACCCCAATATTTCGTCGTTCATTGGCTATCATTTCGTTGATTTGTTGCTCGAGTATTTTTTTCTGTTCCTCCAATTTTTGGGCTTCTTCTTCGAGAGGGGCTTTTTGATCAATTTCAGGTTTTTCAAATTCGAATTCAATGCGCGTCGATTCTTTCATGCCTTGAATTTTTGAAAACATAAAAACAATAGCTATAAGTAAATGAATTACAATTGCAAGCAATAAAATATTTATATTTTTAGAATGAAAAGTCATATATACGAATACAGGTTGAGTTTTATAATAATGGGTATATGTGCAAGCTTAACCGCCTGCTTTCTTTGTTTTATAGCCTTCTGTTAAAAGCAATTGCATTATTTTATCGCGAAAATCGCCTTGAATTAAAATTTCACCATCTTTAACGGTACCTCCAACACCGCACTTGGTTTTTATCATTTTTCCCAAGGCTTCCAAATCGTTTTTGGAACCAACAAACCCAGTAATCAGCGACACCATTTTGCCAGCACGCTGTTTTTTGTCGAGCATCACTTTCAGATTTTGTTGGTTTTTGGGCAAAGTATCAGCTTCCGAAATATTTTCGGTTTCATATTTAAAATCTGGATTGGTAGAATATACAATATTAACCCTGTCTTTTAATTTATTAGACATATTATTTTATTTTTTATTGTCGGTTCTATTATTGGTTGATGCTTCTAAATATGGGCAAATAGCAGGTATAATAGATGCGACCGGCATGTATAACATAGAATTATGCATGTCGTCTTTATTTGGAAACGATTTTACTTTGCCAAAGAACGATAGGGCCAAGGTTATTATACTTAGTATTATAAGAGTTTTTGCTATAGAAAAAACCAATCCAAATATTTTATTTAAGTTGCCAAGTTCGGCATCTTCGAATGTTTTTTCGATGGCACGTCCGACAATACCTACAGTAACAAGTACTAAAATAAAAATGGTAATAACCGAAAAAATTTTAGAAAAACCGATGCTCCACGAGAAACTATCGACGAGCCAAGGTGCAAGATTTTTGGTGAGTGTAATTGCAAGGTAAATGCCTAGTATTAATGCTGTAATAGAAGTTACCTGCGATACAATGCCTTTCTTGTATCCACTTATAGCGCTTATTATGAGCAGTATAATTATTATAAAGTCTAAATAATTCATCAAATTTTTAAGGTAAAAATAATAAAAACAAGGATAAAAAATTCTTGAATGAGTAGTTAAAGAATTATTTTTTTACATTTTTTAAAAAATCGTTGATTGTTTCGAGTATTGTATTGCTACTATATGGCTTAGTAACAACCTCGTTGCAACCGGCTTCGATGCACAAACTTCGTTCTTCGTTCAAAGCGAATGCAGTTTGAGCAATGATTGGCAAAGTTGGACGTTGTAGTTTTATTCGTTTGGTAGCTTCCAGTCCACTTATACCTGGCAGTTGTATGTCCATGAGAACAATATCGATATTGGGTCTCGAAAGGCATAGGTTTACTGCTTGTTGACCATCAACAGCAATTATTGTGTTTATGCCGGTTTCTTCGAGCATGGTTTCAAGAAATGTAAGGCTTATTTCGTCGTCTTCTACTAAAAGAATGGTATATTGTTGCAAGTTGAATTTTTTGCTGAATAGTTCAGTCGTGTTGGTTTTGAAACTTTTATGAACGGGTTTGTAGGGGAGTGTAAAATAAAAAGTAGAACCAACTTTATATTTCGATTCGACCCAAATGGAGCCACCCAGAATGTCGACTAAGCCTTTGCAGATCGAAAGACCAAGTCCTGTACCTCCATATTTTCGGGTTGCAGAGTCGTCGACTTGTCTAAAACGTTCGAATATAATACTTAATTTGTCTTTAGGTATACCAATTCCAGTGTCTTTTACATAAAATCGAAGCATATTTTTGTCGGGTAGATAACATCCAAATTCAATACACCCTTTAGGGGTAAATTTGTAGGCATTTTCGATTAGATTAATAAATATTTGTTTTAGCCTAACAGGATCGGTAATTATCTGCATATTATGATCTGGCAGATCTATATTTCTAGTAAAATTCAACTTTTTGTTTTCCGACAATTCTTTACGGGCCGAAAAGAATTGGTATATATCGTCAAATACTTCGTTAATGTTTGTTATAGATTCGTTAACCTGCATTTGTCCTGCTTCAATTTTTGAGAAACAAATTATTTCGTCAATAATATTGAGCAAATCGCGGCTTCTCGATTTTATGATTTCAATAAATTTTATTCGTTTTTCGTCGGTTATGCCTGGTTTGCCAAGTAATTCGGAAAAACCTACAATGCCGTTCATTGGAGTACGTATTTCGTGGCTCATGTTAGCCAAAAATGCCGATTTTAGTTTGTCAGATTCTTCGGCTTTATCTTTTGATTTAATGAGTTCTTCTTCGTAGTGTTTTTGTTGGGTAATGTCGACAACTGCCCCCAAGTATCCGGTTACTTTTGACGAATTATCGTCAAAGATGGGTTTTATAAAATCTCTGATCCAGCAAGTTTTATTGTCGCGTGTAATAATGCGGTATTCGAACACATAATTTTGGTCGTTAATAATTTTTACCAAACGTTGAAAGTTTATTTTCTTTTCATCGTCCTGGTTAATAATAGAATAAATTCCATTGGGCAAGGACTTGATATGTTCGGGTTTGTAACCGGTAATTTTCTCGAATGCCCCGATAATCCAATCGAGCTTTATTTGTCCGTTTTTGTCGATTTTAACTGAATACACATAGTCAGAAATAAGCTCAGAAATAATTCGGTGTTTTTCTTCGCTTTCGACAAGAGCTTGTTTGGCAATTTTTTGTTCGGTATATATGCGCGACGACATAATAATGCCTGCAATTTGGTGATTTGAATTAAACCAGGGCCTTAATTCGAACGATAAATAATCTATTTGTCCGTTGGGTTGTGTATAAATGTTATCTTCGGAGCTCTCAACTTCGCCATTCAATACTTTTTCGAAAATTGATTGTAATTGAGGTAATGCATTGCCAAATATATCTTTAATATTAGCACCAATGGGGTCGGTTTTAATTTGGAAGTCGCGGCAATATTGGTCGCTAACCATTACAAATTTGTTTTCTGCATCTAAAACCGCTACAGATATAGGTATGTGTTTAAGTATATATCGTATATGTTCGTCGCTCGATTTTAATTCGTTGTAAAGTTTTTTAAAAGTTTCGTTGTTCGAAAGCAGCGTTTCGTTTTGGTTTTTCAGTTCTTGATTTTGGAGCGCAATTCTCTCGTTTTGGTTGTGAATAATATCGTTTTGTAAACGCAGATTTTTTTCGCGTTCGAGTAGGGCTATTTCGGTAAGTTTTCGTTTCGAAATATCTCTAATTACTCCAATAATAGTAGAGTAGTTGCTTTCATCATGATTGATTACAGATGTACGAATTTCGACCAAAATTGTTGAGCCATCGTTTTTAGTAAGTTCTAATTCGACACTGGCAAGAAAGTTTATTGGTTTTTTTTCTTTTAAATATGTTTTTACTTTGAAAAGTTCTTTCTCGATAATGGCAACAGAGGCATCGTTAAAATGAATGCAAAGTGAAAACCCTAGAAAATCGGAGGTTTTTTTACCGGTAAGAGCTTCAATCGAAGGGGTTATGTAGCTTACTGTAAGATCTATATCTGATGTCCAGATTACATCGCTCACGTTGTCGGCAAGTACACGGTATATGTTTTCGTATTCAGAAAATACCCTTTCGGCTTCGAGGCGTTGAATAACAAGGGTCGTAAAATTTATTAAGTTTTCGGCAAGCCAAGGCTTTTTAAGTTTATTCCCTTCTTTGAAGAATAGCGAAACGCTGCCGTAAAGTTCATTTTTACAGTAAAACCCCATCGTATAGCACGATTCAACGCCAAAGAGTTTTTCCAATTGGTTTGCGAGAAATAAAGGAACAAGTTTACCGCTAATGGTATAGACTCCGTTTTCTGTTTTTAAAAGTTTGTTTTTTGTAAAAATGTCCCAACTAATATCCATTTTCTTACGAGGGTAAGCACTTTTACGTGGGTCGTAACCCAGCATTTTGAAAATAAATTCAGTTGTCTTGTTTAGACCCAGCAGTTTACGTATTTGAAACGAATCGGTCATGGGGTCGAGATGCGAAACCAAGGTATAATCGCTGCCAGTGACACTTTCAATTTTATGGGCAAACAGCTCGAAAAGTTCATCCATAGTTTTGACTACAATCAAATCTTTAGCTATTTGAGAAATAGTCTCTAAATCGTTGAGGTGGTGCTTGGTTTCTTGTTCGTTGCAAACCATGGAAGTAATTTCCATGGCACTCATTAAAAGACAAGGGTTCGAATCAATGATAGTTTGTTGGCACGATAAATATAGATTGTGTTTGCAATCATTTTTATCTATGATAATAGTTTCGAAGCTTTCAATCTGATCGGCTTTTGAGTATTCGTTAACCAATCGGTTGTACTCGGTTAAAACATAAATTCCTGCTTCGACTGGAGTTTTCCCAATAATTTCGTGGCGCGAATATCCGGTTATTTTTTCGAAATACGAATTTACTTCTTTGATTTTATTGTCGGTAATGCTAACAATCATTTCAATAACTGGGCTTTTTTCAAAAATACTATGGTATTTCTGAACAGATTGCTGCGATTTGGCAAGCTCTGATTCGAGAAATTCGAGTTTCTTTTTGAGTTCAGCAGTTTCCGAGTTATTAGTCATTAGTCATTAGGAATAAGAGCTTATAAAATTAAAAAAACTTTCTATATAAAAAATAAAATAACACCAATTACACTAAGTATTGCACCAATTATTTCTATGAACTTAACTTTTTGTTTTAATACAAAAACAGAAGGTACTATAATAAGTATTGGAACGATAGACATAATAGCCGATGCAACACCTGTTGAAGTTCGTTGAATGGCATATAGCGACAGACCTACACCCAAGAATGATCCAAAGAAAGCCCCCAATGTAATTCCACTTATTGCCTTTCGGTCGTTAAAGGAATTAAAAGATTCTTTTACCTTACGCATCATTACAAGTAAAATAAAAAAACCAACAATGCCGGCAATAAGCCTAATTTGAGTTGCAGCAAAAGCATCGTATTGTTCCATGCCGTATTTGCTTAAGAGCAAGCCTCCCGCTTGTCCGAGTGCTCCACCAAATCCGAACAATACACCTTTGGTCGACCAATGTGCTGCTTGATTGCTTGTTCGACGTGAGTAAATAGCCAACACAACGCCTAACAATGTTATAGACATGGCAACAATTTGTAAAAATTTTAAATTTTCGTTTAAAAAAAGAAACCCGCCCAAACTTGCCAGCAAAGGAGCCGTTGTCATAACTACCATAGATAAGCGAGAGCCAATGCTAATAAAGGCTTTAAATAAAAAATAGTCGCCAATTACAAAACCTACCACACCAGATAAAAGTAGCCACAACCATTGATGAGCCGATGCATCGAATGGCATGAGTTTGCCACGAACCAACAGAGTGAAAACGCTAATCATGGCAAAAGACAAAATGAGTCTTATGAAATTGACCGATAGTGAACCTCCGCGCTTACTTGCTATTTCCAGGGCAATTGCCGATATCGTCCAACACAATGCTACCGCTAAAGCAGCTATTTCTCCCGCATGATTCATTAGTTAGTCTATTGATATTAAGAAATATTGAAATTTGATTTTTTTTAAAAGTAAGTAATAATTCTATATTTTAAACATTTTCTTAATCTTCTTGTTTTTCGAGTTGTTAAAGATTTTTAACAAAAAGATTTTTAATATTTTTGTTAAAATATTTTTGTTTTATATTTATAGAAATAAAAAAAGACATTTTATGTCCGACGAACTTGATGATAAAAAGAGCAGGAGGAACTTTTTAAGAGATTTGGGTCTATTGGGTACTGGTGCTATTGCTGCTTCGGGTGCTTTGTATTTGGGAAAACAATACGAAAAAAAGAAGTTGGGTAAAAATATTAAATTACTCACACAGGATGGCAAAACAGTTGAATTTGATGGACATGAACTTAAATCGCTTACTCCACAACTAAGCGAGTTGCAGGAACGAGGACGAGAAGGAATTGAGGGCAGAAAATGGGTTATGGTAATTGACCTTTCGCGTTGTCGCAATGCCCGCAAATGTGTCGATGCATGCCAAGGAGCACATCAGTTAAAACCCGAGCAGTTTCACATGAACACCCTTCAGATGAAGGATTCGGAAAATGGAGCTCCATATTATATGCCCAAAACCTGTATGCATTGCGATAATCCTCCTTGTGTATCGGTATGCCCGGTAGATGCAACTTTTAAACGCAACGATGGCATTGTGCTTATCGACAATGAACGTTGTATCGGTTGTCGTTTCTGTATAGCAGCATGTCCATATTCTGCCCGTTCGTTCAACTGGTTCGATCCGCGCGATGCCGAAAAATATGCCAACCAACAATACGATGTTGAGCTTAATGTACCCCAGAAAAAAGGTACCATTACCAAATGCTTGTTTAGTGCCGACCGTTTGCGACTTAACGAGATGCCATACTGTGTTTCGAGTTGTCCCAATGGCGTATATTATTTTGGCGATGAGGTCGAAGATACCGTAACCAATGGCACTACCAAAGAAACTGTACGTTTTAGCGAACTTATCAAAAATAACGGAGGCTATCGATTGATGGAAGAATTGGGTCAAAAGCCACGCGTATACTATCTTCCTCCAAAAAATCCACTTTTCCCGATACCCGATAACGAAATATTGCCTGAAAATAAAACCACATGAAAGAGGCTATTATAAGTGACTTGACAAATCACCTGCGAATAAACAGGGCTTTTATGATATGGATGACAATTTTGTCCATTTCATTGGGTATTTGTTTATATGCTTATTCAATACAGTTGCAACAAGGACTGGGTGTAACAGGTTTACGCGATTTTGTATCGTGGGGAATGTATATTTCTAACTTTGTGTTCTTTATTGCAACTAGTTTGGTTGGAATGCTTATTAGTTCGGTGCTAGGTCTTAACGGACAACGTTGGATTACCCCCATTTCGCGACTTGCCGAGATTATTTCATTTGCATTTGCTGCAGTTGCAGGTATGGTAATAGTTTCGGATATGGGTCGCCCCGATCGACTGCTCAACGTATTTATCCACGGGCGTTTTCAATCGCCCATATTGTGGGATGTTACTGTGGTAATTACTTACACAACTATTTGTCTGCTTTTGTGGTATATTCCATTGATACCCGATTTGGCAATTATAAAAAACAAAACAGGTTTACCCAAATGGCAACAGAAACTCTACGAATTGTTGTCGATAGACTGGAAGGGTAACGACGAGCAAAAAGCACTTATGAAAAGAGCCATGTTTATATTGTTAATATTGGTAATTCCTATTGCATTGGCAATTCATACAGTAACATCGTGGTTGTTTGCAGTAACTCCTCGTGCAGGCTGGGCTTCAACCATATTTGGACCATATTTTGTAACCGGGGCTTTTGTTTCGGGTACATCGGCAGTAATTGTAGCCATGTTTATTTTCCGAAAAATATATAAACTCGAGAAATACATTACCGAATATCATTTTAATAAAATAGGTAAATTGCTATTGTTAGTATCCTTTGTCTATTTATATTTCAATATCAACGAATTTTTGGTTCCCGGCTACCGAATGCCAAAATTTGAAGGAGCACATATACACGAATTGTTTTCGGGGCACCATGCTGTATTGTTTTGGTCGGTACAGTTATTGGGACTAATTTTACCAATGGCTTTTTTGTTTTTGAAACCCATGCGCAAACCATTGCCGATATTCATCATCGGACTTTTTGTATTAGTAGGATCGTGGTTTAAACGTTATTTGATTGTTGTACCGACACAGGAACACCCGTTTTTGCCTCGTCAGAATGTGCCCGAAAATTTCATGATATATACCCCAACGGCAATAGAAATATTGGTAACCATTGGGCCAATTATAATGGTACTTATGATTGTGTCGGTATTGGCAAAGTTATTTCCATTGGTGCCGATTGAGGAGACTGTGCATGAAAAAAGTGAAAATGAATAAATGAATAAATGTGAAAATATGCAAATTAGCAAATGTGCAAATAAAAGAACCATGAAATTTATTTTTTTATTAATAATAGCTTTTTTGCCGAATATAGCTGGTGCTCAAGACTGGTTTGTTCCTGAGGACAAGAAGCAACAAGTAGCTCCCTTTGAGTTTACTGATGCTACACGTAATATAGGTGAAGATTTGTACAACAAGAACTGCGCTTCGTGCCATGGGCAACCGGGCAAAAACAATTTTATTCAACTTGCGCCACCTCCGGGCGACCCCGCATCTAAAATATATCAGGCAAATACCGATGGCGATATGTTTTTTAAAATAAGCGAAGGTCGTGTAGCTATGCCATCGTTCAAAAATTCTTTAGACCCCGATCAACGTTGGCAGATTATTTCGTATATACGCAGTTTTAATAAAGATTATAAGCAACCTGAGCCTGTTAGTGCTGCTGTTAGTGCTTTGACCGGGAAAATTAAAATTAATATAGTACATTACAACGATAAAAAAGAACTTATAGTAACTGTTCGTCAGGTAGATGGTGCAAGTATCAAGCCAGTTGTAG
This sequence comes from Bacteroides fragilis, assembly GCA_945889005.1. Lineage (GTDB taxonomy): Bacteria > Bacteroidota > Bacteroidia > Bacteroidales > DTGW01 > CAMDBI01. Next base: position 43,778 of record CAMDBI010000012.1, read on the forward strand.
GTTATCAGATCAATCTCTTTGCAGTTCGTTACTTTGGCAACCTTACCATAGATGAGCCCCGAACGACTAATAACAATGGAAATGCTGTTTTCAAGCTGCCCGAAAATTTACCGGGCGACACAATGGGTCTGATAAAATTTAAAGTAAAGGTTATAAACGAATTGGCTAATATTTCAATTCAAAAGGACACTATTTTGAAAGCTGGAATACCTGCGAAGTATGAGAAAATGCGCGACAAACGAACTATGTGGAACCATCGGAGCATGGCTCCATTGTGGCTGGTTGTGAGCTATTCGTTGCTTGTATTAGGAGTATGGGGTACAATATTGTATATAATGTTTTTATTGAAAAAAATAAAAGAATCGTCAACCAAAACTACTAAAAATGAATAAATTAACTGAAATTGGAAGAATTGTTTTTGCCATTCCTTTTTTGATATTTGGGTTTAACCATTTTATCAATTGGCAAGCTTTGGCCGATATTTATCCGCATAAGGATTATATCGGAGTATATTCAATGTTGCTCACCGGAGCAGGACTTATTGCAGTGTCGATAAGCATCATATTGAAGAAATACATAAAGATAAGCTGTTTGTTGTTGGCCTTTATGTTATTGCTTTTTATATTGACCATTCATATACCCGAGTTATTCTCCGATTCGACAGCTACCCAATCTATGGCTCAAATGCTAAAAGACATTGGTCTTATGGGGGGAGCATTGATGATAGCTGGTCTTTATCCCGATAAAAAATAAATTCTTATACTATTCAAAATGAATAAATTATTTTTTCTGTTAAGTGTTTTTATCACAATTCAAGCACATTCGCAAGTATTTAATGGCAACCAATATGAAGTTGGAGTCGATGAGCAATTGGGCGACACCATACCTTTGGATCTTAAGTTTATAAACGAATCGAACGATACCATCAGGTTGGGCGATTTGATAGATCGTCCCACCATTTTCTCGTTTGTGTATTTTGATTGTCCGGGACTTTGTAGTCCACTTCAACAGGGAGTTTCGGATGTCATTGATCAGTCTGATCTTATTCTTGGTAAGGATTATAGATCTATCACTATAAGTTTTAATTATCAAGACGATCCCGTAAAAGCCGGACAAAAAAAGAAAAATTTTGCCAGTTGTGTGAGTAAAGATAAGTGTCAGCATTGGTACTACTTAACATCCGATAGTGCGACCATAAATACTATGTTGCGTTCGATAGGTTATCATATTAAGATATCGGGAGTCGATTATATTCACCCCTCGGGTATTGTTGTGGTTAGTCCTCAGGGTAAAATTACACGGTATTTATATGGTTTGACCTTCAATCCCTTCGATTTTAAGATGTCTATTATTGAATCTCAGAAAGGACTTGCTAGACCAGCTATAAGCAAAGCGCTCGATTTTTGTTTTGCATACGAACCAGATGGTAAGCGATATTCGTTACAGGTTATGAAAATATCGGCTTCAATAATAATTTTTCTAGCATTGATATTTTTGGGAGTTTTAGTATTTAAAAGAAAAAAGAGTAGATGAGTAGTTGAGTAGATGAGTAGATGAGTAGATGAGTAGATGAGTAGTCGAGTAGATGAGTAGATGAGTAGATGAGTAGATGAGTAGTCGAGTAGTTGAGTAGATGAGTAGTCGAGTAGTTGAGTAGTTTGATAAATTGTAGCTAGTAAGAATTTAGAAATTAAAAAATGAGTACAGCAATAGAACAAAGTTATATACACAACGGAAGCAAATACAAAGGTTTGCTTGGATGGCTAACAACGGTCGACCACAAGCGCATAGGGCTAATGTATTTGTATGCCGTAGTCGCGTTTTTCTTTATCGGAGGTTTGTTGGGTGGTGTTATGCGAACCGAATTACAATCGCCAGGAGAAGATTTTATTAGTCCTCAAATGTATAATGCTGTGTTTACTGTACATGGAGTAATCATGATTTTTTTGGTTGTTATTCCTGGCTTAACAGCCATATTCGGCAATTTCTTTCTGCCTTTGATGATTGGGGCTCGCGATGTTTCATTTCCCCGTTTGAATTTACTATCGTTTTATCTGTATGTGATCGGTGCGATTTTTGCAGTTATATCATTATTTATGGGCGATGGTCCACCCGATACCGGTTGGACATTTTATGCACCTTACAGTACCACATCCCATACGAATGTTGTAGCAGCTGTAACAGCAGCATTTATATTAGGATTTTCGTCGATTCTTACAGGTGTCAATTTTATAGTAAGCATTCATCGACTTCGTTGTAAAGGAATGACATGGTTCAAAATGCCACTCTTTCCATGGTCGCTATATGCTACTGCTTGGATTCAAGTATTGGCAACCCCAATAGTTGGTATTACCTTGCTTATGATTATAGCCGAACGCTGGCTAAAGATTGGATTTTTCGATCCTAGTTTAGGGGGCGATCCTATTTTGTACCAGCATTTGTTTTGGATATATTCACATCCGGCTGTGTATGTAATGATTTTGCCTGCTATGGGTGTTGTGTCTGAGATTATTCCAACATTTAGCCAACGTCGAATATTTGGTTACAAAGCCATAGCGCTTTCGAGTATTGCCATTGCAGCAGTTGGCTATCTGGTATGGGGACATCACATGTACACCTCTGGTATGAGCGATACAGCTCGTTGGGTGTTTAGCTTTCTTACCTTTATTGTTGCAGTACCAAGTGCTGTTAAGGTCTTTAACTGGATTGCAACTATGTACAAGGGTTCTATCGATGTAAAACCTCCATTTCTGTATGTCTTGTTTTTTATGTCGAACTTTCTAATTGGCGGTCTTACCGGTTTGATATTAGGCTCGCTAACAACAGATATGTATGTGCACGACACTGCTTTTGTGGTAGCGCATTTTCATTACATCATATTTGGAGGAATGGGATTTGCCTTTATAGCAGCTATACATTATTGGTTTCCAAAGATGTGGGGTCGAATGTACAACATCCGTCGTGCCAACTGGGCTGCAGTAATAACATTTGTTGGGTTTCAAATCTTATATTTTCCACAGTTTATAATAGGTATGCAGGGTATGCCGCGCCGATATTTCGACTATTTGCCCGAATATCATTGGGGACATGCACATTCGGGAATTGGAGCAATTGTTTTAGGAGTTGGGTTTATACTTATGATGTATAATTTTGCTCGTAGCAGCAAAAAAGGTGAAATTGCTTCCGAAAACCCATGGAATGGACTTACTCTGGAGTGGAAAACCGCTTCGCCTCCAGTGTTCGAAAATTTCGAACAATTACCTGAAGTGACCGAAGGGCCTTATGAATATAAATAAATGTGAAAATTACGAATGTGGAAATTTGCAAATGAATAAAATGTAAAAAAGATATGTCATCAGAAATTCATCACGACGAACACCGCGACGATTACGGTTCAAAGCTGGGAATGTGGATTTTTATTTTTTCAGAATTGTTTTTCTTTTCCGGACTTTTTATTGTTTATGCTGTTTTTAGATCGAAATATCTCGACGATTTTCATATAGCTTCGTCGCAGCTCAATGTTTTTGTTGGATCGCTCAATACGGTCATACTCATGTTTAGTAGTATGACTATTACTATGGCTATTACTGCAATGCAAAAAAACAATTTGAAACTTTCGCGTAATTTAACTGGGATTACACTATTGCTTGGTATTATATTTTTGATTAACAAATACTTTGAATGGGCTCATAAAATCGAGCTTGGTTTATACCCGGGTTCTGAAATAATGCTCACACTCAAACACGGGCAAATCATGTTTTTCGGGCTTTATTATTTTATGACCGGCTTACATGCTTTGCATATACTTATTGGACTTGTATTGCTCACGATTGTTTACGTTCGAATAGGTAACAAGACAATAGATCAAAATAAATATGCATTGCTCGAAAATTCGTCGCTTTACTGGCATTTGGTCGATGTAATATGGATTTTTTTGTTTCCGTTGTTGTATTTGATAAATTAGTGCAATTAAATTATAAAGTTTCGGTTAAAGCTAAATATAGCACATTTCATTGCCGGAGGTTTAAACTTACGGCAATGAATATTAAATGATTGCGGGCTTTAGCCCGAAATATAATAAATTATTGAAAATTAATAATATGGATACACATCAAATAACATCATACCGAACCAATGCATTTGTATTGGTTGTGCTTTTGGCATTGTTGGCTATAAATTTATTTTTAGCGGTTGTCGATCTTGGAAAGTGGAACCTATTGGCCATATTATTGTTGGCATCGGTTCAGGTAACAATAGTTCTCAATTGGTTCATGCATCTCAATCAGGCTCGTTGGTATTTAAAAGTAATGGCGGGGGCTGTTTTTTTGCTCATTGGAATTGTTATTGTAATTACTTTTTTCGATTATTTGTTGAGATAAAAATTATAAACACAGAGACACAGAGGCACAGAGCAAATCTCAAGTGCTTGTCTTTTACATAAGATCTGAAATATGATGGATTTTCAAAGAGCTTCGAATTTGGCAGAGGGAATAGATAAATCGTTTTATCTAATTATTGGTATAGACATTTTCTTTTTTGTGCTACTGATAACACTGATGTTGATTTTTGTATTTCGATATAGTAGAAAGCGACATCCCAAGGCCGTTCAAATTAAAGAGCACGCTTGGTTGGAATTGACTTGGCTTATTGTGCCTTTGATATTGGTATTGTTTATGTTTTTTTATACCTACAAAAAATATTTGCCTACCCGCAATGTGCCTAAAGATGCTATGAATATTACAGCGATAGCTCGTATGTGGAGTTGGGAATTTGTGTATGCCAATGGCAAAAGTTCCGATAAATTGTATTTGCCCATTAATAAGGCCGTAAAACTCAATCTTAAAGCAACAGATGTAGTTCACAGTATTTACATCCCAGCATTTAGATTGAAAGAAGATATGGTTCCGGGCAAAGACGACAATTATATGTGGTTTATCCCTACACGTAAAGATACCTTCGAGGTTTTTTGTACCGAATACTGTGGGGTTCGGCATGCATATATGTTAACTAAGGCTATTGTAATCGATTCAACATCTTTTAGCGAATGGCTTGCTAATGTTGAAATTAAAAAAGGGAAAGACCAACTGCCAGGGTTCGAATTGTTGAAAAATAATTCATGTATCGGTTGTCATTCGACCGATGGTTCGAGGCTAGTTGGCCCTAGCTTTAAAGATATATTTGGACAAGAACGATTGGTTGAAACACCATTGGGAGAAAAAAAAGTGATAGTAGACAAGGTTTATATCAAAAGAGCCATTATCGACCCCGATGCTGAACTTGTAAAAGGCTATAACAAAGGACTCATGCGTACATATAAAGATGTACTGAAGGAAGAAGATTTGGATAAAATTGTTGAGTATTTGAAAGCGAAGGAGTAGAAATAAATTTGAAAATGGACAAATTTGAAAATTTGAAAATGAATGGAGGTTTTTGGCTTGTTGGTTATCAGTATTTGAAGCTTTCAAAATGGGTTCTTTCTGTAGCCATCACATTTTCGGCAGTGGTAGGATTTTATCTTAACAATGAAGCATTCTCGGGCAATATTTGGTTTCTAATTGCTGGAGTGTTTTTACTTTCGTCGGGGGCATCGGCCATAAACCAATATGTGGAACGTGCGCAGGATAGCATAATGACAAGAACCCGAAATAGGCCTTTACCATCTGGAGCAATTTCGCCAAATGAAGCTTTAATATTTAGTTTTATAACTATAGTAATAGGAACAACCTTGTTGACGCAAATAAGCATTGTTGCAACGTTGCTAGGTATTGCCAATGTGGTACTCTACGATTTTGTATATACACCACTCAAATATCGTAGCCAATTTGCCATATTGGCGGGTGGTTTGGTAGGTGCAATACCTCCCCTTATGGGTTGGTATGCTTCGGGAGCTATTGGTCTGGAAAGTAGCATAGTTGTTTTTGCTACTTTTATGTTTGTGTGGCAGATTCCGCATTTTTTTTTATTACTAATAAAATATCGCAAGGAATACGAATTGGTCAATACCGTAACAGTTTTTAGAAATAACGAAGAGAAAGCCCCTCTCATGTTTTTTATCTGGTTTTTAGCCACCTGTATTGTTTCGTTTATGTTTCCATTGTTAGGAATATTGAGTTTTGCAAAAACAATATTTCTTTATGTCATAAATATTGGGCTTATAGCGCTTTTTGCCCTTCAATTGTATGTACAACCGATTAAAATACCTGCATTTGTTTACATGAGTTTACATTTATTCCTGCTTTTTCACTTTATTTTACTCATACTATAAATTAAATTGTTTAGTCGAGTATATTTCATAAATTAGTGCCGATAAAACAATCGGTTAGTATGTTTTTGCAATACATAACTTTTTTTTCGACATTAAATTTTTTGATACTCGCTGGCATTCTTTTAATAAAAAAATCGCCAATCAAACGAGCCAACAACTATTTAGGCATCACTTTCCTGATGATGGCACTTTATAGTCTATCTACCTTTTATTTGCACAATGCAACACTCGATCAAAATATTTTATTTCTTAAATACTTTATACCCTTAGATTATACGATTGCCATGCTCATGGGGCCGGGTATTTATTTGTACTTGCAGATTATTTTGAACAAAGAGGTGTCGATACGTAGAGGAAAAATATGCTTACACGCCATTCCGGCCCTTCCCGCTTTATTATTTGCTGCATATTTTATGTCATTGCCTTCGGAAATTCGCATAGATAAGCTTATACATAATTTCGAATCGCTTATGTGGGAAGGCAGTATACTCAATGGTTTGTTTTATATACAGATGACAACCTACTTGTTTGTATGTTACTCAATAATATCAAAACAATTAAATATTTCAAAAGTAATTGTAAATGAGTCAGTTGTATTAGGTATTTCGTGGCTCAAAACATTTTTTTTGCTCGACATTGTAATGATGTTGAGTACAGCACCTGCAAGTTTACTCATTGCCAACGATTACATTAATACCATCATTGCTCTTACAGTAATGAATGTTCAGTTTATTTATATTTTTATAAAATCGGCATGGTTGCCGGGTCTATATCCTTTAGAACTAACAACAGTTCCTGTCGAAAGCGACAACAAACCACAACAAGCACAAGAGCCGGCACTCAAAATTGACGACAAGCTAGCCGATTGTTATTTCGAAAGGCTTTTAACTTATGTAGAAACTCAAAAAGCATACTTAGATAAGGAGTGTAGCTTGCAAAGCCTTGCCAATGGTGCCGAAATTCCGCAACATCACCTTTCAAATATCCTGAACAACCGCTTAAACAAAAATTTTTTTGACTTTATAAACGAATACCGGGTCGAAGAAGCAAAAAAAATGCTCTCAGATAGGGGCAATAAACAGCTAACCATCGAGGCTATTGGTTTTGAATGTGGATTTGGCTCTAAAACCAGTTTCAACAAGGCATTCAAAAAATATACCAATCAAACTCCCTCCGAATATCGACTTTCCTAGTAGCCCAAAAAAACATCATTCAAAAGGCAAAAAACATGTGCGACTTTATAATTTCGCACAGTTATTTATTATCTGAAAACTATCTTTGCTTGTTATAGTGCTTTTTACTGGCAATGTTAGTTGTGCGATAAAACTTTTTATCTGCAAAGAAATAGCAAAGGCACTTTTTTCCGACTATGTGTATACTATGAAACTTAAGATTTAAATAAAAAATTTATGAGAAATTTTACCAAAACCTTATCCCTATTATTGGGAATTTTATGGAGTGCTTCAACCCTAAGCGCACAAACGCCGGGCAATTGCCTGGCGTTTGATGGTATCAACGATTACATTACTCTGCCATCAAATGCAGCATTAAACTTTAGTGGCTCGTCGTCATTTACCATTGCTGCTTGGGTTTATCCTGTTACTGGTAACGCTGCACTACTCCTTAAACAGGGTGTTATTAGGTATAATGTGCAGTATGCATTTCATATAAGTGGTTCTAAAGTTTTTTTTAATACTGACGTACTTAATGCTAATGGTTGGCAAGTATTTTCTTCAAATGCTTTTATACCTAACAATCAATGGACTCATATTGCTGTTGTAAAAAATGGTTCTAGTGTTTCAATATATATTAATGGACAATTAGATGGAACAAATACGTTAGATGCAAATCATACAAATGCTACCGCATCATCAGGCGCTGTTAGTGTTGGTGGCAATAATGGATGGATAAGTAATACTCCTCAAAAACTCGATGAAGTAAGCATTTGGAGTAAAGCATTTTCGCTTTCAGAAATACAAGGATTATATGCAGTAGCACCAACTGGCTCAGAAACAGGCCTAATAGCTGCTTACAATTTTAGCAGTTCTAATGGTACAGTTTTAACAGATATTTCTCCAAATGCAATAAATGGAACACTTACCAATTTTGCTTTAAGCGGTTCGGCTTCTAATTGGACTCTAGCTTGGAGGGCATTGCCGGCTAATAATATTAGCAAAACGGGCTTTACTGCAAACTGGCCAGATGTTGCTGGGGCTACCAACTACCGAATTGATATTTCGGACAAAAGCGATTTCAGTAACTTAATTGTAAACAATGCCAATGCCGGAACAAATTTAAACTATATAGCAACCGGTTTAACAGCCAATATACATTATTACCGTGTACGATATGTTGATGCAAATGGCATTAGTGAAAATACACAAGCTGTTAAAATTGAAATAGCCCCGGGCAACTGTTTAGAATTCGATGGTGTTGATGATGTTGTAAGCTGCGGTGTACAAAACCCCACAACTTTTACTATGGAAGCTTGGTTTAATGCGTCGGTTAACAGCCGCGACCAGGCAATTTTATCAACATTCAACGAAAGTTCTTATGCTGGTTGCGAATTGCATTTAGGCGCTAATGGAATAATGTATTTTACAATAAAAGGAACAGCTAATGTTGATGTGCCAACTTCTGCTGCAATTCAGCCCAACACATGGAACCACGTTGCTGTTACTTACAACGGAAGCAATGTAATTGTTTATATCAATGGAATTTTAAGTGGTACAGCTCAAGTAACTGGTTATGTTCCCGGCAGCAGCAATCTCAAAATTGGTCAGCGATCTGTTAATGTTACTGCATCAATATTTAAAGGTAAAATTGACGAAGTGCGGGTTTGGAATATTGCCCGAACAGAATCAGACATACAGCAAAGCATGTTCAAAGAACTTGTAGGGAACGAAGCAGGCTTACTATCATACTATAATTTTAACCAAACAAGCGGTTTGGTACTTAACGAGGCTAAAGGTGCTTATGTGGGAACTATTGCTAGCTTTCCAACATGGACTTCATCAGCAGTATTTTGTCCTTTTGTAAATGATGCAAACAATATACGCCCATCGGGCTTTACTGCAAATTGGGTACCTTATTTAAATGCTACAACTTATAAAATTGATGTTGATGATAATAGCGACTTTACATCACCCTTAATTACTGATTTTGATTGTGGCAATGTAACTACAAAGAATATACCAGTACCACTTTCAGAGGGTATTAACTATTATTATCGTATCAGAGCAGTAACAGCTAACGGCACAAGCAGCAATTCCGAAGCAAAATTGTTTGCTTTAACACCTCAAAATGCACTTGCCTTTGATGGGGCAAATGATTATGTTTTTGTTCCGCAAATAGCAGTTAATTTGAACGAAATAACAATTGAAACATGGATTAACCTTACATTAGGTAGTACAGGTGCAGCTGGTATGTATGGTATTTTTAATACAGATGCGTGGGTCGATCGTTCGCTTCATTACCAGATAAATACTGCAGGGGTTCAATTTGCATTACACGGAAACAGTGTTCATCCCACTTTTCCTTATCTATTTTCGCCCAATACATGGTATCATACAGCTGTTACTTTTAGTAGTACAACTAAAGATGCTAAGTTTTATGTTAATGGCACACTTGTTCAGACTGTCAATATACCAGTAACAACTTTGGTAAATTTATACAATGCAAGTATTGGTTGCTGGCATAACCCTGGAGTTAGTATTAACAGGTTCTTCAATGGTAAAATGGACGATTACCGCATTTGGAACAAAGCATTATCGCAAGCCGAAATACAAGCTCGTATGAACAGCGGGTTAACAGGTAGCGAGGCAAACCTATTGCTCTATTTTAATTTCAATCAAGGTATTGCATTCGACAACAATGCCGCGCTCAATAAATTACTTGATGCTTCGTATCGCAAACAAATAGGCACTTTAACCAACTTCGACCTTTCGGGTTCGGTATCAAATTATGTGAATGGTTTTGATGCTCCCATTGTTTACAATGCCACCAATGTAACTTCAACCGGGTTTACAGCAAATATAAAAGCTGTAGCAGGTGCAACCAAATACCGCATTGATGTATCGGATAAAAAAGATTTTAGCACCTTATTAATTAATAGTTACGATGCCGGAACGAATACCAATGTAGCACTAAGCTTAGCTCTAAAGCCCGGTGTTAATTATTATTACCGTGCGCGTTACGAAGCTGCAACAGGCGAGAGCTATAACTCGAATGTAAACCCATTTATGCTGCAAGCCGGCAATGCCATTGCAATGGATGGAGCCAATGACTACGTAAATATTTCTAACCGCAATTGGAACTTGTCGAAAGTTACTCTTGAAACCTGGGTGTATTGTAATGTAAATACTTCAAGTAGTACACAGTTTTTAACTTCCAAAGGTTCTGAAAAGCTTGAAATGCATATTGGTAATGGATTAAATAATTCATTAAGGTTTATACCAACACCAGGAGTTTATTTCGATGCCCCTGTCAATAGTCTTATACCCAATCAATGGAACCATATTGCCTGTTCGTACGACCCTACAAATTCGTCAAATAACAAAATATACATTAATGGCACAAGCGTAACAATAGCAAAAGCCGGTTCAAATCCTGTAACCACTCCGCTTGTCAACGACAATACTAATTTTCATTTGGGCGCCAGGGTAGGTGTTGGTCTTCATTTTAACGGCATAATGGATGAAGTACGTGTTTGGAATCTAATTCGAAGCGAAAGCGAAATACAAAACAACATGTATAGCTCCTTGGCAGGAAATGAAACGGGCATAGTTGCTTATTACAATTTTAATCAAGGTGCTGCCGGAGTCGCCAATGTCGGTCTGACTGCCATACCCGATTTAACAGGAAATGGGAATAATGGTACTTTATATGGTAGTGCATTGGTAGGCACAACTTCAAACTATGTAACATCGCCTATTTATAATTTTATTTTAGATGCAACAAGTGTTTCGGCTGCTGGCACTGGCTTTACGGCCAACTGGAACCCAATGCCAGGGGCTACCGGTTATTTGATTGATGTAGCTAACAATCCGGAGTTTACAGCTCCTATTATTACCGATAGTCCTTCAGCAGCAGGAACTGCATCAAAATCTATTAGCGGATTATCGCTTGTGGCGGGTTATTCATATTATTACCGTATGCGCTATACTACGGCTACTGGCACAAGTAGTTATTCTGAAACCAAATTACTAAGTTACGGAACTGCCATGTATAATGCCTCCAAAGTTACATCTACTGATTTTACAGCCAACTGGAAGGCTGTTGCAGGTGCCACCAAATACCGAATTGATGTTTCGGACAAGAGCGATTTTAGCAATCTTTTGGCCAATAATGTTGATGCCGGTGTTGGTACATCGAAAACTATTACAGGTTTGAATCTGGCTCTTGGTACAAATTATTATTATCGTATGCGCTACGAAATTTCGGCTGTTACAAGTGGTAACTCGCTGGCAAAAACATTTATGTTAGGTGCAGGCAATAGCCTTAGCTTCGATGGTGCCGATGATTATGTAAATATGGGCACATTATCACCTACCGGTAATTTCTCAACAGGCTTCACTTATATGGGCTGGGTTAAATACAATTCATTTAATAACTGGTCGCGTTTATTCGATTTTGGTAAAGGACAAGACTCCTACAACATATTATTGGCAAATAATACTACAACTAATAACTTATATTTGGCAAATAGAATCGGTACAGCTGAAACCCATGTCGAAGCTACAACTAAACTGCCTATCGGTCAATGGATACATATTGCTGCAACAATTTCGACAACTGGAACAGGTGTTTTGTATATAAATGGACAGAATGTAGCCTCAGGTAGTATTAGCGTTCCATCAAATGAAATAAGAACATCGTGCTATTTAAGCAAAAGTAACTGGCCATCTGATGGTTATTTTAACGGCAACATGGACAATGTAAGTATTTGGAACCGTGCCCTTTCAGCTGCCGAAATACAAAACCTTCAAGATTCGACATTTATTGGAAATGAAACAGGCCTGGTGGCATTTTACGATTTTAACCAGGGAGTGCCCAATGGATACAATAAATTATTGACTACTTTATCCGATGCTACAGGAGCATGCAATGGTCAGCTTAGTAATTTTGCACTCGAAAATGAACGCGGTTCGAATTATGCCTATAGCGGTCAATCGATTAATGTATTCTATGTAAAAGCCGATGCCGTTAACGGAGGCAATGGCCTAACACCAACTTCTGCCTTTAACAACTTGAATGCCGCATTTGCTGCAGCAACCGGACGCGATACTATAAAGGTGGCAGCCGGAATTTATTACCAACCTGCTTTTGACAAGTCATTTACAAATAATAGCAACTCGCTTACCTTGTTGGGCGGCTATAACAACAGTTTTACAGCTCGCGATATTGTTGCAAACAAAACTATAATTTCGGGTCTATCGGGTGCTACAGTTCCTATTATAAATATTCTGTATTGTGATTTTACTATCGATGGCTTTACTATTAAGAACGGCATCAGTAACATTGAAGGCGGTGCAATAAAATACGATGCTAAAGACAAAATTTATAATATTAATGTAAGCAATTGTGAGTTTTTAAACAATAAAACAACATCTGGGCATGGTGGTGCAATATGGATGAACACCTCAAACACAAACTCACAAGCCAATATTAGCAATTGTAAATTTATTGGAAACTCTGCTGGATCGTGGGGAGGGGCTTTAATCAATGAAAGTTTTAAATTAGTAATTAGTAATTGTTTTTTCGATGGAAATACTGCTCGAAACGGAGGCGGTGGTGCTATTTATACATATAAAGGTACTCTAAATCTGTCGGGTTCAACATTTGTCAATAACGAAGCAATTAATGTTGCAGGTGGAGCACTTTTAAATCAAGCAACAACTTCATCTATGATAACCAACAATACTTTTTACAATAACCGCACCAACCAAAGTGCAGGGGCAATATGGACTGGGTCATGGTCAACTACTACAATGGCGCATAATACTATTGTAGGTAACTTTAGCAGCCATGCATCCTCTACAGGAGCTGTTGAATGCGAAAGTGGACCTTTAAAGTTGTTGGGCAATATTATTGCAGGCAATTTTTCAAATAATGTTGGTGCTTATGATCTTTGGAGGAATGCCAATGGAACAATAGTTGACGAAGGTTATAATATTTTTGGAACAAATGGACTTGCCGGACATACTCCCGATTCTAAATCATTTACAGTAAATTCCGACCAATTATACAACATTCTCGAAAGTGCCAACCAAAGCAATACAGCCGCACGTTTGTTTCCTGCAAAGGTAACCAACAATGGAGGTTCAACACCTACAATAAAAGTAATCGGAAGGGTATTGAAGAATTCGGGAGGTTCTTTTGTTGGAATTCGAACTGTTCCGAACACATACAGCGTTTTCACCGACCAAAAGGGAACTGCTCGCTTGTTAGGCAACGCTACCATAGGCGCTTACGAAAGCGAAATACCGCAAAGCGAAAAAATAATTTACGTAAACGGAAACTTAAGCAACTTGGGCGATGGCCGCACACCTGCTAGTGCATATAACAATTTGCAGGCTGCCTTTGCTACCTGCACTGAAGCAGATACTATAAAAGTTGCTGCGGGTACTTATACACAACCTAGCACTGTTATTGCTTTTGGCAATTATGGTGTAAAAAATATTATTGTTTATGGTGGCTACAAAGCCGATTTTACTGCACGCGATACAGCACAGTATCGTTCTACCTTGCAGGCAAATACAGGTTCTGTTGTACCAATTCTTTGGATTATCGATGGAAACTTTACAATAGATGGCTTTACAATTAAAGACGGTAAAGCAACTGCATATCCTTACGAAGGCGGAGCAATACATTTCCATACTACTACCAGTTATACCTTAAATGTGTCGAATTGCTTGTTTACTAACAACAGACAAAGCCAGGGCAATGGTGGTGTTATTTGGGCACTAACGCAAAACGCTTCTTCGGTAGTTAATCTGACAAATTGTACGTTTATGAATAATTTAGCCGAAGGTAATGGTGGTTGCGGCGGAGTAATTTCTGCTCTATTCGCGACTTTTAATATCACCGGCTGTTCGTTTATTAATAATTCGTCAACTAATGTAGGTGGTGCTATTTATTTCGATAGGGTTACTGCTGTTATTAAGAATTCGACCTTCTTTGGTAACAGAACCAATACAAACGCCGGGGCAATATGGGCTGGCGACCAGACAGCAGGTGTCGCATCAAATATTACATTAATACATAATACTATTGTTGGTAACTTTAACTCTCAAATTACAGGCGCAGGAGCCATTTGTTGTGCTAGAGGGTTAATGAGTTTGCAAGGCAATATTATTGCCGGTAACTTTTCTAATATAGGCACTCCGGTTGCTTACGATGTTTGGCAGGAACAAGGTGCAGTAACCGACAATGGTTATAATATTTTTGGAACAAACGGCACCAATGTCTTAACTGTTAATGCAAATTCAATAGTAATTGCCAATGACCAATTATACCGAATTCTCGAAAGTTCAAACCAAACAAATACTTCTGCTCGTTTATTTCCTGCAAAAGTAGCCAACAATGGTGGTGCAACGGCTACTGTTAAAGTAATTGGCAAGTATTTCAACAATAGTACAGGTATAGAAAAGAATATTCGTCAGGTACCGGCTGTAGTAAATGCTATAACCATGCCCACCACCGACCAGCGCGGTATTGCCCGAACTTCTGGAGCTGCATGTATTGGTGCATACGAAACCAACCCGGCCGATAAATATATTTATGTAAACGCAAATGCTGCATCCGATGGCATTGGTACATTCGAAAATCCTTGCAAATACCTGTATACCGCCATAGCAAAAGCATCGGTTACCGATACCATATTAGTAGCTGCCGGAACCTATTCAGCTCCTGATACTTCTTTTGTTATTAACAAACCGCTTACCCTAATGGGTGGCTTTAATGCAAGCTTTTCCCAACACGACCCAAAAACATATGTGTCGTACATTCAGTACTATTCCGGAAACGCCCCATTGGTAAAAATTAAAAATGCATCGGCCGAAATTAATGGTTTTACCTTATTAAACGCCCAATCAACAACACTGGGAGGTGCGGTTGTGGTAAGCATAACCAACAATACTTCGTACAATGTGGTTTTCAAAAATTGCATATTTAACTCCAATAAAGCCAGCAACGGAGGCGGTATTTGTTTAGATGCCACACTTGGTCTCACCAATATTTCAAATGTAACGGTAAGCCATTGTACTTTTTCGTCGAACTCGGTTACTGCGTATGGTGGCGGGGTATCATCGTCGGGGAAGTTTAATACAAGCATTAAAAACTGTACCTTTTTTAATAACAGCTCGGCATTAAACGGAGGGGCAATTTATCAGGGACAGGAAGGAACAATGCTTTTAAAGCAAAATACCATTGTTGGCAATAGTTGCACTACCACTTCTGCCGGGGGCGGGGTAGCCTGTAATGCTGGTACAATTTCGCTTTTGGCCAATATTATTGCAAAAAACAATTCGAGTGCCAACAAACATAATGTTTATAAAGTTTCCGGAACGGTAACCGATAAAGGCTATAACCTTTTGGGTACCGAAGGCTCTAACTGTATGGTTGCTGCTACCGGAACCGATTCGCTTTCTAATGCACAACTCGATTTGTTGCTTACAACCTCAGCCCTGGCAAACTATGGCGGACATACCCCAACCATGAAACTGCTTAAGAAAGATTTTACCAATGTAGCTTCAGCTTTAAAATATGTAAATATTGTTCCCGCCGAAGTGGGTGGTATTGTTCTCGAAACAACCGACCAACGCGGGGTTAACCGCATAGGTGGCGCATCGTGTATTGGTGCTTTCGAATACCGCGACACCTTACAAGTCAAGCATATTACTGTTGGCGCTTTAACGGCAACGTCTGCGAGTTTCCATTTTACTCCCGGCAGCTTTTCGCAACGTGTTGTATTTATAAAAAATGATAATGCTGCTTCTGCAGAGCTACCGATCAATGGCACTACCTATACTGCAAACAGCGTATTTGGTTCAGGTACCCAAATTGCTTCGTCGGGCTGGTATTGCGTGTACAATGGCAGCGACACAGTGTTTTCTGTAACAGGCTTAAATCCAGTTCAAACTTATGTTGTAAAAGCATATGAATACAATGATGTTGCATACTATCATACAGTTGTAGGTGTTAATAATCCGAAAAGTTTTGAAACACCTCAGAAAACGCAACATATAAATTTTAGTATTGAGTCGAAAAATTGGGGCGATGCCGACTTTTCATTACCCGATAGCACCAATCTTGGCCTGCGACCTGTTATATATGAAAGTTCTAATACATCTGTTGCAAGTATTTCGGGAAATATGGTACATATTACCGGGGTAGGAACTACAATTATTACCGCCAAACATGACGGAAACTCGATTATAGCTGCTGCGCCTCTGGTCAGTAGAAATTTAATTGTGAAGGCCGATACTTTATTTATTACTGCAGCAAATACCTCTGGAATATATGGCGAAACACAAACATTTAATTTTAATGCAAGTGGTTTAAGAAACAATGATTCCATCATTGCCCAAGTCGGAGTTACCTATACTAGTTTGGCTAAAGATACCAGTAGTGTTGGAACATACGATGTAACTCCATCGGCTGTCGTTTTTGCAACGGGACGTGGTTTTGCTTCCAATTATATTTTAAAATACAGTAAAGGAACGCACACAATTCAACAGGCTGTACTAATTGTAAAAGCCGACAATAAATCTAAACAATATGGCAATGCCAACCCTAGTTTAACTGCTGTTATTACTGGATTTAAAAATTCTGATATTGCTACAGTAAGCTCTATTGCTACAAATGCTATAGAGTCAAGCGAATTAGGTAGTTATTCAATTATTCCTTCAGATATTACCTTTACTAAAGGTAATATTACTAATTATAGTGTTACATATCAGAATGGAACTCTCACAATAACTCCAGCTTCATTAACCATCAAAGCCAACGACAAGAGCAAAGCGTATTTTAGCAGTAATCCAATATTTGATTACACTTGTACAGGCTTTGTAAATGGCGAAACCGATGTAGTGCTTACCAGCAAACCTCAATTGAGTTGTTTGGCAACAAAAACAAGTGTTGCAGGCACATACCCAATTACATTGTCTGGTGCTAGTGCATCAAACTATAGCATTACTTATCAGTCAGGTACACTTACTGTATTGCCTTCGACCATTCAACTTTGTTTGATCACGGTCGATATGGAAAGTGGCAAAAATATGGTTATTTGGGAGCGCCAAAAGGGTATGGGAATAAAGAGTTACAATGTTTATAGAGAAACCAATACTGCAAACCAATATGAAAAAATTGACTCACTTTTGGCAACTGAAAATAGTGTATTTATTGACCCAACGGCTATTCCCGAGCAACAACGGTACAGTTATAAAATCTCTGCCGTTGACTCGTCCGACAATGAATCGGTTCAGAGCAAATATCATAAAAATCTGTTCTTACAATCGTCTGTATCGTCGAGCAAAGATGCTGTGAACTTAAGCTGGAAAAAATACGAAATCGAAGGTAACGAACTCAATTTCGAGAGTTATATTATTTACAAAGGCTCATCGGCTGCTACTTTAGAAAGTATAACTACACTTAGTGCCAATGAAGATGTATATATCGATCGTACAGATCTTATTACCAAGCCATATTATCGAATTGCTGGTGTTAAGAAAGATGCTTGCGTGGTTACCAAGTTAAAAGCCAATAGTGGACCGTTTAGTCATTCAATTTCAAACTTGGAAGATAACCGATTGCGTAGCGATGGCACAGGTTTGACTCAGCTTGGTAACATTCAATTTATTGTTGCTCCCAATCCTGCTAGAGATCAATTAAATATTTACTTTAAATTTTTAGAAAATGCTAAATCTGAAATCGAAATACTAGACGCGTCGGGTCGTATGGTTTACAGAAAGTCTATGACAGGTTCTCAAACTACTATCGATCTCAAAGTACATAAAATTTCGAAAGGCTTTTATTATATTCGTCTTAAGCAGCGAGATGTATTTCTGATAAAGCAGTTTGTTGTACAATAAATACTCCAAAAAAACTATTTCAAACGGTTGTAATATGCTACCAGTTTGCGCAAATCGTTAAATTTATTAATATTCAATTGGTGCGATTGAATGTACAGTTCCAAATAATAGTGATTGTTGGGGAATGCATTTAGAATACCCTTTTTGTTGTTTTTAAGCTTTTGAAAACTTCCATTATTTATGGAAATATAAAAAGTTTCGCTGTAAACAAATTCGCGTTTTGCCGACGACTTAATGCTTTTTGTTTTTAACAAATATAAAAAAGCCTTGCCTCGTTCAAGTATTTGATAATAGCCAACATTGTTTTTGTAAAAAATTCGTTTGTAATATTCTGTACCTCTCGAATCTATGCTATCCATTTCGAATGATCCAACAAGGCTCATGTCTGGAATCAATATTGAATCGTTGGTTTCGACAAGCAATTGTTTGGAGCAAATATCAAATTTAATTTTTACAGCCGAAAAAAGTTCTCCCGACGAATTTAATATTTTGCCCACTCTAAAGCTGTCTGTTATAAATGGATGTCCAAATACATTGGTGTATTCATTTTTGTAATTTGTTGTCGAAAAATTGACTTTTGCAAAACTTTGGAGAGAAACAATTTTTTGGGAATAGAGTTTTAAAACGGCTATAAATAGAAACACGAAAAGCGTTCGAAGTTTCATTTTTTATAATTCAATATTGAGATAGGTCATAGCAACATTGGCTATTTCATCAATATTCTGCTTGTTCATACAGTTGAAATGACCTTTGGGGCAGGTTTTGTAACCAATCTTTGAACAAGGTCTACAGCGCAGACCTTTTACCTCGAACTGAACATGTACATTGCCAGGCATATAAGGATACATTCCAAATTCGGGAACTGTATTGCCCCATATTGAAAGTATTTCTTTGTGAAAGGCAGCTGCAACGTGCATCATACCGGTGTCGTGGGTAATCACCAAATTCGAATGTTTTATAATAGATGCCGATTGGTTTAAGTTAAATTTTCCACAAGCATTGTATACATGGCTTAGTTTCTGGTCAATAATACTATCGGCTGTCGATGCGTCTTCGGGACCTCCAATGAGTATTATGGGAACCAAAAGTCTGCTACATAGTTCGTGCAATTTATCTACAGGCAATTGTTTGGTTGCATGTTTGGCTCCAATAACAATTACTGTATAGCCATCCCTAAAATCTTCGGGAAGCATCTCAGGTTTTATTTCATCTTTCTCGGGGATAAAAAAATCGAGACCTTTGTGGTCGTTTTCGATGTTTAATATCTGCGTTGTAGCCATATAGCGGTCTACAATATGAGTGTCGGGCAGTCGGTTAATTTTCAGGTTTGTTAGCAACCATTTTTCAAAATTGAGCTTTTTGAACGAAACCGACATCGATTTCAGTTTTCTTTTTACAATTGAACTTCTCAAATTGTTGTGAAGGTCAAATATATAGTCGAATTTTTCTTTTTTCAGGCTTTTAATGGTCTCGTTCAGATTGTCAGAAAATGCATGAATTTTGTCGATATACGGATTGCTTTCGACAAGAATTGAGAATTGTTTTTTTGTCAAATAATGAATTTCCGCATTTTCGACTTGTTGCTTTATGCAACGGATCACCGGGGTTGTAAGTACTATATCGCCTATTGAACTGAAGCGAATAATTAAAATTTTTGCCACTTTTGTTTATTGAAACACAACAAATGTATAAATATTTTTGATTAATTAAAATAATTGAAGCTTAAACGAATTAATAATTAATTGGTAAGCAGTAAAGATTTATTATCAATAATCATTTTATTTGTATATTAGCCAACGAATTATTTTAGAAAAATGCCATTAATAATACATATCGAAACATCTGAAAACATTTGTTCAGTGGCTTTGTCGCAAGGTCAGAAACTTCTTTCATATCGCCAGTCCGAAGGCGAACGATCACATGCCTCACAACTCACTATGCTTATTCAAGAAGTTTTAGACAGTTGCAATAAAAATGTCAACTTATTACAAGCTGTTTCGGTAAGTAAAGGTCCTGGTTCTTATACCGGTTTGCGAATAGGTGTGTCGGTTGCCAAAGGACTTTGTTATGGGCTCAATATACCTTTAATTGCGGTAAACACGCTCGAAGCACTATGTTATGGAGCTAGTCAACGCGAGTTTTTAAACAAATTGAAACTCGATCCTGGTATTACAACTTTGTTGTGTCCTATGCTCGATGCCCGACGAATGGAGGTTTATAGAGCTTTTTTTAATACAAATTTCGAGTACGAAATTGAAACGGCTGCCGAAATAATCGAAAAATATACTTATAGAGATATTCTCGATAAAAATCAGGTAATTTTTTTCGGTAGCGGTTCGGGCAAAATTCAAGATTTAGTAGCTCACCCAAATGCTTTTTTTATTCCTGAGGTTTTTCCCAAAGCACGCTATTTAGTACCCTTTGCATACAAAGCATTTGTCGATAGTAAGTTCGAAAATACTGCCTATTTCGAGCCATACTATTTGAAAGATTTTGTGGCAACCACCAGCAAGAAAAACGTTTTGATATGTTAAGGAATGTAAAGGTTCAAGTTTCCATACTATTATTTTTACTGTTTACTGTCCACTGTCCACTGTCCACTATTTTCGCTCAATCGCATGCTAAGTCGCTTTCAAACAACGCTTTTCAAGCAGGTGAAACACTCATCTACGATGTGCGATTTAGTTTTATTAAAGGAGGTGAAGTTACCTTAAAGTTAAGCAAAGAATTGCTAGACAGCAACCAAGTGTATTATGCTGTCTTGCAGGGACGAACAATTGGTATTTGGGAAAAAATGTTTCATGTCGACGATAAATTTAATACATGGTTCGACATCGAAACGGGTTTGCCATATTTGGATGTGAGCGATGTAACCGAAGGCAAATATAAACGTTTCAACGAAGTTCGATACGATCATTCGACTTATAGTTTAGTTTCGAAACGTAAAGGCTATAAGAAAATGCCTTCTCATACACTCGATATTGTTTCGGTGTTTTATTATATACGCCGAATGGATTATTCAAATATCAAACCCGGCGAAATTCGCAAGTATCTTACTTATTTTCAAGATACTATTTTTCCATTCGAAATAAAATTTAAAGGTCGCGAGATTCTCAATACCAAATTCGGAAAAGTCAATTGTCTCAAATTTGTACCTGTGGTCGAGCCGGGTCGTATTTTTAAAACTAATGAGGATATGCGCTTTTGGTTTACCGACGACAGCAATTTAATACCCATTCGTATTGAATTCGATATGTGGGTTGGTTCGGCTATTGCCGAAGTACGAGAGTATAAAGGTTTAAAAGTACCTCTGAAAACCTCGAAATGATAGATGAAATTTGTCATTCTCAACTTTTGGATTAATTTTGCTTCGCTTTAGAGCATAAATATTTAAAAATCTAATATATAGTTATATATGGCAAATACAGCAGATTTCAAAAATGGTCTTTATATGAAGTTCAATGGAGACCTATTCACTTTGGTAAGTTTTCAACACGTAAAACCCGGTAAAGGTGGAGCTTTTGTACGTACCAAGATGAAAAGCTTAACCAATGGACGCGTGATCGAAAATACATTTACAGCTGGCGAAAAAATCGATTTGGCTAATATCGAACGCCGTCCGCATCAGTTTTTGTACAACGACGAAGAAGGTTATCATTTCATGCACGAGCAAACATACGAACAGATTGCTATTAAGAAAGATCTAATTACTTCGCCCGATCTGCTCAAAGAAGGTCAGTATGTCGAAATGCTATTTGATGCCGACAACGAAACTGCGCTTACTTGCGAATTGCCTCCTTTTGTAACCCTCGAAGTTACTTATACAGAGCCCGGAGTTAAAGGCGATACTGCTTCGTCGAACTCATTGAAAAAAGCAACTGTCGAAACTGGTGCTACTGTTATGATTCCGTTGTTTATCGAACAAGGAACCCGCATCAAAATCGATACACGCGATGGCAGTTATTCTGAAAGAGCAAAAGACTAAATTATTGGAATGATTACAGATTCTTTAATAAATATTGCTCTGTACAAGTGCTTGAGCAAGAACTTTGCTACTGCTATTGATTTTTTTCTAAAAAACGATTTGAATACTTTGCCACTTGGCAAAACACTCATTGATGGCGACACTGTGTTTGTATCAATAAACGAATATACCTGTAAAGATATAAGCCTTGCCAAGTGGGAGTCGCATAAAAAGTATGCCGACATTCAGCTAGTGCTCAAAGGTTCCGAAAAAATGGGTTTTGCACCGTTGGATGGTATGACGGTTTTAGAAGATTATAATATCGAGAAAGATCTTATTTTCTACAATGGAAGTGGCGATTATGTAACAGTTGATCAGTCAAAATTTGTCATTTTTATGCCTCAGGATGCTCACCAACCCGGTGTTTGTATAGGGCAATCAGAAGAGGTAAAAAAAGTTGTTTTTAAGGTTTTGATGTAATATAGAAAATAGATTAAAGACTAATAGACATAAGTATTAAGACTAATAAATAAAAAAGGCTGCCCGGTATATCGAGCAGCCTTTCTTTATTTGATAATATCAGATATTGGAGATTTTATATCTAAGATTTTGTGTCTTTTGTCTAATATCTAATATCTTATTTCTAATTTCTGTTTGTCTAATATCTATTTTTCGATTCTCATTTTGTAGAACGAACGCCATACAAATACAAGAGCAACAGCTAAGAATGCAAGACCAAAATAAGGAGCTGCATCGCGGAAGTTTTCGCTAATGGCTATTTCCATTGCCAAAAGTCCGAATAGCGTTGTGAACTTGATAATTGGGTTCAATGCTACAGATGAAGTATCTTTAAAAGGATCACCAACAGTGTCACCTACGATTGTAGCATCGTGCAAAGGAGTGCCTTTCATTTTCAAATCAACTTCTACTACTTTCTTAGCATTATCCCAAGCACCACCGGCATTAGCCATAAATACAGCCTGGAACAAACCAAATACCGCAATTGCAATAAGGTAACTAACAAACAAAGCAACAGCTTGGTTTCCACCAATACTTGAAGGAGAAGAAATACAAGCAAAAGCTAAAGCAAAGAAGAAAATAGCTATAAAAATGTTGAACATACCTTTTTGAGCATATTGTGTACATATTTTTACTACTTCAATAGACGATTTAGCATCGGCTTTCTTAGGTGCATTTGGATCGAGGTTGATATTATTTTTAATATATTCAACGGCACGGAATGCACCAGTAGTTACAGCTTGAGTTGAAGCTCCGGTAAACCAATAAACAACAGCACCACCAAGAAGGAATCCTAGGATTGAATATGGATTTAATAAGTTAAGAATTGTTTCTGGTTCAACACCTAAAGTAGATTTTAACATAAGAATCAACGAGAAAATCATAGTAGTAGCACCTACTACAGCTGTTCCAATTAATACTGGTTTTGCAGTAGCTTTAAATGTATTACCAGCACCGTCGTTTGCTTCTAAGTAATGTTTCGATTTTGCAAAATCTGGTTTGAAACCAAAGTCTTTTTCAATTTCTGCACCAACATTAGGAATTTCTTCAATTAACGAAAGTTCGTATACCGATTGAGCATTGTCAGTTACAGGTCCATAGCTGTCAACGGCAATAGTAACAGGGCCCATACCGAGCAAACCAAATGCAACCAAACCAAAAGCAAAGATAGAAGGATAAACCATGATAGTATCTAAGCCCATAGTGCTCATAAAGTATGCAGCAAACATCAATACAAAGAATACCATACCCATCCAGAAAGCTGAGAAGTTACCTGCCACAAAACCAGAAAGAATAGTAAGTGAAGCACCACCTTCTTTACCAGCACTAACTACTTCTTGTACGTGGTCAGATTTAGGTGAGGTAAAATATTTAGTAACTTCTGGTATTAATGCACCACCAAGTGTACCGCAGCTAATAATAGTAGAAAGAATCCACCATAAATCAGTATTGCCATTAAGTTCAGGAATCATGATATAGCTTGCAATGTATGTAACAGCAATAGAAAGTATAGATGTTACCCAAACTAAATTGGTGAGAGGATGTTCGAAATCCATATCGTCGACTTTGCTATATTTTGCAGTATTCATAGCGCCATTGATGTAGAAAGCAAGAATTGAAGTTACAATCATCAAAATACGCATCACGAAGATCCAAACCAAAAGTTTTACTATCAATGCACTTGTAACTTCTTCGGTCATATTTAGAGCAACGCCTCCAACAGCCAAAAGGATAAAAGAAATAAGAGCAACACCAGTTACACCATAAGTTTCGAAACCATCTGCTGTAGGTCCTACGCTATCACCAGCGTTGTCGCCAGTACAGTCAGCAATTACACCAGGGTTACGAGGATCGTCTTCACCAATTTTGAAAACTACTTTCATCAAGTCAGAACCAATATCAGCAATTTTAGTAAAAATACCACCAGCAATACGTAGAGCAGAAGCACCTAATGATTCACCAATAGCAAAACCAATGAAACAAGCACCTGCTAAATGACCGGGCATTACTAAAAGAATAATAAGCATTAAAATAAGTTCGATACATATAAGCATCACACCGATACTCATACCTGCATTCAAAGGAATGTTTAATAATTTCAAAGGTTTTTTCTCAAGCGAAGCAAAAGCCATACGTGAGTTAGCCAATGTATTCATACGAATACCAAATGCTGCAACTGCATAAGAACCTAAGATACCAATAATTGTCCATAAGATAATTAAAGAAACTCCACCAATTCCAAATAAAGCATGACCTTCATGATCTTTTGCTAAAAATCCGAAGTAGAAAGCTACTGCAGAGCCAATAAATAAGAATAAAATGGCAAGAAATTTACCTTGTTGTTTCAAGTAAGCCGAACAAGTTTTGTAAATTACTTCAGATACTTCGAGCATCGATTTGTGTGCAGGAAGTTTCTTAACTTTCATAAATTGGTATAAACCAAAAAGTAAACCTAGAGCACATACCAAAAAGCCCCAGTATAAAATACTTTCGTGCTGAATTGCTTCAGGCACTTTTAAATCCGCTTCACTTGCCATTGCCAGCATGGGCATAACTAGTGTCATTAACAAAGCAGTTAATATTCGTTTTGTTTTCATTGTAAATATTTTATTAGTATTAAAAATAGTTGCGCAAATATAATGGGATAAAAATAATTAGCAAAATATTGATTGGATATTTATTTATCACTTTTTTATATTTATTCTATAGTAAATATATACCATAATATGGTAACTATGTATTTTTATACAAAATCATGTTTTTTATAAACTTTTAAAAAAATAATATGTTTTTTAGAACCTCGATACATTAGTTATTTTAAACAAGAACACTAAAAAAAAAATTGTTTATATTGAATTATAAATTAATTTTATTTACTTTGGACATATTAAAAACATTAACAAAATGAGAAATCAGTTAAAAATCAATAGTATGAATAGAAATTTTATTCTCAGTGTAATAATTCTCAGTTTTTTGGGCAGTTGTAAGTATTTTAATAAAAAAGATGCGGCAAATGCTACAATTACTGTTGAACAACAGCGTATAAACGATTCCATTAAGTTTGCGAATGAATTAAATATGTTAAAGGAAGATTCTCAAAAACGAATCGATTCTTTAAATATGGCATGTTCAAATCCATCTTATACCTATTATGTGATTACTGGTAGTTTCAAAAATCCAGCAAATGCCGAAAACTATGCAGGTCAAATGATGAATTTGGGTTACAAGTCGCATATTATTACTATTTCAAATGGTTTCCATTTAGTAAGTGCTAGTTCGGGCGACGATTTAAATCAGTCTACAGAAGCTCTTCGCAATATTCAGCAAACTATCAATCAAGAGGCTTGGTTGTTTGTGAATAAATAAAATATTAATGTGAGAATTACTATTGCGAAAATGTGCAAATGATTTATTGAAATTATTTGCACATTTTCACATTAACGAAAAAAGTATTAGGTTTGTAACTCGCAAACATTTACAATGAATAAAAAAATTAAGCTTTTTACTCACATACTCTTATTACTCTTATTGTTGAGTTCATGTAACTCGTACAAGAAAATGGCATATTTGCAAACACTCAACAGTGCCGATACCGTTTTTTCTAAAGTAAAAACAAGTTACCGTTTGCAGCCAGCCGATCAGCTTTATATCAAAGTCAAGAGCCTCGACCAAAGCGTCAACGAGCTTTTTAATATGGATTTTGGAGCAACTACTACATCTATGAGTTCTATGAGTAGCGGAGGCGGTATGTATTTGATGAGTTACTCGATAGATTTTGAAGGAAATATCAATTTACCTGTTTTTGGAAAAATAAAAGTTGGCGGTCTTACGGTCGATCAAGCAACCACATTGCTCGAAACCAAGGCCGACGAATATATCAAAGAAGCGCGAGTCGATGTGAAACTAGTTTCTTTCAAAATTTCACTTATGGGCGAAGTTAAAAATCCGGGTCAGCAAAACATTATGGCCGACGAAGCCACCATTTATGAAGTGCTAGCTAAAGCCGGCGATTTGACCAATTATGCAAACCGAAACAAGATATATATTATACGTTCGTACGAAAAAGATAATAAAATAATTACGGTCGATCTTACTAAACGCGAATTACTCGCGAGTTCAATGTATTATCTGCAACCAAACGATATCATATATGTCGAACCACGTCGTCATATGGTTTTTAGACTCAACCTGTCCGATTACACTACCATTATAAGCACTATTACATCGTCAATTGCCCTGATTGTATTAATTTCGAGTTTGACAAAATAAGAAATGAATCAACTGCCGAATACGCATTTCAACGAAGAAAATATCGATATCAGGAAGTATTTGTTCAAGTTTCTTTCTGTTTGGTATTTATTTATTATTTCTGTAAGTATATCGTTTGTAGTTGCATGGTATATCAACCGCAAAACCGTGCCGGTATATAACTTATCGGCTACTATAGTATTGCGCGACGAGGCCAATCCGCTACAATCGGGGGTCGAAGGCATTTTGCAGGATATGGGTTTTCGTAAGCGTTCGTTCCGCCGATCGATGGAAAACGAAATAGTGACTCTTAAATCGTACAATATCGTTCGAAGTACAATAGATCGTCTCGATTTTGGCGTTTCGTACTATTCTATTGGCAGGCTCAAAACACCGGAACTGTATCAAAGTGCACCCTTTAAAGTAATACCCGATAGTGCTTTTCCGATATTGTACAATATTCCTGTTTTTGTATCACTTACCAACAAAGAAACTCTATTGCTCGAAATAGAAGAGCCTATTAACATCAAAAGTAAAGTGGCAATTGGGCAATATGTCGAAATTAATGGTTCTCGTTTTAAAATCGAACTAAAGCCCGAAACCGATATTTCGACTATGAAAGATACGAAGTATTATTTTACAATGAACGATCCCGATGGGCTTACCAATATGTACCGAGGTAAATATGCAGTGGCTCTTCGCGACAAAAATACCTTAATTTTGGACCTGAGTATAACAGGAAATGTACCTCAGAAAGAAGCCGATTTTATCAATATGTTGGCTCATACATATATTGATGCTACACTCGAAGAAAAAAACTTGACCATACACAATACCGTAAAATTTATAGACCAACAACTCGATATTATTCGCGATTCGCTCAAGAAATCGGAAAAAGAGTTGATGGATTTTCGTCTCGAAAACAAAATAAACGATGTGAGTAAAGAAGGACAAGAGCTTTTTGAGTACCTCAAGGAAATGCAAAACGAAAAAGCTTCTATTACTCTTCAAATGCATTATTTCAAGTATCTCGACAGTTATTTTAAATCTAAAACCAATTATACCGATATTATTGCGCCTTCTGTAATGGGCGTTACCGAGCCTGTTTTGAGTAGTCTGCTTTCTAAAATTACTGAATTATATTCCGAAAAAATAAGAATGCAATTATCGTCGAGACTTACTTCGCCCAAAATCAACGAACTTAACAACGAAATAGAAGGTTTGCGACAGTTAGCTCTCGAGAATCTGCGTAGTTTGAAAGAGGCATCGGATATGAAGCTTAAGGAAATCGAGAGGCGAATACAGCAAAGTGAGTCGCAGCTTACATCGTTGCCCATTACCGAACGAAAATTTATTAATATTAAGCGCAACTACACCCTCAACGACAATATCTACAATTATTTATTACAGAAAAAAGCCGAATCGGGTATTATGCGAGCATCAAACACCGCCGATGCCAAATTGGTCGAACGTTGCCGTCCCGAGATGGCTGTGCAAACATCGCCCAAAAAATCGAGCAATTTCTCCATTTCGCTCATATTGGGCTTACTGATTCCAATTGGGTTTGTACTTGCCCGCGATTTTTTTAACGATAAAATTGAAAGCAAACGCGATGTAGAAATACGTACCAAAATACCTATCGTTGGAATTGTAGCTCATAATCCACTCGAAACAAGCATTCCGGTGAGCGAGAAACCAAAATCGTCGTTGGCCGAATCGTTTCGTTCGTTTCGTACCAACCTGCAATATATGCTTCGCGACAAAGACAAGAAGGTAGTTGCCATTACATCGACTATTAGTGGCGAGGGCAAAACATTTTGCGCCATTAACCTGGCAGCCATTGTTGCCATGTCGAACAAAAAAGTGCTTGTTGTTGGGCTCGATCTTCGAAAACCAAAGCTCCACAAAGTTTTTAACAATAAAAACGACAAAGGAGTAAGTACTTATTTGATCCACGAACACCAATGGGAAGATATAATATTGTCAACTCCTATCGACAATTTGTTTATTGCACCATCGGGTCCAGTGCCACCAAACCCGGCTGAACTTATCGAAACACCTCGTATGCAAGAGTTTCTGACACGTGCTCGTAACGATTTCGATTTCGTGGTAATCGATACACCTCCCTTAGCAATTGTTACCGATGCCTTGTTGTTGGCGCCATTTACCGATGTCAATATTTTTGTAATTCGTCAAAATTATTCTTCTAAACATGTGCTCGAGCTTCTCAACGATTTGTATGAGCAAAAAGAAATGAAAAATTTTGGAATACTGATCAACGATATTCGTCCTAAAAGCATTTATGGCTATCGTTATGGCTATGGCTATGGTTACGGTTACGGTTATGGTTATGGCTACGGATATGGTTACGGATATGGCTACGGACAAGGCTATTATTCAGAAGATGAGAAACACAAAAAAACGCGATGGGAAAAATTGCTCGCAATTTTTAGAATGTAATAATTACCCACTTGTGTATTTTTTCAATTCTGTATTCACAATTATTGTATTCACCGGACAGTAATTATTTTAAATACAAATTGTGTTTAAAATAAAAAATTATTATCTTTAATTGATATATAGATTAAAGCTTGAGAAATTTTTGTAGCTTTAATATTTTATTATTTGATTGTAAAATTTTTAATGGAAACTACGCACGACAAATTTTCTGAAGATAACATTGATATAAAAAAATATCTTTATAAAGCCCTGTCTAATTGGTATCTTTTTGTAATTGGCTTATTGGTATCGATGGCAATAGCTGTTTATATAAACCGCTCTACGGTTCCCCAATATCGTTTATCGGCATCTGTTATGCTTCGCCAAAACAACAACAATAACATCGATTTAGGATCTTTGGGTGGCGGAGGGAGCCTAAGTATAGCTCAAAACAAACCTATTGAAGGAGAAATTGCCCTACTCAAATCGTTTGGTTTAGTTCATAAAACACTTCAAAAACTCGATTTCGATATTGCATATTATAGCAATGGACGTTTCAAAACACTCGATATTTATTCAGGATGTCCATTTCAGGTCATTAAAACCGGCGATGTGCAATTGTACGAATACCCCATTCAGGTCAATATTCTCAATAAATCAGAATTTATTCTCAAGATCAATCATAAATACAATTTTGAGAAAAAATACTCCTTCGGAGAAGAAATAATATGTCCATTTTTTAAAGCCACAATTATTCTTCTCGATACTATGAATACTTCAAAATCGTACATAGGGATCGATTATCATTTTACATTTCGCAATACCGAAATGCTTGTAAACGAGTATATATCTAATCTTCAAGTAACCGGTCGCGACAAAAATGGTCTTATACTCGATCTTACCATCGATGGGCAAAATATTACAAAGCAAAAGCTTTTTATCGAACAACTAATTGCTCAATACATAGAATCGAACCTCGACGAAAAAAATCTGATGGCACTCAATACCATACAGTTTATAGACCAACAATTGGGTTTTATCTCCGATTCGCTCAAGGAATCGGAAAACGAAATGGTCGATTTTCGTCGTGCCAACAAAATGGTCGATATCAGTCGCGAATCGGAAAAAATATACCAGATACTCGAAAAATATGAGGAACAGCGCTCAGAATTGACGATTGGAATGAAATACTACGAGTACTTATGCGAATTTTTTAATAATTCAAAAACTGATATTAAAAATTTGGTATCTCCATCGCTCATGGGCATTACCGAACCTTTACTAACTTCGGGTATTTCGCGTTTGCAGGAATTGTATTCCGAGAAAATGCAGTTAATTTCAACCACTCGTAGCAGTAACCCCAAGGTTGAGCAAATCGACAATACCCTCGATGCTACCCTCGAAGTAGTTAAAGCCAATTTGAAAAATATTATTGAACGCAACAAGGTTATGTTGGCCGATTTGAACGAGCGTATCAATAAGTACGAAAGCAGCTTGGGATCCATTCCACAGACCGAGCGAAAATACATTAAAATTCAGCGCAACTTTACCTTACACGACAATATTTACAACTATTTGCTTCAAAAGCGTGCCGAGGCTGGTATTATGAGAGCTGCCAATACCCCCGATATAAGAATTCTTGACGAACCTCGCGAAAGTAAGGTGGCACAAATAGCTCCTCAAAAATCTAAAAATTATTCTATCGCCATTATTCTTGGTTTACTTATTCCATTTGCTTTTATTTTCCTGAAAGATTATCTCAACGATAAAATTACCGATTTGGGCGATATCGAGAAACATACTCAATTGCCAATTATTGGAACTATTTTGCACCAAACCGACAGCACAATTGTTACCACCAATCCACGTTCGATATTGGCTGAGGCCTTTCGAACCATGCGTACCAACCTTCAATATCTGCTCAATGGCGAAGACAAAAAAAGTATTATGGTTACATCGTCGATAAGTGGCGAAGGTAAAACTTTTGTAACCTTAAACCTGGCATGTATATTGGCGGTAAACGAAAAGAAAACGATAATATTGAGCTTCGATCTTCGTAAACCAAAGATTAACCAACAATTCGATTTGTCAAACGACAAAGGTTTAAGCACATACCTTATAGGGCAAACGAGTTACGAAGAGCTGATACAACAAACTACGGTTTCCAACCTTTTTATTGCAATGTCGGGTCCTATACCCCCAAATCCGTCAGAACTTATCGAAAACAAACGTATCAAAGAGCTTTTTAAACGCCTTCGATCCGATTTCGATTACATTATTATCGATTCGCCACCGGTGGCTATTGTTTCCGATGCTCAACTATTAGCCAAACTTGCCGATATAAATCTTTTTATTGTAAGGCACAATTATACAAGTCGAAATATTCTACCATTGATCGAGCGCTTTCGAAGTAAAAAAACAATGCTCAATATGGCCATTGTTGTCAACGATGTGAAACTTAGCAGTCGATATTCTTATGGATATTATTATGGTTATGAATATGGATATGCTTATATTTACGGGCGCGAATATTATGAAGATTCGCAACCGCCCAAAAGTTTTAAAAGGCGGCTTATTGATTTTCTAAACCCATAAATTTGAATGAACCCCATTCTTAAGCCTGTATATCATTGGCATGCAATATACACCAAATCGCGTAACGAGAAAAAAGCATTTGAACGTTTAACCAGAGATGGTTACGACGTTTACCTGCCTCTTATAAGTCGCGAAAAACAATGGAGCGATAGAAAAAAAAGGGTCGAAGAGCCCCTTTTCAAATCGTATATGTTTGTACGAGTTTCGACCAAAGAGTATTACGAAATACTTAAAGATCCGGCTATTGTAAGGTACGTATCGTTCGAAGGTAAAGCTGCCATTGTTCCCGACAAACAAATTGATCTTATTCGCAGTTTTATGGGAGCCGATTATCCTCTCGAATCTACCCACGAATTAATTGAGCCCGGTTCCGAAGTACGTATTGTTGGGGGGCCGCTTATGGGCAAATGCGGAGAAATGGTTAAATTTTCAGGTTCGCATCGAATCATTGTACGCATCGATATAATCGGGCAATCGCTCTTGGTCAATATTCCACACTTTTTGGTCGAAAATAAATAGTCTAAAGTTTTTTTTGAAGTTTATTAATTTAATGAAAATCTTATACTAGTGTCTCGAAATCGTCAAATTCTTATGTAGGATTATGATTTTACTTTGTCGATTTTCATAAAAAATATTTTTGATCTAATTATTTTTTATATATTCGTACTTACTAAAGTTGAATATTAACAATGAATTGATACGAAATACATTTGTATCAGTTTGTTAATATTGAGAAACAAAAACCTCAACAGTACAGAAATGTGACTGACGGGGCGAAGCTATACAATAATGTGAAAATGACTAATTTGAAAATGTGCGAATACTGTACATTATGAATTTTCATTTTCATATTTTCTCATTTGTAATTTGCAAATTTATTATGATCGTTTCAACCATTTCTCCTCGTAAAAGTCTTTTTGATCTTAAGCTTAACGAAATTTGGCATTACCGCGATT
Organism: Bacteroides fragilis; assembly: GCA_945889005.1. Lineage (GTDB taxonomy): Bacteria > Bacteroidota > Bacteroidia > Bacteroidales > DTGW01 > CAMDBI01. Next base: position 76,856 of record CAMDBI010000012.1, read on the forward strand.
TGCTCATGTTGTTTATCAAGCGCGATATTGTGGTAACGTATAAGCAAACCATTATGGGGCCGCTGTGGTTTTTTATACAACCATTGCTTACTACACTTATGTTTTTGCTGGTGTTTGGCAAAATTGCTGGCATACCTACCGGTGGTGTTCCTCCTATTTTGTTTTACATGGGAGGAATTACTATATGGAATTATTTTTCCGAAAGCTTACGTCTTACTGCCAATACTTTTGTGGCAAATGCCGGATTGTTTGGTAAAGTTTACTTTCCTAGGGTTATTACTCCATTGTCGGTAGTGTCGTCCAATCTGGTCAAGTTTGGTATTCAACTCGGTTTGTTTCTCTGTGTGTACTTTTACTATTTGTTTACAAGTACAGCAGTGCAACCCAATATCACGCTATTGTTGGTGCCGGTCTATGTTCTTATACTTGCATTTATGGCACTGAGCTTTGGACTAATTATCTCGGCCATGACTACCAAGTATCGCGATCTTACATTTCTTATCCAGTTTGGAATTCAACTGTGGATGTATGTTACCCCAGTAATTTATCCAATATCTCAAATACCCGTTAAATATCAAAAGCTTATAATGGCTAACCCCGTAAGCCCTATAGTCGAAGCGTTTAAATATAGTTTTACAGGTATTGGCACATTTAGCCCAAGTGGTATTTTGTATAGCGCAATATTTACTATCGCTTTGTTTTTTATTGGTTTAGCTATCTTTAACCGTACCGAGAAAACGTTTATGGATACGGTTTAAATAAATGTGCAAATTCCCAATGTAGAACTGAAAAATGAAAATAAAATTTTAGAAATACCAAAGCCCCAAAAATCATAAAGGTTTCAAAGTAAATGCAGAGCTAAACAACATTGAATCAACATTTAATTTAATTTTCGAACAAAAACCTAATTAAAAATACTGGGTAAAGTTTCCTGTTGAAAATACAAGCCACAATTACTGTCTGAGTTAAACTTGATTTCTTGGATCCATTTCTACACAGAAATGGCTCATATATGTCAGATCATTTTTATTATTGGTTTCATTTTCCATTGTCAACTGTCCATTGTCAATTAGCAAAGGCACGAGCGAGTATGTGTGGTCTTTGAAAGACATTAAATCGAAGTACAACCCGGCGAGGTACTAGGTATTATTGGCAAGATTGATATAAGGATGAAAAATAAAAATTGAATCTTTAGATGAATTTATAAGTGAATATCTAGCAAAATGTGTTTAAAAAAAATTTGAATTAAGCTACATTTGTAAAAAAAGATTATGGAACGATTATTAAATTTACATATCGAAAAACTTCCGGAAGGTCTTTATTTAGCTACTTCTGACAGTATTCAAGGTTTAATTGCTCAGGGTAGAACTATTGCGGAAACAATTGAAATTGCCAAAGATGTGGCAAAGAAATTAATTGAAGGCCATGAAGAGCAAATCTCACAATTAGCAAATGTGAATGATATTTTTGATTATCCTATAGTTATTGGGGTATAAAGTGGGACGATTAGCAGGCTTCAGATATAGGGATATTGTTCGAATACTAAAAACTTTCGGATTTGTATTTTATCGACAAGCTGCCGGAAGTCATGAATTATGGCACAATCCAACTTCAAATAGATTTACTACAATTCCTAATCATTAAGGAGATATGCCGGAAGGTACCCTTAGAGCGATATTAAAACAAGCCGACATTGATGTTGATAGTTTTCTTAAAATGAAATAATTATTACCAAAAAACATTTATCCACTAATTACACCAATTAACACTAATTAAATTTAAATTTATTTTTTTCGTGTAAATTCGTGAACGGCTTTAGCCCTCACCGAAGGTAAATTCGTGGACAAGCTATATTCGTGGACCAAAAAAGACAATTAGTGGAAGCAGCAATTAAAATAGAAAACCTCTCCAAGCAATAGTTCGACTCCTCCCTTCGGCTCCCCTTCGGCTTCGCTCAGGGACCAGCTCAGGGAACACACTAACCGAGCCTCGGCCTAGTTGGCATCGGCTTAAAAAAGATGTCAGATTTCAGATATGCGAAATGCGATTTCAGATTTAAAATCATTTTCAACTGTCAAATGTCCATTGTCAATTAGTATAGGCACGAGTGAGTATGTATGGGCTTTAAAAGACATTAAATCGAAGTACAACCCGGCGAAGTACAGAGTATTATAGGCAAAACAACGCAGGTAAAAACCGTACTAAATAAAGTTTGAATTTATAACTAATATTGCAAGAGTTTAATATAAAAATGAAGTATGCCAACAGTTTTGATAATTGGGCCATATAGGTTGTTCTTTTATTCGGGTGATAAAAACGAACCAATTCATATTCATGTTGAAAGAGAAGATAAAGTAGCGAAATTTTGGATCAATCCGGTACGATTGGAAACTAGTGGACATTTTAACAGGTCAGAACTAGTTAAAATATTTACCTTAGTAGAAAAAAATCAAGAATTAATAAAAGAAAAATGGTATGAATACTTTAGTAATTGAACAAGAGGCACTTGTTGGTGAGCAAGTTTTTATTACTGATGATACTTTGAGTGTAGATTTGTCTGATGGAAGAAGTATCTCCGTCCCTTTAACTTGGTTTCCAAGATTACTTCATGCGAATCAATCTGAAAGAAATAATTGGCGCTGGATAGGAGGAGGAAAAGGCATCCATTGGCCTTTAATAGATGAAGACATAAGCATTCAACATTTAGTAATAGGCAAACCATCAGGAGAAAGTGCACAATCGTTTGATAAATGGTTTAAATCAAGAGAAAGTTCGTAGAAATGTCCGACGGTTTTGTTGATTAAAAGTATTCAAAACTACCTTAACCAGATAATATCAACTTGAACCTTCTCTACAAAGACGAAGCATACCAAATCATCGGAGCCTGCATGGAAGTTCATCGTGAACTCGGTTGTGGTTTTCTCGAAGCAGTGTATCAGGAAGCTCTCGAATGGGAATTCAAACAACAAGGAATTCCTTACTTGCGCGAAGAACCATTGCCCATCTATTACAAAGGAAACCTGTTGAATAAGCAATATGTTGCCGACTTTATTTCCTACGATTCTATAATAGTTGAACTAAAGGCATTGTCCGAATTTTCAACCCAACACGACGCTCAAGTGTTGAATTATCTCAAAGCAACAGGCAACGAAATAGGACTTTTAGTTAATTTTGGAACAACAAGTTTAGAATACAAAAGACTTATTAAAACAAAATAAACCTATTATTTCTAATCCATTTAATCCGTGCAATCTGCGGACAAGAAACTTTTACATGGAAGCAGCTATCAAAATTGAAAATTTAAGCAAGCAATAGTTCGACTCCTCCCTTCGGCTCCCCTTCGGCTTCGCTCAGGGACCAGCTCAGGGAACACACTAACCGAGCCTCGGCCTAGTAGGCATCGGCTTAGAAAAGATGTCAGGTTTCAGATATAAGAAATGCGATATACGATTTCAGATTTAATTACATTGTCAATTGTCAACTGTCCATTGTCAATTAGTATAGGCACGAGTGAGTATGTGTGGGCACTAAAGGATATTAATTTCGAAGTACAACAAGGCGAATTATTTGGCATTATAGACGAAAATAGAGCAGATATAAGCGTCTCATTAAAAACACTTAGCAAAGTAAAGGCATAAAAACATAATTGCCAAACTAGGAAGTAAATTGTCGCCAAACTAGGAAGTAAAAGTTTGCCAATTTAGGGATTTGTTTTACATTTGTACTTTTTAAATCGTATTTATTTATGAGTGAAAAGTACTACTTGCCAAGACTAAGTGATGCTGAATTGCAATTAGCTTTGCAATCGTCTGGAGCGGTGCTTATTGAAGGTGCAAAATGGTGCGGAAAAACACGCACAGCTCTCAATGCTTCGAACAGTGTATTGTATATGCAAGACCCGGACAGGTCACAAGCAAATAGAATGTTAGCTGATACTAAACCATCGTTGCTTCTAAAGGGAGAAGTTCCTCGAGTGATCGATGAGTGGCAGGTTGCTCCTGTACTTTGGGATGCTGTTCGATTCGAAGTTGACAGAAGAATTGATACAGGTCAGTTTATTTTAACTGGTTCGGCTGTACCTTCCGATAATGTAACAACACATACTGGTACCGGACGTATTTCACGTATTTTGATGCGTCCAATGAGTCTTTTTGAATCTTTAGAATCGAATGGTTCGGTGTCATTAAGTGCTTTATTTTCTGAAAATATTGATGTTGAAGGTGTGTCGGATTTATCTATTGAACAAATAGCTTTCGCTTTGTGCCGGGGAGGTTGGCCGGCAAGTATAAAGATGCAGGGTACTTCGGCACTGCGAATGGCACGAGATTATGTTGAAGCCGTTATAAATTACGATGTATCACGAGTGGACGATGTGGAAAAAAATCCAGAAAGAGTTCGATTGTTGTTACGTTCATTGGCACGCAATATCGGAACTTTAGCAACATTTCAAACCATTAAAGCCGATTTAGAAGCACATGACACTTCATTGTCCGACAAAACAATAAGTTCGTACCTTAATGCCTTACGCCGAATTTTTGTAGTTGAAGATTTGCCCGCATGGTCACCCTCATTACGTTCAAAAACTGCTATTCGTAGTTCGTCAAAACGCCATTTTGTCGATCCATCGATTGCAATAGCAGTGATGCGAACGAACCCTGACGGTATCTTAAACGATTTTGAATACTTTGGTTTTCTGTTCGAAGCCCTATGTACACGCGACATTAGAGTCTATGCACAGGTAAATGATGGCGATGTGTTTCATTATCGCGATAAAAGCGGACTGGAAGCAGATTTGATTATTAAGCTGCGCGATGGTCGCTGGGCTGCTATAGAGGTGAAGTTAGGCAATAAACAAATTGAAGAAGCTGCCGTAAATTTATTAAAACTGAAAGCTCGCATTGACGAAGATAAAATGGGCAAGGCTGCCTTTTTAATGGTCATAACTGGAGGGCAGTATGCTTATCGACGCAAAGATGGTGTGTTGGTGGTACCTATAGGATGTTTAAGGAATTAAATAGTAAGTGTAAAAAGTGATAGGATTAATATATAAAGAATTATAAATTAATTAAGAATCTATATATATGTCTGGTGGTAAATTTGAGTATTTTCAAAATAGGTATGAATGGGACGATGCTATAGATTGCATTCAAAACATAATTAATACTAACGAATGTGAATACAATCCAGAAACTATAAATGAATTTAAAAAAAGCTTAGAGATAATCAAAAAAGCTCGAATTTATATTAAGAGAGTAGATTGGTTATTATCAGGCGATGATAATGAGGAAAGTTTTCATGAGAGTCTTGCAGAGGATCTTTTACAAAAAGGGTAAATAAAAATATTAACATCGGCGAAAGGCTTAAGCCCTCATCGAAGGTAATTACGCAAATTACGCAAAAAAAAATATTTTAAATTTAATTAACTTCGGTGAGGGCTTCGCCGTTCGTTTAATTAGCGCAACCGTAGCGAAGCGAAGCTCACGAAGCGCCAGCGAGTAATTAGCGGACAAGAAACTTTTACCTGGAAGCAGCAATTATGCTTCGGCTCCCCTTCGACTTCCCTTCGACTTCACTCAGGGACCAGCTCAGGGAACACAGCACAGGCTGCTCAAGCGTTGGTAGTCCCGATGCATCGGGATTCGTTGCAAGGAAGACCTGTTTTTGAAGATTGGTTAAACTAACGACCGAAAAACATTGTTCTTTTATTTATAAAATAATTAAATTTGCTAAAAAAAAAGTATATGCATACTTTAAGATTACATATTAGTGATGGTATTTATGAGAAATTGATTTGGTTTCTCAAAAGATTCGATAAAACAGAGCTGGAAATCATACAGGAAGACAATGTTTATACAGTAAACAAAGAATATTTGCATTCAGAATTAAATAAAATTAAAGCAAATGCTGTTGACTTTATATCTCTTGAAGAATTGAATGTTTCTGTAGAGAAAGTAATATCAAAATATGAAAATTAAGTTCTCTAATTCTTTTACAAATCGTTTATTAAATCAAATCGACTATATTGCTCAAGACAGTCCAACAAGGGCTAGGAAGTTTTATAAAGATATTATTCAAAAAATTAACAAAATACCACAAAGGCCGTTAAGCTTCAGAAAATCAATATATTTTGACGATGTTAACATAAGAGACCTTATTTTTAAAGGATATACAATTGTTTTCAGAATTAATGAAGACTCAATTGAAGTATTTGGATTTTTAAAGTATCAGAGTACAATTGAAGACAAATAGTTAAACAATGGTTATTATTATTCGAAAGTATAATTTAATTATTAATTACTTTCGGTGAGGGCTTCGCCGTTCGTTTAATTAGCGAAACCGTAGCGAAGCGAAGCTCACGAAGCGCCAGCGAGTAATTAGCGGACAAGAAACTTTTAAATGGAAGCAGCAATTATGCTTCGGCTCCTCCCTTCGACTTCCCTTCGACTTCGCTTCGACTTCCCTTCGACTTCGCTCAGGGACCAGCTCAGGGACCAGCTCAGGGAACACAGCACAGGCTGCTCAAGCGTTGGTGGCACCTCGTGCGTGGCAAGGAAGACCCGTATTTGAAAATTGGCGAAACCAACGACCGCTCCTCCAAAGGCACGAGCGATTATGTTTGGGCTTTAAAAGACATTAAATCGAAGTACAACCCGGCGAAGAACTAGGTATTATTGGTAAAAACAGAGCTTTTTTTATCTGAGAAATTTTAAAAATGACCCGCGAGATTCTGAAAAATTTTATATCACAAGGAGAAAATGAGACTGTTGAATTCAAAAGCAGTTTTAACGTAGGAGTAATCGAATCGTTAGTTGCTTTTTCAAATACAAAAGGAGGGACAATATTTATTGGAATTGACGAAAAGGGGGTTATAAAAGGTGTTTCCTTACAGTCCGAAACGATTCCTCAATGGATGAACGAGATTAAAACAAAAACAAATCCACAGATAATTCCCGAATGTGAGATAATTGAGGTCGAATATTTAACAATTGTTGCATTTAGTGTAATAGAATACCCTATAAAGCCTGTTCAATATAAAAACAGATATTTCAAGCGCAGAAAGAATTCAAACCACTTGATGTCTATTGATGAGATTAGTAATGAATATCTTAAAACTATTAACAGTAGTTGGGATTTTTATCCCGACCCTATACATGGTATTGATACTATTTCTATCGAAAAGGTTAAGAAGTTTATAAAAAGAATTGAAAATCGAACGGGCAATGAATTAAACAGCAGTCCGTTGAAGTTTTTAGAGAAGCTAGAAATTTTACGAGATTCGAAATTAAGTTTTGGTGCGTATCTTCTTTTTGTTAAAGATTTTTGTTTAGTAAGCGATATTCAAATAGGACGTTTCAAAAGTGAAATTACTATCATAGACAGCATTACGATACAAACAGATTTATTTACTGAGGTTGAAGAAACTTTGTCATTTATTAAAAAGCACCTTATGGTTGAGTTTATAATCACGGGCAACCCTCAACACGAAGAGCGCTTCGATTATCCACTCGACGCAATCCGCGAAATAGTTGTTAACATGATTGTACATCGCGATTATAGAGATAGTAGCGGTAGTATTATTAAGATTTTCGACGATCATATAGAGTTTTTCAATCCGGGAAAATTATATGGCGACCTTACCTTAGAAGCATTGCTTTCAAATAATTATACTTCGAGAGTGAGAAACAAATTAATTGCCCGAGCATTTAAAGAAATAGGTATAATTGAAAAATATGGTTCAGGTATAAAACGTATTTTTGATATTTGCAAAAATCATGGCATCATTCCCCCTGTTTTTAAAGAAGAATTCAACGGTTTTAGTGTCGTTTTATATAAAGAAAAATTAAATGTTACAGAAAATGTTACAGAAAATGTTACAGAAAATCGGTTACACCAAATTTTAAATATCATTAAAGATAATCCAAGAGTTACTACTACCGATATAGCTAAAAATTTAAAAGTTACCAGGATGACTATTTCAAGAGAAATAGATAAACTAAAATCACTAAAACGAATAAAACGCATCGGCCCCGATAAAGGTGGTTACTGGGAAGTTGTAAATTAAATAATATCAGATTTTAGACTTGTGCTGAGCTACTTGTACTGAGCGCAGTCGAAGTATGTCGAAGTAAATGCGATTTTCGATCTCAGACGGTTACTGAGCAGAGTCGAAGTATTTTTCCATCTGACATCTGACTTCGCCCATACTTCGGCTACGTTCAGCAACCATACTTCGGCTACGCTCAGCAACCATACTTCGGCTACGCTCAGCAACCATCTGCTATCGCACATCAATTAAATGAATAAATAAAATATCAGATTTCAGATGTGAGAAATGCGATTTCAGATTTAACATCATTATCCATTGTCAGCTGTCCATTGTCAATTAGTATAGGCACAAGCGACTGCGTAAGGGCTTTGAAAGATATTAAATCGAAGTACAACCCGGCGAAGTACTCGGTATTGGCTGAACTATTTGATTGCTCAATTGATAATATAGCTTTGCATTTAAAGAATATCTATATAGAAAATTAATTAAATGAACTAGCAACTTCCGAGGAATTCTCGGTAGTTCAAATTGAAGGTGTAAGAAAGGTTAAACGAAAACTTCTTTTTTATAATCTTGATGCTGTAATTTCTGTTGGGTATAGAGTAAATTCCATTAGAGGTACACAACCGAACGAAGTGAGTTCAGCGAAGCTAATTCCGTATCTGGGCAAACAAAGTTCTGAAAGACTATCTTCTCAAAGGTTATGCCATTCATAATCGATTCGAGAAAATAGAGTATGACATCCATTCTTTAAAAAAGAAAGCAGATGAATTTGATCTACACATAAAAACTAGCTTGCCGCCGCACGAAGGCATTTTCTACGACTATCAAATTTTCGATGCATGGACTTTTATTTCAGATATTATCAGGTCTGCCAAAATTTCGATAGTGCTTATTGATAATTATATCGACGATAGCGTACTCACTATACTCTCGAAAAGAGAGGTGAATGTACAAGCCACTATTTATACTCAGAATATTACCGAACAACTACAACTCGACATTAAGAAACACAACGCTCAATACCAAGCCATTGAAGTAAAAACCTTTGCCAAATCGCACGACCGCTTTCTGATTATCGATAACCAAACCGTATATCATATCGGAGCGTCATTGATGAGAGCTGCGTGAAGGTTTATGCTGAGCTGAATCTCGGATGCTGAGCGGAGTCGAAGCACGCTTTTTCGAAGATGAATATCGATATTGATGAAATGATGAATAAACTCAAATAGTCCACAGATTTACCTTCGGTGAGGGCTAAAGCCGTTCACGGATTAACACAGATTTAATTTTATTTTTTTAATCTGCGAAAATCTGCGTAATCTGCGGACACATACTTTTACATGGAAGCAGCAATTATGCTTCGGCTCCTCCCTTCGGCTTCCCTTCGACTTCGCTCAGGGACCAGCTCAGGGAACACTCCAACCGCGACACTTCGACTCCGCTCAGTGTACCACCTCAAGCGCTGGTGGCACTTGGTACGCGGTAAGGAAGACCCGTATTTGAAAATTGGCGAAACCAACGACCGCCCCTCTAAAGGCACGAGTGAGTATGTATGGGCTTCTTTTATATTTGTATAATGTAACAAATATCTATTTTGACTTAAAAAACCCTAATAAATGAACATAATAAAACAAATTGAAGCAAAAATTATATCTATTGGCATCCAAATTGTAATCATAAATAGCGATGTCGCTGAAATGTATGGTGCAAGCAATCGTACTTTTGCAAACCAAATACTTTTGCCCTGACAGTATAATACAATGAATGTCGATTTTTCATTATATTTGATTAATATATAAAATTATTGTTTTATGGAAACTTTAGTAAAACAACCATTAACTTCATTGCAATTGGAGTTATTAAAAATATTTTCAAGAGATATTGAGGAGTCCGATTTACTTGAAATTAAGAAGTTTCTTGTACATTATTTTGCGGCAAAAGCAATGGATTTGGCAGATAAAGTTTGGGAGCAAAACAATTGGAACGAAAAAAATGAAATGCAATTTCTGAAAGAGCACAATAGAACTCCCTATAAACATAAAAAAGTGTGAAAATTGTTCTTGATTCAAATATTCTGTGGGTTTCCATTTCAAGGCGTTCAAAAACTCATTGGGTATTAAACGAACTAATAAATGGAACATATACTCTTTGTGTAACAAGCGATATTTTAACTGAATACGAGGAAATTATTAGTAAAAAATTGGGATCAGATACGGCGAAAAGTATCATGGAATTGTTAGACAACTTGCCTAATGTAGAGTATATTACAAAATATTTTCATTGGGGTTTGATTGAACAAGATTATGACGACAATAAATTTGCAGATTGCGCTATTGCTTGTAATGCTCATTATTTAGCAACGAACGATAGGCATTTCAATATTCTAAAACGTATTGCTTTTCCAAAAGTAAATGTTATAAGTTCAGATGAATTTAAGTTAGTAATTGATACAATTAGAAAAATATAATGACCTTAGTTTTTACCCTTTGCTCCAACAACTATCTTGCCCAAGCTATTACTCTTGGTCAATCGTTGATGAAGCACAACACGCAGTATCCGAGTATAGAAGTAAAAACCTTTGCTAAATCGCACGACCGCTTTCTGATTATCGATAACCAAACCGTATATCATATCGGAGCGTCATTGATGAGAGCTGCGTGAAGGTTTATGCTGAGCTGAATCTCGGATGCTGAGCGGAGTCGAAGCACGCCTTTTCGAAGATAAATATCGATATTGACGAAATGATGAATAAATTAAAATAGTCCGCGAATGACGCAAATTACGCGAAAAAAAATATTTTAAATTTAATTCGTCAAATTAGCGAAATTAGCGGACAAGAAACTTTTACATGGAAGCAGCAATTATGCTTCGGCTCCTCCCTTCGGCTCCCCTTCGGCTTCGCTCAGGGACCAGCTCAGGGAACACAGCAACCGCGCCTCAAGCGTTGGTGGCACTTCGTTAGAGGTAAGGAAGACCCGTACCTCAAAATTGGCGAGACCAACGACCGTTCCTCTAAAGGCACGAGCGAGTATGTATGGGCGCTCAAAGTTATTAACTTCGAAGTACAACCCGGCGAAGTACTCGGTATTATAGGTAAGAACGGAGCAGGGAAAAGCACCCTTTTGAAGATACTCAGCAAAGTAACCGCCCCAACTACCGGGAGCATTAGCTACAAAGGACGAATAGGCTCGTTGTTAGAGGTTGGCACCGGCTTTCAACTTGAGCTTAACGCTAGGGAAAGTATTTTTTGCAGACATTCAGACTAATACAGCTAATATTAATACTAATAAAAAAGGTTGGCAAGATTAAATAACTGATAAATGAATGTAAATATTCAGCAGCTAATAAAGCAGGGCGAAGGTATATCTGTTGAGTTTAAAAAAGCAACTACTCAACTGCCCGATAATTTTTTTGAAACTGTTTGTGCATTTCTAAATTGTAATGGAGGTAGTATTTTATTAGGTGTTAGTGATGAAAAGATTATTGAAGGCATAAATCCTAATTCTGCTGATCAATTATGTAAAAACATAGCTAATTTGAGCAATAATCAACAAAAACTTTATCCATCTTTTCTTTTAGATCCTAAAATAATTGAATACAATGGAACTATTTTAATTCATGTTTTTGTACCCTTATCTTCACAAGTTCATCGTTGCAATGGTAAGGTATTTGACAGAAGCGTAGATGGTGATTATGAAATAAAATCGGATGCTCAAATAAAAAATTTGTATACACGTAAAAATTTTCTTTATACAGAAAATACCATTTATCCATATTTAGGAGAGTCTGATTTTGTGCCTGGAATAGTCGAACGTGTTCGAAAAATTATCAAAATTAATAGAGCTAATCATCCTTGGAATGAACTTTCGAATGAAGAGTTTTATAAAATGGCAGGGCTTTATAAAAAAGATTTTGTCTCGGGATTAGAAGGTTTTACAATGACGGCATTGTTGCTATTGGGTAAGCAAGAAACAATCCTAAGTGCCATTCCTCATTATAAAATAGATGCACTTTTACGTAGAACTGATTTGGATCGTTATGATGATCGGGAAAATATTCGATGCAATCTAATTGATGCATATGATCAATTAATGAATTTTGTATCAAAACATTTGCCCGATAAGTTCTACCTCGAAGGAGATCAAAGAATTTCATTGCGTGATAAAATATTTCGGGAGATTATAGCGAATATGATTATTCATCGAGAGTACACTAATGCATTTCCATCAACTTTTATTATTTATAAAGATAAGGTTGAAACAAAAAATGCTAATAGGCCTCATATTTATGGTCAACTTTTGCCTAATAAAATTCAACCATTTCCTAAAAATCCAAATATTGCACAATTATTTTCTCATATGGGTCGTTCCGAAGAGTTAGGTACAGGAATACGTAATGTGTATAAATATTCAAAGGTCTATTCTGGAAGTGATAAAATTGTTTTCTCGGAAGAAGATATTTTTATTTCAAAAGTTCCTTTAGAATATAATTATAATAATAACGAATCAATTATTGCTCGTAAAGACCTAGAAAAAGACCTAGAAAAAGACCTAGAAAAAGATGGGGTGCTTTCTGAAAATCAAGTAAAAATATTAAAAGCCATAAAAGAAAATAAAAGAATAACACAAAAGGAATTGACAACAATAATTGGTATTAATGAAAAAAATATAAGAAATAATATTTTGATATTGAAAAATAAAGGAATTATTGCACGCATCGGTCCCGATAAAGGTGGTTACTGGGAAGTTGTTAGTAATTGAACCCAAATATTTAAAAATAAATATCAACATGGATCTCCTCTACAAAGACGAAGCATACCAAATCATAGGTGCCTGCATGGAAGTGCATCGCGAACTGGGCTGTGGCTTTCTCGAGGCAGTTTATCAGGAAGCGTTGGAAATTGAATTCCAGGCACGCAACATTCCTTATATTCGAGAAAAAATATTGAGAATTCAATACAAAGATAAAATCCTGAAAAAAGAGTATTCAGCCGATTTTATCTGTTTCGATAAAATAATTGTCGAACTCAAAGTTCTTTCTGAGCTCAATGGCGAACACGAATCGCAAGTATTGAATTACCTAAAGGCTACAGGGTTTAAACTGGGCATTCTTGTTAACTTCGGACAAAAAAGTTTGGAATACAAAAGATTAATACTATAAGAATTGTCCACTAATTACACCAATTAACACTAATTAAAAAAATAAATTTTCTTCGTGTAAATTACCTTCGGTGTGAGCTGCGCCGTTCGTGAAATTAGCTTCGCTGAGCCCTGCGGGGTTCGTGGACCAAAAAAACATTTAGTGGAAGCAGCAATTATGTTTCGGCTGCGCTCAGCAACCGTTTGTTGAAAACCTCTCCAAGCATTATCGCCTCGTCAAGTAGGCACCGGATTAAAAAACTATTTCAGATTTCAGATGTGAGAAATGCGATTTCAGATTTAACATCATTTTCAACTGTCAACTGTCAACTGTCCATTGTCCATTGTCAAATAATAACTATGTATGGGCTTTGAAAGACATTAAATCGAAGTACAACCCGGCGAAGATCTCCGTATTATAGACAAGAACGTAGCAGGGAAAAGCATTCTGTTGAAAATACTAGCCCCATTACTGTCTGAGTTAAACTTGATTTCTTGGAGCCATTTCGACACAGAAACACTCTTATATGTCAGATCATTTTTGACTCTTAAAATATGAAATTTAAGAAGGATATAAAATCATACGTTGATAAAATAATTTATAATTTTACAATTTCAAAACACAGTTTAATTATGAGCAATGCAGACATACAGCAACTTACTAAATTGGCTAAATCAAAAATGAAAATTAAAGTTTCTGAAAGTGAAGCTCTTTATTCATTTGTATCTGCTGGAATCTTGAATAAAAATGGAAAATTTACCAAGCAATATAACAATCTTAGTAAACTTGTAATTAATAAGTAAGCAAGTATTTTTATGTATGAAACCAGAGACAATCTTATTATTGGTTTTCATGGGTGTGATGCTGAAACTGGAAAATTACTGTTAAATAATCCCAATCATTTAAAAATAATTGAAAAGCCATACGATTGGCTTGGACATGGCATGTATTTTTGGGAAAATAATTATAATCGTGCATTACTGTGGGCAAAAGAAAAAGCTAAAAGAAAGGAAATAAAAACCCCTTCAGTTATTGGAGCTGTTATAAATCTCGGATATTGCTTCGATTTATTAGACAATCGATTTATTGAAATGTTAAAAGCATATTACGATTTAATGGCATTAAATTATAGAGTATTAGGTAACGAATTGCCCACGAATAAAGACCTAAAGAGTGACTCGAACCACGATAAAATACTTAGAGAGTTAGATTGTGCAGTTATTGAATTTATGCATCAGCAAATACATATACAAATTAAAGAAGATGTGAATCTGAAAGGATTTAGCCAATATCGGGAATTTGATTCAGTTAGAGGAGTTTTTACAGAAGGAGCGGCGGCATATCCGGGTGCGGGTATTTTTGAAAAAAGCCATATTCAAATTTGCATTAGAAATAATAACTGTATAAAGGGCTTCTTTTTACCAAGAAATAAAGACAATCTTTAATTCGTCAAATTAGCGCAACCGTAGCGAAGCGAAGCTCACGAAGCGCCAGCGAGTAATTAGCGGACAAGAAACTATTACATGGAAGCAGCAATTAAAATCGAAAACCTCTCCAAGCATGCTTCGACTACGCTCAGCAACCGAGCCTCGGCCTAGTAGGCACCGGCTTAAAAAAGATGTCAGATTTCAGATGTGAGAAATGCGATTTCAGATTTAATATCATTTTCCATTGTCAACTGTCAACTGTCCATTGTCAATTAGTATAGGCACAAGTAAGTATGGGACTATTTTATTTTAGAAAAATGTAACAAACATCTATCTTTGAATATAATAAAACCTAAAAATGAGTATTATAAAACAAATTGAATCAAAAATCATTACAATTGGAACCCACATTGTTATGATAGATAGCGATGTTGCTGAATTGTATGGTGTTGAAACCAAACGAGTAAATGAAGCAGTAGTTCACAACCATGATAAATTTCCTGAAGGATATGTTTTAGAACTGACTGAGATGGAATTCACTAATTTGCGGTCGAAAATTTCGACCACAAAACTTTCTAAAACACGAGTGCTTCCCAAAGCCTTTACCGAAAAAGGACTTTATATGTTGGCTACCATACTTAAAAGCCCAGCTGCAACTCAAACTACTTTGGCTATTATTGAAACATTTGCAAAGATTAGAGAACTTGGGCGAAATGTCAATCAACTGGCGCTTATCAAAGACGAAAAACAAAAGACACCAATGCTTCAAAGAAGTGGAGAGCTAATTGCCGAGATACTCGACGACGATCTCAACCTGAGCGAAACAGAGACATCAATCGAAATTAACTTTGCAGTACTCAAATTCAAGCATACAATTAAACGAGATAAAAAAGAAAAATAATACATCCACAGATTAAACAGATACACACAGATTAATTTTTATTTTTTTTAATTTGCGAAAATCTGCGTCATCTGCGGACACATACTTATTCATGGAAGCAACAATTAAACAGAACTTGGTGAAGCGATCTCACGACAAAGGAGTAATATCTCTCTAAGCAATACCACTTTTAAAAAATGATAGAATATACGATTTCAAAACATTGTCTTGAACAAATAAATTTAAGATCAATTACAGAAGATGAAATAAGTAGAATTATAAAAAATCCTGATTCAATTATAAAACAAGACGAAGAAATAACTGTTTATCAGGCATTAACTAATGATAAAATGTTTTTGATTCGTATCTTTGTTAATATTTTAAAACATCCTAACTTAGTTGTTACAGCATATAAAACATCAAAAATTGATAAATACTATGAAAATAAAATATGATAAAGAAAGTGATGTAATGTACTTTAGATTTTCTGATTCATCTATTGCAGAGAGCGATGAAGATAAATCAGGCATCATATTTGATTACGATAAATCTGGACAGATAGTAGCTATCGAAGTTATTGGTGCATCAAAAAAAATGGGACACTTAAACTCTGTAGAATACGAATTTGCTTAAAACAAAATTTAAGTCAATGTCCACAGATTACACTGTTTAACACAGAAAATAAAATAATACAACCACAGATTAAACAGATACACACAGATTAATTTTTAATTTTTTTAATCTGCGAAAATCTGCGTAATCTGCGGACAATATTTTTATTTATATTTAATCTGCGTCCATCTGCGAACGGCGAAGCCCTCACCGAAGGTAAATCTGCGGACAAACTATTATTTTTAATCCCTTTAATCCGTGCAATCTGCGGACAAGAAACTTTTTACATGGAAGCAGCAATAAAAATAGAAAATCTCTCCAAGCATGCTTCGACTGCGCTCAGCAACCGAGCCTCGGCCTCGTAGGCACCGGCACCCTCTCGCATGGTTCGACTCCTCCCTTCGGCTCCGCTCAGGGAACACTCCAACCGCGACCTCAAGCGCTGGTGGCACCTCGTGCGTAGTAAGGAAGACCCGTACCTCAAGATAGGCAAGACCATAGTTATTTTTTAATAATAATGAAAAAAGAACATTTACATATTCAAGATATTTCTGTTTCAATAGTTTCACATAACGATTCTGATTACATCTGTATTACAGACATGGCCAAAGCCAAACAAGGAGACTCTCGGGCAGCAGATGTGATAAAGAATTGGATTCGCACTCGTACAACACTCGAATTTATTGGCACATGGGAATTATTATTTAACACAAATTTTAATGTAGTCGAATTTGACCACTTTAAAATGCAGGCTGGACTTCCAAGCTTTGTATTGAGTATTAGTGAGTGGATTGAAAAAACCAATGCAATTGGTGTCTATGTGCGTTCCGGAAGGTATGGTGGTACTTATGCACATAAGGATATTGCATTTGAGTTTGGGTCGGCTATTAGTCCAGTATTTAAGTTATATCTAATTAATGAATATCAGCGACTTAAACAAAATGAAAACAATTCACAAAAATTAGAATGGAATGTAAGAAGGCTTTTATCTAAAGCCAACTATCTGATTCAAACTGATGCCATTCAAAAACATATAATACCTATTAGTAATTTAACCAAACAAACGGAATGGTTGGTTTATGCAGAAGAAGCTGATTTGTTAAATGTAGCACTTTTTGGATGTACAGCAAAACAATGGAGAGATGCTAACCCTGACTTTACCAAAGAAAACAAGAACATTCGTGATTTTGCAACAATAAATCAACTTGCGGTTCTTTCAAATTTAGAAACACATAATGCAGAAATGATAAAAACAAATATTGGTAAAATTGAGCGTTTTCAACAATTACTGAAAATAGCTCAATATCAGTTGAATATTTTAGAGAATGCAGATAATTTTAAACGAATCGAAAAGTAACAAAATACTATCATCCACTAATTACACCAATTATCACGAATTGAATTCCTAATATATTTTTTTAGTGTAAATTAGTGTCATTCGTGGACAAAACATTACATTTAATTCGTTTTATTAGCGAAACCCTAGCGAAGCGAAGCTCACGAAGCGCCAGCGAGTAATTAGCGGACACAAAACATTTTTAGCGGACAAACCAATCAACGAAAAAAACAACTTATCTGCGAACGGCGCAGCCCTCACCGTAGGTAATTACGCGAATTACGCGAAAAACAAAATATTTTAAATTTAATTCGTTTAATTAGCGAAATTAGCGGACAAGAAACTTTTACATGGAAGCAGCAATAAAAATAGAAAATCTCTCCAAGCAATAGTTCGACTCCGCTCACTAACCGAGCCTCGGCCTAGTAGGCACCGGCTTAAAAAAGATGTCAGATTTCAGATGTGAGAAATGCGATTTTAGATTTAATATCATTTTCCATTGTCAACTGTCCATTGTCAATTAGTATAGGCACGAGCGATTATGTATGGGCTTTGAAAGACATTAAATCGAAGTACAGCCCGGCGAAGAACCTAATAGAAATTAATGAAAGACGAAATTATTTTATATCAAACACCAGATAATCAAACTTCATTGGATGTTCGATTTGAAGATGAGACTATTTGGCTAACACAAGCTCAAATTGTAACTCTTTTTTCTACTAGCAAAGCAAATGTAAGTGAGCATATTAAGCAAATTTATGAGTCAAAGGAATTAGTAAAGGAAACAACTGTTCGGAATTTCCGAATAGTTCAAAACGAAGGAGGAAGAAACGTTTCTCGTAATATAGACCATTACAATCTGGATATGATAATTTCAATAGGTTATAGAGTCAACTCTATCCAAGGCACTCAATTCCGGATCTGGGCAAATAAAATATTAAAAGATTATCTACTTAAAGGCTACGCGATTCACCAACGAGTTGAAAATATTGAGAACAAGATTTTTGAACACGACCAAAAATTTGATCTAATTATCAAAACCTCCCTTCCTCCTCATGAAGGCATTTTTTACGACTATCAAATTTTCGATGCATGGTCATTTATTTCAGATATTATCAGGTCTGCAAAAAGTTCGATAGTGCTTATTGACAATTATATCGATGACAGTGTGCTCACTATACTCTC
>CAMDBI010000013.1 GCA_945889005.1 Bacteroides fragilis
ATATCAATAGGTATCTTGACGAATTTTGTTTTAGGATAAACCGTTCGCAGATGAAAAATAATGTGTTTAATAATGTTATTGGCAGGATGGTTGAGGCTGACAAAATTTATCAAGCAAAATTAATATGTAGTTAACTACTGACCTCTATAAGCAGTAATTTTTATATTAAATTTTAATCTGTGAGAATAATCTTTACCATATTGATATTAAGTAGCTTTTTAATTTTAAATACTTGCAAAAACGATCATTCTTCGTTTAACAATTCAATTAAATACGATTTAAATGAAATAAAAGAAAGAGGTAGACTTATAGCTGTAACATCGTTCAATTCGGTCGATTATTTTATTTACAAAGGTCGACCCATGGGCTTTCAGCTCGATTTGTTGCTCGACTATGCTGAATACTCGGGATTGCAACTCGAAATTAAAGCATGTACCGATATTAAAGAAGCATATCGAATGTTGATGAATGGCGAATGTGATGTTATTGCAATGGATTTATTACAAAATGAATCACATCAAAAGCTGATTAATTACACACATACAATTAGAAACAGCGACTTTGTTTTGGTTCAGAATACTGCTAATAAGGAAAATTTTATTAGTAATTTGAAACAGTTAGATGGGAAACGTATATATGTGCCTCGCTATAGTGGAAGTGCCGAGATATTAATGGCTATAGAAGAAAAAGAAAAAATTGATATTGATATTCATCAAGTAAGAAAAACTAACGAAGAACTTATTACTAAAGTTGCTGAGAATGATATAGATTATACCATTTCCGACAGGGGTGTATCTATAGTGAATAAAAAGAATTATTCGAACATTGACAATTCAATGGCAGTTAGCGATTTTTATAATTTTACTTGGGCTACACGTAAACAATCTGAACTATTGAAAAGTGCATTGAATCAATGGATTGATATAGCTAAAAAAACTTCGAGGTATTCGCACATATATGCCAATTATTTTACCAACAATAGAACACAAAATATTGTAAAAAGCGATTATTACGTTGTATCGACCGGAAAACTTTCGATGTACGACGATAATATAAAAACATATAGCAACCAACTCGATTGGGATTGGCGTTTGTTAGCATCGCTTATTTACAGCGAATCGAAATTCAATAACCAAAGTCGCTCGTGTCGAGGTGCTTATGGTTTGATGCAGATAATGCCAATTACTGCCACTCATTTTGGTTACGATACAATAATAAGCCCAGATTACAATCTAAAAGTTGGTGTCAAATTGTTAAAACAGCTTGAGAAAGTCTTTATAAATCAAATACCAGACAAGGACGAACGGTTAAAATTTGTTTTAGCCTCCTATAATATTGGTTTGGGACACATACTAGATGCTCGACGTTTAGCAGAGAAATATGGGAAAAACCCAAACAATTGGGACGATGTTTTATCATTTTTATTGAAAAAATCGGATAAACAATTTTATAGCGATCCGGTGGTGCAACATGGACGTTGTGTAGGAAAGCAAACTTCGAAATATGTCGATAATGTTTTATCTATATACATGCATTACAGGAATATTCCTATAGTTGAATAAATTTTTTACATTTTTCAAACTAGAAACCTGAAAAAAATTTTGACAATTCAATAAAAAAAATTATCTTCATTTTAAAATATAAAACTATGGCAGCAATATTTAAGACAATCGTAATACACTCTAGGTCAACTTATTGGACAAATCCGGAACAAAGCGACGAAATGGTTGTAGATTCTGACGATCTTGCAAAGGAATTGCAGAACCAATGTAATAATTTGTCGGAAAATGGTTGGGATGTATATAATATTTTACCTGTCATTTCAGGAAATACAGTGAATGGAACAGGCTACTATCATACAGAAAGTATTATAATAACTGCAAAAAAGGTTTAGTTTAAAAATAGGGTAAATACTAAAATAAAATAAGCTGTTATTTCATAAAATAACAGCTTATTTTATTTATATAGAGATGTTTAAAAATTAAAATCGGCAAAATATTCGTCAGATAAAGTAGCAACCATTACCGCTTTAATAGTATGGAGTCGGTTTTCTGCTTCATCAAAAACGATAGAATTTCGAGATTCGAAAACCTCATCGCTAACCTCCATGGCTTCGATACCAAATTTTTTATGAATATCGCGACCAATTTTAGTTTCCAAATTATGAAATGCAGGTAAACAATGCATAAATTTTGTATCGGGCTTTCCGGTCATTTTCATCACTTTACTATTGACCTGATAGGGAAGTAGCAAGTGTATTCGTTCTTGCCAAACCGATTCGGGTTCGCCCATCGAGACCCACACATCGGTATACAAAAAGTCAGCATCTAAAACAGCTTCTTCAATATTTTCGGTTAAGGTTATTTTTGCATTTGTTTCTTTTGCAATTGCTCGACAAGTATTTGTCAATTCGTGAGATGGCTGACATTCTTTTGGAGCAGCTATTCTAAAGTCGATACCCATTTTGGAACAACCAACCATTAACGAATTGCCCATATTGTAACGGGCATCGCCAAGGTAACAAAACTTCAATTTGTTCAGTGGCTTATTTGAGTGCTCTTTCATAGTGAGCAAATCGGCAAGTATTTGAGTAGGGTGGTATTCGTTGGTAAGACCATTCCAAACAGGCACGCCCGAATTTTTTGCTAAATCTTCGACAAGCTCTTGCCCGTATCCTCTATATTGTATACCGTCGTATATTCTTCCCAATACTCGAGCTGTATCTTTCATCGATTCTTTTGCTCCAATTTGGCTACCCATAGGATCGAGATAGGTAACATTGGCTCCTTGGTCGTATGAGCCAACTTCAAAAGCACATCGTGTTCGTGTCGATGTTTTTTCAAACAACAATGCGATATTTTTGCCTTTTAAATATTGCTTTTCAGTTTTATTTTTTTTTGCCGATTTAAGTTTAATCGATAATTCGATGAGGTGGTTTATTTCAACCGGAGAAAAATCGAGAAGTTTCAAGAAACTTCTGTTTAGAAGACTTATGCCCATTGTATTGACGTTTGTTAAAATAAAGTTCAAATTTAATAAATATCCGATATTTATTGTTTATAAACTTTTAAATATTCTAATTAAATAATATACAGCACTAATACATAATGCAAGGTTATTTTTTTTGTAAATTGTAATGAAAAAGAAACTTATACCAATGAAAATATTGCTAAATTTACATGAATTAACCCAGCTATTAACTTGTTTAAATTCGTTTACAATAGCATAATAATATTTTTCTTGGTCTTGCTTTTTCTTATGTCGTGCAGTCGCATCGGCAAAAATGAAGAAGGAATGATCGAATATGATATTGTATACTTAAGCAATCAAACAAGTGTACCTACATACTTACTTCCCAAAACGTTAACATTGAAGTTTAAAGGAAATAGAAATATAACATCAATTTCTGGTTTTATGGGTCAATTTTCTATTACCAATATTGCCGATAATAAAAAAGGAACCAATACAACATTACTAAAGATTATTGACAATAAGTTTGTTAGTTATGAAAACGATGCATATCCATGTTTTTACGATGGTTTGAGTAATTTGAAAATTACAAAAGGCACGAAAACGAAAAAACTTGCAGGCATCGAATGTTTGGAAGCCATAGCATATTATGGGTCAAAACCTAACGATTTTTTTGAAGTATATTATACTACATCAATTAGTATTGAAAATCCTAATAAGATTAATCCATATAAAGAGATAGACGGAGTATTAATGCAATTTAATATTAGATTGCAGAATATTGAAATGCAACTTATAGCTCGAAAACATGTGAAAGAGAGAGTGCTTGAAAGTGATTTTGAAGTCCCCGAGAAGTATAAAAACATTGGAAACAAGAAACTCACAGAGCTGGTCGGTCAGTTACTCGAATAGTTTTCAACATTCTATACCTAAACAATATTATTCATTATATTTGGCTAGTTTTATTCAATCAAATGGCTCGAAAAAAGACAGAGAAATCAGATAATACAGAAGAAGTTAAAGATTCATCGAAGAAGAAATCGATTTTTAATGACGATCGATTTAGATATACATTAGGGGTGGGTTTGGTCTTTTTTGCTTTGTTTCTGGCTACTGCATTTATTTCTTACTTTTTTTCTTGGAAAATAGATCAGAGTTTTGACAAATTTGGAAGGATATTTTCTGGACCAGAAGTTGAAGTTTCTAATTGGGCAGGAAAAGCAGGCGCATGGATTGCCTATGTTTTTATGAATAAGTGGTTTGGGCTGCCATCTTTAATGTTTCCTTTTTTATTATTCATAATTGGTTTGCGTTTAATAAAAATTAAAACTTTTAGGCTCAGAAAAACCATTATAATATGCATTTTAGGTATTATTATAAGTTCTTTGGCATTGGGTTTTATTTTTGGCAAATCAAATGTGTTTTTAGGAAGCGGACTTGGAGGAGGTCATGGTTATGTTGTATCCGAATGGCTTAATGCCTTTATGGGCAAACCCGGAACAGGTTTATTTACGCTACTTGTAACTTTTACTTGGCTGGCCTTTTCGTTCGATGGATTTATTCATTGGTTCAACCGACAAATGGTGAAGCTTTACGAGTTTCTTAAACCCAAACAAAAAGTAAATGTTCCGCTTGTCGATACCGAAAATCAAACCACTGCTAATGTTGAACAGTATCCTGTAAATGAAGGAGTAAATGAGCAATTGGACGATGTTGACCTTAGAGAAGATATAATAAAAGAGGTTACGCAAGATGGAGTTGAGTTGGTATTTGAAAGACCCGTTGTAGAGCCAGAAGTTTCGACTATTCCATATATTCCGAATATATTAAATGTTGCCGACAATGAGCTGGAGCTCGATGTACAACCCGGAATTGAAGAAGAATATTCTGAAGGAAAAACACTTCTTGAGAAATTGGGTCCTTATGATCCACGTCTCGATTTGTCGGACTATAGGTTTCCGCACATCGATTTGCTCGAAGATTATAAAACCAGCTTGCCTGAAGTTACAAACGAAGAGTTGATAGCCAATAAAAACAAAATTGTTGAGACACTTGCCAATTACAAAATCCAAATTGACAAAATAAAAGCCACGATTGGTCCAACCGTTACCCTATATGAGATTGTGCCAGCTCCCGGAGTACGAATTTCGAAAATAAAAAGTCTTGAAGACGATATTGCGCTTAGTTTAGCAGCTTTGGGAATACGTATTATAGCACCTATACCTGGCCGAGGAACCATTGGTATTGAAGTGCCAAATCGAAATCCGAAGATTGTACCCATGAGGGCCATTTTGTCGGCAAAGAAATTTCAGGAATCGAATGCCGATTTGGCAATAGCGCTTGGCAAAACCATATCGGACGAAACATTTGTATTTGATTTGGCCAAGATGCCTCACTTATTGGTTGCAGGAGCTACAGGTCAAGGAAAATCGGTTGGTTTAAATGCCATTATTTCGTCGTTGCTTTATAAAAAACATCCTGCTGAGCTCAAATTTGTGTTTGTCGACCCCAAAAAGGTAGAGTTAACACTTTATACAAAAATTGAAAAGCATTTTTTGGCCAAATTGCCCGACGACGATGAAGCCATTATTACCGATACTCAAAAAGTTATAAAGACACTCAATTCCTTGTGTATCGAAATGGACTCGCGCTACGATTTGCTAAAAAAGGCACATGTTCGAAATCTGAAAGAATATAATACGAAATTTACCGAACGAAGGCTCAATCCCGAGAACGGACATAGATATATGCCATATATTGTATTGGTAATCGACGAATTTGCCGATCTTATAATGACAGCCGGAAGAGAGGTCGAGACTCCGATAGCCCGATTGGCACAATTGGCTCGTGCCATTGGCATTCATTTAATTATAGCCACCCAACGACCAACCACCAATATTATTACAGGTGTTATAAAGGCCAACTTTCCGGCACGTGTGGCATTTAGGGTAACCTCGATGATCGATTCGCGAACTATATTAGATAGCCCGGGAGCCAATCAACTCGTAGGTCGTGGCGATATGCTTGTATCGACCGGCAGTGACCTTATAAGAGTTCAATGTGCCTTTATAGATACCCCCGAAATCGAAAAATTGACCGATTTTATTGGCAATCAAAGAGGATATGTTTCGGCAATGTACCTTCCCGAGCCGCCAACCGAAGGTGGTACAGGTGGAGGTGCCGAAGACGATGGTGCACGCGACCCATTGTTCGAAGAAGCTGCACGATTGATTGTGATGCATCAACAAGGCTCTACGTCGCTCATTCAGCGCAAGTTTGCCATTGGTTATAACCGTGCAGGACGTTTGATGGATCAACTCGAAAGAGCTAGAATTGTAGGCCCAAATGAAGGTAGTAAAGCCCGACAGGTACTGGTAGTTGACGATATGAGTTTGGAACAAATGCTTAGAAATTAATAAAATATAATTAATGAAAAAGATTTTATTTGCGATTGCATTATTTTTGTTTTCGTTGCAACTTTTTGCCCAACAAGATCCTGAAGCAAAAAAGATTATCGATAGTTTTGCAGCGAATATACAGTCTTACTCGGCTTATAAGGCTGATATAGAATATATTTATCACAACAAGCAAACAAAAGAAAAAACTTCTAAAAAAGGAAGTATTTTGATAAAAGGCAATAAATATCAGCTCAAATTTGAAGATTCGGAGCAGTTTTTCGATGGACGAGATGTGTATACTTTTTTGCCAAAATCGAAAGAAGTTGCAATAACCAAAGCTGGAACTGGCAAAAACGAGTTTTTTCTGACCAATCCATCCAATTTGTTTAATATTTACCAAAAAGATTATAAGTATAAATATATTGGCGAGAAAAAAGTTGGTCAACTCGATTGTTACGAAATAGATTTATTTCCCAACGATATTAAGAAAACGTATTTTCGTATTCGTTTTTTGATAGAAAAAGAGACCTATCAACTTCTTACGGCTATTGCTTCGGATAAGGCAGGAATCGATTACGAAGTAGTGATTAGTAAATTTTTGCCAAATTGTAAAACATCAGATATCGATTTTGTGTTTGACAAGCAGTCGAATAAGGACGTAGAAGTAATCGATATGCGTTAAACAGCGCTTGGATACTCGACCCTCACATGGTAAATGTTTTTAAGTCGACGTTTAAATATCTCTTTAATCTGAGTTATTTCTCTAAAAGTAATGTTCGAGTCGTTGAATTGTTCCTCTTTCAATTGAGCATTTATAATGTTTTCGACCAACTCATGAATTGACTTATACGAGTATTCTTTAAGACTTCGCGAGGCTGCTTCGATGGAATCGGCCATCATCAAAACCGCTTGTTCGCGCGAAAAGGGTTTTGGACCCGGATAAATGAAGCTATTGGTATCGACAGGTGAGTCGGGGTATTTTTTTATGTAAGACCGATAAAAATACTGCACCGTGGTAGTTCCATGATGCGTTCTTATGAAATCGACAATCTGGTATGGGAGTTTGTACTTAGTACCCAAAGCAACTCCCCGGCTCACATGCCCGATAATTATTTTTGAACTTTCTTCAAATTCAATGTTATCGTGAGGGTTTAGGCCTTCAGTTTGATTTTCGATAAAGAAAATAGCATTTTCCATTTTCCCAATATCGTGGTAAAGAGCTCCTGTTCTAACCAACAATGGATTTCCACCAACCTGAAAAATAGCTTCTTCGGCCAAGCTGGCAACCTGAACCGAATGCTGAAAAGTGCCTGGAGCTATTTCGGCCAATTTTCGTAACAAAGGCTGGTTGGTATCTGAAAGTTCGAGTAAAGATGCATCTGACAGGAATCCGAACATTTTTTCGAAAATAAATGTCAATAGAATTGCTGTAATGATTAATAAAGAGTTTGTTGTGAAATAAATAAAAGGCTGAACATTAATGGTATGAATATTTCCTTCTTTGTACAAGCTTATAGCTAAATAGGATATCGAATAAGCGGCAAATATCCATACCGAGGAATAAAATATTTTTCCCCGCCTATACAGATTAGACACACTAAATATACCCACAATACCGGCAATAAAATTCAAATAAACAAACTCGAAGCTGTTGGGTGCCCAAAATCCGATAATAATAATTGTAATTGTATGCACCACCAAAGCTAAGCGCCCATCGAAGAACGATTTAACAATAATAGCAACAATGGCAAACGGTATAACATAAAGGTTTGTAACATTAAACCCGACCAGAATACTTGCAATACTTGTAAAAAGGGTTATGAGAAAGAAAATAAACATCAACTTTTTGCGGTTATTGTATATTTCTTTGCGTGAACGTTGAATAAAAACGAGAAGCGTAAAAAGCATCAAGAATGATATAAGCAATTGACCTAAAACAACATAAAAGTAATTCATTGAGTATCCAACCCTTTTTTCATATTCTGTTTTTAAAGATTCGAGTTCGCGGAAGGTGTCTTCGGTAATAACATCGCCTGTAAAAATAATTCGCTCGCCGCCCTGAATCATTCCTCGGGTAAGCGATATGTTTTTAATTGTAGTGTTTTTGCTTTGTTCGGTAGCCTGTTCGTCGTAAAAAAGATTGGGAACCAAGTAATTTTCCAGTTTCAAACCTTTGAAAAAAGCATTGGTATTGATGCCTTTTTCGGTGCTGAAAAGGTCTGCGGTTTTCGATAAGGCATTTCGAATGTATTCGTATGCAGATTTTGAAGTAAAAACAAAGTCAAATTCAATCTCATCTGCAACATTGTCTTTTACAAACATAAGTACATGACTTTTCTTTTGAAGGTATTCCATACCATCTGGGATTTCGACAATTCCGCGGTCATATACAAATGAATATAATTTGAGCAACTGTTTTAAAAAAATCTCTTTTTCAGTTGGAGCAACACCAAGCTTTAAGTAATTGGTTTTCCAATAATTGTCGAAATAGTCGCGAAGTCTTTCTTTTTCTTCGATACTAATTTTAGAATTGTAATTGTAGTAAGGGGTTACATATTTTAAAACGCTATCTTTTTCAGCTTTCAATTCGTTTTCGAGTTTATAAATAGGAAAGTCGAAAGGTGCAATGAGCGTAGAATGCGCCCAAGGCTTGCCCTTTTGATATTCAAACTTAAAAATTCGTTTGCCCGGAAATGCTATTGTAATCACAATAATTGAGACCGCAATCAGAGTAATTCTGAATATTCTTTCGGAAGTTAACCAGCTTTTTATTTGAATCATTATTTAGATCGTATATATACAAAATTAGCCGAAAATATTAATTGGATTTAGAAACTATGTATTAATTTAGTATAAAACAAGAAATAAAAATATGGTTTACGGCATTTGCAATCAAACACTCATTCAGGTACGATTGGAACCTTCGGAAAAGTCGGAAATGGTTTCTCAGATTCTGTTTGGAGAGACCTATTTAATTTTGGAGAAATTTCAAAAGTGGTATAGGGTACAAAATATGTACGATAGCTATCAGGGTTGGATCAATTCAAGCCTACATATTCCGCTTTCGGAGCTAAGCTATAATAAACTTATTAAGGAAATTCCGGTTATTCTCGACAAACCAATTAGTTATGCGCGTCAGCTAAGTAAAGATGGGGTTTATTGGTTACTTGCAGGAAGTGCCGTATATGGTCTGAAAGGAAAAACTTTTTCGATTGAAAAAGAAATTTTTACGCTCGATGCCGTTCCGGAAGATAATAGTAATAAGCCGGTTAGGGAGTTTATGGCTCAATTGGCAATAAGCATGCTCAATATTCCTTATTTATGGGGTGGGCGCTCAACTTTTGGAATCGATTGCTCGGGATTGTCGCAACTGATCTACAAAATTGCTGGCCTATCGCTTCGTCGCGATGCAAAAGATCAGTTTAAACAAGGTCTTGAAATTTCACTCGAAAATACAAAACCTTGTGACTTAGCATTTTTTGGAAACGACGATAGTTCAATTACTCATGTAGGTATAGTTTTGAGCGATTCACGTATTGTACATGCCAGCGGCAAAGTACGTATCGATAATTTAGACTGCCAGGGAATTTTCAACAATATACAAAAAGAATATAGCCACAAATTAATTGGGATTCGCTCGTATTTAGTTTAAATCAAGTTAAATGAACACAGAGCCAGAGAAACGCAGAGATTTTTTTGAACTTGCTGAAAGCGAGCTCGAAAAATGTATAGAGAAAGTTTATGACATTTAAAACAAAGGGCAACGCCCTATGTTAATTGATTGAGCCTTTTCAAGGCTTAGCTAAACGGTATTGAAGTATAAATTAAAATAATTTCAAGGGTTTATATGACAGCCCAATTATGTATCGTATTAAAAAAACAAATATTTTGCACAAACAAAGTTTATTTTAAAAATTTCTTGTAAATTTATATTTAAGCATTCGATCAATTAAAAACAGCAAATATAAATTTAAATGAATAGTAAGATCAACCTTTCTGAAATAGATCACAAAACTGCCCCAGTATCATATTTAGATGTTCGTTCGGGTATGGATGTAGAAACTCTAAAACAAGCCATTACGGAACATTTGTTTTACCAACAAGGCAGAAACATTGTAAATACATCGTTGAACGACCTGTATATGGCGGTTTCCTATGCCGTTAGAGATAGGTTAAAACATCGGGAACACCGAACCATGAATGCTGTGTTTGAAAACAATGAAGTTCGGTTGGTGAGTTATCTTTCTGCCGAGTTTCTTATGGGGCCACAGTTGGGAGTTAATCTTATTGCATTGAATATTTATGATGTAATGAAACAGGCAGTTGAAGAGCTAGGTTTTAATTTCGACGAAATAATAGCACAAGAAGAAGAGCCAGGGCTTGGCAATGGAGGTTTAGGTCGTTTGGCTGCTTGTTATATCGACTCACTAGCAGCCCAACAAATACCAGCGATTGGTTACGGTATTCGCTATGAATTTGGAATTTTTGACCAGGAGATACGCGATGGCTGGCAGGTAGAGAAAACCGATAAGTGGTTACGAAAGGGCAATCCATGGGAAGTAGCTCGTCCGGAACTTGCGGTTAATGTCAATTTTGGGGGTCATACCGAATCGTACTTAGATGCCGAGGGGCGCAAATATTTTAGATGGAAGCCCGACTATATGGTTAAGGGAATACCCTACAACACTCCTGTAATGGGGTATAATGTTTCATCTTGTAATTTCTTGCGACTTTGGAAGTCCGAAGCCGAAGAATCATTCGATTTTTCGTCGTTCAACAAAGGCGACTATTATAAAGCTGTTGACTATAAAGTGAAGTCTGAAAATATTAGCAAAGTTTTATATCCCAACGACGAAATGATTGAAGGGAAAAAATTGAGGCTTAAGCAGCAGTATTTTTTTGTTTCGTGTTCGTTGCAGGATATGATGCGAATTCACTTACGATACGAAGGTAAACCCGAGGAGTTTCATAAAAGATGGGCTATACAGCTTAACGACACCCACCCGGCTGTATCGGTTGCAGAGCTTATGCGTATACTTGTCGATGAATATAAAATTGAATGGGATAAAGCTTGGGATACAACCTGCAAAACATTTAGCTATACCAATCACACCCTGCTTCCCGAAGCTTTAGAGAAGTGGTCGGTCAATCTTTTTGCATATCTTATTCCACGCGTGTTGGATATTGTTTACGAAATCAATTATCGCTTTCTGAATATTGTTAGAATGCGTTTTCCGGGCGATGTAGGCAAACTTTCGCGGATGTCGATAATCGACGAGACAGGTGAAAAAAAGATTCGTATGGCTAATTTGGCTTGTGCAGGTAGTTGTGCAATAAATGGTGTTGCGGCTTTGCATACAGAGCTTCTTAAGGATCAAGTACTGCACGACTGGGTCGAAATGTTTCCGGAGCGTTTCCATAATGTAACCAATGGAGTAACACCTCGCCGCTTTATAGTATTGAGCAATCCGGGTTTGAGCAAGTTAATAACTAGTTCAATTGGCGACAAATGGCCCGGTAAGCTCGACGAATTGCGTAAGCTCGAATCGTTTGCCGACGATGCTGCATTTAGAGAGCAATTTAGAAAAGTGAAGTTGGAAAATAAAAAGAATCTGGCTTTACTTATAAAAGAAAGAACCGGAATTACAGTTGATCCTACGTCGATGTTCGATATACAAGTCAAACGAATTCATGAGTATAAAAGACAGCACTTGAATGTGTTGAATATTATAACTCGATATTTGCGAATAAAACAAAACCCTAACATCGAAATAGCGCCTCGCACCTTTATTTTTGGGGGAAAGGCTGCTCCGGGTTATTATTCGGCAAAGCTTATAATAAAGTTTATTAACTCGGTAGGATATCTAGTGAATAACGATCCCGATGTAAGAGATCGTTTAAAAGTTGTTTTCTTTCCCGATTTTAATGTCAAAAATGCACATCATATTTACCCAGCAGCCGACCTTTCGGAACAAATATCGACGGCAGGAAAAGAAGCAAGCGGAACTGGCAATATGAAATTTTCGATGAATGGAGCACTAACCATTGGAACACTCGATGGAGCCAATATCGAGATACGCGAAGAGGTAGGCGACGACAATTTCTTTCTTTTTGGACTTACAGCAGCACAGGTCGATGAAGCAAATCTAAATGGTTACAACCCACATTATATTTACAAAAGTAACGATGAGTTGCGCCAAGCGATCGATTATATCCAATCGGGTTATTTTTCAAAAGGAGATTATGAATTGTTTAAACCCATAACCAACAATTTAATGTATCGCGATCCGTACATGCTTATGGCCGATTATCCATTGTATATTGCTTGTCAGGATATTGTAGACCAATCGTGGAACAATACGGCTGATTGGAACAGAAAAGCAATATTGAATGTGGCACGAATGGGAAAATTTTCATCGGACCGGTCGATACAGGATTATTGTGAAAAAATTTGGAATGTAAAACCGTTTGTAATTAAGTAAATATTTCAGGAAAATTTTACAACAGTAATTCCAGCACCACCAAATTCGACACTTTCGTCGCCATACCATTCGACAAGGTCTATGGTTTTTAGGTATTCGCGTATTAGTTTCCGTAATATGCCGTTACCTTTGCCATGTAGGATTTTAACTTCCGAAATACTCAGCATAATGGCTTGGTCTATATATTCGGTTACGGCTTGCAAAGCATCGTCGGCACGTTGCCCACGAAGGTCGAGCTGAAGCTTGAAATTGAGGCGTTTTTCGGAGGTGCTATAGCTTGTCGATGCTTGAATAGGGTGTTTGGTTAAACGCTTGAATTCGTTGTTAGAAATTTTTTCTAAACGATTTTCGGAAAGTGTTGTTACCATCTGACCGAAAGCAACCATCACACTTTTGTCGTTTTTGTCGAGTACTTCACCTACATTGTCTGAGCCAAAGAGCTTTACCTTGTCGCCTTTGCGTATTTCGAGGTCTTTTTCTGGGGCGGCTTGTTCTTTTGGTATATTCTTTGTTTGATCGGAGTTTTTTGATCGTTGTTCTTCTCTTTGTTTAAGTTTTTCTATTTTACGAAGAATATGCTCATCTTCTGTATTGTCGAAGGTTTCAACTTGTTTTTTTACTACATCTATTTGTTTGCGAACTTCTTTGGTTCGTTCCTTCTCGGCTTGGGCTTCTTTAATGGCATGTATGGTGTTTTCTATTTGCTTATTAACACCGGCGAGCAATTGCTGTGCATCTGCTTTGGCTTTGGCTAGTATTTCCTTGCGTTCTTTGTTTGCTTTTTCGAGTTCAGCGGTGTACTGTTCCAGAACCGTTTCGAGCTTTTTATCTTTTTCTTTTACCTGAAAACGCTTGCGTTCCCAGTAATGTTTGTCGCGGATAATGTCTTTGAGGTGTTTGTCGTAGTTGATCTGATCTTTGCCAACCTTTTTGGTTGCTTCCTGAAGAATGATCTCGGGCAGTCCAATCTTTCGGGCAATTTCGAATGCAAACGAGCTTCCCGGTTCGCCAATTACCAATTTGAAAACAGGAGCAAGGTTATGTGTATCGAACAGCATAGCTCCGTTTATGACACCTTCGGTATTCGATGCGTAATGCTTGAGATTGGTAAAGTGGGTCGTTACAACACCAAGGCTGAACTTGTAGTTGAGTTCTTGGAGTATCGATTCGGCAATTGCACCGCCAATATTGGGTTCGGTGCCTGTTCCAAACTCGTCGATCAGAAAAAGAGTGCGTTCATTGGCATTTCGAAGAAAAAACTTCATATTTTGCAAATGCGAGCTATAGGTGCTTAGGTCGTTTTCGATGCTTTGCTCGTCGCCAATATCGATAAATATATGTTCGAATATACCACACTCGGATGTTTCTCTCACAGGAATGAGTAGTCCGCATTGAAGCATGTATTGAAGTAAACATACAGTTTGTAAACATACAGATTTACCACCGGCATTGGGTCCCGAAATCACCAAAATGCGTTCTCGTTCATTCAAATTGATATCCAATGGTACAACTTCGCGTTTCTCCTTACGCAGATGTTGATACAGTAAAGGGTGTGTAGCTCCAAGCCACGACATACGCGAGTTTTCGAAAAAGGGAGGGCAAACTGCGTTTATATCGTTTGCATACAAGGCTCTTGCACGTATAAAATCGATTTCTCCCAGAAAATAGTATGCAGGTAAAAGCTCGTCGATATAGGGTCGAACAAAATCGGCAAATGCAGAGAGTATCTTTACTATCTCGTATCGCTCGGCATATTCGAGTTCTTTAATATCGTTGTTGAGCTCAACGACTTCTGCAGGTTCAATAAACGAAGTTTTTCCGGTCGACGATTCGTCGAGAATAAAACCTTTGATACGTCGCTTGTGGTTTGCCAGTACGGGAATAACCAATCTCCCATCGCGAATGGCGGGCGAGGCATCGTCGTCGGTCCAACCTTCGGAGCGCGCATGTTTTAGTATTTGCTGAATGCGTTTCGATATTTCAGACTCCTTGCTGTGTATCTGTTTTCGAATGTTGTGTAATTCTGCCGATGCATTGTCTTTGATTCGTCCTTGATTGTTGAGTATTTTGTCGATATAGTCGCTAATGAGCGGAAAAAATTTTACATCTTTGGTCAAGTCCAAAAGAGTGGGATATTTTTCGGCTCGGTCTTTGAGATACGAAACGATCGATTTTACAGTATCGAGCGAGCGTTTCATATTGAAAACCTCTTCCGGTTCAGGGAAAGTGCCTTCGATACGTATTTTTTTCAATACAGAGGTAAGGTCGAAAAAGAACTGTACCGGGAAGTTGTCTTCCATCATAAGCATTTGCCTGAATTCGGACACTTGGATAATTTCTCGTTGTAAAAAGGAATAATTGGTCGAAAAATGCATGTCGACTACTTTGTCTTTGCCCATATTGCTAAGACACAACGAGTCGAGTTGCTGGCGTATGCGGTCGAAGCCTATTTTCTGTTCGAGATTTTCGGGGTATATCACTTATTGCTATTAAATTGCCGCAAATATAATTAAAAGTTTACGCAATGATCTCGAAGAAAATATGCAAGAATTAATAAATTAAATGACAGGAGGATAAATATCAGTTGTGTCGAACTCAAGAGGAAAAATTGAACATTTAAGTATTCCCCCATTTTTTATCTCGTTTGGTGGATAATACATGCCATTTTTATCTAAAATATACTGGTAAAGAATGTCGGTTTCGGGGTCGATAACCCAATATTCCTTTACAACTGAGCGTTGAAAAAGCAATAGTTTAGAGGTAAGGTCTTTCATTCGGGTGCTTTCAGAGAGCACTTCTACAACAAGGTCGGGCGCACCAATGCCTCCGCGCTTGTCGACCCGCGATGGGTCGCAATAAACCAGTACATCGGGCTGTACAACAGTATAAATGGTGTCGTCGTTAATCGACATTTCGGGAAAACGAATATCGAAAGGTGAAATGTATGGGGTGCATTTTTTACCTTTAAGGAAAGTTTTAAGTACAAAAAAAACATTTCCAACTATTTCTTGATGCTTTACGAATGGAGCAGGGCTCATGTCGTATGCCACTCCATCGATAAGCTCCCAGCGCTCGTCGTCGGGCCAGGTGAGGTAGTCGGCATAACTGTATTTCTGTGTTTTAAGTTTCGGAATTCCCATTTCGATTTTCTTTTAGACAAAAGTAAAGCAAATAGATGAAATTTACAAAAACAAAATTTGCTATGAGTTTGACCTACAATAAATTTATTCAATAAATATTGATTTTATCAAATATCTATTGTAAATTCGTTTTAGACTAATAACTAACAAAATCTATTATGAGTCACAAAGATAAAGACCACGAAAAAAAGCATAATGAAGAAAAGTTTGATAAGCACGAAAAGCATGTTGAATTAGACAAAAAGGAGTTTGAAAAAGAGCTAGAGCTCCTTCAATTAGAACTGGTGAAGCTTTTAGAATGGATTAAGTTTAAAAAACTTAAAGTAGTTGTACTTTTCGAAGGTCGCGATGCTGCTGGTAAAGGCGGGGTTATCAAACGCATTACCGAATATCTCAATCCCCGTTTTTGTAGGGTTGTTGCTTTGGGTGTACCTACCGAAAAGGAAAAATCGCAATGGTATATTCAACGTTATATACAACATTTGCCTGCAGCTGGCGAAATGGTGCTGTTTGACCGTAGCTGGTACAACCGTGCAGGGGTAGAGCATGTAATGGGCTTCTGTACGCCCGACGAATACGAGGAATTTTTGCGTTCGTGTCCCGAATTTGAGCGAATGATTATACGTTCGGGAATAATTTTAATTAAATACTGGTTTTCGGTAAGCGACGAAGAGCAGGAACGACGTTTCCAGGAACGTATCGAAAACCCTGCCAAGCAATGGAAAATTAGTCCGATGGATGTTCAAAGTCGTGCGCATTGGGTCGAGTATTCGAAAGCCAAGGATACCATGTTTCAGTATACCGATATTAAGCAGGCTCCATGGTATGTGGTACAAGCCGACGACAAAAAACGGGCACGACTCAATTGTATGAAGCATTTGTTATCGATGATTCCTTATGAAGAAATTCAACACGAAAAAATTAAGCTTCCTCCTCGCCAATCGGACGAAGGCTATGTACGCCCCCCGGTGACCGATCAGACTTTTGTTCCACAGATTTATTGATTTTTTAACATTATATTTTACCGTTTGATATATTAAAGTCTAAATTTGCGCATTTATTATACTAAGATGCGCAAATTTATTTTTCTACTTTTTATAAGTTTTTCAATTACTGTATTTTCTCAATCAGTAGCAAATAAAGCTGTTGAGCTAATCGATCAAATGATCGAAACCAACAAAACAGTAAAAACATTGTCGTTTAATACCATTATGCGAGAACGCATTAAGGGTAAAATGGTCGATAAGAATACTTTTTTTAAAATTCAAGTTTCGCCTCGCAAAGTATATCTTCGCCAATCGTTTATTGGAATTAAGCTCGAAGGGCTTTATTTAGATGGGAGCAACAACAACGAGCTTTTGGTGTCAACAATTGGTTTTCCATGGGTTGAAATGAGTATTGATCCGCGAGGAAAAACTGCTCGCGACAAGCACCACCACACCCTACTAGAGGCGGGGTTTGGTTATTTTATTTCGGTAGTGTCGTCGCTAAAAGTCAGAAATATTGAACAGTACGAAAAAATTTGTGCTTATCAGGGGCTGGTTGAGAAAGATAAACGACAATGCCACAAGATTATATTCGACAATCCTACATTTTCATACAATTACTATGAAGTAAAAAATGGAGAACAACTTCCGACAATAGCCAACAATTTGTTGGTAAACGATTATATGATTCTCGAAAAAAACTCGTCGATAAGTGGCTACAACGATGTGAAAGCCGGACAAAAAATAATTGTACCTAATTCGTATGCTAAAAAAATGCTTCTGTATCTCGACAAGGATTTGTTTTTGCCTATAGCTATTGAAGTATACGACGATCAAGGGCTATATGCCGAATATTTATATTCCGATTTAAAAGTAAACCCTGTATTTCAATCGGACGAATTCAGTGCAAGTTTCAAAGGCTATAAGTTTAAGAAAAAGTAAAGAGAGTTATGAGTCATAACCATTGTTTCAGCCACACCTAATGTTTTTTTCTCCCCTCGCACCCTTGCAATCTGAAACATTGGTGCATATAGGATTGATATTTATTTTTCAAAATACTGAGTTTATAACCCATTATCCTCTATTTTTATAATCTCAAAAAATTATAAAATGAGATTGATTCATTGCACTAATAAACTGATAAGTGAGATAAATACTGCGTTACTGCCAAAATATGAAAATCATATTAATGAAGGCTTGGGCGATTGGTATTCTAATGTTTTTATAGTTAAACTTCGATATTGTTTGATATTTACCAATATTAAAACACTGTTTACCTTTGTAGTGCCCGATTTATCGAAGAAAGAGTTGGTTGATTTTCACCATCTGTTTTTAAAAGGATTAGAAAATGCATTGCAACTCAATGGAATTAAACGGGAGACAATAAATAGAATTATTGAAGAATACACAAGAGTTCAGATTGTAAAGACAGAATCAAAGAGTGTGATTGGTTCAATGAACGATTTTGTACAACATTATATTTCTTTTGAAAAATATATGGACGAAAACAATCAAACTATTAATGATTTTAACCTCAATGTTAACGGAATTCCAATGGGAGCATTGAAATTTGAATTCCCAATTGAACGATTGAATAAACTTATTGAAACTGAATACAAATAAAACTATTTGCTAACCAATGGCTTTAGGCTGGAACGAAATAAAAGAACGTGCCGTTAGATTCTCGAAAGAGTGGGAGGGTACTTGCAACGAAGAAGCAGACGCAAAGCCTTTTCTGGTTGAGTTTTTCAATGTATTTGGTATAAGTCATCGCAAAGTTGCAACATTTGAGCATAGAGTTAAGAAGCTTGACGAACACGATGGATATATCGATTTACTTTGGAAAGGCACTATACTCATTGAAATGAAAAGTCGGGGTAAAAACCTCGATAAAGCATACCAACAAGCAAAGGATTATTTACACGGATTAAAACAACACGAATTACCCAAGTATATTTTAATTTCTGACTTCGATAAATTTAGACTTTACGATGTTGATGAGAATAAAGAAACCGATTTTCAATTAGCTGATTTAGTAAGTAACGTACAGTTATTTGGATTTATAGCAGGATACCAAAAACGAGTATATAAAGACGAAGACCCTGTAAACATTGAGGCAGCCTATTTGATGGGCAAACTGCACGATGCTTTAAAAGAGGCCGGCTACGCCGGCCATGAGCTAGAAAAATATTTGGTGCGCTTGCTTTTTTGCCTATTTTCAGAAGATACCACCATTTTCGAAAAGCGTTCGTTTCAGGAATATATCGAAAATAAAACCAACGAAGATGGTACCGACCTTGGTATGCACATTGCACAATTGTTTCAGGTACTTAACACACCAAACGACAAACGCCAAAAAACATTAGACGAAAGCCTTGCGGCTTTCCCCTATGTCAATGGAGCTTTATTTGAAGAACAACTTTCGTTTGCTTCGTTTAACAGCAAAATGCGTCAAAGTTTGTTAGAGTGCTGTTACCTCGATTGGAGTAAAATTTCGCCTGCCATCTTTGGTTCTATGTTCCAGAGCGTAATGGATACCAACCAACGCCGTAACCTTGGAGCACATTACACGAGCGAAAAGAACATATTGAAATTAATTAAACCACTGTTTCTCGATAAGCTGTGGCAAGAGTTTGAAGCGTCGAAAAACAACACCAATAAGCTCAAAACTTTTCAACGCAAAATAGCTTCGCTTCGTTTTCTCGACCCCGCTTGTGGTTGCGGTAATTTCTTGGTGATAACCTACCGAGAATTGCGATTGTTAGAACTCGAAATCATCAAATCCCTGCAAGGTCAGCAGCGAGTAACCGATGTTTCGAACCTGATGTTGTGCGATGTCGACCGTTTTTATGGTATCGAGTACGAAGAATTTCCCGCACAAATAGCACAAGTAGCCCTTTGGCTTATCGACCACCAAATGAATATGCTCGTTTCGCAAGAGTTTGGCGAGTACTTTGTTCGTTTACCCTTACGTAAATCGGCAAAGATTATAAACGGTAACGCCCTACGTACCGATTGGGACAGCATGATTGAACTTCTCCCTTGGGAAAGCAAACACGACCGTGAAAAGTATGATTATATTCTTGGAAATCCTCCTTTTATAGGCAAACAGCTACAAAACGAATCGCAAAAAAGCGATATGGAGTTAATTTTTAATGGTGTAAACGGTGCCGGAGTTCTCGATTATGTTTCTGCATGGTATATCAAAGCCGCACAGTATCTGCAAAAGCATAATACCCATGATATAGAATCTGAATATAAAACCCGTGTGGCATTTGTTTCAACAAATTCAATTGCACAGGGCGAGCAAGTAGGGGTTTTATGGAACGAAATGTTTAACCGATACAAAATAAAGATACATTTTGCACACCGTACTTTCAAATGGGGCAATGAAGCAAAAGCCAATGCCGCTGTTCATGTAGTTATTATCGGTTTTTCAAACTTCGATTTGTCTGAAAAGTACATTTACGAATATGAAGATATAAAAGCAGAACCCCACGAATTAAAAGTTAAGAATATAAATCCATATTTGGTAGAGGGTAAAGATTTAAACATTCTAAAAAGAAGGCAGCCTATATGTAATGTTCCTGAAATTTCATTTGGCAGTATGCCAAACGATGGTGGTTTTCTTGTTCTTTCTGATGAAGAAAAGATTAATTTATTAAAAGTTGAGCCTGATGCAATTAAATTTATAAAACCATTATTGAGCGCACATGAATATTTAAATGGGGAAAAACGCTGGTGTATTTGGCTTGTAAATGCAAATCCAACAGATTTTAGAAAAATAACAGAGATTGCAAAAAGAGTTGAAAATGTTAAAAAAAATAGAGAAGCTAGTACAAGAGAAGCTACAAAGAAACTTGCAGCTTTTCCATATCTCTTTGGTGAAATTAGGCAGCCTTCGTCAGATTATATTTTAATTCCAAGACATTCATCTGAAAATAGAAAATATATTCCATTTGGTTTTTTCACTAAAGATGATATAGCAAGTGATAGTTGTTTGTTTGTTGCAAATACAAATCTTTATCAGTTTGGAATATTATCATCTTTAATGCATATTGTTTGGGTTGCTTGCGTTTGTGGTAGAATAAAGAGTGATTACAGGTATTCAAATGAGCTGGTGTACAATAACTACCCTTGGCCTGAAAACTCATCAGACAAACAAAAAGAAGCCATCGAAAAAGCCGCTCAAAAGGTATTAGACGCACGGTTAGAATTTCCTAATAGCAGCCTTGCCGACCTTTACGACCCGCTTACCATGCCCCCTGCATTGGTAAAAGCCCACAACGAACTCGACAAGGCTGTCGATTTAGCCTATCGTCCGCAACCTTTTATTAATGAAACTAAAAGGATTGAGTTTCTATTTGAACTTTATGATAAATACACGGCTGGGCTGTTTCAAGGTGAAGGAATGAAGAAAAAGAAATAATTAAATCTTATGGCAAAAAATATAAATAAAAAACCATTTGACGAAGCAACTAAATTAAAGCTCGAAATATTTGGTGAATGCTTTCGTGAGTGGTTGCCTGTCTTTATTCATAATCCGGCTGTGGATAAAATATATATTTACGACTTCTTTGCAGGAAGTGGTACTGATAGTG
Organism: Bacteroides fragilis; assembly: GCA_945889005.1. Classification (GTDB taxonomy): domain Bacteria; phylum Bacteroidota; class Bacteroidia; order Bacteroidales; family DTGW01; genus CAMDBI01. The sequence continues at coordinate 21,578 of CAMDBI010000013.1, forward strand.
ATGGGAGTTTAGGAAGTCCTTTAATACTTTTAAATGAAGCCAAAGGAGAGAATTGTAAAGTATGTAATTCAGTTGGTAACAAACAAATTGTTTTTGCATTCAATGAGCTGCTTGATGACAAAAATAAAGAATTAGAAGAGTCTATAAATAAGTATATTGATAAATGTATCAAAGACAATTGTAATAAAAGTGATTGTCACTATAAACGACATGTTGGTAAGTTTGAATTTAAAGAAGCCTTTAATGGTGAAAAATTTAAATTAATTTTGAATAATAATAAAATTGCGAAGTTCATTTTATTAGACCAATACGGGTTTAAACAAGTCGACGAACAAATTTTTAAGGAATTAGTAATTGCTCCTAAAACAGATTTCATCTTTTTTATTGCTTCGTCTTTTATAGATAGATTCAAAGAACACCCAAATATAAAAAAGTATTTTGATACACCATCAATTGACTTTGAAACCATAAAACCTAAAGAAAGACATAAAGTAATTGCAAATTACTTTAAAGATTTAATAGGTAATGAAAACTATTATCTCCACCATTTTACAATTAGAAAAGGTTCAAATCACTATGGTTTAATATTTGGCTCTAATCATTCTTTAGGTATGGAGAAATTTTTAAAAGTTTGTTGGAAAAAAGATGAATTTTCAGGTGAATCAAATGATAATAGCCATGATGATTTTACTAAAGATATGCTTTTTTATAACCCTACAACATCAAACAAAAAAGAGGCAATAAAAACAAAGATTAAATCCAAGATTCTGAACGGTGAAATAAAAGATAATATTTCAGGTTTTAAATATGCTTTATCCGAGCTTTGCATGCCGGTAATATTTACTGAATCTGTTAAAGAATTGGAGAAAAAAGGATTAATAAAGAGGGTTGGGGATTTAAATTATCAATCTGTAAATATTCATGATTGTAAGAAATATACAATTGAAAAATTGAAATAAATGAAAGCATCTAAAATAGAATGGACAGAATCAACTTGGAATCCCTCTACGGGCTGTACCAAGCTTTCCGCTGGTTGTGCAAACTGCTATGCAGAAGTAATGACACGCCGATTGGTTGCAATGGGTATAGATAAATATAAAAATGGCTTTAATCTTACATGTCATTACAATGAATTGCAATTGCCATATTCGTGGAAAAAGCCTCGAATGATATTTGTCAATTCAATGAGCGACCTCTTTCACGAAGATATGCCTTTCGAGTTTATTAAAGCTGTGTTCAAAGTAATGAACGAATGTCAGCAACATACATTTCAGGTTTTAACCAAACGTGCCGATATTTTAGAAAAGTATTATACCCTTTTAGATTGGACACCGAATATCTGGATGGGTGTTACAGTAGAACACAATAAAGTTACACACCGCATTGATTCACTTAGAAAAGTTCCTGCGGTAGTTAAATTTTTATCTGTTGAACCTTTATTGTCGGCTATTCCTAATATGAATCTTTTTGAAATCGATTGGGTTATAGTTGGTGGCGAAAGTGGTCAGAAGGCTCGACCTATTGAAAAGGAATGGGTTATAGACATCAAAAATCAATGCGAGCAAAAGCAAATACCTTTCTTTTTCAAGCAATGGGGAGGTAGAAACAAAAAAGCATCTGGCAAATTACTTCAAGGTAAGATATATTGCCAAATGCCTGTTTGTGTTTAATAAAAAGCCCGATCTCTCGGAACTTTATATTATATATTAATCAAACTATTTTCTTACTAAAAGCGCTACATTTTCGACATGGTGCGTGTGGGGGAACATGTCGACCGGTTGAATCGCTTCTACAGCGTAGAGCTCGTTCATTAGTGCAATATCTCGGGCTTGTGTAGCTGGGTTGCAGCTAACATAGACAATACGCTCGGGTAGAGCCGTTAATACAGTTTTTACTACATCGCCATGCATACCGGCGCGAGGGGGGTCTATAATCATTACATCGGGTTTTCCGTTGGCCGCAATAAAGGATTCGGTCAAAACATCCTTCATGTCACCGGCAAAAAAGCTGGTATTTTCAATGTTATTGTACTTCGAATTGGCTTTGGCATCTTCGATTGCTTCGGGTACATATTCTATACCTACTACCTTCTGGGCTTTTGCTGCCACAAAATTGGCTATAGTGCCTGTGCCGGTATATAAATCGTATACAATTTCGTTTCCGGTAAGATTGGCAAAATCGCGGGCTACTTTATACAATGTATATGCCTGTTGGCTATTGGTTTGGTAAAACGATTTTGGGCCGATCTTGAATTTTAAGCCTTCCATTTCTTCGACTATGTGGTCGTCGCCACGATAGCTGATTATATCGATTCCCTCAAGAGTATCGTTCGCTTTTCCATTGATCGCGTACATTAAAGCACTTATTTGGCTGAATTCGCTAGCAATATAATCGAGCAAGGCATTAATGGTCTCGCTATCGTTGTGTTGAAAAACGACAATAAGCATCACTTTGCCCGAAAGCGTGGTACGTATAATGATATTGCGAAGCAAACCGGTATGATTTCTGATATTGCAAAATTCAATATCGTGATCGAAGGCAAATTGCTTAATTTTTAGTCGGATTTCGTTCGATGGGTCTGCTTGTAGGTGGCATTTGCGAATGTCGATAATTTTGTCGAACATACCCGGCACATGAAAGCCTAGCGCTCTGAATTCCATCGGGTTGCCAGTCTGAATTTCTTCCTGGGTAAGCCAACGAAGATCGGAAAAAGTGTATTCGAGCTTGTTGCGGTAAAATTCTGTTTTTTCGGAACCTAGTATTTCATGTACTTTGCCAACTTCAATTTTTCCAATACGCTGAAAGGCGTCCACAACCTGCTTTTGCTTATATTTTATTTGTTCGGCGTAGGGCAGGGCTTGCCATTTACAGCCCCCACAAACACCAAAATGTTCACAAAATGGCTGAAGGCGAAGACTAGACGGTTTCTTAATTTCAACAACTTTGCCTTCCATGAAACTCGATTTTTTTCGAGTAATCTGAACGTCAATTACATCGCCGGGAATAACATAGGGAACGAAAAGAACTTTGTTTTCGATTCGGGCTATGGCATTGCCTTCGGCAGCAATATCGGTTATTTCTATATCTCGAAGAATTGGGAAGGGCTTTTTTTTCATTAATGAATTTTAAGAAATTAGATAAAAGATGTCAGATTTGAGATATTAGATTATAGCTATGAGATGTGAAATTTTTTATTTCTAATCGATATTAAAAGAAATTACAGCCTTGGCTTTCCAAACTTCTACGATTTCGGAAACCAAAATTGTATAGGCTTCGAAATCGGGATTGTCGGAAATTAATTTTAATTTGTTGGGAATATCTTTATTGAGGCGTTTGAAAACTACACCATCGTTTAGGCTAACAATGATATATGTTTGGTCGTTTTTTATATTTGAAATGTTTTCGACATATTCTGCCAAAATATAGGAGCCCGATTTAATGGGCAACATACTTTCTCCTTTAATCTGAAAAGCTCTATAGGTGCGATCTTGTTTAAGCTCAGGTAATGGCAGCGAAAAAACAGGTAGCGTTTCGATGTATTCTTTGTCGGCGTATCCATTGAGGTAGCCAGCCGAGGCTTTGACGGGAACAAGGGTTATAAGTTCTTTGTTTTTAGCATCGGTTACAATGCTTAGTATTTTTGGTGCTTCTTTTTGAGAATCTTTTGGTAAAGCGCCATTCGACAGGTTGATGTTGAAAAGGTCGTCGACAGTTATATCGAATAGTCGGGAAATTTTCTTAAGTAAGTCAATGCCAGGTTCGGCACGCTGTTCCTCGTACGAGCCAATAACAGGCCGCTTTATATTTAGAGCATTGGCTAGGTCTTCCTGGGTCATGTCGTGTTGGCGACGCAGGTATTTCAGATTAGACGAAAAATGGTTCATAATTATTTAACTCCTTTCATCATTTTTGTAAGTTTGGGTGCAATTGCAAATGCCAGTAGTGCAATAACAAGTGTTTCAATGGCAATAAATGTAAAAACATCGATATTGTAACCAGATATCATTGATTTGATAACAGCAGCAAGATAGTTGCCAATAGCCGATGACGCGAACCAAACCCCCATCATTACCGACACGATTTTTGTAGGCGACAATTTAGTAATCATCGACAAACCAATTGGCGACAAGCAAAGTTCACCAAGAGTGTGAAGCATATACACCGCCAATAGCCATAATGGGCTTATAAGCATTCCATTGCCCGCAATTTTGTTTGCCCATACCATTACCCAAAAACCTAAGCTAAGAAAAACAAGTCCTATTGCAAACTTGTAAGGTATGCCTGGATTCAATTTGTTTCGATCGAGCCATACCCACATGTAAGAGAATAATGGTCCAATTATAAATATAGCCAATGGGTTTATAGATTGAAATATCGAAGAAGGTAGTTCAACAACTTTATTATTTAGAAAAAAAAACCGAATACTAATGTAAGAAACAATTATTATAAAGGTACTTATCAGCCAAGGTCGGTATTTTGTTTTAAACCTATTGTAATTAAAAAAAGCAATAGTGAGGCAGCAAATTGTCAAAAAACCGGCAATAGAATCAAACAGACTAACACTTACTATTCTGTTGGTATTGTCACGAGCAAAAATATTAAATGTACCTCCAGCTTGTTCAAAACCAATCCAAAAAGAAAGGCTAAAAAATGCAAGAATAAAAATAACTCCAATGCGGCTCCATTCATCACGAGAACGAGTATTTGATACGATAGTATAGATAACATAAGAAAATAAGGCTAAAACACTTAAAACAACAGTAATATTGACAATCGATTTATCAATATTAGTAATAGCCCAAATTATAGCCCAAACCATTAATGTACCTATAATTGTGTATAAAACAATTTGTATTGAATACTTTAAGGGAAGTGTTAAAGAAGAAGAATCAAGGTTCTTTGGTAATCCAATATTTCCTAAAGTTTTGTGACGAGACCAAAGCCAAAGTGTACTAATAATCATACCTATCCCTGCGGCAAAGAAGCCCCAATGCCAACCGGCTGTTTCGCCAAGCGATCCGGCAATTAAAGGAGCAAAAAAAGCTCCGGCATTGATACCCATGTAAAAAATGGTAAAACCTCCGTCGCGTCGTGCATCGCCTGAATCGTATAATGCACCAACCATTGTTGAGATATTAGGTTTAAAAAGACCATTGCCCAGTATTAATGTCCCTAAACCTGTGTAAAGCAAAAATAAACGAGTTTCAATATTTGTAGGGTCGGTCAACGAGCTTGCAGCTAAAGTAAATTGACCAATAGCAATTATTAAAGCTCCTGTATACACGGTAAATCGGTGCCCCCAGTATTTATCTGCCAAAATTCCACCAAGCATAGGGGTTAGATAAACAAGACCAGTAAAAATACCATATATTTTCAAAGCTTCTACTTCACTTAATCCAAATCCTCCGTTAAGCAAATTGGCTGTAAGATACAAAACCAACAATGCCCGCATTCCATAGTAGCTAAAGCGCTCCCAGAGTTCTGTAGCGAACAAAGTACTAAGTCCTATCGGGTGTCCAAAGAATTTTTTACTCATTAGCTTATTGTTTTATCAGTTTACCGGTGCTCAAAACTCCTTGTCGACCAATAATCTTGTAAATATAGAATCCGTTTTTCAAATCTGTTGTTTGTATTGTTCTTTTATGGCTATCTAGCAATTCGCGTTTTACTAATTTACCCGAAATGTCGTAGAGTTCTATAAAATAACTGTTTTGTATTGGAATGATGCTCGAAACACTGATATGATCCCGAAAAGGATTAGGCACAATTTTCATTTTAGGAGATGAGTTTTTTTGTTCGATCGACGAAACCAGATCGTTATGAGAGCCAACTACAGGTCTGATCATAACGACACCTCTCAGTTTCGATGCTTGCCAGTTTTCGCCAGTTAGATAGAAAGTATTGCCTGCATGCCTGTTTACATCGAAACCAATGTTTAGAAATTCATTTTTATCTTGAGTCCATCCAATAAAAAACTCTTTGGGCATGAGTTTTTTGGGGTTGATAAAAAATCTGTAGAAATTGTTTATACCATCTACGTTGCTAAGTAATAGACTGTCGACTTTAAGTATTTCGGAGTCAGGAAGTCCGTTGATGCTGTTCCATACGGTTAAAGCGATTCGTTGCTCCGACAGCTGAACCTTTTGATTAAAGAATATATCTACAGCCTGCAATGTGTCTTCTTTTTGCATTACAAAACGACAAGCAACTTTAGCTTTGTCGGCGCCATTGCCCGATATGCCGTATCCATATTCTGCCGAACCATCGTCGTATGCATAGTAATCTTCGAATACCTGATCGTAAGTTGTTGTGTCGTTTTTTGCTATTGAATCGTAATTATGGTACAAAAAGGCTTTTAATTGAAATGTAATATTTTTATAGGAATAGTAATTGTTAATGTTTCTAGGTTCATTTATGTATGTTGAAACTTTATGGGTTGAGTATGGTTCCAAAATCTTGCTATATATAGTGTCAGATTCGGGAAAGGTAAATTCAGATGCTTTTTCAGTTACTAGAAAATTTCTTGAAACTTCTATAGTATTATTGGAGTTGTTTCGCACTGTTAGATTAATAATTTTTTGTGTTTGTATAGTTTGTGCAATTGCCAATAAATAGTGCGACCAGGGCATTCGTTCATAATCTTTGAGACGAGAGCGTAAGGGTTCTTGAATAGCTACATCGTTCATAATTGTATCATTGGCTGTTCGCGATTTGTCGAGATATACATAATCGATATTCCAGATGTCGCCGTTCGAGGCTTTTCCGGCAACTTCTTTACTATCATAAATACTTGACAATATTTTGAATTGAAACCTAAAATTTTTGGTTAGATATGAAGTGTCTGTAATAGGAATCATTTTCATTTTAAAAACAGAGTCTGGTCGATCGGGAGCAGACCATACTGTTTTAAACACCGAGTCTCTGTCGTTCCAAAATTGCAGTAACAATGAGTCGTTGTCTTCGGCCGGGTCGCCATAGCCCCCGGTTTGGTAGTAAAAGCTTAAGAACAAAGAGTCTTTGTTCGATAAATCGATGTATTTTGAAACGAGTGAATCGGCATAAAAATAAGGTTTAGAGGCATTGACGTAAAGTCGACCTTGGTCGTTAAGGGCATCGAGAGTAGCCACTCCTATGCTGGGTTGGTTTATGCAATATGAGCTGTTTATATAAGCTAAGCCATTGTTCCACCATGTAGTGTCGGGAAATGGCGAATTGTTTGAAAAATCGTCGATAAATGGTAACGATTTGATGTGTGTGCTCTTTGGTTTATAATTGTTGCTTTTTTGTTTGCTAGAATTATAAGGGTTTGGCGCCATTTCGGAGGTGCTATACGTTGCCGGAATAAGTATTTCCTGCGAATTTGCCAGAAGTATGCTTAAAAAAGAAAAAACTACAATTATTACAAAGTTATTTTTCATCGCCATTACCTTTTACAACTATTTTGGAAGGATCGATACTTACCCAAATGTCGACAAATGCACCCATACTAATAGGAGTTCCCGATGTAGCGGGTTTTTGTTTCCAAACAATAGCGTTTATCGAATCGGCTTTGGTCGTAAATGATCCATCATAAATAACGGAACCGGTGTTTAAATATGATTCGGTAATGATTTTTTTTGCAATATTTATTTTCTCTCCAATCAAATTGGGAACCTTGGTATATTCGCTATCGGCTGCCTTGCCAAGTACGAGGTCTATTTTGGAATTTTTAACAATGGGTTTCCCGGGTTTAATGTCGCGACCTTTGAAGCGCTGTTGAAGTACATTGTTGGTTGCAATGTCGGGTACATACCGTATGTTTCCTACCAAAAGACCATTCGATTCAATAATTGCCTGAGCCTGACGTAACGAAACACCTAATGCATTGGGCATTGTAACCATTTCGGGGTTAAAGGCATTGATGTAAAAGAATATACGTCGGTTGGTTTTGACCTGAGAACCAGGTTTGGGATCCTGGTCGACTATTACACCGGGTTCAAAAGCATTGGTATATACCGAATCTATAACTATTTGTCTTAGGTCATTATCTTCAATTATTTTTGTTGCTTTTTCTAAATTAAGGCCCTTGAAGTCGGGAACAGCAATGGTATTGCTGTGTTTGGTGTAAATACGTAAATATAAACCAACTGCAACGAGCAAGCCAAAAGTAAAAAGGATAGTGTATTTCAATGTTTGGCGCCATTCTTTGCCTGGCATGTATTTGTGGTTTTTTATCTTATTGTAAAAGGTCTTGCTAAACATTTTGTGAAATATTTTAGTGTAAAATTAATACACTTTTACGACATTATAGAGTGTGTCTCGTTCAATTGGTATTTTATTTGATTGTTTTACCATCGCAACTAGTTGTTCGATGCTCAAAGCATTGTTTTGTTTGACTCCTGCCATAGTATATATTTTGGTACTGTCGTCGATAGTGCCATCTATATCGTCGACACCAAAGGAAAGTGCTATTTGAGCCACATCTTTCCCAATCATGGGCCAGTATGCCTTTAGATGCTGAAAATTGTCGAGAAACAAGCGACACACTGCGTAATTTCTGAGGTCTTCGAGTATGGTAGTTTCGTCGAGGTGCGAAAGGAAATTATTATTTTTTCGAAATTTCAGCGGAATAAAAGCATTGAAGCCCTTAGTACTATCTTGCAAGTTGCGAAGTTTGTCCATGTGCTCGGCCCTATGTCTAAATGTCTCTATATGACCATAAAGCATGGTAGCATTCGATTGCAATCCGCATTCGTGGGCTTTTTGGTGTATCGAGAGCCATTTTTCGCCGGTCGACTTTTCGTGGCAGAGTTGAGTGCGAATTTCAGTATCAAATATTTCGGCTCCTCCTCCGGGTATCGAGTTTAAGCCGTATTTTTTTAGCACTTCGAAACCCTCGCTATACGATAGATCCGATTTTTTGAACATATAATCGAGCTCAACCGCTGTAAAGGCTTTGATATGTATGTTTGGCAAAATCGCTTTTATGCGTTCAATCATTTTGCCATAGAAATGAATATCTCTATCGGGGTGTACGCCCCCAACAATATGAACTTCGGTAACAGCCCGATCTTTATAAGCACTCACTTTTTCGGCAATATCGTCGATGGTATATTCCCAACTGTCGGCTTCTCCTTTTTTGCGCGAGTAAGCACAAAATTTACATTTGTAGATACAGATGTTGGTCGGTTCAATATGAAAGTTGCGATTGAAATAGACGTTCGAGCCGTTTTTTTGGGTGTTTATATAATCGGCCAATATTCCCAAAAAGCTTAAACTGCCTTTCTCGTAAAGCACAATGGCATCGTCGATACTCAAACGGGTTTGGTTAAAAACCTTTTCGGCAATTGTCCGAAGTTCAGGACTCAGGTGTTGGTATAATATTTCTTTTTCCACATTTATTTCTTTTGTAAGCCGGTTTTAGTTATAACCGACGATTCCTGATAACTTTCGTAATCGGTGTTTATTTCCCAAAGATTATGATTTTTGCTATCGAGAATGTTTTCGGCAGCCATTATTCCCATCAAAATGCTATGATCTTGGTTGTTGTATTTGTATGATCCGTATCGACCTATTACACTAAGTCCGTCAACAGAATCGAGATATTCCTCAATGGGTTTCATGGTTTGCTTGTATCCGCTAAAGTATACCGGGTAGCAACGAGGAAGCCTGTATACATGCCCCTCTGTAATTTCAGCTCCATTGTTAAGTCCCGACAAAACAACTTCTTTTTTAGCCATTTCGATTAGCGTTGTATCGTTGTCTTTCCAGAGTTGATCTTCGAGGTTAGCCCAATATTCAACACAAAGAATTGTGTTTTTTTCGTTGCCATAGAGCGTTGGCAACCAGTTACGAAAATTGGTAATGCGCCCCATTTCTATGCCTGCAGAGTGTACATACAACCATTGGTCGGTAAAGAGATTTTCGCTTTCGACTTTTAGAAATACAAGTATAGTATTGCGAAATTTGAGTTTTTGAGCTTGCTCGACAATGCTTTGTGGCACATCGGGTAAGCGTGTGACCATAAGCGAAATGGGCATTGTAGAAATTATGTAGTCATATTCTTCTATCTTGCCATTTTCTAACTCAAGAGCATAAGCACGTTCATTTTTTGTCAGTATTCTTTTTACAGGAGTGTTGAGCATTACGGTTCCGCCATTTTGTTCGATCATGTTTTTCATACGCATGTAAACCGAACCGGTTCCTTTGTTTGGATAAGCAAATATATCGACCAAAGTTTTGTGTTTGCCGCTATTGCCAAAGAGAGCAGATTTAATGGCCTCGCCCATCGAAAATTTTTTGATGCGTTGGGCTGCAAAGTCCGAATCGAGCTCGGTGCATTTGATGCCCCATAATTTTTCGCTGTATGTTTTGAAAAACATACGGTACAGGCGTTTGCCAAATCGATTGGTAACCCACCATTCGAATGTGTCTTCTTTTTTTGTTGGAACTATTTTTTCTTTTAAATAGCTCAGAATGCACAGTCCAGCTTCGATTAGCCCCATGTTTTTAAGCGCGTTGGTAGCTTTCAGCGGGTAGTCAAAAAAACGTTTTTTGTAAAAAATACGAGTTTGTCGATTGACCATATCGAAGTCGTTACCAACTACCTCGAGCCAAAGTTCGTTGATTCGTTTGTCGTCGCTAAAGAATCGGTGAGGCCCAAGGTCTACCGTTTGATTCCAAAGCTCGATAGAACGCGACAGGCCGCCAACATCGGAGCCTGCTTCGTACAAATTGAGTTTTGTAATATTATGTTTAGTAATTTTTTTCGAGAGTTGGTATGCGGCTGTGATGCCTGCTGGACCCGCCCCGATAACTGCAATACGCATGGTGTTATCTTGAGATAAATCAAACATAAAGGCTCATATATTTTGATAGTTCGATAATATAAAGCCTTTGTGTCATACTAAATATTCTTTTATTATTCTAAAACAGTTTTGTCGGTTGTTTTCTTGTAGAAAGTAACAAAATCGTCGCGTTGTTCAGAGTCCATCCATTCCATGGCTTCACGTGGGTGTTCGTTCATAAAACCCGAAATCAAGTAAGGAATGTGATAGCCCCAGGTAATTTCTTTTTGTAAAGGTAAAAGTTTGTTTTGAATAACTTCAAACAATGGGCTGAGTTTGTATTTTGGATTTTTGAGGAATGCCATCAAAAGCTCTGTATGGCAATTGCCAGCTCCACGTCCAACTCCAAGCAATGTAGAATCGAGCATGTTGCAGTTGTGTATTATTGCAGTTATGGTGTTGGAAAATGCCAACTGCATGTTGTTGTGTGTGTGAATACCGATTGTTTTGTTTGGCAAGGCTTGTGTATATTTTTTCATGAGCGATTCAATCTGTTCGCAATACATGCTTCCAAACGAATCGACCAGGTAAAAGATTGGTACACGCGATTTTGCAACATCGTTGAGGGCTTCGTCGAGGTCGCGCTCCATAACGGTTGATACTGCCATAAGGTTGATTGTAGTTTCGTAACCCTTGTCGATACAGTGATGAGCAAGTTCTATAGCTTTGTCCATTTGGTGAGCATAAGCAGCCACACGAATCATGTCGAGCACACTGTCTTTCTTTTGAGGTATATCGATAAAATCGATGCGGCCAATATCTGCCATTGCCGAGAGCTTCATGCCGGTTTGGTTGTCGCCAACAATCTTACGAAGATCTTTTTCGTCGCAAAATTTCCATGCGCCGTTTTCGATACGTGAGTATGACTTTTCGCTACTTTTATAGCCAATTTCCATATAATCGACACCTGCAGCAACACAGGCATTGTAGACGGCTTTTACGAAATCGTCTTCAAATTTCCATTCGTTCATCAAACCGCCATCGCGAACTGTACAGTCTAATACTTTAATTTCTGGTCTAAACATAGAATTTATTACTAATTACAAATTACTAATGACTAATTAATTACTATTTACAAATTACTAATGACTAATTTTAAAAAACTAATGAATAGGATTTATTTCATTAGTAATTAGTCATTTGTCATTCGTAATTATTTTCATTTCCTGAGCGATAAAGTAATCTATCAGGGTTTTGTATACTTTTTCAATTACATCGGCATCGAGGCCTTTTTCTTGCGCCCATTCCCTGCGTTTGGCAATTACCAGATTGTATCTGTCCAAGGCTTTGATGCTGTCGGCATTGGGCTTTTTGTACTTTACAACCTCTTTAACAAATTCAAAACGCAAAGCTATTGCTTCAATAATTTTGTTGTCGATTAAATCAATTTGCTCACGTATCTCCTCTATATTGCTGCAATCGACAGCTTTTTTTTTGATAAAACGCTCCATCAAATCGAAATTTCAAATTTTGAAAAATGAAGCGTAAATATAGGATTTATTTAATAATGTGAAAATTTTGGATGCGAAATTTTGAAAAAGGTCAGAAAAATATTAAGAATTGGCTAAGTTCAGGTGTATGGCATTAGGGTACTGGTATATATTTAGTTATGTATCACTCTATCAAAATCGTTGCTTTTTTGGTCTCTGTCTATTGTCGTAAAAATTTAGTAGAATGATTCTATCTTCTCTAATTTGATAAAAAAGTGTCAATTGCTTTACAATTACAAATCCTCTTATGTTTAATTCTTTATTTTCAATTGTGCCGATCTCAGGAAATTCTGATAGAAGATCGAGGAAATCATATACTTTTTTAACAAAGAGCTTAGTCGTATTTGTTCCCCATTCGACTTCTAAATACGATATTATTGAATCAAATCGCTTTTCAGCTTTTTTTGACCAGAATATATCTAGAGCCATTTTTTGTGTTTGGTAATCATATTTGAATGAGCTATTAAATTTTTGTCATCTCGACTTTCTTGCTCAATTAAAAGTAATTCCTGTAGTTCTTCGTTGTTTAGTCGTGACCATAATGTCCCGTCTTTTGATTCACTCGTCTTTGAAATAATTTCGTAAAATTTAAACAACAGATTTTCATTATTAATAGAATCTATCAATTTATGAAAATTTGTCTTTAATTCAACATTTGTCATACACAAAAATTTTAGAAATCAAAATTAAGTTAAAAAACAAGAATTTCAAAATCAAAGGCATTCAATGTTGCCAACTATGCCTTTCCTCTATTTCTCCCTCATATAAATCTGTATAGGCACGCCTCTAAAGTTGAAGTTTTGGCGTAATTGGTTTTCTAAGTAGCGTTTGTAAGGTTCTTTGACCATTTCTGGCAGGTTGCAGAAAAACACAAACGATGGTGCCGGTGTTGGTAGCTGAGTAACGTATTTTATTTTAACATGATGACCTTTGACTGCTGGAGGTGTGTAGGCTTGAATGGCTTCGAGCATTACCTGGTTGAGTTTCGAAGTCGATATGCGTCGTTTGCGGTTTTCGTATACTTCGAGCGATACATCGAGCACATCGTGGATGCGTTGCTTAGTAACAGCCGAGATAAATACGATGGGCACATCGTTAAACGGTGCTATTCTTTCTTCTATGATCTTAGTAAATTCTTTTAGTGTATTTGTTTCTTTTTCAATAAGATCCCATTTGTTGACCAAAATTACAATTCCTTTTTTGTTTTTCTTGGCAAGATTGAGAATGCTCATATCTTGCGCTTCAATGCCACGTGTAGCATCGATTATTAGCAGGCAAATATCTGCTTGCTCAATGGTTTTGATCGAACGCATTACAGAGTAAAACTCAATATTGTCCATGGTGCGGCCTTTTTTGCGCAAACCGGCTGTATCGATCAGATAAAAATCGTGGTTAAATTTATTGTAACGTGTGTATACCGAATCGCGGGTGGTTCCGGCAATGGGGGTTACTATATTGCGTTCTTCGCCTATCAGAGCATTCAAAAGCGATGATTTTCCAACGTTGGGTCGGCCTACAATAGCAAGTTTGGGCAAATCTTCAACTTCAGTTATTTCACTTTTGTTGAGTTGTAGAGCAATGGCATCGAGCAAATCGCCGGTACCGCTGCCACTCATCGACGATATGCAAAACAACTCGCCCAATCCCAATTTGTGAAAGTCATAAGAATCGTTAATTCGTTCGTAATTATCGACTTTGTTCACAACGGTTATTACTTTCTTTTTTGTTTTTCGAAGTATGTCGGCAACCGAGGCATCGAAAGTTGTAATACCTGTAGTTACATCGACCAGAAAAACGATAACATCGGCTTCGTCAATTGCTAGCATTACTTGTTTATTAATCTCGCTTTCGAACACATCGTCGGAGTTAGACACGTAGCCTCCGGTATCGACAACATTAAATTCTTGTCCGCACCATTCGGCTTTGCCTTGATGTCGATCGCGGGTTGTACCACTTGTTTCGTCAACTATTGCCTCGCGACTGCCTACCAAACGATTAAACAATGTAGACTTTCCTACATTCGGTCTTCCTACTATTGCTACTATGTTGCTCATAAAAAATAATTTAATGTGAAAATTACAAATGTGAAAATGTGGAAATTTCAAAAATTAATTTGCACATTTTCACATTTGCATATTTGTTCATTGTTTTTTAGCTTTCGTATCCAAACTGCTTCAACATGCTCTCGTTGTCGCGCCAATCTTTTTTGACTTTTACAAGTATTTCCATAAACACCTTTTTGCCTATGAATTTCTCAATATCGTGTCGGGCTGCTGTTGCTATTCGTTTAAGTGCTGAACCATTGGGCCCTATGATAATACCTTTTTGCGATTCGCGTTCGACATAGATCAATACCGACATACGATCCAATTCAGGCCCTTCCTGATAAGTGTCTACAACAATCTCGACAGCGTATGGAATTTCTTTTTTATAATGGATAAGTATTTTTTCCCGAATCATTTCGGTTACGAAAAAACGCACGTTTCTGTCCGAAAGCTCGTCTTTTGGGAAAAATGGAGGATTTTCGGGCAAAACTTCAATGATAGCCCTTTTAAGATTGTCGAGGTTAAATTTTTCTAATGCCGAAAGACCAATGGTGCGGGCATTTGGAAATACTCCAAGCCAATGTGCCGACGCATCGTTTATTTGATCAATGTCCGATTTGTCGACTTTGTTAATTGCCAGTATTACCGGAGCTCCCGATTTATTAATATTATCTACAATCTTGTCGGGTAGCGGATTTCGGTCGGCAGGCTCTGTTACCAACAGAAACACATCGGCATCTTCGAGTGCGCCTTCAACAAAATTCATCATCGATTCTTGGAGCTTATATGCAGGTTTTATAATACCTGGTGTATCGGAAAATACAATTTGGTAATCTTCGTCGCTCAATATGCCTAAAATCCTGTGACGTGTTGTTTGTGCTTTATGAGTGGTTGCCGACAATTTTTCGCCCACCAAGGCATTCATAAGTGTCGATTTCCCTACATTGGGTCGACCCAATATATTTACAAAACCCGCTTTGTGGACTTTTCCTGAATCTGGAATCTGTTGACCGTTTTCCGAATTTATATTTTCATTTGTCATTGGTAATTTGTCATTAGTCATTATTCGTAATTCCCCATTTTCAAAACCCCAATCTCCTGATCGGTAAGTATGCGCCAATGTCCACGTTGAAGACCTTTTTTGGTTAGTCCGGCAAAATATACTCGGTCGAGTTTTTCGACTTTATACCCGAGGTGTTCGAATATACGACGCACTATGTGGTTTCGGCCCGAATGAATTTCGATACCTACCTGATTTTTTTCAACAGGGTCGACATAATGCACCTCATCGGCCTTAATAAAACCATCTTCCAAGTCAAAACCTTCCGAAATTTTAATCAAATCTTCGTGTTTCACATTTTTGTCGAGAAAAACATGGTAAATTTTCTTTTTATTGAACGATGGATGTGTGAGTTTACGTGTAAGATCGCCATCGTTGGTAAGCAACAGCACGCCGGTAGTGTTTCGGTCGAGGCGACCAACAGGGTAAATCCTTTCGCGACAAGCATCTTTTACCAAGTCTAACACCGTTTGTTTGGCAAATGGGTCTTTAGCAGTAGTTACATAGTCTTTAGGCTTATTGAGCAGGACGTACACCATCTTTTCCTTCTTCAATCGTTCGCCATTGATGCGCACATCGTCGCCGGGCATAACTTTTGAGCCCAGTTCAGCAACAACCTCGCCATTTATTTGAATAAGTCCGGCAACAATCATTTCGTCGGCTTCGCGACGGCTAGAGGCGCCAGTCGATGCTATATATTTGTTCAGACGTATGCTTCCATCGTTTGTTCTTGAACGCGAAATCTTTCTTGGTTCCGATTTTTCAAAAGAACTTTTAGGCCCCGTGTTGCCTGGAATGGTTCTTTTAAAAGTTTTTTTAACTACACCAGAATCATCGGTTCTATGAGTAGAATCGGTCTTCTTATATGTTTTCTTTTTGAAAGTTGGTTCCTCTTTTTTGCCACGAAACGTTTTCTCATTCTTGTCGGGTCTGCCCCTGAAAGTCTTCTTATCAGAAGGTTTTCGGTCTCTGTCATTTTTTTTTTGCGAATTTCTTCGTTCCATGTTATCTGTTTTGAAAATTTGCTGCAAAAATACATTATTTTAGCGGAAAATTTTGGATATGACCTTAATCAAATCAATTTCAGGAATACGAGGAACAATAGGAGGCAAACACGGCGATGGTTTGAGCCCTGTCGATGTTGTAAAATTTACTGCTGCTTATGGCACTTGGTTAAAAAAACAGCATCCTGGCAAGAAATGTAAAGTAGTACTTGGTCGTGATGCGCGTATATCGGGGCCTATGGTTAGCCAGTTAGTTTCAGGCACTTTAATGGGGCTTGGTTTCGATATTATAGATTCTGGATTGGCTACCACACCTACTGTTGAGATGGCGGTTACAGCCTCGGGCGCCGATGGTGGTATTATTCTTACTGCCAGTCACAACCCAAAACAATGGAACGCTTTGAAGCTTCTCAACAACAAAGGCGAGTTTATTAACGATGCGGAGGGAAAGAAAATATTGCAATATGCCGAAAAAGATGAATTCGTGTTTGCCGAAGTAGACGATTTAGGAAATATCGAATATAAAGATTTTGACGAGTATCATATTGAGCAAATACTTAAACTTTCGTTGGTCGATGTAGCAGCCATCAAAAAGGCAGACTTTAAAATTGCTATAGACTGTGTAAACTCGGTAGGAGGAAAAATATTGCCTGCATTACTTAAAAAACTAGGTGTTTCAGAAGTTATTGAGCTGTATTGTACACCAAACGGACAATTCCCACATAATCCAGAACCTCTTCCTGAGCATTTAACTGAAATTTCGAAGGTGGTAGTCGAAAACCAGGCCAGTTTAGGATTTGTGGTCGATCCCGATGTCGATCGCCTTGCTATTGTTAACGAAGATGGAAGCATGTTTGGCGAAGAGTATACATTGGTTGCTGTTGCAGATTATATACTTTCGAGAACACCCGGCAATACAGTTTCTAATCTATCGTCGACACGTGCACTTCGCGATGTAACCGAGTCGCATAAAGGGAAATATACAGCTGCTGCTGTTGGAGAAGTCAATGTTGTTACAGCCATGAAAAATACCACAGCCGTGATTGGTGGTGAGGGCAATGGTGGTATCATTTACCCTGAGCTTCATTATGGTCGCGATGCTTTGGTGGGTATTGCTTTATTTCTTACCCAATTGGCTCGTAGCGGCAAAAAATGTTCCGAATTGCGCGCTACTTATCCGGCTTATTCGATTTCGAAAAATAAAATTGAACTACTGCCCGGAATCGATGTCGACAACATATTGTTGACCATCAAAGATGTTTTCAAAACAGAAAAAATTAACGATATCGATGGCGTAAAGATCGATTTCGAACAATCGCGCGAATGGGTACACTTGCGTAAGTCTAACACCGAACCTATAATTCGAATTTATGCCGAAAGCCAAACAGCCGAAAAAGCCAATGCTTTGGCAGGTAAGATGATTGAAGAGATAAAGAAATTGTTATAAACGTCGTCCGTGGACAGTGAACCGTGTTTCGTGAACCGTAGATCATAATAGAGGTCTGTTGTTTACGGTCCACGGTCCACGGTTCACGGTTCACAGCACACGATCCACGAATTATGAAAAAGCGCCCCGAACACGTTACTCCCGATCTCGACAGCGCGTTGACTATCAACGAAGGTGTCGTACAGCCACCTACAGTCAACGTGCATTCTGTTGCGCATTTTCGTAACAAGATTAAGCGAAACAAGCCAGCAAGTGAATATATTGCCGGTATTCTCGATGGCAATCGCACTTTATTGAGTCAGGCTATTACATTGGTCGAGAGTTCACGTGCCGACCATCAGGCAATAGCCCGCGAAATAGTCGAGAAATGTATGCCGCATTCCGGAAAGTCTTTTCGAATTGGCATTACAGGCGTTCCTGGGGTTGGGAAAAGCTCGTTTATCGAATCTTTTGGAATGCATTTAACCTCGATTGGTCGTAAAGTATGCGTATTGGCGATTGACCCCAGTAGCGAAAAGTCTAAAGGCAGTATTTTGGGCGATAAAACCCGTATGGAGCAGTTGTCGGTCAATCCCGATGCGTTTATTCGCCCATCGCCATCGGCAGGATCGTTGGGAGGGGTTGCACGTAAAACCCGCGAAACCATTATACTTTGCGAGGCTGCTGGTTTCGATACTGTTTTTGTCGAAACAGTAGGAGTGGGGCAGTCCGAAACCGTTGTACATTCGATGACCGATTTTTTTCTTTTGCTCATGCTTGCCGGTGCTGGCGACGAATTGCAAGGCATAAAGCGTGGCATTATGGAAATGGCCGATACAATGGTGATTACCAAAGCCGATGGAACGAATGTCGACAAGGCAAACCAAGCAAGGGTTCAATATCAGAATGCTTTGCATCTTTTTCCAAAAACAGAATCGGGCTGGGTTCCCAAGGTGCTAACTTGTTCGGCACACAACAATATTGGAATCCCTGCTATATGGGACACCATGGCCGATTATCTCAACGAAACCAAAGCAATCAACTATCTCGATACGCGCCGGGCACAACAAGCAAAATACTGGATGTACGAATCGATCAATGAAAGTTTGTTAAACGATTTCTATCATCAAGACCAAATAAGTCAAGCCATACCTGCAATCGAAAAACAACTACACAATCGTACTTTGTCGAGCTATGAAGCATCCAGACAATTGCTGGAGCTTTATAGGAAGTAATTTATAGTTGGTTGATTGTAAGCATAATAAAGCGACAGTGCAACGAATAATTTTTCTTACAACGCAAAAAATGCAACGATTAATTTTAAAATGCGGTGAATAAAACCTATATTTGTTGTAAAATATGCAACGAATGTCGATTTTTATATATCAAAATGACAATTGGCCAATTTTCACATGGAAAAACGATGAAATAGTTAATTTGTTGAGTGAAGCGAGAAATTTGCAAGGAAGGCTCATTGGAAAAATGGAATCTTTAGGATTCGACCTTAGGAATGAAGCCTTACTTGATACTTTAACACTCGATGTATTAAAATCGTCTGAAATAGAAGGAGAATATTTAAATCCTGACCAGGTTCGTTCTTCAATTGCTCGTAGATTGGGAATGGAAATTGCTGGCTCAGTGGAGTCGGACAGAAATGTTGATGGCGTAGTCGAAATGATGTTGGATGCAACTCAAAATTGCTTTAAACCACTAACAGCCGAAAGACTATTCGATTGGCATGCTGCATTATTCCCAACAGGAAGAAGCGGAATGTACAAAATTACAGTTGGTGACTGGCGAAAAGATACAACTGGACCAATGCAAGTTGTATCAGGTGCTTTAGGAAAGGAGAAGGTACATTTTCAAGCTCCAGATTCAATTTTAGTTGAAAAAGAGATGAATCAATTTTTAGATTGGTTTAATAATAATTTAAAAATTGAATTAGTAATAAAAGCAGCAATTGCCCACTTGTGGTTCGTTACCATTCATCCATTTGAAGATGGAAATGGCAGAATAACCAGAGCGCTGACAGATATGTTATTGGCACAATCGGACAAAAGTAATCAGCGTTTTTATAGTATGTCTGCACAAATCAGAATTGAAAGAAAGCAATATTATGAGATGCTTGAAAAGACACAAAAAGGGAACCTTGATATAACAGAATGGATTAAGTGGTTTTTGAACTGTCTGATTAATTCTTTAAAATCAACTGATTCTACATTACTTAAAGTTTTATTTAAAGCAGACTTTTGGACTAAACATTCTAAAATATTGATAAATGAAAGACAAAATAAACTGATAAATAAATTATTAGATGGTTTTGATGGAAAACTTACATCATCAAAGTGGGCAAAGATTGCAAAATGTTCAAAAGATACTGCAATAAGAGATATTAATGATTTGATAGACAAAAATATTCTACGAAAAGAAGCAGCAGGAGGAAGAAGTACAAATTATGAATTAAAGGAATGAAAAAATGCAAGTAGGCAATAGCAGGTCATATCAATAGTTAAATTAGCAAGTTATTCAACACCTCTTAACGTAGGTAGTTTCCAGAGAGTGTGATATGAATTTAGCGCCAAAGTTAGTCAATACTCATATCTTCGTACGCGGGCTGTTTGTATTGTATAATACAATAAATAAACAATATAAGCAAATATGATTGAGAAAAAAGAAGTACATACTGAATACATATCCCGAATCAATAAAACATTTGATTACATTGAATCAAATATAGAAAAATCAATGACATTAGGGGAATTGGCAGAAGTGGCCAATTTTTCCAAATTTCATTTTAACAGATTGTTTCATTCTATTGTTGGTGAAACGCCTTTTCAGTTTATTCTAAGAGTTAGGATAGAAAGAGCGGCATCGTTAATTGCAACTAATAAAAAAGAGAGTATCTCTGAAATAGCCCACAAATGTGGATTTACTGACATTTCGATATTTTCAAGAAATTTCAAGAACTATTTTCAAGTATCTGCTACACAATATAGAACTAAAAAATCGAATAATAGCAATTTAAGTCAACAAGATAGCAATAGTCGTCAAAGCATTGAGAAACCTACTCAGTATTTTTGTCCTGTATTAAAAACAATTAAATGGAGGACAAATATGAAATTAAACAAAAGTGTGGAAGTCAAAGAGCTTCCAAAAATGACAGTAGCCTACATTAGGCACATTGGCCCATACAAAGGCAATGGTAAACTATTCGAGAGTATTTGGAATAGATTGTTTTCATGGGCGGGACCACGAGGGTTAATAGGTGGCAAAGACTTCAAATCATTAATTATTTACCACGACGACCCGAATGTAACCATCGAAGACAAATTGAGAATGAGTGTTTGCATTACGGTACCTGCCGACACCAAAGTTGAGGGTGATGTAGGGAAAATGGAAATTGAGGCAGCCAAGTATGTGATAGCTCGTTTTGAACTTACTGCTCAGGATTTTCAACAAGCATGGGGCTGGGTGTATGGTCAATGGTTTCCTTCAAGCGGCTACCAACCCGACGACAATCCTTGTTTTGAAATGTACCCCGAGGAACCTAAAGACGGAAAATTTATCGTTGACATTTGTGTTCCGGTAAAACCAATTTAATAATTTAGGGCGATGTCTTAATCGTAAATAACGAACACAGAGCCACAGAAACACAGAGATTTTTTTGAAAATTATTGCTCTGTGTCTTAGTGTCTCTGTGTTTTGAATTATTTTTAAACTTCTGATTTAATCAAAAAGTAAATGGAAAAAATTATAACACTAAATAAATCAAATATCGACAAAGAGCATATCTGTTGCGCGTTTTCAGACAAAAAATGTAATGACAGTTATCAACTAAAGAAAGACTGGCTAAAAAGAGAATTTGACAATGGTTATGTTTTTCTCCGAATTGATGCCCGGGCAAAAGTTTTTATTGAGTATGGACCTGCCGAGACAGGATGGAGTCCTGTTGATGCTCCGAACTATTTATTAGTGAATTGCTTTTGGGTTTCTGGTCAATATAAGGAACAAGGATATGGAAAAGAATTGTTAAAACTTGCTATCGAAGATGCCATTTCTCAAGGAAAAGATGGGTTGGTAACTGTTGTAGGGACAAATAAATTTCACTTTATGAGCGATACAAAATGGTTGTTAAAACAAGGTTTCGAAACATGCGAAAAACTGCCCTCCGGATTTTGTTTAATAGCGAAAAAGTTGAACCCCAATGCAAAAAGCCCGATTTTTAAAGATTCTGTCAAAAGTGGAGAATGTGTAGATGAAAAAGGCATAGTTGTTTATTATTCAAATTGTTGTCCTTTTACTGAGTTTCTTCAAAAGTATTGGAATCAAAAATATAAAAGCATTAATTCAATTACTCAAAAAAAAGGACAAGTTCGAGGAACTATCTAAGGTTGAATGTTTATCTGTTGATTATCTGACCATTTTGCTTCGGGAATTAAATAGTACACTTCCAAAATCTAATAAAATTGCTGAATTTAAAGGTATTGCAATAGACACAGCAGTAAAGTTAGAGAAAATTGGAATAAACAATACCGAGAAACTGTACAATAAAGTCATTTCAAGTTGGCATCCATGGTACCCAGGAAAAACATTTAAATGACGCCCAGTGTATAATATTGATATACTATACGTTAAGAAGAGCGTCATTGTAAATCGGAAAGACAGAAACTTTCCGATTCAACCGGAATAAGCTATACCGACATTTTGGAACTAACCAAATTGACAGACCTGTCAAGAATCAAGTGGGTTGGCGCAACATTTATTTCACAGCCTTCAGCGCTGCTTCCAAATTCGGATCTTGTGCAATTTCGGGCACTTGCTCGGTATACACTACTGTACCTTTCTCATCTACTACAACTACGGCACGCGAAATAAGTCCAGCCAATGGACCATCGGTCATCAACACACCATAAGCATCGGAGAAGTTGCTATTCTTATATTCCGAAAGAGTTATTACGTTGTCGAGCCCTTCAGCTCCGCAAAAGCGTTTTTGGGCAAAAGGAAGGTCGCGCGAAATACACAAAACAACTGTATTGCTTAGTTTCGACAGTGCAGCATTGAAATCGCGAACCGACTTGGCACATACTCCTGTGTCGATACTTGGGAAAATGTTTAAAATAACCTTTTTACCAGCATAATCAGTCAGTGAACCATCAGATAAATCGCTTTTAACAAGTTTAAATGCAGGAGCCTTGCTTCCAACCGCTGGTAATGTGCCGTTTGTATGTACCGGAGATCCTTTAAATGTAATTGTTGTCATACTATCAATTTTATTTGTTTGATATAATAAACAGTAAAAATAGTAATTAGTTCGAATTATAATTAATAGCTATAGGCGTTTAGGTACTCCTCTGTTTTATTACAATTATGAAACCTCTACGAGGTTTTGAAGGTCGTAGACCTTCCACAATTGCAATAAATAAATTAACAAACACCCCTCAAATAATCAATATATTGAATTCAATAATATCAATGGCGACCTAAACACCTATACCTAATAATAAAAATTGAACTAGTCTCATTTTTACTTGATAATTTCCGAAAATTTTATTAAACTTACATTAGAAAGAAATAAATGATATAACACATGAATCGTTTTGCCTTTATAATAATAAGTATAATTATTTTATTTTCGACTATTTTATTTGCACAAACCGATTTTCAAAAAACGGCAAATGAAATAGAGTTTTTATTAATTAAAGCAAAGCAAGACAACAATAAACCTGAAATTGCTAAATATCAGGTAAAAATTGGATATCTATATTGGGAGAACGATCAAAAACAGCAAGCGCTAGATTTTTTTCAACAGGCAATAAAAACAAATGAAGATATTGGTAATCAAAATGCAATAAAAACATTGTGTACCAACATTGGAATGATTTATTCCGATCTCAACGATTTTGAACAAGCGCTCATGTATTTTAAGAAATCTTTAAGAATCAACCATAAGTCAAATCGCAGAATCGACATAGCATCCGATCAGTTCAATATTTCTAATACATTGCAAGCAATGAAGAAATACGACGAGTCGAATAAAGCACTTGAAGAAGCATTAACCATTTTTCAAGAAAACGGAGATGTGAAATCTGTAAAGAATTGCTATACAGTTTTTTATGAAAACTACGAAAAACTTGGTAATAATCAGAAAGCAAAGGAATACTTCGAGTTGTCGGCATCTATTGGCAAGCAACTACAGAAAGAGGAGCTTAAGCAATTCGAGTCACGAACCAAGCAGGTAGAAGCCTCGTTGGAACAAAAGGAAAAGCTTATTCAAAGTACAAAAGATACTATTTTGAAAATGAGTAGCGAAATGCGTTTACAAATTGAGTTGCGCGACAAAGAACGAGAACTTTCGCTGTACCGCGAAAAAGCACAAAAAGACGAACTCAACAAACTAGCCGAACGTGCTCAAAGCCGCAATAGGCTTATTGTTTCAATGGGTGCGGTTTTGCTTTTAGTTGTTGGTTTTTTTATATTTATAGTTTGGCAATTGCGAGAGCGCAAAAAGGCATATAAGTTGCTCGAATTGAGTAATAAACAAATTGTTGAGCAAAAAGAAGAAATTGAAAAGCAACGCGATATAGCTGAAACCCAAAAAC
This sequence comes from Bacteroides fragilis, assembly GCA_945889005.1. Classification (GTDB taxonomy): domain Bacteria; phylum Bacteroidota; class Bacteroidia; order Bacteroidales; family DTGW01; genus CAMDBI01. Next base: position 46,028 of record CAMDBI010000013.1, read on the forward strand.
GAAAGGTTACTGATAGTATAAATTATGCAAAGCGAATTCAAAGTGCTGTAATGCCTCCGCTTAGCCTATTCGAGAAATATTTTCCCGAGCATTTTATATTGTTCAATCCTCGCGATATTGTAAGTGGCGATTTTTATTGGATTACACAGAAAGATGGTGTAATTATTGTTGCCGTTGCCGATTGTACAGGACATGGTGTTCCTGGAGCATTTATGAGTATGTTGGGAGTGGCCTATCTCAACGAAATTGTCAATAAAATAGCTGTAAACCGGCATATTCGTACACTTCACGCCAACGAAATATTAAACCAGCTTCGCGACAATGTAATTGCATCGTTGCATCAAACCGGAAAGAGCAACGAATCGAAAGATGGGATGGATATTTCGTTGTGTATAGTCGATTTAGAACAAAAGCACCTTCAATATGCCGGAGCGCATAACCCCTTATATATTATCAGGAACAACGAACTCATTCACATAGAGGCCGACCGAATGCCAATTGGTTATTACAGAGACATAACAACGCCCTTTATAAATCACGAAATTACCATTGAGAATGGAGACATGGTGTATATGTTTACCGATGGGTATTACGATCAGTTAGGAGGACCGAAAAATCAAAAATATTTTTCGGCAAATTTCAGAAAATTATTGCTCGAAATTCATCAACTACCTTTGCCTGTTCAAAGGGAAAAGCTTCAGCAGAGTAGCTACGAGTGGCGAGGAAGCATGGAACAAATCGACGACCAATTGGTTATTGGTTTCAAAATAAAACCCACAAAAATATCGACAGCCATTACTGACGAATATTCGTGGCCCGACAAACGTGTGCTTATTGCAGAAGATATGGATCTCAATTATTTTTTGTTGTCGGAAGCTTTAAAACCAACAAAGGTTCAAGTTTTTAGGGTGATGAATGGAGCCGATGCAGTCGATTTTTGCAAAGCTCATGAAATAGATCTTGTTTTGATGGATATTCGTATGCCTGTAATGGATGGTATAGAGGCCACTCAAAACATTAGGCAATTTAATCGGAATTTACCTATTGTTGCACAGACTGCACAAAGTGATCCCGAAGACAAGGAAAAAATATTTGCCGTAGGTTGCAACGATTATATAGCAAAACCGGTAAACCTTAAAACATTTTTAATGATTTTGAAAAAATATTTATCATAACAACATGGAAGCATTAAAAATTTCGCCAACACAATCGACACCTAGTGTTAGGTTTTCGACCGATGGGTTTTTCGAAATATCAGGGAATTCGTTGCCCGAAGATGTACATTTATTTTATGGCTCAATTTTTGAGTGGATCGAAAAGTTTTCGTTATCGCCCACACAAAAAGTATCTATGACTTTTAAAATGTCATATTTCAATTCGGCATCTTCAAAAATAATATTGGAACTTATGAATCGACTCGAAGAGTTATTTAAAAAAGGTATTGATGTTGAAATTCATTGGTTGTATCTCGAAATCGACGAAGATATGCTCGAGTCGGGGCGCGAATACGCCGAAATGATATCTATTCCTTTTTCTTTCGAAAAATATGTTTAATAATTAATAACTAACAGCCAATCATGAAAATACAATCTGTAAAAATTACTTTGTTTGTATTTGTAATGGCTATGTTGCAAATTCAAATTATTGCGCAAGCTCCTCTGAAACATGAAAAGAAAACATACCGCTCGCCCGAGGGGAAATTATATGTTCAAAAGGAATTGCCAATATATTTACGCATAGCTACTTCGCCAGCCGAAAATGCTCCTACTTATCTTCTCAAAAGTGAAGTAACCAGCAAATATTCGAACCCGATGTATCTCGATGCCGAAGGGTATAATACCTTTCGTGCGCCCTCATGTGTCGATACAGTTACTCTCAAAACTGTGCTTCCAGAGCAGGATATTGTTTTCGAAGTGTATGCCGATAGTCATTCGCCGTTAACCAATGCAAAATTTGCTAATGCAAAAACAAAGCTTCACAAAGGGAAGAACTATACCCGAGGAAGTGCAGAAATTGTTATGGAAGCCAGCGACGCTTTATCGGGTGTAAGTGCGATATATTATTCGGTCGATTCGGTCGATTTTAAAGAATATGCCGGCCAATTGTTGCTCGAAAAAGAAAAAGAGTACAATTTGCAATACTACGCGGTAGACAATGTCGGAAATGCAGAAAAAGTAAAAAGTTTTATTGTTGTTGTCGATAAATCGACTCCCAAAACAAAGCTATCATTATCAGGGAGTGTCAAGGACAATGTATTGGCTGCCAATGTAAAGATTTTGTTAAATGCTGAGGACAATGGAATAGGGCTGTCAAAAATTATGTATAAAATTGATGAAGGACCCGAACATATTTTTTTAAAATCGATTGATGCAGCTCGTATCGAACAGGGCGAACATAAATTGACATTTTGGTCTGTTGATCAGGTCGAAAATAAAGAAGAAGATCAGGTTTTTGATTTTTATGTCGACAAAACACCCCCTGCTATTGTTCAGGAAATTATCGGGAAAAGCTTTGTTGCCAACGGGCGTGAGTTTTCGTCGGGACGGTCGCAGTTAAAAATAACTACTTTTGACAACAAATCTGGCGTTAAAGAAGTATTCTATTCGATCAATAATGGTGAATATAAACTCTACGAGAAACCCATTTATTTAGCCAACTCTCAGGGTAATCTGGCAATTAAAAGCTACGCGGTTGATTTTGTTGGCAATAGAAGTGTTTACGACGAAAGCGAGTCTGGCAAAAGTTCATATTCGTATGTCGATCTTACTGGTCCTTCGCTCAATGGAAGTTTCGATGGACCTCTATTTGTATACAACGATACTGTTTTTGTCAACAATCAAACTAAAATTAAACTTAAAGCCGACGATGCCGAATCGGGTTTAAACAGAATTGAATATAGTGTCAATCAGGGCGATATTGCTGTTTACGACAAACCTGTAATTATTGAAACCGAAGGTTTTGTAAATCTCAAATACATAGGTTACGACAATGTCGACAATACCAACAACAACAATATGGTATTTTTTGTCGACAAGACCGGCCCCGAAGTTTTTTATCGTTTTAGTTCACCAGTTAAAAATATATCAAAGTCTGAAGAACAAACCGTTGAACTTTACCCCAATCATGTAGTGTTGTTTGTTTCGGCTACCGATCTTTTTACAGGTTTTTCGAAAATGACTTATTCAATCAATGGTTCGGTCGAAAAGGCATTTAGCGGTATCATATCAGATTTTCCGGCAAGCGAAAAAAACACAATTGTAATAAAAGCTTACGATAAGCTAGGAAATGTTACTCAGAAAGATGTTGTTTTTGGTATCGACAAATCAATCAATAAAAACATTGCATCGAAATAACACTCGATTATTTCTGAGGAATATAGTCGGTTCTTAATACACGAAATTCTGTACGACGGTTTATTTGGTTTGCAAATTCTTGTTCGTCTAAAGTTAAAGTATTAATAAAGTTTTCGTCCAAAATGGTTCCCAATTTCAAGAATGTAAAATCTTTTACAATTTTCTCGTCCACTTCTTTGGGTTTCGATTTGCCATAGCCCTTTGCTGTTAAGCGGTCTGTAGCTATTCCTTTTTCAATTAAAAAATTTACAACACTTTGGGCTCGTTTTTGCGAAAGTTCTACGTTTGCTTGTTCGCTACCTCGTGAATCTGTGTGCGACATCAACTCGATAGTAATATTGGGGTTGTCGTTGAGTGTTTCGACCAATTTGTCGAGAGCCACCATCGATTCGGGGCGCAAATCCCATTTGCCGAAATCGTAGAAAATATTTGGCAATTCAATAGGTTTGGCAATAGAAGCCAAGCTAATAGTAACTTTAAATTCTTTGCTTTTGTCAACCCCTTTGGTCGATTCGCGTTGTTTGCCATTCAAAAAACCTTCGTGCGAACCTATGAAAACATAATCGGTACCCGGTTTCAATGTAAATTTGAAACTTCCATCGCCTATGGTTTTAAATTCGGCAGTGCTACCATCGCTACTAATAAGTCTAACAGTCGACGACTCGAGCGGTTTCGATGTTTTTTCGTCAACAACAACACCCGAAGCCGTAAAACGCAATGGAGGAAGAGTAAATGAGTAAATATCGGCATCGGTTCGGTTGTTACGAACCGAACTAAAGAATCCCTTTTCATTTTCGGCTTGAAAAACAATACCAAAATCGTCGCCCGCACTGTTCATGGGGTAACGAAGGTTTTCAATTTTCATTTGACCGGCTGCATCTTTCACTACTTTAAAAATATCTAAGCCTCCAAGTCCAATATGACTATTTGACGAAAAATACAAAGTTCCATCGGGGTGTACATAAGGGTAAAGCTCTTTTCCAGCGGTATTTACAGGAGCCCCAACATTTTCGGGTGCGCCCCAGTCTTCACTAGCCGAAGCTCTCGACACTTTCCAAATGTCCATATCGCCCATGCCTCCGGGCAAATCTGATGCGAAATATAGCGTTAATTCATCGGGCGAAATAGCCGGGTGGGCAATGGTTACACTGTCCTCAGCAATTTCGAGTGCTTTGGGAGTTGCCCAACCTTGTCCTTGAAATTGTGTTGTATATATTTTACAACCATTGGGTTTGTTTTTTACTTTTTTGCAGGAGGTAAAATACATAGTTGAAAAATTGTTGTTGAAGCATGTAGCGCCTTCTTCGTCGATAGAGTTTATTTCAATGTTTTCGATCGAAACCGGATCGCTCCATTTGTCTTTGCGGTCGAGACGCGAAAAGAATATATCGGGAGGGTTTTGTCCCGTAATATCGCTTTCTTTGGGTGTAAGGTTGCCCTTGCGTGTTGAGGTAAAGTACAATTCGCCATAATCGGCACGCGAAAACGACGGACAAAAATCTTCGGCACGCGAGTTAAAAAATTTCATATTTTCGACCTGATAGCCATTTGGGCTTTTTGTCCATTTCTGTGCCAATTTGCACGATTCAACACCGTTTTCGCCTCTGATATCGCCAGGTACTAATTCTTTGTATTTTTTGTAATACTCTTCGGCTTCTTTGTATTCTTCGGTCATTTTCAGGGCATCTGCCAAATACAAAAAAACTATTGGATCTTTATATTCCTTTTCAATAGCTTTTTTGAGCCACAACTGGGTTTTCTTGGCATCGCTTATACGTCTGTAGCAATCGCCAATCATAAAAAGTATTTCACCCTTTTTCTCTTTATACTTTTCTTCGTAAGTAGTATAGTCGTAAATACTTTTCAATTCTTCGATAGCACTAAGCCATTCGCCGGCGGTGTAGGTTGCATAAGCACGTTGAAAATCTTTTTCTGGCGAACCTATTACTTTGCTGAAAATCAATACAAAAAGTAGTGTGGCAAAAAATCTGGCTGGTTTCATATAGCTAAATCTGTGTTAATCAAACTTGAAACGGTAAATGTAAGTTTTTATTATAAAAAAATCAACATCTTATGAAAAACTCGCGCACGAACAAACCAAATTTCTATCGCCATATGCATCGTCGGTTCTCGACACGTATGGGAAGAATTTATTTTCTTTTATCCATTCGAGCGGGAAAGCTGCTTTTTCGCGGCTATACGGATGCATCCAAGTGTCGTTGACCAATTCTTCTGAGGTATGTGGGGCGTTCTTCAAAACATTGTCCGATTTATCTGCTTTTCCTTCCGAAATTTCAATTACTTCGTTGTAAATGTTTTTGAGAGCATCAACAAATCGGTCGAGCTCATCTTTCGATTCACTTTCGGTAGGTTCTATCATGAGTGTACCATGTACGGGAAACGAAACTGTAGGTGCGTGAAACCCATAATCCATAAGACGTTTAGCAATATCAGTTTCTAGTATATCGGCCATAGCCTTAAATGGTCGGCAATCGATTATCATTTCATGCGCAGAAGTGCCATTTTCGCCGGTAAAAACTATACCAAAGTTTTCTTTGAGGCAAGCAGCCAAGTAGTTGGCGTTGAGTATGGCGTATTTGGTCGATTGAGCAAGACCTTCGGCGCCTAACAATTTAATGTAACCATAAGAAATAATGGAAATAAGAGCGCTACCCCAAGGCGATGCCGAAATAGTGCCTACTCCGTTTTTACCTCCAACAGGTACAGTAGGGTGAGTAGGCAAAAATTCGACCAAATGGTCGGCAACACAAATTGGGCCCATTCCGGGACCACCTCCCCCATGTGGTATGGCAAATGTTTTGTGCAAATTGAGGTGGCAAACATCTACCCCAAGAGTTCCTGGATTGGTAAGACCTACCTGAGCATTCATATTGGCTCCATCCATATATACCTGCCCTCCATGCGTGTGAATAATTTCAATCATTTCGCGCACGGTGCTTTCAAACACTCCATAAGTTGAGGGGTACGTGAGCATAAAGGCTGCAAGTTTGTCGCTATATTGTTCGGCTTTGGTTTTGAGGTCTTCCATCGAAATAAAACCATTTTGATCGCAAGCAACAACTACAATGTCGAGGCCTGCCATGGCTGCACTTGCCGGATTGGTACCATGTGCCGAAGCTGGAATAAGTACTATGTTTCTACGAAGCTGATTTTTTTTAATAAAAAATTGACGGATAACCATGAGTCCGGCATACTCGCCGGCAGCACCGGAGTTTGGTTGAAACGAAATGCCATCGAACCCGGTTATTTCTTTCAACATTTCGCCTAGTTCGAACAGTATTTGTTGATAGCCTTCAACCTGATTGAGCGGAGCAAAAGGGTGAATATTGGTAAAAGCAGACCAGCTTAGTGGCATCATTTCGGTAGCGGCATTGAGTTTCATGGTGCAGCTACCAAGCGAAATCATGGAATGAGTTAGAGAAATATCGCGGTTCTCGAGTTTTTTGATATAGCGCATGAGTTGAGTCTCGGTGCGGTATTGGTTAAAAACATGGTGACTAAGTATTGTCGATTTGCGCCTGAGCGACTCTTTGAGGCAATAATTTTCTTCGATAATCGAAACCGGACGGTAGCGTTTTATAACTGCTTTAGCAAAAACTTCTACCAGATTGTTGAGATCTTCGACGGTAATAGTTTCATCCAAACTAAGGCAAACGGTATATTTTCCAATGTAATTGAGATTTATAGAGCTTTCTTCGGCTATACGTTTTATTTCTTCAGCAGTAATTTCTTTGGGTGTAGTAATGGTGAGGGTGTCGAAAAAGTTTTCGTTCTCAATTTTATATCCTAGTTCAGCTAAACGACGAGCAAGAGTTGAGGTCGCGCATTGTATGTGGTTTGCAATTCGTGTAAGCCCTTCATTACCATGATATACAGCATACATACCTGCCATTGTTGCAAGAAGTGCTTGCGAAGTGCATATATTGGAAGTAGCGCGTTCTCTTTTAATATGTTGTTCGCGTGTTTGTAATGCCATTCGAAGGGCTGTTTTGCCACGGCGGTCCTTGGTAAGTCCAATAATTCTTCCGGGGATAGCGCGTTTGTATTTGTCGCGGGTTGCAAAATAGGCTGCATGAGGGCCACCATAACCCATCGGTATTCCAAAACGTTGAGTAGTTCCGAGCACCACATCGGCTCCCCATTCGCCGGGAGGAGTGAGCAATACAAGGCTCATAATGTCTGCAGCTACGGCTGTGGTTACAGAAAGGCTTTGCATTTTTTCTACAAAAGGCTTGTAGTCTAGTATTTCGCCATCGGCTCCGGGGTATTGAAGCAATACACCATAAATATTTGAAGTGAAATCGAAGGTTTTGTAGTCGCCAGTAACTACATTGATTCCAAGAGGTATAGCTCTTGTTTTGACCACTTCGATAGTTTGTTCGAAAATATTATTATCGACAAAAAAAGTGGTTTTAGCTTTGTCGGTTCTACTGTTGAAGAGCATAATCATGGCTTCGGCCGCTGCTGTAGCTTCGTCCAGAAGCGAGGCATTGGCTATTTCCATGCCGGTAAGGTCGAGCACCATGGTCTGAAAATTGAGTAGTGCTTCTAATCGACCTTGCGAAATTTCTGCCTGATAAGGTGTATATGAGGTGTACCACGATGGGTTTTCGAATATATTGCGTAAAATTGGCGATGGCATTATGGTGTTGTAATATCCACGACCTATATATGTTTTGAATTGTTTGTTTTTATTGGCTATTTCGGCAATATGTCGCAGATATTCAAACTCGCTCATGGGTTCATCTAAATGCAATGGGCGTTTGAGGCGAATCGAAGCAGGTACAGTCATTTCAATGAGTTCGTCGATTGTTGAAAATCCTATTTTTTTTAACATTTCCTGTGTTTCGGTCTCATTGGGCCCGATGTGGCGATTTTTGAAGGAGTCGAATGACATGTTTTTTCTTATTTGAAGTATTTAAGGTTGCAAAGGTATTAAAAAATAGTAATGGCACATCTTGATTTTTATCAACAACAAGTAGTTGATTAATGACGATATTTGCTTGAAAGATTTAACAATAATAACATAAGTAACACCAGTAACATGGTGTTACTTATGTTATTAATAGGCGGATAGGAGATGGAATCGTTATGTGTAGCGAGAAATCTGCTGTGCTCAAAACCATATTTCGACAAACGTGAGGATAATAATAATGCCTTTTTGTGTCGTGATCGAATTTTGAAGTCTTATGAAATTTCAAATCGAATGTTATTGCTAATAATGTCTTTTTTAAATACTTTTACAGTGTTTATGAAGAAATTCAAATACTTTTAAAAAGAAAAACGTATAAACTTAAAAAAGGAATAGATATGTCACTACAATACATGTTAGACAATTCGGGAAAAACAACCGCTGTTGTAATCCCGATAAACGACTGGGAGGTTATAACCCGCAAACATTCCGATTTAAAACATTTGACTGTATTGCCAGGAAAAAAGAAGAAGCCTTCTGATTTTGCTGGTATTCTTACAAAAGAAGAAGCCGAAAAAATGCAACAATACTTAACAGAAGCTCGCAAACAATGGGACAGGGCTACTTATTAGACTCTAACGTAGTTATAGACTACACAGCCAACTTGTTGCCTGAAAGTGGTAAACAAAAGTTAAATCGCATTATTGATGATGAGTTTAATATCTCTATTGTTGTTAAAATTGAAGTGCTTGGCTATGATGATTTACCTGCCAAAATGAAGCAATTGGAAACATTTTTGGATTTGGCCTTGGTATTGCCTCTTGATGATGATGTTACGGCAAAAACAATTCAACTACGCCGAACTTATAAAAAACTCAAATTGGGCGATGCTATTATTGCGGCTACAGCACTTGTGTACAACTTTGCTCTTGTTACAAGGAATACCAATGATTTTAAAAAAATCGAAAGTTTAGAAGTCATTAACCCACATGAAGTTTAAATAAAAAAAGCTCCAGTTACCCGAGGCAATGTTTTTTTTCCGAAGCAAGTGCTACCAATATAGCCCGACGAAGCGAATATTTCGGCTACGCTCAATAACCATGCTTCGACGAACCGAGCATCCAATATGCGTAAATACTAATATAAAGAGACCAAAATATACTACAACGACTGACATTGCTAGAGTTAATTAAAGTTACTTTTTCCAGAACAATCATAAGAGGAGTATACACAAACAATTTGTAGCCATCGACACTAACCTCCGTTTTCTGACCAATAAACTCGAACTTACTAAATTCTAATTCAAATACAGTAGAATTATCGGGATTAAGAGCTATAGAATTTCTTCTTTGAGCGTTAACATTGCCTTTGTAATTGTCGAACTTTTATTTCTCAATAATTTTAAATTCGACTTTGTAACCACCCCAAAACTCTGAGAGTTTTTCATTTATCATTTTAGGCTTTTCCATGAATTTATAGTCAAGCACAACATAATCATTTTCCTGAAAGGTCTGCACCAACGTATTTCTAATTCTTTCGCTTATTACTGGTAAATCTTCTTTGAAATCGCCGTCGTTAATTGAATAATCTAAATCGTAAGATGTTCTTGAAATAAATTTTGATTTAAAAGCCTATTCTATAGCATTACCACCTTTTAAAACGAGACTTTCTACAAGATTATCATCGGATGCCAACGCAATGATTGCTAAGCTTTTTATTTTATTTACGAGGTTTATATTCATTGAGCAAGTTTAGGTAAATATAAAACTGTTTTTATAAATCATTGTTGTCCGATTAAAAAAATATAAACATGAGATTTCTCCCTGCGGTCGAAATGACTATCAGTAAGTTGCACTTTGGGAGGGGGTTGGATTGCGGCCGCAAACCAACCCCCTCCCAACTCAATCATTCTGGAAGCATTGTCATTTCGACTGCAGGGAGAAATCTGTTAATATTAACCGGACAGTATTGTTTATAAATAATAAAAAAGAATCTACATTGATGCTCCTTCGGTAAAACTCAAAAAACACTTTGAATTGGCATAGAATAAATAAGTAACACCAGTAATATGGTGTTACTGGTGTTACTATTGATGTGTTATAAGTGGGGAATGAAGGGTACAGGGTGAATATTTTATTGCTTTATAATTTTCCACTCGGTCGAACTGCCGCCAATAAACATTTTGAGAATGTAATTACCCGCAGGTACATTGCTTAGATCAATATTGGTAAATTCTTTTGTGTTTTGTTTTTGAAGCACTATTTTGCCAGTCATGTCGTAAACAACAAACTTGAAAGCTTCTTCATTTTTTATATTCGTAACTTGTACTACCATTTCGCCACGAGTAGGGTTTGGATAAATAGTTATTTGGCTCTCGGCTAGCTCATCGGTAAATTTCTTTTCGGGATTAAAATCATTTGAAAACTTGTTGGTTGTTGTATCAAATATACTTGCCGATTTAAGACCAGTTGCTTCGTTTAGCAATATGCTGCGCGACACTCGGTTGCCAGCGCCATCATAAGCATAAGCCATAGTGTAACATTGAGTGCCCATAATCTGGTACTCCAAAAGCTTAACAGATGTATTTACAGTAGGAGCTTTAAAAATGAGCTTAATATATCTATGCTGGTTGATGCCCCCTGGAAATGTAAAGTTTGAGATTATATTATTACCATTATAGAATATACCAGTTGAAATTAATTGATATTGAGCCATATCATGGGTTGGTACAAGGGACGACCAAATCTCGTACGAAATTGGGCTGCTATTATTGCCAAACAAGAGTGAAATATTATTTATTGAATGTATGTTGTAAAGAGCGATAGTGATATATACTTCGGGCAAGTAATTGAAGTCGAAAGAAGTTGCAGTATTGCTGTCGAATGCTTTGTGTACCATTGTGTTATCGCTTGTAATGTTGGTATACTTTACGGAATTGTTTACCACATTGGTTTGCCCCATTGCCATACCTGTTATAAGCAAAAGAGCTACAAAAGTTAACTTTTTCATATTTCGTGTTTTTGTTTTTTAATATTTATTTCTGCATGTGATTTTTGTTTGTTTGACTTTGGCTGTGCCTAAGTCGGTATTATTATTGCAGGCTGAGCCTGTTTTGATATGTTAGGCGAAGGTAGAACCTTCGCCTAACTCTTCGCCTAACACATAATCTAACTCTTAGCCGAATTCTCGAACACTTGATTTCCATTTAAAATCGGCTTTAATAATATCGATTGGACTTTCAAGTTCGGCATAGTTGCGAGCACTCGAATACAAATAGTCTTCAGGTCTATTCACTATACCGGCTCTAACCGGATTGGCATGTATATATGCAATCTTTTGTTCAATAAACTTCTGACTAAATATTTCCTCGGCATGGTTCTCGTGTGTCCAAATCTGGTTTACTTGTTTGTTTTTAAACTTGCCATGGTATTCGAAAACTACTTTCATCCAATCGGAACGACTTTCAATGCCTGTTTGGATGTTTTCAATAAACTTATGGCTGGTATAATTTTTAAAATCGCGTATTGTACCACTTAAATCGCCACTAGCACTACGAGCCATTAAATGAATGTGATTGCTCATAATTACATAGGCATATAACTCTAAACTTTTGTTTTGCTGACAGTACTTAAAACTATCGATAGCAATATCGCGATATACCTTTCGAGTAAATATATCGACCCATCCTACTATCTGGAATGTAAGATAGTACAATGCATCTTGTTCTTGTATTTTATAACCTGTCGACAACGTGTGTTGTTTATATAGTTTACAATATTACTTTGTTCGGCTTTGACTGTGCCTAAGCCGTTGATATCTTTGCAGGCTATAGCCTGTTTTGATACATTCGACTAAGGTAGAACCTTACAATTTTATACAGGTTACAACCTGTTTTGATATGCTCGGCTAAGGTAGAACCTTAGCCGAATGTATGCTGAACATCCTTTATTTACAGCCTTCGATCAACAAGGGTAGAACCTTAGCCAAACATATCAAAACAGGCATTATTTACAACCTTCGATCAACGAGGTTCTTCTATCCATACTTCACCTTTTATTACAGACATTAGATGTTGTTGTATAAAATCAATACTTTGTTTTATTACAATTTCTATATTATCTTCATCTAATTTATTGGGTATGAAATTTTGAAGACTTTTTAATTCAACTGAATCTACCCCAACTTGACCAGGATTTATTCTTCTTAAACCAACAAAAGCAAGAAATAAAAAAAAGATAACACGAATCATGTGTATATATTTTTTGGGTCGAATTAATAAAATATTTATCTCATTTATATTATTAATAGATATTGAGATTCTGTAATTTTTATTTTTAACTCCCATACCTATATATTCAATATAATTTCCATCTCTATCATTATAGACAACTGACGATAATTTATAAGAAAATTCAATCATTGGGCGTTGAAAATGTCTTAACGTTGCAATTATAAATTGGTCATTAATTTTTATTTCCATTACTTATGAATTATCAGTATATCAATATTTTGTATTTGGTATGTGTTAACTTTGTAAACATTTTGATAATTATAATACTGAATATTGGTTTGTTCAATATTATAAAAATTACTATTGTTTCCGACTGAACCTAAGTCATAAACTGGGGTTCCATCAACTATCTTTTGAGTAATCCAATAATCATTATAACTTTCCGCCAATTCTCTAGATACCATTTGTTTGCCAAGATATGTTTCCTTTGTTCGGCTTTGGCTGTGCCTAAGCCGTTGATATCTTTGCAGACTATAGCCTGTTTTGATACATTCGACTAAGGTAGAACCTTACAATTTTATACAGGTTACAACCTGTTTTGATATGCTCGGCTAAGGTAGAACCTTAGCCGAACGTATGCTGAACATCCTTTATTTACAGCCTTCGATCAACGAGGTTCAAGACCAGGCCACAAATCCTGACTTTTAATATTTATAAAAATACTAAAAGTGACTCCTAAAAACATAAAATAGCTTTTCATTGGTTTATTTTTTTTGTTTTGTAAATATTTCATTTGCAACATCTTTTACTTTTTTATTGGTATCAGATAATTTTACTTCAATGATATTTAAGGATTTTTCATCATTTATATAAGCTAAACCTATTATTGAAATTATTCTTATAAAAGAATCGGAACTGTCAACTTGCTTTAAAAAGACATCAAAACTAATTTTATATTCACCTAATTGAGCTAAAATTAGAGCAGCAGAGGATGAAACATAATTATCATTTGATTTTGTTACGTTTTCAAGAAATTCATTACGATCATGGCGCTTAATCTCCCTAATATAATAGAGCATTTCAATTTGTTCAATAGGATTTGATCTATAAAAAACAGATTTTAGCACCTGAAAACCTAAACTATCATTCTTAAATTCAACTAGTGTTTTGCCTCTGATTCATCAACCCTTTGTTCGGCTTTGGCTGTGCCTAAGCCGTTGTTATCTTTGCAGGCTATAGCCTGTTTTAATATGTTCGACTAAGGTAGAACCTTACAATTTTATACAGGTTACAACCTGTTTTGATATGCTCGGCTAAGGTAGAACCTTAGCCGAGCATATGCTGAACATCCTTTATTTACAGCCTTCGATCAACGAGGGTATTTATTGTTTTATTATTTTTTCTGTTTTAATAATCTTGCCATCACTTATCAAGTTAACTATATAAATCCCAATGGTCAATGATTGTACATTGATTTTTTGTCCATCATTTTTTTGATTGATTATTACTCTACCAGATAAATCAGCTACTTCAAATCTATCAATATTGGAAATGGTAGTAATTATTAAATAATCCATTATAGGATTTGGAAAAATAATGGTTTCATTTATCGTTGAATTATCAATTGATGTTGTAGTACCACCTTTAACACACCTAACAGCCATTCCACTTATGCTATTATATGGGAGGTTTCTTAATGATGTTGTATTTTTTATTATTGACCTTGACGGACGAGATATTTGCCATGTAGAATCAGCCCAAAAGTATGCTGAATTTTCAATATCGGCAAATGAGGCATCGTATTTTCTCCATCCATTGGGTAAAGCTGTAAAATTGCTCGAATTATCTGCAACAGTATTAGGAGCAGCCCAATGCGATGTACCAGTTTCCATCATTTTTCCACCTGCAACTGCATCTCCGCCCAAATATGTCGATAATGTTGCCCAATCAACATTTGTAGCAACGTGCCATCCACTCGGGCATAAATTCCTATCATCCATAGTCGTGTAATAATTGTATAATGCACCATATACGCTTGCATATTTTACAGAATCATTCTGATAATAACACCTTGCCAATGATTTACTACTGTTAAGCCATGTGCCATCATCTTTTATATTTGGTATATAATCCCCATTTGAAAATTTTGATACATTCAGGTTTTCTTTTAACCATTCCTGTGTTCCAATAGTAACAGTATGATATACATTACCATTAATGTCTGTTACAGTTTGAGATTTTAATAAAGTTGTAATACTCAAACAAAATCCAATAATTAATACTTTTTTCATTATGTCAATATTTAAGGTTATAAATCAAGTAGTCAATATGTTAATTAGTGGCGAATACTTGTGCCCTAACACAATATAATCGCTATTAATAGCCATACTTTTCATATAGCATCAATTAAAACAGTATATTTTTTATATAAAAATAGAAAAAATAATTAAGAAACTACAAGCTACTTTGATTAAGTCTTCGGCGAGGCTGTAGTGATTGTGGCGAAGCTGGAAGAAACACTTGGCACAGGCTTTGACTTTATTGGTGGGTAGCTGCGGGGCTTTGAATGGTGATTTGAAATAAATCTTACCTATGCCCCCAATCGAAGCAAAAATGGGTTTGTGAGTTTTTCTTCGTCGATGGTGGTCGATGGGCCATGACCGGGGTATACGGTGTATTCTTCGCCCAAGGAAATTATTTTTTGAAAAATTGAATCCATTAAAGTGTCGTAATCGCCTCCGGGGAGGTCGGTGCGCCCAATGGAACCTTTGAAAAGCACATCGCCGGTCAATACAAATCGTTGCGTAGTTTCGTATAGCGCTACGTGACCCTTCGAATGCCCCGGTACGTGTGCAATATGGAGGGTCGAATTGCCAAATTTAATGGTATTGTTTTCGGTAAGGTCGTATTTAAATGTTGGAAGTGGTTCGACTTTGAATCCAAACATAGCGCCTTGTTCAATAGCCTGACCGACCAAATACTCTTCGTTTGGATTCATACGAGGTACAATATTGTAGGTTTCGGCCAATCTCTTTATTCCTAGCACATGGTCGAAATGACCATGAGTATTGACAATGTCTACAAGCTTGAGATGGTTGCTTTCGATATAATTTACAAGTTGTTGGTGCTCTTTTTCGTCGTAACAGCCGGCATCTACTACGATACATTCTTTGGTTTGGTCGAAAAGCACATAAGTGTTTTCCTGAAAAGGGTTGAAGGCAAATTGTTTAATTGTAATCATCGTTTTATTCCGTTCCTTTTAACATGGGTACAAAAATAAAGTTCCCATGTTCTGTTATTTTTACATTATTGTTCAAGTCTTTTTCTAGGCAGGTCATTATTTGCGAGTCGCGAGGGCCCAGTGGCACCACCATTTTCCCGCCGGGTTTCAGTTGGTCTATTAGAGCTTGAGGGATTTCAGGCGCTCCGGCTGTTATCAATATTTTGTCGAAAGGTCCATAAGTTGGCAAGCCTGCATAACCATCGCCATAAAAAAACTGTGGTTTATAACCCATTTGTACCAACAATTGTTGCGATTTTAAGAAAAGTTCTTTTTGTCGTTCAATAGTATACACTCGGGCTCCCATTTCGAGAAGCACGGCTGTTTGGTATCCGCTTCCTGTGCCTACTTCCAGCACTTTGTCTAAGGGTTTTAGCTCCAGTAGGCATGTTTGGATAGCCACGGTATAGGGCTGTGAAATGGTTTGTCCTGCACCAATCGGGAAAGCTTTGTCTTTGTATGAAAAATTGACAAATGTACTGTCCATGAACAAATGCCGGGGTATTTTATTAAATGCCTCCAACAGTTTTTCATTGGCAATACCTTTTGTTCGAAGCTCTTCGACCAGTTTTTTGCGTAAGCCTTTATGTAAATATGAGTCTTTCATTTTTTTCAAAGTCGATGCAAAATTAATTTTATCAACAAGATATCGTGAAACTTCATGAAGTTTTTGTTTTTTTTCTTTAGTAAAAAACAATATGTTTGCCATAGTGCATAAAACATTAATTGAGTGAAAAAGATTGGAATTTTAGGCTTGCATCATAAGGTTGGTTCAATGGTACGATTTATCAGAAAAGCCAATGAATATGAAATATTGGGCTTGTACGACCAATCGAACGATAAGGCTATGCAAGCTGCTAAATTGTACAATATTCCGTATGTTGAAAATCCTTTTAACCTTATAGCGAAAAGCGATTTGCTCGTTGTAGCACAAAGCGATGAAGCATCGTTTAATCTGATAACTGAGTGTATACAATCGTTTAAGCCTGTTGTTATTGAAACGCCTTATAATCTAACAGTTAAGGAAACCGACTATATCGAAAAGCTTGCTTTGGAAGCTAATGTGTCGGTAGTACCTTCGTTGTATTACAGTTTTAGTCCGACTTTGCTCAATATTAAATCGTACATGCTCAATACCCGGTATCTTGAACTTAAATATTGTACAAGTCCGGAATTTAAAAGAGGAGTTTTTAATCTTGCCGAAAATTTACTAAATCTTACAGATATTGTACTTACATTGGTAAAGGGAAGTGTTCGCAGAGTGGGCATTTCGGGCGTTACTATAACGGGCAAAATGCCTCAAATTGTAAGTATTCGTTTCGATTTTGACAACGGGAGTTCTGCTAGTGTTAAGGCCGACTATACATCGAACGAAGAAGAAATGAAAATCGTTGCATATCAACAAGGGCAGGTTGTAAATATAGATTTATTAAAAAAAAGTTCTTCTATTAAAAACTATAACCGCGACAATCTTTTAGACTATGAGCTAATAAAGCCTCAACGTACAAAAGATGACAATCCATATCAAGAGCTTTTTAATTATATTCAAACCTTCAACGATATAAAAACCCCGGTATCGATGCTCGGGCATTTTAAAAATACGCTTTCGATTTTGAAAATTGCAGAAGCAAAACTTTTAGCATAACGAAAATTTTACGAATGAAAATGATTCTTGGAAAAAGGTTAATCGGTTTATATATTTTTGCTGATATTGTTTCGGCAACAACAGCTTGGTATATTTTTTATATTTTTCGAAAAACGATATTTGAAACTGCTAAATATGGATATAGCGTTCCGGTAGAATTGAATCTGAAATTTATTGTTTCACTTATTGGGATTGGTTTATTTTGGATTCTTATTTATTTATTTTCGGGATACTATAAAACAGTAGTAAGAAAAACGTACCTATTTGATATTAGCAATGCCTTTGTATCGAGCATTATAGGGCTTGTGTTCTTGTTTTTTATTGTAATTCTCGACGATTATATAAAGGACTATAATTATTATTACTATTCAATAGCTATACTTTTTATTTTACATCTGTCAATTACAATCTCATTAAGATTTATAGTTAGTTTTTATAAAAAGATATTAATCGTACAGAAAAAACTTATGTTTTCTGCAATAGCTATTGGTAATGGAACAAAATCGCTAGCTCTAATTGAGTCTGATGAAATAAAGAAAATTGGAATTAACGTTGATTCTTATATCGAAACGAATGATAATGCAGATAAGCTGTTTGCGGTGTCGAAGCTTGGAAACATCGATCAATTGATGCAAATTGTTGAAATAAAAAAGCCCGACGATGTTATTATTGCTGTTGAACCTGAAGAACATGAAAAAATACGTAAAATAATTGATCAGATCGCTCATTTCGATTTAAATATTAAGATTGTTCCTGAATTGTACGAATATCTGCAAGCAAAGACCGAAATATCGGGGCTTATTGGAGAAACACTAATTGGAGTGCCGACCAATCCAATGACCGATTGGGAATACAATTTGAAAGTAATAGTCGATTACGTATTGTCGATTGTCGCTATTGTTATTTTTGCGCCATTGTATATTTTTATTTATTTGGGAGTTAAATTTACTTCGCGAGGTCCAGCTCTGTTCAAACAAGAACGTATTGGTCGTTATGGTCGCCCTTTTACATTGTACAAATTTCGGTCGATGTATATCGATGCCGAAAAAGATGGTCCGGGACTTTCGAAAAAACACGATAGACGAGTAACGCCTTTTGGCGGTTTTCTTCGTAAAACAAAACTCGACGAAATACCTAATTTTTTTAATGTAGTCAAAGGCGACATGTCGTTGGTCGGACCACGTCCCGAACGGAGATTTTATATCGATCAGATAATTAAGGTTGCTCCCAATTTCAGAAAACTTCAAAAAATAAAACCGGGAATTACATCGATAGGGCAAGTTAAATATGGATATGCCGAAAATGTTGATCAAATGACCCGTCGATTACGATACGATTTAATATATCTCGAAAATATGAGTATTTTGACAGACTTAAGAGTTATTCTGTTTACAATTAGGTTATTGTTTAAAGGTCGACATATTTAGAGGAATCTCGAATAACTCATATTAAATACTTTTCGACTTCGCTCAATGTGACCGAACATGTTCATACTGAGCGAAGACGAAGTATGATTCATTTGAAAAACATTCAGATATTTAAGTTTCTAGAGATGTACAATTATTAAACGACAAGTTGCTTAATAATTTCTTTAAATTCAGAAAGTATCATAGCAGTTGCGCCCCATACTTTTTCTCCTTCTATATCGAAATAGGGAATCAATGTTTCGCGATTCATCAGGTTGCGTTTTTCGGTTTTAACAATCGAATGGTCGAGCAGCGATGCTAGCGAAACATCAATAACACGTTCAACTTCCTTGAGGTCGGGGTTCCAAAAGCCGGTTTGGTCAGAAATGCAGACAAATGGTGTTACCAAAGTATTGCTAACCGGAATATACAGTTCAGTCAGTTGACCTATAATATTGTCGATAGGTATTTGACATCCGATTTCTTCGTTAAGCTCTCTAATGGCAGTGTTCTCAATAGAAATGTCTATTGAGTCGACCTTTCCGCCTGGGAAACTCACTTGTCCGCTGTGTGGCCCTCCATCGACAGTGCGCTTGATTAAAGGAAACGACAAGGTTTCATCCTTTGGAAAGATAAGAATCGAAACCGCCGCACGAATGCAGTTTTGAGGAGTTTCGCCCTTATATCTGAATTGTGGAGCCATTATGTACTGAGCTTTGCTTCCGGGTAATGGGTTTTTGAGCTTATCGGAAAGTAAAGGGCGTAATTTTATGAATGTACGTATCAACAGTTAAGCGTTTTCTAGATATTAAAACAAAGCTTTTAGACTCAAATCGAGGCTTTTAATTTGATGTGTGAGAGCGCCCACCGAAACAAAATCGACTCCGCATAGGGCATATTCTTTAATATTTTCAATAGTAATCATTCCCGACGACTCGGTCTCATACTTACCGGCAACGAGCGAAACAGCTTCACGGGTAGTTGCAATATCGAAGTTGTCGAACATGATGCGGTGAATGCCGCCAATAGACATAATTTCTCGAACATCGTCGAGCGATCGGGATTCAACTTCAATTTTTAAATCTTTATTTTTACTTTTTAAATATCGGTGGGTATTGTCAATTGCTTGGGCAATGCCTCCCGCAAAGTCTACATGGTTGTCTTTTATCAATATCATATCGAACAGGCCAATTCGATGGTTGGTACCTCCGGCAATTTTTACAGCATATTTATCTAACAATCGCATTCCGGGAGTAGTCTTACGAGTATCCAACACACGAGTCTTAGTCCCTTCAAGTTTATCAACGTACAGGCGTGTCTGGGTTGCAATGCCACTCATGCGCTGCATAATGTTAAGTACTGTTCTTTCGGCAGTTAAAATATTTATTACCGAAGCTTCTACTTTAAAAGCAATGTCGCCTTTTTTAATTTTTTGCCCGTCGCTTTTAAACTCCTCAAATACTAGATTTTGCTCAAGTTTTTCGAAAACTTTTTTTGCCACAAGCATCCCTGCCAATACCCCATCTTGTTTGACTATAAGTTGAGCTGCTCCCCGCTTGTCTGTCGGGATGCAAGCCAAAGAGGTGTGGTCGCCATCTCCTACATCTTCTTTTAAGGTTGTTTCGATAAATTGATCTAGGTATTCGTTGCTAATTTCCATTGTCTGATTCTATTCGTAATTGGAGTATGATATTCGATTTAAATAAAAAGTTAATTCTGAAATTCTCATTTGAAGTCTTTAATTGACCTATTACATACCAGGTTTTTTCTTTGCCTCCTTCGTGGAGAATAGAAAATTTCAGGGGTTTATTTTTTTGAAAAAAAAGTTTTAGAATCTGTTCTGCTTGCATTTTTCCATAAATTCCTTCTTGATCCATTATATCCAATTCGACATCGTCGTTCAGAAAGTTTGATATTTCTTTATAGTTGCCATTATTGAAGGCAATTACAAGTTTTTCGGGCACACTTCCGCTCAGAAAAGTGAACGACAAAAAAACTAAATAGACAAGTAATAATGACAATATCAGAAAAGTATTATACTTTAGTCGACTGGTTTTCATGGTTTAAGGTTTTTGGCAAATGAACGATTTTCACAATTCATAGTTTACTTAAATCTGATACAAATATAAAACAAAAAGCAATGAAGCTTTCAATATTTATAGTTGGGAAAAATAATTTTGAATTTGTTGAGCAAGGTATGAAAATGTATCATGATCGATTGGTGCATTTTGCCGATATTTCTATAAATTATATTCCCGAACCGAAGTATACAAGTTCTACCCCGGTGTTACAAATAAAAGAGAAGGAAAGCTCAGCTATAATAAAGGCATTGCTGCCTAGCGACTATGTATTGTTGTTAGATGAAAAGGGCAAAGAGTTTACTTCAAAAAATTTTGCTTCTTTTTTAGAAAAAAAAATACAAATGTCTGGAAAAAGAATTGTATTTGTAATTGGAGGTTCTTATGGCTTTTCTGACGAGTTATATAATAGAGCCAACGATTTGTTATCTTTGTCGAAATTGACTTTTACGCATCAAATGGTCAGGGTGTTTTTTGTAGAACAATTGTATAGGGCATTTACAATAATTAAGGGAATTCCCTATCATCACGAATAATATATTGAATGAATAAATTTTTATTGCAAAACAGATTACTTTTTTTTTCATTAGTATTATTTGCTTTGGCGATTGGTTCCGAACAATGGTTTTATTATGAATGTACTCCATTTAAGCTGCATCAAACGTTTCAAAAAGATTTTTTAAAAGCCGAAGACGAACTTAATAAAACAATACTTCTTGCATCAAATAGGTATCGAATAGGAGGTATAGACGCTGCTGAGGAGTATTTGATAAAAGACAACGATCGTTTGTTTGAACGAAAAGGCATTGTTATTCAGTTTTACAAAAACGACACACTAATTTTATGGAATAAAAATAAAATATCTGAGTTTAATACCTTAAATGTAAGTTATTTATCTAATAAATTG
Source organism: Bacteroides fragilis (assembly GCA_945889005.1). Classification (GTDB taxonomy): domain Bacteria; phylum Bacteroidota; class Bacteroidia; order Bacteroidales; family DTGW01; genus CAMDBI01. The sequence goes on from CAMDBI010000013.1 coordinate 67,861, forward strand.
TTTGTAAGTAATGGATATTATTATACAAAATTATATACCATTGGCAATGTTACTATTGTTGGTTTTTTGTTGATCAAGTATAATTATAGTATAGAAAATCAATATATTGAAAACTCAGTTCATGCGCGATTCGGATTGCCCGATCAAGTTACAATTAGCAAGGAACTAAACGAATACGTTGTCGAAAACAATCTCAAGAATAAGGTCTTTTCAATATCGTTTCCCAAAAATATTCAGGAAAAAAGTATTTATAAGTATTTATCACTTATACTATATTTATTTAGCTTGTTTTTTTTACTTTTTTATCTCAATAAAATTGTTTCTGAGGAAAAAGATGTTATTCGCCGATTTAGCTTGTTTTTTCTAGTAATAACTATTTTGGTTTTTTTGAAAGCAGCGTTGGTAGTATTTAAACTCCCTAAATTACTTTTCACCTTCGATTTGTTTATGCCAGTTTATTATGCCAGCTCCAATATTTTGCCTTCTTTGGGCGATTTAGTTGTTACATCAGGATTTGGCTTATTTGTTATTTTTCTGTTGTGTCATTATTTCGATTGGCACATGTTGGTTCACAGCAAAAAAGTGTGGATACGCAATAGCTTGTTCGTTGTTTTTTTGACGATTATTTCAAGCTATTTTTATATACTAAATAATCACTTTAGAGATATTATTTATAATTCGTCCCTAAATTTCGAGATTCATGAAATGGTCAACACCAATTTTATGAGTTTATTGGGGCTATTGGCAATAGGTTTGTGGTATGCCTCTTTTTTAATATTACTAAACCAAATAATAAAAATATCGTCATCGTATAAAAGACCAGGGCTGTATCATTTGGCAATTGCATTAACGCTTGTTGTAGTATTTTTTATAGAATATTGGTTCAAGGGAGATTGGCACTTATTGTCGGCATTGTCTATGTTACTTACTGTATTGTCGCTGAGCGTTATACACCGTTATAAAAAGGGTGAAATGCGTTATGTTTATCTCTATGTACTTATTTTATTATTCTCTATTTATATCGTCAACACAGTCAATAGTATATCGTCAACCAAAACATTAAAGGCTCAGAAATTACTGGCAATGAATTTGGCTTCCGAAAAAGATGTTATTGCCGAGTATTTCTTGACCGAAATTGATCGCGAAATTGTAAACGATTCAATACTTATAAACGAAATAACGAACTCCAACTTCAATTTTGGCAAATTATATAATTACTTAAAGGGTCAGTATTTTTCGGGCTATTTCGACAAATACGACATTCAGGTAACCATGTGTCGCCCAAACGATATGCTTTTGGTTAATCCGGGCAACGAAAGTCGATATTGCTATGGGTATTTTCAGCAAATGCTCAATCACACCGGATTTAAACTTTCAAAAACATCGTTTTATTTTCTCGATTTTGGGCATGGGCGTGTGAGCTATTTTGGGAAATATGAATTTCGAACCGACAAATTGCCAGATGGGGTTACACTGTTTATACAGCTCGACTCGCGCTTAATATTCGATGGATTGGGCTATCCGGAGCTACTTGTCGATAAAAAATACAAGTTCCCTGCAAAAGAATTGGGTTTCTCTTATGCTAAGTATTACAAAGGTAAGTTGGTGAGCCAAACAGGCGATTTTCAATTCAGCATCTTTTCGAATAACTATCCAAGCAAAAAAGACGAATTTTATTTCGAAAAAATGCAAGGATATAATCATTTGTTCTATAATATCGACGACGACAATCTATTGATCGTAAGTCGACCTTTTATTAGATTGATCGACTCTTTGGTCTCGTTCTTGTATATGTTTTTGTTTTTCTTTATTTGTTACAATATTGTTTTTATTAGTAGGGTCATCAAAAGTGGCATCAAAAATTTACCACTCAATTTCAGAAACAAAATTGAATTGTCGTTTGTAGGTATTTTGTTGAGTTCGTTAATCGTAGTTGCAATTATTTCTATTGTTTTTAGTTTCAAATATTACAAAATGAAGCATAAAGAAATTGTAACCGAGAAAATGCAATCAATTTATGCCGAATTGTTCTATCAGTTCGAAAACGAATCGTCAATCCCAGCTCATTGGTCGTCGACCGAATATGCTTCAATAGAATCGATGTTGCGTCGAATGTCCAATATTTTTTATTCCGACATTAATTTATATTCTGCCGAAGGAAAATTGGTTGCAAGCTCACGTTCCGAAATATTTAACAAGGGGCTAACCGGCAATTTAATGAATCAAGATGCATTATATGACATGAAACGAAATCTGAAAACCGATTTTGATCAAAACGAAAAATTGGGAGGCATGACGTATTTGTCGGTTTATTCGCCACTTACCAACAATAGCAACGAACTTATTGGCTATATCAATTTGCCGTATTTTACCAAACAAAAGCAGTTTAAACAGGAGCTTACAACCATGCTCATTTCAATTATCAATTTTTATTTTTTCTTAATGTTTGTAGCCATCAGTATCGCTGTTTTTATATCCAACAAAATTACAGAACCATTGCTTATACTGCAAAGTAAATTTTCGGGCATACGTTTGGGGCAGGACAAAATGAAAATACACTACAAAGGCGACGACGAAATAGGAGGCTTGGTCAACGAATACAATCGCATGGTCGACGAAATGGATCGAAACATTGAGTTGATGGCCATAAACGAGCGACAATCGGCATGGAGCGAAATGGCTAAACAAATTGCTCATGAAATCAAAAACCCACTAACGCCCATGAAGCTTAGTATTCAGCATTTGCAACGCTCGTTGGGTTCCGACAAATCAATTTGGCCCGAAAATTTCGAACGAGTATCGTCTACGCTTATCGAACAAATCGACAATTTATCGTCAATTGCTTCCGAATTTTCAAACTTTGCGAAATTGCCCAAACTTAAACTCGAAACGGTCGATTTGGTTGTTGAGGTTAAAAAAGCCATTAATCTTTTTCTCGACTCGAATGTTAAGTTTAAAATGAATTATAATATTACTCATGGTTTCGAGATTAGTGCCGATAAAGAACAATTGCAACGTGTATTAATCAATATTATTACAAATGCTATTCAAGCCATTCCGGCCGATAGAAATGGAGAAATAAATATTGCTTTGGCAAAAAAGAGTAATTTTGCAAATATTTTAATAAACGATAATGGTGTAGGAATACCCGAAAATATTAAGCTCAAACTATTTCAACCTAATTTTACGACAAAAACTGGAGGTATGGGGCTTGGTTTGGCTATTGTAAAAAGTATTGTCGAAAGCATGAATGGACAAATTTCTTTCGAAACAAAGTTAAATGAAGGTTCTACGTTTGTAATTGCATTTCCACTTATTGCAATATAAAGGTATAAGTTTGTGTAATATTTAATTATTTATATATATTTGTTTTCCTTAAAGTGAACATGATAAGATTGAAAAGATTAATTCTACATACCGTTTTACTTCTCCTCGCGTCAACTGCATTTGGGCAGATAAAAGGTGTTGTAAATAAGTATCTCGAAATAAAAAAAGTATATAACAAAATTCATAACGACCTAAGCGATTCAGTAGAAATTTCTCCAAGTGAAATTGCTTTAGCTGGCTTAAAATATAAAGATACTGTTCTCATTTATCAGCCGCAAGTTACGGAATCTTTTTTTGCTTCAGAAAATGACGACTGGAAATTAAACAACGAATATTATTTAGGAAAGTTTGAATTTCTTAAAATAGATACTATTATTGAAGACTCCATTGTAATATTTACAAAACCCTTGTCGTATGATTATGTTGGCAGTTATTCATACAATACTTTTACTCCCTTACAACTTATTAAAGTTGCAGTTTATAAAAATGTAACGGTCGACTCTACTCTTACCGCTTCAAATTGGAATGGGGAAAAGGGAGGTTTATTGGCCTTAATAGTAAGTGATACTCTAAAGTTAAATGCCAATATAGATGTATCGGAGAAAGGCTTTAGAGGAGCGAAACCAACAATTTTAACTTTAAGTCAGAAGCCAACTTGCATAGAAGCCGATCAGGCTAATCTTAAAAAAGGGTATATAAAAGGTTCCAATTCAACATATGCGGGACTTAAAGGAGAAGGGTTTTATCCGACTCCTGATTCAATGGCTCGAGGATGGGCAGGTTTATCAAATGCCGGATCGGGAGGAAATGGTTATTTTGCTGGCGGAAGTGGAGGGGGCGGTCGATATGCATCTGGTGGCAAAGGAGGATGGGAATGCGACTCTTGCTCATCCGATTTTAAATATATCATAGCAAAAAATGAATATTCGAGTACTAAAATTATCGGAGATCCTTTAAAATTGTCTGCAATCATGGGAGGCGGAGGAGGCTCAAGTCTACAATATCAAACATATAATGCTACAGCTGGTGGTAATGGTGGTGGAATATGTATTATATTGGCAGGTGCAATAATTGGCAATGGGTTTTCGATAAAAGCCGATGGGCAATCTGTTATAGATACTGCTTTTGCCGGAGCAGGTGGCGGTGGTGGCGGCGGCAACATTTTTCTCGATGTGGCATCGTTCAACCCTGGAGGTGGCAATCTTATTGTTTCTGCAAGGGGTGGCAATGGAGGGAAAACCAAAGGGTCGGCAGGCCCCGGTGGTGGAGGTGGGGGTGGTAGACTCAATATTAGTGGAACAACCTACTCTATTGCCGGTTTAAAATATGTCAATAATTTTATTGGTGGTAAAGGCGGATTTGTAATTAATAACGATACAATCAATAAAGCTTTAGGGGGGCAGTTTATTTATAATACTTCTTCTCTTCCTTACACCGGTTATATTTCTCCGCTCAATGGCTTTGTTTTTAATGATATGCCAAACGACCAGAACGTATGTGAAGGTAACCTGCCCGATACTCTAATCGGGTCTAAAGTAAATTCTGAGTCTTCTGTATTTTATACTTGGGTAAAAAGCGAAAACAAACAAAAATGGGATTCTGTCGGAAACGAAAAAGATTTTATTCCATCGCCATTGTACATAACTACATATTTCAAAAGAGCTGTAAAATTTCAAAATCCATTTGGCAATCACGAGTATATTGACGATACAAGCAGCATTGTAACAATCAATGTTTATAATAATATTACAAATAACACAATTTTTCATTCCGATTCAACTATTTGCCAAGGCTCTAATACCGGCCGATTTACAGCATCTCTTCCGTTAGGTGCCGATCATCCTAACTACAAATACAATTGGCAATTCAATTTCGACACTACCAAATCGTGGAGTAATATAGGTTCAGTAACTGACACCAATTTCACAGGTATGAAACTCGATTCGTCTGTGGTTTGGATTCGTAGAGTTGTAAAATCGAGTGCATGTGTTAGCAATAGTAAAAAAATTAAAATTATTGGATTAAAACAAATATCAAACAATTCGATAGATCGCACTCAATGGGTACAAGAAAATTATAAGCCACTAAAACTAATTGGCTCTACTCCCCAAAATGGAGATAATCAAAATTACTACTATAAATGGATGAAAAAGTCTGAAAAAGGTACTTTTATTGATACATCAAACATCGATACTTTAAACAAAGATTTTGATCCCGGATTATTGACCGATACTACTTGGTTCAAACGTGTAGTTTATTCGGGGCTCAACAATTGCTGTGTCAGTTATAGCGACTCTGTTACAATTCATGTTCTTAAGGCGATTCAAAACAATACAATTGTTGGAAATGAGACTATTTGTCAATATTCAAATCCAAAATTATTTACCGACAATGGAAATCTTTCGGGAGGCGATAAAATATACAGGTTTATTTGGCAGAAAAAAGGCATTTCAGATCAACAGTGGATTACCTTAAACGATACTTCAAAAACGATACAATATGGAAGTATTTCGGAAAAAACAGAATTTCGCCGTATTGCATTGTCGGGCGAAACAGATGCTTGTCGAGATACTACCAAGCAAAATATAACAATAACTACAATTCAGGCAATTTCAAATAATAATATTTCACAAGATACTATTATTTGTTTTGGACAAAATGCAGGTAAACTTGTTGGTGATAATAACCTATCTGCTCCAAATCCGATCTATACTTTTGAATGGGAACAAAGCAGCAATGCAACTCATTGGTTAAAAGCTAAAGACAAAAATACCGATACTTCGTACGTAATTGGGGTACTCGACTCCACTACTTATTTTCGGCGCATAGTTATATCGGATCTTTGTAAAAGTATAAGCGAAACTATAAAAGTATTGGTATTGCCATTAATTGGCAATAATACAATCTCCGAAATTGACACTTTGTGCCGAGGTACAAAAAGTCCGCTTACTATAGCATCGTCGCCTACTGGAGGGAATACTATATATTCATATCGATGGCTTACAAAAACCGGAAACAATGCTTGGTTTGTTTCTGGAACCGACTCCTCGCTTCAGCCAATTACAATAAGCGACCGAACAATTTACAAAAGGCTTGTTATGTCTGGTTTGCACGATTGCTGCAAAGATACTTCAGCCGAAAAAACGATCGAGGTCTTTCAGCTTCCAACAGCAATTTTATCGAACCTTGTAGATTCTGTTTGTGTGGGTCAATCCTATTTGTTGAAACCAAACCTTACTGGTCAACAGCCTTGGAAAATAAAATACTCCGAAAATTCAACGGAGAGTTTCTTCCAAACTCAATCCGATCGACCATCTATCGAGGTTAAGCCTAGTGGTGTAGTTGATTATAAAATCGTGAGCCTTAGCGATGGCAATAATTGTGAAGCAGTCGAAATGGCAGGAAATGTTAAAGTTACTGTTATAGATTGGCCAAATCCAAAAGCAGGAGACGATCTAGTGGTGTGTGGGCTTACAGCTCAGCTCAATGCCGAAAAAACAATTATAGGTAGTAATTACTGGACATACCCTTATGCCATCTTTAAACCCGATACATTTAACCCCAAAGCAACCATTACAGTCAGTAATTATGGCAAACACACGTTATACTATACTATCAGAAATAGTTGGTGCCATGCTATAGATACTATTAATGTTACTTTCTACGAGCAGCCACCTGTATACCAAGCAGGCGAAGAACAAGCAGCCCCTTTTATGTTTTCAACAACTCTCGATGCTCGACCTGCAAGTGTTGGAAAAGCTCAATGGATTGCAAATAATAAAAAAATTATTTTTGTCGATTCGCTCGACCACAAAACAGAGGTTCAGAATTTGAGCTTGGGCAAAAATTATTTATATTGGGTTGTTAAAAATGGCGCGTGCAACATTGTGTCAGACAGTGTGTTGGTCAATGTTAAAGATATAAGAATTCCCGAAGGATTTTCGCCAAACAACGACAATGTAAACGATGTGTTTGAAATTAGAGGGCTCAACAATGTAACGAATGCACAATTGGTAGTTTACAATCAATGGGGTGTAGAGGTATATAGAAACAACGATTATAAAAATGATTGGAATGGAGTGTCTAAAGGATCGCCTCTGCCCGATGGAACTTATCTTTATGTTGTTAATGTTATTGGACGGACTTATAAGGGATTTGTTGTATTAAAAAAATGATAAAAAAAAATATTGTCATATTATTCACGTTATTTACGCTTTCGGCATCTTCGCAAGAAATTCCGCTTTTTAGCCAATATATTTTTAACGGCTTATTGCTCAATCCGGCCTATGCAGGGAGTCGCGATGTGTTAAGTGTTTCGTTAATGAATCGCGACCAATGGTCGGGGTTTAGCGGAGCTCCATATTATCAATCGCTGAGCGCTCACACTCCAACCCGAAACCCCAAAATTGGTGTCGGATTTTTGTTTCTCAATGAAAATACCGGGAAATATAGCAATACACAAGCGCATTTCAATTATTCGTACCAGATAAAAACCGAAAGAGGGGCATTTTCAATAGGATTTAAAGCCGGTATTGTATATGCAAATTTCAACTACAAAAACTTGTTTACAAACGATTACGACATTGCTTTCAATAACTCGGCCGACAATTATTTACTACCAAATTTTGGTGTTGGGGCATATTACTTTAGCAATAAGTATTTTATCGGATTTTCAATACCCTATTTGCTTTCATATAAACAAAATAGCACTAAAGATGGTTTCGAAATAAATCAAAGTATCGATCAATACCAATTTTTGTTAACATCTGGATTTCTTTGGCAAATAACAGATGGTTTCAAACTTAAACCATCGACATTGGTAAAATACAATCGAACTTATGGTATTGAATCAGATTTAAACATAAATGCAATTATACTTAACGACAAATTGTGGTTAGGTGCCGGGTATCGATTGTCTGAAGCTATTGTTTCGATGGTCGAATACCAATTGAATCCGCAGTTTCGGTTTGGTTATTCGTACGATTATTCAATGAGCAACAATTCTATATTGAGGTTTAGTTCTCACGAGTTCTCGCTGCGATATGAATTTAGTTATAGGCTCAAAGCTGCAAATCCACGTTATTTTTAAATTAATGAAATTGTTAAAATATATATTAGTTGTTTTTTTAGTTCTAACAAATATAAATTTGTTTTCGCAAGCTCAATATGGTATTGAGAAGTTGTCTTTTAATAAAAATTATACCGACGATTTTTCACCCTCATTTTACAACGATGATTTAGTGTTTTGTTCAAACCGAAAAAATGCCATCTTTATTACCTATACCGATACTTCCGACAATCTCAATCGCTTAATCGATATTTATACAGCTTCTCCTAAAAAGAACAATCGTTGGACCGATGCCAGTTCTTTTTCCGAAAGTTTCAATTCATTGTTTAACGAAGGCCCTTTATGCTTTTTCAATCAATTCAAATCGGTAGCTTTTACTCGAAATTTAGTTACCCACAAAAAATTTGGAAATTATCTGAAAGAGGGTAACGCATGTGGTATTTTTATTGGAGAGGTTAACAACAACAAGTTTAACAAAATAAATAAATTTCCCTACAATTCAGACCAATACAATGTAATGCATCCTGCACTTACAGACGATGGACAAACTATGTACTTTTCGTCAGATATGCCCGGTGGTATTGGCGGATACGACATCTATGTGTCTTATTTTAAGCAAGGAAACTGGACAGCTCCCCAAAATTTAGGGGCCAATATTAATACCGACAAAAACGAAGCCTTTCCTTTTATTCACCCCAATGGCAAACTTTTCTTTGCATCTAAAGGTTGGGATTCAAAAGGAGGCTATGATATTTTTTTTAGCCAATTTGTAGACAATGCATGGCTTGTTCCACAAAGTATGAAAGAGCCATTTAATACTAAGAACGACGATTTTTCTTTTATTGCCGACAGTTCAATGGCTATGGGTTATTTTACTTCGAACCGGCAAAAATCAGATGATATTTTCAAATTTGCATCTTTTGCTGGAGGATTTGACAATTGCCAACCTCAAAAAGACAACAATTGGTGTTATACATTTTTTGAAGATGGATCGTCGGAAGGAGATATTCAAGTTGGTATGAAGTACGAATGGGATATGGGCGATGGAACCAAGATTCGTTCAATTGAAGCCAAACATTGTTTCTTGAAAGAAGGGGAATATAACATTAAACTCAATGTAATTGATTCACTTACCGGTGAAGTGTATTTTAGTCAGGCGGAATATAAGTTTAAAGTTGGTTTAATAGAACAACCATTTATAAGCTTTTCCGAAAAGACTAAACCCGGCGAAGAAATTACCTTCGACTCGGAGCAAACAAATCTCCCATTTAAAGTTAACAACTTTTTCTGGGATTTTGGCGATGGTTTTAGAGCTGTGGGAGCAACAGTTTCTCATACTTATTTAGACGAAGGAACATTTGAAGTGAAACTTAGTGTTGAAGGAAGTGCTAAAAAGGACGGCGTACAAAAAGCATGTGTATCAAAAAACATTGTTGTTTCTAAAAAAAGAAAATAATTTTTAAAGATTCAATTTTCAAGTATTTTTGTGGCGAATAATATTTTTTAATAATGAAGTTTATTTATCCAATATTTTCAATCTTATTTTTTGCAATAAAAGCAAGCGGACAGCCTGTTCCGGCAGAAGACGAGAATATTCCGTATCTTATGACTTTTGGAAATAAGGCCGAAACATCATGGGGCGACGACGATTTCTCTCAAACTTTTTTCTTTGTAGTTCCCGAAAAATTTAACAAACCTATATTTATAAGAGTCTACGACCCCGATTGCGGCGGTAAGGTCGACGAGCTCAATGGAGTATTCGATACAGAAATGGAGTATTCAGTTTATGGAGGTAAGAAAGCTTATACAGATCCCGATGCACAAAATCCAACTCCCCAAGGGAATTACAAAAGCGGCAATTTATTAGGTTCCAAATCTTTTTCGGTAAGCTCCAAATTCGATGACAATTGGTATACTTTTGGCCCCTTTAACCCAACTGAAGGCGAATTGGTAGATAAATTCGGAGGTTATGTTTTTAAAGTTATTTGCCAAGGTTTGTCGGGCAACGATGGCAACATGTACCGATATTATTTATCGACCGAAGCCAATACAAATAAATCTATTGAAGGAGCCAATGCTTTTGCTTACGAGTATTCGTTCCGTTTGTGGGACGACCCAAGCCAGGTGTCGCACATTTATCCGTATGTCGACGACAAAACCATTTCGGTTACGCAAAGCAATTTCGATTGGGATATGGATGGTTTCATTCGTGTAGTATCAGTTGCTCGAAAAGGGCAACTCGAAAAAACCTCGGGCGACGACAATTGGGTAGAAAGCGAATTTAAAATTTTATCAGAAGAAAAAAACACTTCGCTCGACATTCAAATGATTAAAAAGAAGAATCCGCCAGTAAAAAACAATAATGTTGTTATTTTTGTAAGAAACCAATATGGCGAACTTTTACCTTTTTATACTATACCAATCGGTGGGGTGCCAAAATACAAATATTCAATTGGTGTAAAACAATAATACAGTTTTTAATACAAATACATTGTACCATGAATACAAGTCTTTCGACAGAAAAAAATATATTGGTCTTTCTTTTTATTTTTTCCTTCGTTTTAATTTCGGGACAAAGCATCAATTTCAAAAAATATGGCATCGATGAAGGCATAAACCATCCGACAATTTATACGATCAATCAGGATGCCGAAGGTTTTATTTGGTTAGGTACAGGAGCTGGTGTAAGCTTTTTCGATGGACAAAAATTTTCACCTGCTTTACTCAAAGAATCTCTTTTCGATGCATATCCAAATGTTTCATATAAAGATATAAATGGCAAAATTTGGTTTGGTTTCAACGATGGGTCGGTGGCGCAAACTCAGGGGCGCAAACTTACGGTTTTATATAAAGATACAATAAACCCAAGTGTTATTAACACTATTACATCTTACGACAACAATACGGTACTTGCCGGATCTCAGAATGCCGGAATTATTGTTTTTCAGAACCAAAAGTTTTCAAAAATTATTACAGAGGGGCTCAACAAATTGGTTTATTCAATTTATGCCCTAAATGACAAGTTGTTGATAGGCTCATCGAATGGATTGTATCTTTACAACATTTCTTTGAAAGATAATAAGCTCGAGCAAAAATCGAAAATAGAGGGCATTCCATCATCAAAAGTGACTTGTATTGTAGCCTCGGCAATAAAAGGCGAATATTGGATCGGTACCGACGATGCCGGTTTTTTTAAAGCAACAATCGATATCGACAAAAATATCTTTATTATAGACAATGTTGGCGAAAAGTTTGGTTTAGAGGAAGCTAATATTCAAAATATTCTTGAAGATAAAAGTGGCAATTTATGGATCGGCACTTTCGGGGCAGGGGTATATAAAATTGCTTTTTCAAAGCAAACAAATACGTATAACTTACTCCAAACTCACAATTTGGGCAACGGACTTACCGACGATTTTATTAAAGTTGCTTTTGAAGATATCGAAGGAAATATTTGGATAGGAACATATAGCAATGGTCTTGCTGCGATTGTCGATGAAGCTTTTAGTTTTTACAATTTCAAGAACGAAGGCATCTCGTCCGATATTCTGTCTATTGCCGTCGAAAAAGATAAAATATGGATGGGTGGGCGAAATGTTTTAATAAAAAAAACTATTAATGGCTCAGATATTCAGATTGTTAATGAAAAAAATGGACTTCCTACCGATGCAATTATCTCGTTACTTGTCGATGGCGAAACACTTTGGATAGGTACCGAGAAAAAAGGGATATATAAAATGGACATCAAGACGCTTAAAATTAGCAAGTTCTATTATTCTTTAAATTCTCTCGAAAACAAAATTAACAAACTGGCAATATGGAAAGACAATCTATGGGTTGCAACAAATGGAGGGGTTGTAAATTTTAATCTTAAAACCAAATCTGAAACTCATTATTCTACCGATAATGGCGGTTTGCCTCACAACAAAATTAACAGCCTTATAGTTGACAAAACTGGAAGTGTATGGATTGCAACAAAAAGCACTAGTATATTTTCTATTAATTCTGAAAAAAAATATAAAATCGCCAATGCCGTTGATCTGGAGTTTACATCATTGGCATTCGACAAAAATGGTTATTTATTTGCTGCAACTTATGGCGATGGCATTTTTCATTTCGACAAAAACGATTCGCTCAACTATTATTCTGAAGTAAACGGCCTAAAATCGAATTATTGTTATAGTCTTATACCCGACAACGATGGAAATATATGGGTGGGGCATCGTTTGGCACTATCGAAAATTTTAGTTGGAAAGAAAAAAATTATCAATTACGGCAACGAGATTGGAATTAAAGGCGATTGCAATTTCAATTCGGTTGCCGCCGATGGCAATGGCACATTGAGATTTGGAACAAGCGACGGTATTATTCAATACAACTATCTGAAAAGTTCGGGTTCTCTTATACCTCCAATGACCAACATTATTTCTGTTAAAATAAACGACGAAGAGATCGATTTTAGTAAGCCTATCGTGCTTCCTTACGGAAAATATAGAATTAAAATAGATTTTATTGGCTTAAATTATAAATCGCCCAATACTGTAAAATATCAATATTTGCTCGAAGGATGGGAAAGTCAATGGTCTGAAGTTACAAGCAATACTTCGGTGTTTTACCCACGTGTCGAAGATGGGAATTTCGAATTTGTTTTAAAAGCATACAATGCAGAAGGTGTTTCGCAAACCATACCTCTAAGAATGAGTATAAAAATTGAAGCTCCTCTTTGGAAACGTTGGTGGTTCATTACATTGCTAGTTCTTTTAATTTCTTATGCGGTATATTGGTACATTCAATATCGCGAACGCAAACAAATAGAATTCCAACAGTATCTGCAAAAATTGCTCGATGAGCGAACTCGCGAAGTAATGGAGCAAAAAGAAGAAATTGAAATCAAGAACCGCGATATTACAGATAGTATAACTTATGCTCAAAAGATTCAGAATAGCATATTACCTTCAGTACGAAAAATTCAAGAAAATTTTTCGGGTTGCTTTATTCTTTATCAGCCACGCGATATTGTTTCGGGCGACTTTTATTGGTTCGATCGAGTTAGCGACGATAAGTTTATGATTGTTTGCGCCGACTCTACTGGTCACGGTGTGCCAGGCGCACTGATGTCGATGATTGGAACTACTCTTATAAAAGATATATGCAATAGGCCCGATGTTGTTAGTCCTCTCAATGTGCTTCAGAAACTCGACGAAGAAATGATACGTACTTTAAATCAGAACTTTGAAGCCGAAAAATCGAGCGACGGTATGGATCTTATTGTTTGTGAAATAAATACAACGACCAATGTAGTTAAAATAGCATCGGCTATGCGTCCGGTGATTATTTATCAAAACCATCAGGAAGTTTATATAGCAGGTAGTAAAAACTCTATTGGTGGGGAAACATATATGAATCAGGCCAAAGAATTTGAAGAATTGTCGTATCAACTAAGTAAAGGTGATATTATTTATATGTTTTCCGATGGCTTCCCCGATCAGTTTGGTGGTCCGATGGGTAAAAAATTCAAAATGACTCGTATGCGAAATCTTATAAAGGATGTTTCGCAACTTCCTATGGAAGAACAGTACAATTACATTCGAAACTCGTTCAATATTTGGAAAAACAATTACGAACAGGTCGACGATGTATTGTTTATGGGAATTAAAATTTAATTTTTTAAAATTACATGAATTCGTCAAAGAGCAATGAAGCCTTAAGTTTTAAAAAAGTTTGGCTGCTTTTTCAGGAATCTAACAAGCAATTGAAAGGTGCCGAGAAAAAATTGATGAAACTTTATGCCGCCATGGCTGGAATTGGCAAAAATAAGAAAGTTGTTGCGGAAGAGTTTTTTTTCAATGCCCTTAAAAATAACGAGAATTTACTTGATATTAATTACAATTACACCGAGCATTTAGTTGGTCACAACAAAAAATTATCGTGTATTTTTGATATTGTATTGTTTGGCGACGATCATATTATTTTGGTCGAGGTGAAACATAAACTTCATCTTTCCGATGTTACAGATTTCTGCGACCGCAAATTGGTCGATTTTCGTCTACAATTTCCAAAATATTCGCCCAAGAAATTGTTTGGCTGTATAGCAGCTCAACATATTCCATCAAAAAGTCTGGAATTGGCAAGCCAAAATGGAATAATCGTTATTACAAAGGACAATAATACCTTTAGAGTGTTAAATGACAAATATTTTAAGCCAAGTTGTTTTTAACCCATTTCCCCATTTAATCGAACAAACTCGTAATTTCTTCGCTAGTAAACGCTTTAAACGGATTGTTCTGATTGATAAACAGATCGGCAAGTGCCGATTTTCTTTCCTGTAAAAGTTGTATTTTTTCCTCTATAGTATCCTTACTAATAAAACGATAGCAAAAAACTTTTTTGTTTTGCCCAATACGATGTGCCCGACTAATTGCCTGGTTTTCGGATGCTGGGTTCCACCATGGATCGAGCATAAAGACATAATCGGCGGCTGTTAGATTAAGTCCTGTTCCTCCGGCTTTCAACGAAATAAGGAAAATGCGATTGTCGATATCGTCCGAAAATTCTGAAATAACTTTGCCCCGATCGTTGGTAGCGCCTGTTAGCATTGAATATTTCCAGTTGTGCTCGCGGAGTCTTTCTGCCACAAGGTTTAGATGTTTAACATAAGACGAAAAAATCAACACTTTATGTTTCTCAACTATTATATTTTCAATATTGTGCATGATTTCGTCAAACTTACCTGAGCCACAAACAGGGTCAAAACCAGTGAGTCCCGGATGATTAGAAATCATTCGCAAAGTATTAAGCCCTTTAAGAATGGCTATCGACGATTTGGCAAAGCCCCTTTTGTCGATAGTGTCGAGTATCAGATTCCTAATTTTAGATTTTTCTTCTTCGTATATACTGCGTTGCAATTCGGTCATTTCGCAAAACAATGTTTGCTCGGTGAGCAATGGCAACTCTTTGGCTACTTCTTCCTTTTTTCGACGTAGTATAAAAGGATTAATTATTATTTGCAGTTTTTTTTGTTTACGAATATCGCTTAGCTTTTCTATGGGAGTTACAAATTCTTCTTTAAAGTAATTGCTGCTTTTGAGAAGGCCACGATTCACAAAATTGAGTTGAGCCCATAGGTCAATAAGGCTATTTTCGATAGGTGTGCCGGTTAGTACGAGCTTATTGTCGCTTTGTAGCTGAACCACTGCTTTATATATTTTCGAATCAGGATTTTTAATCATCTGACTCTCGTCCAGGATAATGTAATTGAAATGGAAGTTTTTCAAATTTTCAATCTCGTTGCGTACCACTCCATACGATGTTAACACTATGTCGCTATTCATAAGGTCGGCAACGTTTTTGGTCCGATGTATGCCAAAGAATTTATATACTTTGAGCGATGGTGCAAAACGGCCGATTTCTCTTTCCCAATTGTGAATGAGCGATACAGGCATTACGATCATATTGGTAAGCGTAATCATAGTAGGTTGAGTAGGATGGTTGCTAAAAAGGCTCAACTGAACTTCGTTTTTAGGGCACGAACGTTTCTTGGTCACAACAGCATTGGGGTTTTCTTCTTTTATTTTCAACAAAAGCGATATGGTTTGTATCGTTTTGCCTAATCCCATATCGTCGGCAAGGCAGCCACCCATACGGTTTTTGTACAGTTGGTACATCCAAAAGTATCCTGTTTTTTGGTATTCGCGCAAAGTGGCATTGAGCCCTACCGGCACTGGAAAGGCCTCGATTTGCGTACTATTGAGCTTAGCCTGAATATCCAACAGTTTTGAGCTCGTGAGTTGCCCAATACTTTCGTTTATTACTTGAAAATGGTGTTTGCGAAATCTGATTGTTTCGTTTTGTTCTTCTCCAAATATAAAAAATTCGTTGAATCGCGAAAACCATTCGAGTGGAATTATTGCAAGAGTTCCATTTGGCAATGTAAATTCGCGAAGTCCCATTAAAATATGCTTTCGAAAGCGGTAAAATGGTATTTGGAATTCACCAAAAACGACCATTCCTTTTACATCGAACCAATCGTTGTTGGTTTGAACATCGAGACTGAAATCGATGGTTTCGAGACAATATTCTTTCTCCGATTTCATTTGTTCAACTACAATTCCGGCCTTGTCTAACTTCATCCGGTTCATATTGATCCAGTTGATATATTCGTACTTGGTCAAAAGTTCATCGGTTGCCTGAATCGAAGAAACTACATAAAATGAACCCGATTCGAGTGTTAATTGCAAATCGTTCAACTTTTCGAGTACTTTTTTCTCCCAGTCCGAATCTCTAATTATTTTTGTAAATACATATCGTTCGTCCCTTGTTTCGAGCGAAACCGTGCTCGTTTGATCCGAATCGGCCCTGAAACGCTCGTTGCCATACATATAATAAAACCTGAATCCACTCATGCCAAGCAGATTGCTGTCGAGTACTAACAAGGCTTTCTTCTCGGCCAACTCCTCAACTATCGAAAAACCTACCGCTTTGACCGGATAATGAAGTATGGCTTTTTTTACAAATGTCGAAAGGTATTCTTGTTCTGTATTTTTAGGAATATTGATGAAGTCTTTCGTAAAAAAAGGAATTAGTTTTTTTGAATCCAGATTTTCGACGTGAATTAACGAGTTTTTTATCATAACCCAACACGGCTGATTAGTCAAAAAAATATGCGGCTGATTGTTGAGTTTAATGTCTTTATCGGCTTTTCTGATACTTAAAAAATAACGAAATTCAACATCGGTTCTTATAAAGTTAAAAACAGGCTGAGCCGGAATTGTTTCAAATAACACCAAATCGTCGTCGTGCACGACCGAATAATTTTTCTCTTTTTTGTATATGTTTATTTTCGATGTTGGCAGAATATCAAGAATTTTTAAAATTCGTTTTTCTATATTGGGCCTTATTATTTGAGTATAATATTTGTCATCTATTGTGTCGAAAAATTCTTTGAAACTTCTTTTTTTCCCGTAAACCTTGTGTATGGTTTTCTCGTGATATTCCGATGCAATATTTAAAATAGATAATTGAGACTCACTTAGCTTAAAATCTATGTTTGGTAAATTTTCGGGAGTAAGTATATCGCTCAATTGAAAGAAAGACTGACCAGGCCTACGGTCAATAATATATGGGACCAGCATTTCGCCTAGCTTACGATGTGTGCTAAATACCAAAATAAATTCCCTTGCCATGCTTCCCTATAGAATAAACCGCTAAGATAGGAAGCTATTTTTTAACTTTCGCTTTAAATAATTATTTTTTAAATAAAATTTGTTCATTAACTTTAAAATCTTTTTTAACACTAGAAACATGCAAAAGCAATTGATTATCTGCTTGTTTTACAGATTTTTTGTAGTAAACATTTTAGTATTTTTCCCAGTTTTGGTATTTTCGCAATACCAAAATACAAATGCAGTTAAATCGCAAGAAAAAGTTCTTGTTGGCGAACAAACTTTCTTTTTACACAAAGTTTCAGCGGGCGAAACTCTTTATTCTATTTCTCGCTTATATGGTGTAAAGGTCGGAGATATAGTCGTTTCTAATATCGAACAATCAGGCGAACTTAAACCCGGCATGAATATTAATGTCCCCGATATTTCTGCTCAATTAAATAATGAGTACCGTTTGAGCAATTCCGACACCTATTTTTGGCATATTGTAGACCGGCGACAAACAGCTTATAATATTGCTCAAAAATATTACACTACTGTTGAACTCATTCGAGACTTAAATCCCGAAATAAAAATTGAAAATTTAAAGTCGAAACAGGCTATAAAAATTCCTTTTCCTTCAAAATTTGAAAACATTACAAAATTCGAATACGACTCTTTAAAATTTATAGCTCATAAAGTACAGGCAATGGAAACTTTGTACTCTTTTTCAAAGCAATACAATATATCTATAGAAGAAATTTATAAAATAAACCCTAAAGTTCAAAAAGAAGGACTTAAGGCGGGCGAATTTATTTTATTGCCACGTACAAAAACAGACAGCTTAGTTGCAAAAAATAATGAAAAATTAAATTCGCAAGATTGGGGCACTATCGATAGTATCGAATGTGCTCAACATAAATCAAATGTGCGAATTAGTCAAATAAATGTTGTCATGTTTTTGCCTTTTTTTACTAAGTTATTCGAATCGAGCGATGAAAACAAAACGACCGACAATACTCAAATAAAAAAGCCTGAATTAAAAATTAACCCTACATCGGCAAGTTTCATTGAATTTTACAATGGAGCGCAGCTGGCTTTCAAAAAGCACAAAGAAAATGGCATGAAAATCGATTTGCAGGTGTTCGATACCGAAACCGATAAGCCTTTTCAGCAGATTTTATCAAACTCGAAACTTTCGGAAGCCAATCTGATCGTTGGTCCAGCTTTTAACGATCAAATGAAACAATTGCTTCCTTTGATCGACTCTTCGGTAATTGTAGTATCGCCAGTTTCGGACAAAGAAGATATTCTCAAAGGTCATAAGTCGCTCTCGATGATAGTGCCTCCCGGTAAAGTTGAGGAAAAGTGTTTTGTACAAATGATGAAGAGGCACAAAGACAAAAACATTGTACTTGTGCACCCAAACGATATTAATTATTATAATAAAACCCTTTCTTATCGCAGTTATTTGAATCAAATGGGAGAGGACTCGAGTCTTTTCTTTAAAGATTATGCCATCACGAACTTCGACTTGTCGAAACTTGAGAGTTTGTTTCAGTATGGAATAGAAAATGTATTGGCAATACCAGTAAACGACGAGGCTTTTGTAAACAGTGTTATTCTTAGTATGCGCAATTTTATGATTGCCCACATCGACTCGGTGTACAAGTTTACAATACTTGGAATGCCCGAATGGCTCAATTATAAAACCATCGATATTGAAACCCTATTTACCTACGAATACCAGTATGTAACGCCATTTTATACAGATCACAACAACTCGAAAAACAAGAAGTTTTACTCAGATTTCGACAAGATGTTTAGATACGAACCATTGAAAACAGCACCATTGTTAGGCTACAATTATGCAATGCTTGGTTATGAAATAATTGATTATTATCTTTCATTTTATTCTGAATATGGCAGTAAATGCCCACGATGTATATCATGTTTTAAAAAAGAGGGTATATCAACAAATTTTAATTTTAAATATTTTTCATCATCAGAAGGAGCTGTCAATACTACTTTTCATTATATCAGGTTTTTGCCCGATTATACTATAGATCATGATATGTTTAAATAAAAAAGTCCTCAAATTGTAAGGACTTTTTATTTAAAAAAACAAGAAAAATTAAAACACATATTTATGAGAATGAAAAAGTATTCGGTAATCTATGCTGCGTAATCTTTAAGTTCTTCCATCAATTTTTTTCGCGAAAAGAAAATACGACTTTTAACAGTTCCTATGTTAAGCTCCAATTTATCGGCTATTTCTTTGTATTTATAACCTTCGTAGTGCATTTGAAGCGGTACACGAAATTCGTCGTCCAAATTTTGAATGTTATTGTATAGCTCTTTAGCGGCCAATCTCGAATCGGGATCTTCGTTTCCTTTGGCACTTGGCTGGTTCAGAAAATACTCATTCTTGGTATGGTCGCGATGAGTATTTTGCCTCATGTTGCGACGATAGTTATTGATAAAAGTATTTTTCATAATGGTATAAGTCCAAGCCTTAAAATTGTCGTTGTTGATAAATTTATCTTTGTAAATCAAGGCTTTCAAATATGTTTCCTGAAGCAAGTCCTTAGCTTCTTCGCGGTTGGCTGTTAAACTATATGCAAAACGTTGAAGGCTGTTTTCAAGGCTAATGAGTCTGTGTTGAAATTCAATGGCAGTCATAACTATTTTGTTTAATGATTGTGCAATCAAAATTAGTATTAATTAAACAAATATAAAAATTAGATTCTCTTAAATATCTAAAATAGAACTTAAAATATACGTATATGAAATATGTAAATAGAATATAATCAACATTTAAAATCGATATTATTTGTATGTTTATAAATAAGGTTTAAATAAAAAATGGTTTTTATTATGTTTAACATAAAGTATAAAAAAATAAACAAAAAACAAGTATGAAAATGCATAAAAATATTGTTTTCAGTTATTTATAATTAGTCTAAATGAATTTTTGTTTAAAAAATTTTTGTCTGAAAGAAATTTGAAATTATTTGGCTTTAAACAATAACTTTATTTTTACTTTGTTGGCGAAAAATATAAAGATAGTTTCTCGTTTAATTAAATGAAAATCATTAATCAAAAAGATGATACAAATCGACAAAACCATAGTAAGTTTTGAAGTATTAAAGAAAAAATTTGAATGCAATCTTTCGAAATGCAAAGGGGCATGTTGTATATTGGGCGATTCGGGAGCTCCCCTCGAAGAAAGTGAAACAGAAATACTCGACAAGATTTTCACTAAAATAAAACCGTATTTAAGAAAAGAAGGAATAGAATCTATTGAAAAGCAAGGCACATGGGTTATTGACAGCGATGGCGATATGGTAACTCCGCTGATCGAAGGCAAGGAATGTGCTTATGTTGTGTTCGATGGCGATATTGCACTTTGTGGCATCGAAAAAGCCTGGTTCGACAAGAAAATTAAATTTCGAAAGCCCATTTCGTGCCACTTATATCCGGTTCGTGTAAAAAAATATGCCGAGTTCGATGCTGTTAATTATAATGAATGGGATATTTGTAAAGATGCAGTCATTCAAGGTGAAAAAAATAATTCTGAACTATACTTATATTTAAAAGAACCCTTGGTTCGGAAATTTGGAAAGAAATGGTACGAGGAATTAACAATTGCCAAAAAATTGCTCGAGAAGTAAAATATAAAAAGACACTAAAATTTAATTTTATATTTGACAATCTCAAATAGTCAAATCTGTATTGTTAAATATAATGAATATGAATAAATTGAAACTTTACTTTATTAACTTTTTTAGTTATAAGTTGTTTCAGGAAATTGCAAAAGTAACTTATCCAAAGTTTCAAACTTTTGAACAAGTTTAAAAGGGAAGTTAATAATTGGTGTTTCTATTTTGCCAATATATCCTCAATTATTTTTATCAGATTTGAAACGGGATCAAAGTATGGATTTACTTTGTTTTCTGTAAAATCGAATAAATCATCATAATCTCCCTTTTGTCTCCAAGTAAACAATTGCGAATAAATCTTTCCGTAATCTTTGGATATCAAATTGGTTTTAATGAAGTGTTCTGTAAATTTAGATTTTGTTCCATTATGAGTAGTAGAGTTGATATCGGAATTTAGCAATAATGCGGTAACAGCATAATAAGAAGCGTAATAAAGTCGATTAATTGTTGAATTCCATTTTTGTTTATCGGCTAAAATCTTTGCATCATCCAAAGTATCTTTTGCACGAAACATGCGATACTTAATCAAATCATCCTTTGTTCCTGTCATTTTAGTCTAATGGCTTCTTTATTAATATTTGAATATAATGGTGTAGCTGTGTGTTTTGTTGTCCAATCCTGTTTTGAATAAATCAATGGCGAAATTATTTCACCTGTTTCTAATTCTACCTCATATAAGTTATCCATAAATTTTGTTTCAAAATCAAATGAAACTTGAGGTGTATTAAGCAAAATTAATAAATCCCAATCCGAACTTTTTTTTGCTGTTCCTCGTGCTCGAGAACCATATAAATAAAGTTCTGAATTTGGAGCTGTTCGATTAACAATATCAACAATTCTTTTAATTATTATATCTTGCTTTTTCATAACTCAAAGATACTACTTATTACATAATAATCAATTAATTATCATAACTTTTTGGGTGGTGCAAATATTTAAGTTGGCTCGATTGCAGACTAGAGTCGGAGCTGAGTCCTTCCTGGGTTTATAACCCTGAAACGACCGATGAAAGCTGATGGTGTCTGAAGCAAATGCAACTTTTAATCGCGGAGCATATTTGATTGCAGCAGTTTGGCTAAAGCCAAAAGAAGAAGTGGGGCCATTTATTTTAATAGATCGTACCTTTAAAAGAATGGAAAAGAAGGAAAGGGTAATGAACATTACTAAAGTAATAAAAACTGTGTTGCAGTAATAATTTGAGTAGGTTGGTGTCAAATACAAAATGTTTATTCTTTTTCACTTAATAATTCAATTAATAAGTCTTCTGTAAGACCTGTTTTTTGGGCTTCTTTATTAAGGTTTTGTTGCGATAATACAAAAGAGTTTATTTTTCCAGTAACTATAAATTCTTTAAGTATACTGTTTACCACCTAAAACGAGCGATTTAAACTAAAAAAAGTAAAAGATAGTTTGCTTAATATATTATTAATGAGTATCTTAGTGGTGTCAAACAAATAAAAACACACATCACCATTGAGGTGAGCAACACTATCTTTTATGGCAGCTAAGATAACCAA
>CAMDBI010000014.1 GCA_945889005.1 Bacteroides fragilis
AGTTCCAAACTCAATGTAATGTTCTGGTTTTAGTGTTGTTTTTTTAGTTGAAATTGAAACAATGGAAGCAATAAATTCCTGAAAGTTTTTGAATTTCATTATTTGAATTTGCTTTGGTGCTTTATTTGATTTTTCAATTTCGTCGAGCAAAATAACAGAGTAGGGGCGACGGCGAACCTTTTCGGTTAGTTGGCCACCTTCTTCGTAACCAATATATCCCGGAGGAGCACCAACCAATCGCGATACAGAAAATTTTTCCATATACTCGCTCATATCGATACGTATGAGATTATCGGTCGAATCGAACAAATATTTTGCCAATACTTTTGCCAATTGAGTTTTACCAACTCCAGTAGGACCAAGGAAAATAAAAGTACCAATAGGTTTGTTTGGGTCTTTCAAACCTGCTCGGTTGCGTTGAATCGATTTTACAACCTTCTCGATTGCTTCGTTCTGACCAATAACACTTCCCCTGAGTTCTGCACCCATTTTGAGTAAACGCGAACCTTCGGCTTGAGCAATTCGCTGAACTGGCACGCCAGTCATCATAGCCACTACTTCTGCAACCTTTTCAGAATCAACTGTTACTCGATTTTTACTAAGTTCGTTTTCCCATTTTTGTTTCTCTTGCTCCAATCGTTCAATCAATTCCTTTTCGCGATCGCGAAAACTGGCTGCTTTTTCGAAATTTTGATTTTTGACCGACTTTATTTTTTCTTTTTTAGTTTCTTCAATATCTTTTTCGAATTGTACAATACGTTCGGGTACTACAATGTTCGAAATATGAACCCTCGAACCCGATTCATCTAAGGCATCTATAGCTTTGTCGGGCAAATGACGATCGCTAATATATCGCATCGTTAATTTTACACAAGCTTCTATAGCATCGGGTGTATATGAAACATTGTGATGGTCTTCGTATTTCTCTTTTATATTGTTGAGAATCTCGAGAGTTTCTTCGGCCGAAGTAGGTTCGACCATTACTTTTTGAAATCGACGCTCCAAAGCACCATCTTTTTCGATATGTTGGCGGTATTCGTCAAGAGTAGTTGCACCTATACATTGTATTTCGCCACGAGCCAATGCTGGTTTCAACATATTAGCTGCATCGAGCGAACCAGTAGCTCCTCCGGCTCCAACAATGGTATGAATTTCGTCAATAAACAAAATGATATTCGGATTTTTCTGAAGTTCGTTCAAAATAGCTTTCATACGTTCTTCGAATTGACCACGATACTTGGTTCCTGCTACTATAGAAGCCAAATCGAGCGCTATCACTCTTTTGCCAAATAGCACTCGCGATACTTTTCGCTGTACAATTCGCATAGCGAGACCTTCGGCTATTGCCGATTTTCCAACTCCAGGATCACCTATCAATATAGGATTGTTTTTCTTTCGTCTACTAAGAATTTGAGCCAAACGTTCAATTTCTTTCTCGCGTCCAACTATGGGATCCATTTTACCCTCTTCGGCCGACTTTGTTAAGTCTGAGCCAAAATTGTCCAAAACAGGTGTTTCTGATTGAGTTTTCTGACTACCCTGCGGTTGCTGAGGGTTCGATTTTCCAGAGCCACTTCCATATGCAGAACTTTTCTCATCGTCCTCATCTCCGGTATAATCGGCTTTTGATTGTGTTTTACGTACTTCCATTTCGTTCTTCACTATTGTGTAGGTTATGTTTTCGCTATATAACAACTGAGCAAGACGATTGTTTTCTTCTCGCAATATTGCCAACAATAAATGCCCAGTGTTTACCAAATCGTCTTTCATAGAGCGCGCTTCAAGATATACCAGCTTCAAAATTTTCTCCGACGATTTTAAAAGTGGCAATGCATCTGCTTTAATAGATACTTTTTTTACAGCATCCATCTTCAACATCGATTCAGCCTTTTTCTTCATTACTGGAATATTAATACCTTTTTTTAGTAAAATCTCGATTGCTTCACTTTCGCCATCGCGAATAATGCCCAAAAAAAAGTGCTCAGGTCCAATAAATTCATTATAAAGTCTAATAGCTTCCTCTTTGCTATACGACAATACATCTTTAACTTTTTGCGACAATTCAGAATTCATTGTATATTGATAAAATAATAGATTACAAATTTCATCTTCTATCTGACAAATATATCTAAATATACGAATATTTTTGTAAACAAATACATGTTAATAATTAAATTATAATAGGGTATATGATAACGATTTAATGACTAAATTCGTGGGTTCAAATTCTGAATAAAATTGAAAGGAACTATTTCTTTCTATTTTGTTCACTATAAACATGTTTCAAAATAGAGATATAATTTTTTTAATAAAAAGATAAAAAATGTCAGATCAGGAGAGGATTATTAAAATCAATATTGAAGAGGAAATGAAAACTGCGTACATCGATTATTCGATGTCGGTTATTGTTTCACGCGCTTTGCCCGATGTTCGCGATGGTTTAAAACCAGTACACCGAAGGGTATTGTTTGGAATGTCTGAGCTAGGCTTACTTTCTAACCGCCCTTATAAAAAATCGGCTCGTATCGTAGGGGAGGTTTTAGGTAAATTTCACCCGCATGGCGACTCTTCTGTATATGAAGCAATGGTACGTATGGCGCAACCTTGGTCGTTGCGATATCCGCTGGTCGATGGACAAGGTAACTTTGGTTCGCTCGACGACGATCCGCCAGCTGCTATGCGTTATACCGAAGCTCGTATGATGAAAATTGCCGAAGAGCTTTTGGCCGATATCGATAAAAATACCGTAGATTTTCAGCTTAACTTCGAC
The DNA here is from genome assembly GCA_945889005.1 of Bacteroides fragilis. GTDB lineage: Bacteria > Bacteroidota > Bacteroidia > Bacteroidales > DTGW01 > CAMDBI01. The sequence continues at coordinate 2,771 of CAMDBI010000014.1, forward strand.
GATTCGCTCGAAGAACCCAAAGTATTGCCTTGCCGCATTCCCAACCTTTTGATTAACGGCACCTCGGGTATTGCTGTAGGTATGGCTACCAACATGCCTCCTCACAACCTTTCGGAGTGTATCGATGGTATTATTGCTTATATCGACAACAACGAAATTACCATTGAGGAATTGATGAAATATGTTAAAGGACCCGACTTTCCTACTGGAGGTTCAATTTGTGGCATATCTGGTATTAAAGATGCTTTCGAAACAGGCCGCGGACGTATTGTACTTAGAGCTAAAACTGAAATTGAACGTTCAAATAGCGGTCGAGAAATAATTGTGGTTAAGGAGATTCCGTACTTGGTCAACAAAGCTGAATTGATCGTGAAAATTGCCGAAATGGTCAACGATAAAAAAATCGAAGGCATTTCGTATGTCAACGATGAAAGTGATCGTGACGGTATGCGAATCGTTATTATTCTTAAAAAAGAGGCAACTGCAAACGTTGTTCTAAACAAATTGTTGAAATATTCGCAGTTACAAACTGCCTTTAATGTCAACAGCATTGCACTGGTTAATGGTCGCCCTAAAACACTGAATTTAAAACAATTAATTCACTATTACGTTCAGCACCGTCACGAAGTAATTATACGAAGAACACAATATGACCTTCAAGAAGCTGAAAAGAAAAAACATATTCTCGAAGGTTTGCTCATTGCACTCGATCACTTGGATGCAATTATTACACTCATTAGACAGTCCGACACACCAGATATTGCACGTGAGGGATTGATGTCGGGCTTCAACTTATCTGAAATACAAGCTCGTGCTATTCTCGATATGAGATTACAGCGCTTAACCGGTCTTGAACGCGATAAAATAAAAGAAGAATACCAAGAACTGGTAAAACTGTGCGAGTATTTGCAAACAATACTATCGGACGAGGCCTTGAGAATGACTATTATAAAAGATGAGATGATCGAAGTCAAACATCGTTTTGGCGACGAACGACGTACCAATATTATTCCCGACGATTCGGAATTCAATCCCGAAGATTTTTATGCCAACGACGATATGGTCATTACTATTTCGCACATGGGATACATTAAACGAACTCCGTTGAGCGAATTCAAGACACAAACAAGAGGTGGAACAGGTCAAAAAGGTAGTGCAACACGCGACGAAGATTTTTTGGTGAAAATGTTTAGTGCAACAATGCACAATACAATTTTATTCTTTACAGAAAAAGGCAAGTGTTTTTGGTTGAAAGTTTATGATATTCCTGAAGGTTCTAAAACATCGAAGGGAAGAGCTATTCAAAATATGATTAACCTCGAAAACGAAGATAATATCAAAGCATTTATCAATGTTAATTCGCTTACCGATCAGGAATACATTAAAAACAATTTTATTGTTCTTTGTACCAAAAAAGGAGTAATTAAAAAGACTTCTCTCGAAGAATACTCTCGACCACGTCAGAATGGAATTATTGCAATTAATGTAAGAGACGAGGATATTTTGCTCGAAGCAAAACTCACCAATGGCACAAACGAAATCTTGTTAGCTGTTAGATCGGGCAAAGCCATTCGTTTCAACGAAAAAACAGTTCGTGAAGTTGGTCGAAATGCCTCTGGGGTTAAGGGTGTAACTCTAGCTGAAGGCTCTAATGACGAAGTGGTAGGTATGGTTTGTTTGTCGGATCCTAAAATGAGTATTTTGGTAGTTTCTCAAAAAGGTTTTGGAAAACGATCTGAATTGGAAGATTACCGAATAACCAACCGAGGGGGAAAAGGCGTTAAAACAATTAATGTTACTGATAAAACTGGCGACTTGATTGCTATAAAAGGAGTTACAGACGACGAAGATCTAATGATCATTACCCGAAATGGTCAAACTATCCGAATGACTACGGATAAAATTAGACTATGTGGCAGGGCTTCTCAAGGTGTAAAATTGATTAATATTAGAAATAACGACTCTATAGCAGCTGTTGCACAAGTTCCTAAAAGCCAAGATATAGAAGAAGGGCAGGAGGGAGTCGTAACTGATGAACTATCTTTACCTGAAACAGAGTAAATTTAAATGCGAAGCCGCTATGATACAAAAATTTGGTTTTTTATAAGAATATACACCTTAGTGTCTTTGCGTTTAAATATTATTTCTATAATATTGTAAAAAAAAATAAGAGTTAACAGTTAAACTTTTAAATACATAAACAATGAAAAAGATATTTTTATTATTACTGTCGGGGCTTGTAATAAGTGTATATGCACAAGATGAACTTAAACAAGCTACCAAAGCATTTAAAAAAATGGATTATTTTTTGGCTGTAGAAATGGCTCAGAAAGCCACAGCAAGTGCAGATCCGAAGCAACAAGTCGAAGCATGGCGCTTACTGGGTCAAACATACCAAGCAATTGCACGTGATACAGCTCAGAAATACAAAGATTATAAAGATGTTATTAAATTATCGTGGGATGCTTATGAAAAAGCTAAAGAAATTGATCCTGAAAAAAAAATTGAGAAAAAAATCAATTTTGAAACTTTGACTTTTTCTCAATTAGCTTCATTTTATGCGTATAAATTTTATAAGGCAGACGATTTAAATAATGCCTTTATTTGTTACGAAATAGCTTGTAAATCACAAAAAAATCCACTTTTAGATGGAAAAATTGATACATCAATAATCTATTATACCGGTGTTATTGCAGTTTCTGCAAAGCTTTATAAAGAATCAATACCATATCTCCAACAAACTATCGATATGAAATATGCTGGTGCAAGCCCATATTTGCAACTCAAAAATGCATATTTCGAATTAGGAGATACTGCTAAAGGTAAAGAAGTATTAACTAAAGCAATAGAAGCATTTAGTAACGATATCAATGTGTTGGTTGAAGTGATCAATTTCTATATAAATGCTGGCATGACCACTGAAGCATTGAATTTCTTAGCAAAAGCAAAAGCAAATGATCCCCAAAATATTACATTTCATTTTGTAGAAGGAACATTATATGAGAAAATAAATTTAAAAGATTCAGCTTTACAATCATATAAAAATACAATAGCCATAGATTCAATGTATTTCAATGGATATTTTAATATTGGAGTGATGTTCTACAATGAAGCAAAAGAATTGTATGATCAAGCAAATAAAGAAAAAGATGACAATATTTACCTGCAATTAAAAACAAAAGCCGATGAAATAATTGTAAAGTCTGAACCATATTTGGAAAAGTCTTACATTATGGCTAAAGATGAGGATAAAAAAGTAGTTGGCGAAGCTCTTAGAGCTATATATATCCGTTTAAACAAAATGGACAAAGCCAGTAATATTAAAAAGGAGATAGAAGCTATTCAATAAATTAAAAAATACACTGTTTTAACGAACGGTGTATTTTATTAGACACTCTATTTAACATAATATTAATTATAATACAATTGTTTTGTGCTTTTAATAGTTGATTAATTCTAATTGAAATGCTAATTGATTGTATTGACGGATTGTATTTATATAATTAATTTTTAATAACAAAATCTTTAAATAAGAATCAAAGTTATTGTTCGTCTCAAATTGTTCTTGCATATCTATTATTGGCAGCGTATATTGGTAAAAATGCTTCAAGTTATAAAATTGTTGGTTCATTTTACATACAATGCTTTCAGATTCATGCGACAATTCGTTTACTATTGTTTTAAAGTTTTCTTGGTTATTAGATAGAACCTGATGATTGATGATAATATATTGTGCAATTTTATTACAATCAGTAATTTTTGAAAATGCTCCTAGTTCAACTATTTTATATTCAGACGAATCTGGCAAAAATTCATTTTCAATTCCAGAATACCTGGCAATATTCTCTAAAGCAATAAAAATATCTTGTTCTATCGTATTCATCATGGTTTCTATACTATCAAAACGACTTAAAACATATTTAGTTTTTATATCTTCGAGATAATTAGAATCAATTTTAAGTTCCGTTTCGATTCGAATACTCATGGTCGAATCGATAAAATCTTTACATAAATAATACTTAAAAACAGAACACTGGTAGAGATCCCAATTGTCTTTGAGTAACTGCTCTCTTTTTTTAAATTGGATTTTTTTATATAAATGATGCGCTTGCTTGTGTGTTTTATTTTTTGAAAAATTAAAAAAGTATGTTTTGTTTTTATTTAGTTCTGGAAGTTGAAAATTGTTGCTTAAAATTTTATTCTCAAAAAATACTGTTTTTTGAAAATTTACTGAATCTATACATTGCTGTAGACTATATGTTTGACCCAATGCAATTGAACAGTTAATATAAAAAACTAAAATGATAATTACTATTTTAATCATAAAGTTATTTGTTATAGCAAAAAAAATGGGTTTCATATAATTTCTCCAAAAAGATCAAATTCACGGGCTTTGGTAATTTTAATGCGATAAAATTCACCAATTTTCAATTTTATATTACTGGACTCAATCAATACTTCATTGTCGACCTCGGGCGAATCGGCCTGGGTTCGACCAATGTAGTATTCACCTTCTTTTCGGTCAATAATGGTTTTAAACTCCTTCCCTATTTTATTAAAATTTATTTCCTCAGAAATTTGTTGTTGCAATTGCATAATTTCGTTGGCTCGTTTCATTTTTACTTCATCGGGAACATCGTCCTTATATTTTTTATAAGAATAGGTATCTTCTTCGTGCGAATAAGTAAACACACCTAATCGATCGAAACGTATTTGACGAACAAAGTCTAAAAGTTCGTCAAAATCTTGATCTGTTTCGCCCGGATGCCCTACCAATAAAGTTGTACGCAAGGTTAAACCTGGTACTTCTTTTCTAAATTTTGCAATAAGTTCTAATGATTTTTCTTTGGTAAAGCTACGGCGCATAATTTTCAGCATATTATTACTAATGTGCTGAAAAGGAATATCGAGGTATTTGCATACTTTTGGGTTATTCTGAATGATTGCTAGAATATCATTAGGGAAACCTGCCGGGTAAGTATAATGAAGCCTAATCCACTCAATGCCATTAATTTCGCTAAGTTTATCGACCAATTGCGGTAACATCAATTTTCCATTTAGGTCTTTGCCGTAATAAGACAGATCCTGCGCAATAAGAATAAGTTCTTTCACTCCACTATTGGCCAATAAAGTAGCTTCTTCAACCAATTGTTCGATTGGTAAGGAAACATGCTTTCCACGAATAAGTGGAATAGCACAATAAGCACAACCACGATCGCAACCTTCCGATATTTTGAGATAAGCGTAATGCTTAGGAGTTGATACAACCCGCTCTCCTAATAGACTATCGCGATAATTATAACCTAGCCCTTTCACTATATTTTCAATATTGTTTACTCCAAAAAATTGATCTACTTCGGGTATTTCTTGTTTCAAATCTTTGGCGTATCGTTCAGACAAACATCCAATAACAAATAGATTGTCGATTTTTCCGGCTTTTTTTGCATTGGCATATAGCAAAATAGTATCGATCGACTCTTGCTTAGCATCACTTATAAAGCCACAAGTATTGATTATTATGTTACGTGCAGTAGTTTTCTCAACATTATGTTCTATAATTAGATTATTGGCGCTTAACTGAGATATAAGCTTTTCACTATCAACAGTATTCTTAGAGCAACCTAAAGTAATAATGTGAATTTTATCGGTAGTTTTTTTTTGTGTTTTCAATGGAAAAGATATTAGATATGAGATTAATAGATATGAGATATTTGACAAATAGATATGTGATTTGAGATATATGACAAAAAAAAATAAGTCTTGATACTTGAGTCTTTTGTCTTTTAGTCCTGTGTTTTATATCTATTTGTCTAGTGTCTTATATCTTATATCTATTTGTCTTGATACTATTATTTACTAAAAAGCGATTCTACAAACTGTGTTTTGTTGAACAATTGTAGATCGTCCATTTTTTCACCCACTCCAATGTATTTTACTGGAACTTTGAACTGGTCTGCGATACCAATTACAACGCCGCCCTTTGCAGTTCCATCGAGTTTGGTTACTGCCAATGCATTTACTTCTGTGGCAAGTGTAAAATGTTTGGCTTGTTCAAAGGCATTTTGTCCGGTTGAACCATCGAGAATGAGCAATATCTCATGAGGTGCATTGGGAACGACTTTTTTCATCACGTTTTTGATTTTAGTAAGTTCGTTCATTAGGTTTATTTTGTTATGTAATCGACCTGCCGTATCGATAATAACAACATCTATTCCTTTAGCAACAGCTGAACTTATGGTATCGAAAGCAACAGAAGCCGGGTCAGTACCCATTTGTTGCTTAACAATTTCGACACCCGAGCGATCTGCCCATATAGTGAGCTGATCGACAGCAGCTGCTCGAAAGGTATCTGCCGCACCAAGCATAACTGTTTTTCCGGCCTTTTTGAATTGATGGCTAAGTTTCCCGATGGTTGTGGTTTTTCCTACACCATTTACGCCAACAATCATAATTACATAAGGCTTTGGTAGGTCTGTACTGAAAAAATTTTCTTCAACAGCAGTCGATTTGTTTTGCTCCAACATTAGCCCAATTTCTTCTTTCAAAATACGGTCGAGCTCATCGGTTCCCAAAAATTTCTCACGTCTAACTCGGTCTTCAATTCGACGAATGATTTTAAGCGTTGTTTCGACCCCAACATCAGAACTAATTAAGACCTCTTCAAGATTATCCAACACTTCCTCGTCAACCTGCGATTTGCCAACGATTGCTCTAGAAAGCTTTTTGAAAACATTTTCTTTAGTAATGGACAAGCCCTTTTCGAGATTTTCATTTTTTTTAATAAATCCAAAAATTCCCATTATAAATTAGTTAAAAGATATAAGACAAAAAATATAATATTATTGATAAGTCACAAGCTAATTAAAACACTTCTTATAATCCGAAAAAGGGTTTTTTGAGTGCGATTGGAACAAAATAAAAAAAGCTTTCCCTACGTTGAGAAAGCTTTCTTAAAAAATTATGTTGTACATCAAAAAATTACTTTGCAAGATAATCTTTGATATCTTCGTTGTGCATTACATCTTCTTTAAAGCCGTAAGCTCCGGTAGCAGGGTTTTTAATCATTTTAATCACTCGGGTAAAATTTTTTCCCAACCCGGTTTTAAGCGTTGCAACTACTTTCTTTGCCATGGTTTATATTGTTTTTACTTTATTTCTTTATGAACTGTTACTTTTTTGAGAATTGAATTGTATTTTTTCAACTCAAGTCTTTCGGGAGTATTCTTTTTGTTTTTGGTAGTAATATACCTTGAAGTACCTGGTTGACCACTATCTTTGTGTTCGGTACATTCCATTATTACTTGTATGCGGTTTCCTTTTTTTGCCATGATGCCTTGTACTTATTGTATTAAAACTGTATATAACCTTTGCTTATTGCTTGATCAATTGCACCTTTTAAACCAAGTTTATTAATAACTCTGATTCCTGCAGCTGATACTTTTAACGAAATCCAGCAATTTTCTTCTTCGAAAAAAAATTTCTTAGTAAAAAGATTGGGTTCGAACGTCCTTTTGGTACGTCTTTTTGAGTGCGAAACATTGTTTCCCACCATTGTGCTTTTCCCTGTTATCTGACAAATGCGTGACATTTTCTTATTCTTTATAGTTTTTTAAAACGGATTGCAAAGTAATTGAATTAATATCAAATATTCAAACTTTTTTTTGTTTTTTTTGAAATTCTTTGAATTACTGATTGTCTTCACTCGGATTTCCCTGTAAAATAGGCTCATCTAGAATAAACTTATATAGCATATTAAATGCATTGATCGATGCTCGTGTAATATTTCGTCCACGATGATCGCCTGTATTGAACATTTTTGATTCAAGTCCTTTACTCGAAGTTACTGCAACCCAAACTGTTCCTACGGGTTTGTCGGGTGTTCCTCCATCGGGACCAGCAATACCTGAAATAGCAATAGAAAAATCGGTATCGAATATTACTCTAATATTTTGAGCCATATCTTCGACCGTTTCGCGACTCACGGCTCCATATTTTTCGATAATATCGCGAGGTACCGAAAGTTCATTTGTTTTTATTTCGTTGGAATATGCCACTATAGATCCTTTAAAATAGGCCGAACTACCCGAACGACTGGTCAAAAGATGTGACATATAACCGCCGGTGCAACTTTCGGCAATAGATAGCGTTTTTCCCTTTTCGATCAACATTTCAGCAATAACTTGATCTATTGACTTTTCGTCCTCACTAAAAATGTAATTTTCAGCATAAGGTTTCAGGGCTTCTATTTGTTCAGCTATTTCGTCGTTGAGTTTGGCTTTGCTTTTACCTGTGGCACTTAAGCGAAGTTTAACAATTCCGGGAGAAGGCAAATAAGCCAATTTTATGTGTGAAGGCAATTGTTTCTCCCATTCTTCAATAGCAATAGCCAACGTCGATTCAGCTATACCTGTTGTCATTATATTGCGGTGAACGATTACAGGCAAAGTGTATTTAGCAGTAATTCGTGGCATTATGTGATATGTCATCATATTTTCCATTTCGAATGGCACACCTGGCATGGCAACAAAAACTTTGCCATCCTTCTCGAACCACATACCGGGAGCTGTACCACACGAATTTTGGATAATAGTACAATTGTCGGCAACTATTGCTTGTTGGCGATTAAGTTCGTTCATCGAAAAGCCTCTTTGTTCAATAAGTTTTTCGATATGTTCGAAAACAGTCTGGCTAAACAAAGGTTTTGAACCAAAGAAACTATACAATGCGGGTTTTGTAATATCGTCGGAAGTTGGACCCAGTCCACCTGTTATGAACACAATGTCGGCTTTTTGTGATGCTTCAGATAATACTTCGATTATTGCTTCTAGTGTATCTCCTACCGATACTATTTGGGCAATGCTAATGCCAATTAAATTGAGTTCCTTTGCTATCCACGATGCATTGGTATTTGTAATTTGGCCAATGAGTATTTCATCGCCAATAGAGATGATGTATGCTTTCATAATGTGTCTATTAACCAATGTACCAAAATATCAATTAAAAATGGTACATAGGTACATGGGTAAATTGTTTAATTGATTAGAGCGGAAAACGGGATTCGAACCCGCGACCCTCAGCTTGGGAAGCTGAAGCTCTACCAACTGAGCTACTTCCGCGAAATAATTAGTAATTACTAATGGGCGTCTCTAAAAACTCGATTTTTTGAGGCGGACGAATTTTTAAAACCCGGAGTTTACTACTGTAAATGTGTTACACTGAGCGACAGCTGAAGTGAGGAGTTTAAAAATAAAGTCCAACAAAGAACCCCGAAGGGCTCAGCGTAGCTAAAAAGCAGTTTTTAGAGTTGCCCTAATTACAAATGTAAAAAATATAGGCTACATCTTCTTCAATTCGAACAAAAATATTTTTTAAACCAAATAATAGGAATTGAGAAGATTGAAAACTACAAACACATATTCGCATTAGTCATTAGTCATTTGTATTTAGTCATTTTTTTAGCGCTCTAATTCTTTGTAACAAAGTTGGATGCGAGTAATGAAAAAATACATATACTGGATGAGGTGTTATATTGCTCAAATTGTTGACTGATAGTTTTTTCAATGCTGAAATAAGATCGTCGGCCAAACCAAACGAAGCAGCAAATGCATCGGCCTGATATTCGTTTTTACGCGAAAGAACATTCATGATCAATCCGGTAATTAACGAAATGGGACTGTATAAAATTCCAAAACTTATTAAGCCAATATGTAGCGCAGGCGCTTTGACCCCTAATGCTTCAGTAAATGCCTGTATATTGATAAATAACGACAATATGTAGAGGGTCAAACCTGTTGTAAAAACAGATATAATCATACTACTTAAAGTATGTCGTTTCTTGTAATGACCAATTTCGTGAGCCAAAACAGCAACAATTTCTTGTGGACTAAGCTGTTTTATAAGTGTATCGAATAATACGATACGCTTTTTAGAGCCTAATCCTGTAAAATAAGCATTTGCCTTGGTCGAACGTTTCGAACCATCGATCACATAAATATTTGTGAGCTTAAAACCCGATTTTTGCGAAAAGGCTTCAATGGCATCGCGCAATTCGCCATCTTCGAGAGGGGTTTGTTTGTTAAACAATGGTACTATAATATTGGAGTAAAACATGGTCATAAAAACCATGAAAAATACGGCTATTCCCCAAAACCAAAGCCAAAAGTATGGCCCTGTTGTTTTGAAAAACCAAATAAACAATGCAAGTAAGCCTCCACCAATAATTGCGCCCAATAACCAAGCTTTGAGCTTGTCGAAAACAAAAAGTTTGGGCGTTGTTTTATTAAATCCATATTTCTCTTCAATTACAAACGTGGCATATATATCGAAGGGAATGCCTAAGATATCGGAGACAAAAAACAATAAACCAAAAAATATCAGAGAGATAGCAATTGTATTCTGAACCCAAGATTGAACTAATGTGTCAGCAATGGCAAATCCATTGAATAAAAGCATACCCAATACCAATACAAAACTAAATGATGCTGTAAGCATTCCAAACTTGTCGTTGGTCTTTTTATATTCTTGCTGTTTGGCATAAGTTTCTTTGTCGTATACACCTTGTAATTCGGCAGGAATATCGCTTGTCATGTATTTGGCGTTAATAAAAGACAAATATCGTTCGAGTAAAAAATCGAAAATAACGATTGCTAGAATGATAATAAAAATTGTTTGTTCCATGGTATTAATTACTAATTACAAATGACTAATTACTAATGAAAAAAAAATCCGGTTCATTGATGAAGTCCGGATTTTTATATAACAATATTAAATGTATAATGTTAAAATGTTTTTATTTAACATTTGTACATTTTCAAATTTACATATTCATACCACCGCAGCAGTGAATCACTTGACCAGATACATACGACGAAAGGTCGCTGGCAAGGAATGTTGCAACGTTAGCAACATCTTCGGGAGTTCCGCCACGTTTAAGAGGAATACCTGAAATCCATTGTTCACGAACATCTTGAGGTAACTTATGTGTCATTTCGGTAATAATGAAACCCGGAGCTATAGCATTGCTGCGAATACCGCGTGAACCTAATTCCTTTGCAATCGATTTTGTAAAACCAATCATACCTGCTTTAGATGCAGAATAGTTAGATTGTCCAGCATTGCCCGATACACCAACTACTGAGCTCATGTTAATGATGCTACCACCCTTTTGTTTCAACATAATACCTTGAACAGCTTTGGTATAGTTGAAACACGATTTAAGGTTTACACTAATAACGGCATCCCATTGATCTTCGGTCATACGCATTAATAATGTATCTTTTGTAATTCCGGCATTGTTTACCAAAATATCGATGGCTCCAAAATCTGTAACAATTTTATTTACAACATCTTGCGTTTGATCAAATTTCGATGCATCAGATGCATATGCTTTAGCTTTGATACCCATCGAATTAAGTTCTTTTTCAAGAGCTTGTGTATTTTCGTCGTAAACGAGGTCAGTAATAGCAATATTGGCGCCTTCTAGAGCAAATTTTAATGCTATTGATTTACCAATTCCGCGTCCGCCGCCGGTTATAAGTGCCGTTTTTCCTTGTAACAATTTCATAATTAAATGATTATTAATAATTATCGTAATTTTCTTCCATTTTTGGAGTTGCGAAGTTAAAAAAAAAAAAATTATTGCCAAATCTATAGCTATTTTACCGGAGCTTTCGGAATATTGGGTAAACCCTTATATTCTTTCACTTTTTCTTTGGCAAGTTCGATGGCTTTTAGCAATTGCTCGTCTATTCCTTTGAATTCTTTCCATGGATCGTTGTTGACAACTATATCGGGGTCTACTCCCACTCCTTCTATCATCCATTCGCTTTTCTCGGCCGAGTATGAAGCAAATTCGGGTTTACGAAGATCGGTACCATCAATAAACGGCAGGGTACCAGTAATTCCAATAACTCCGCCCCAAGTTCGGGTACCAATAACGGTGCCAATATTATGTTTTTTAAATGCATAAGCAAACAAATCTCCGTCTGAGGCTGAATATTGATCGATTAGTAAAATCTTAGCTCCCATGTGCATTTGACCAGGTACAGTTTGCTGAATATTGTAATTGCGGGCTATTCGAGAGCGAGTTACTTCTCTCATTAGCCTTTCGACAATCATAGGCGATACATTTCCTCCGCCATTGCCCCTATCGTCAATAATCAATGCTTTCTTAGTCAGTTGTGGATAAAAATATTTTACAAATTCGTTGAGTCCATCGCTTCCCATATCAGGAACATGAATATAACCCACATCGCCATTGGTTGCAGTATTTACTTTTTCAATATTACCTTTTACCCACTGGTAATAATACAAGTTCGATTCGTCCTTAATAGTATTTATCAATACTTTTCGTGTATCTTTTTCAGATGGGGTTGTATTTACAGTAAGTTCAATCGTTTTGCTAGCTTTATTCTCCATCAATGCAAAAAGATCGAGACTATGCTTAACTGTTTGGCCATCTATTGCAATAATAAAGTCGCCTTTCGAAACATTTACACCAATACTACGCAATGGACTACTTAGTTCATTACTCCATGATGCTCCATCGAAAATTTCGTCAATTTGGAAATAACCCGATTCGTGTTTGCTTATCTTAGCACCCAATAAACCTAAAGCAATACGTTCGACACGAGGCTTGTCGCCTCCGCTTATATAGGCGTGCCCACAATTAAGCTCTCCTATCATTTCGCCAATAACATAGGTTAAATCGTCGCGGTGACGAACATGAGGCACCAATACCTCGTATTTCTTACGAATGGCATCCCAATTGACCCCGTGCATATTTTCTACATAAAAAAAATCGCGCATCTGACGCCATGCTTCACTGTATATCTGCATCCATTCCTGTTTCAAATCGGGTTTCACTTTCATGTTTGATAAATCTAAAGGATCTTTAATAGAGATTTTTGAAGATGGAAGGTCAATAATACCAAATAAAGAAGCGTCTTTGACCAACATTTTTTTATTATTGGCCGAGATACCAAATAGGATATTTCCCAGGTCTGTGTTTTCCTTTTTCTTGAGGTCGTACCTTCCGGCCGAATAGCCTGCAGATGTTCTATTATGATAATAAACTATATCGTTGATGCAAGCCAGTTCGAAATAATACCCAGGTTTTAACGGAATAGGAATCGTTCGTTGTTGAATTCCTTCAAAATCAATTTTGACAATTATTGAATTCTTAGTGGTGTCATTTGTTTTATCGGTAATTTGAACAATTTCATCGTTCTCGGGCGAGAAAGGTGAAGGAGTTTCTTTTTTAAGTGTTACCAAATAAATACCAGAAAGGTAATTGTATGAAATATTCCATTCGACTTCGCTGTATGTAGGATTAAAATTACGATCGGAGGCAAAAACAATGTATTTACCATCGTTCGAAAAAGCCGGATGATACGATTCGAACATCGGATCTGAAATATCGGTATATTTCTTTTTTTCTAGGTTATAAACTGCAATAGTGGCAAAGTTATTTCCGGCATTATGTTCAAAAACAACCCATTTGCTATCGGGCGACCAATTGTAATGATCGACCAATCCGAGTTTCGACTCATAAATATTTGTAATCTCTTTTGTTACAATATCGACGTACCTAAGACGAAGCAAACGGTCGTGCCACATGATTTTTTTACCATCGGGCGACCATTTAATAGAAAACTTATAGGGTTCGCCATCGTTGGTGATTTGTTCGGGTTTGCCAGAGCCATCTTGCTTCATGGTATAAATTTCGAACTCGCCAGTGGCATCTGATACATACGCAATTGTTTTACCATCGGGCGACCAAGTTGCATCGCGCTCGTGTATACCCGAAGTTTGAGTTAGGTTGCGAGTGATACCTTTTGTGGCAGGAAGCGAAAACAAATCGCCTCTAGCGCTAAGTACAACACGCTCTCCATTTGGAGAAGCATCTCCTCCCCTAATGGTTTTCGAAGCATCTTTCCATTCGTTGCGCGACCAAATAGCATCGTCGTTTAATACAATATTGACTTTTTCTGTTTTATGAGTAGATATTGAGTATGTATACAAAAAACCAGCATTTTCAAAAACAATATATCCGCCACCCAGAGAAGCAAATTTAACATCGTATTCCTTGAAATCGCTTATTCTTTTGGTTTGTTTTGAGGCCGTATTGTAACAATAAATATTCATGGTACGTTCGCGATCCGACAAGTAATAAATCTCATTTTCGGTCCACATGGGCATAATGTCTTGATACTTATTGTCGGTAATATTAGTTGTTTCACCTGTAGCAATATCAACTATCCAAATATCGTCGGCCATTCCTCCCTGGTAATATTTCCAGGTACGAAATTCGCGAAACACACGATTCATTGCCATTTTTTTGCCATCGGGCGACCATGAACAAAAACCTCCTACTGAAAAAGGCAATTCTTTAGATAAGCCACCATTAACTGAAACTTGAAACAGCTGCCCTTTAAAGTCATTAAACGATTGTTTTCTGGAACGGTAGGTAATAGACTTACCATCGGGCATCCAATTCATTACAATATTGTTTGGTCCCATACGATCCGAAATATCGTCGCGATCCAATAAGGCTGTGTGAGTTAAACGCTTAGGCTCTCCCCCATCTTTAGACATTAGATAAACTTCGGTATTTCCATCGAACTGAGCGGTATAAGCAACCTGTTTGCCATCGGGCGAAAAACGTGGAAACATTTCGTAACCTACATCACTGGTTAGCTTTCGGGCAATGCCACCTTTGATGGCAACAGTGTATAAATCGCCTCCGGCAGAAAATATGATTTCAGAACCATTTGTTGCCGGAAAACGCAACAAACGCGATTCATTTTCCTGTGATGATACGAACGAAAAACTTAAAATATAAATAAGAACTAATACATACAGCTTCATATCACAAAATTTTCAATAAATAAAAGTAATAGCTTTTTATTAAAAAACATTGAGGACGACTCAAGTATTTTTTTATGAGATTTCAAAACATAATCTTAATCAATACTGTACGGTTAATATTTGCCGATGTCTGTATTTTTAATGAACAAGAATGAATTATATTATCAATGTACTTTCAAAATACATAAATACCCCTTATTTTGAATGAGTACAAATTAATGAATATAAGCAAATGTGAGGATGAATTTGTTCAACTACAAATAAAACTAACCAATTTTTCTATATATCTTTGTTGTCTCAAATTTATTAAAATTCTTGTATCATAATAGTGGTTTGGTGTAGAAAGATATTTTTTCTTGTATTACTTAATTTTATTGCTCAAATTGAAATAAGTGCAGGGAGAAGTACCACCAATAGTGACATATTGAATATTAAAAAAAATAGAATATCGATCGATTCAATTTTTAAAAGCCTAAGTATCGATCAAAAAATAGCTCAAATGATATGGGTGGCAGCATATCCAAATAAAGATAGCTACCATTATGACGATTTAACAGACATTGTTAAGAATTACCAATTAGGAGGCGTAATTTTTTTTCAAGGAGGGCCCAAGCAACTTGCCAATCTGAGCAACAAACTTCAAAAAGTTTCAAAAATACCCCTTTTAACTGGCATCGATGGCGAATGGGGTTTAGCAATGCGGCTCGACAGTACCATAAGTTATCCAAAAGCAATGACACTGGGCGCTATATCTGACAATTGCCTCGTATATGAAATGGGGCGCGACATTGCTCTACAGTGCAAACGTTTAAAACTTGCCAGCAATTTTTCGCCTACTGCCGATATTAATAGCAATCCAATGAACCCGGTTATTGGAATCAGGTCGTTTGGAGATAATACTATCAGGGTTTTTGAGCGTTCGCAGGCATACATGTACGGCTTGCAAACAGAAGGTCTTATTGCAACTGCAAAACATTTTCCAGGACATGGCAATACCTTTACCGATTCGCATTTGGCATTGCCCATTGTTGATCGAGACAGCATGCAGCTCGATACATTAGAACTCATGCCTTTCAAAATGCTCATTAACCATGGGTTAAATGGCATTATGGTTGGTCACATGAACATACCAGCACTCGAGTCGTCAAACAAACCATCGTCGATTAGTACACGTATTGTTTATCAGAAACTGCGACAGAATATGGGTTTTAAGGGCTTGGTGTTTACCGATGCTCTTAACATGAAAGGAGTGGCCAATTATTCGACCGCCGATACAGTTGCAATTGAAGCAATAAAAGCCGGCAACGACATTTTGCTAATGCCCGACGATATACCATGCTTACTTTGGGGTGTAAAAAATGCCATTGATTCGGGTTCTCTCGATTTGGCTATTGTTGATTCGGCCTGTATGCGTATTTTGAGAGTCAAATACAATATGCCTATGCTCGAAAATCCATTGATTGATACTTGTAATCTTATCGATGATCTGAACAATCCTCAATATAATGTTTTACAAAGAAAGATATACGAAAATGCTATTACGCTTGCCAAAGACGAAAAAGCCTATTTGCCATTAAAAAGACTCGATACACTTAAAATAGCATCTTTAGTTATTGGAACAACATCGCCTACCAGATTTCAAGACTATTTAAGTTTGTATACCTCTGTAGATCATTTTAATATCGACAGAAGTGTACCATTGGCTATAGCCGACAGTATTTTTAAAAGACTAAGAAGCTACAACCTTATAATAATGGGGATTCAAAATACCGACATTCGTTTTGTCCGCAATTATGGAATTACACAAAATAGCATTTCATTTACCAAAATGCTTTGCGACTCCTTCAATGTAGTGCTGAATATTTTTGCCAGTCCTTATTCTTTACGGTACTTTGACACTATACAATCGCTCAAAACCATCGTAATGAGCTACGAAGACAAAGATGCAACACAAGAAATATCGGCACAGCAAATATTTGGAGGAATTGCTTTTAGAGGAAAGCTTCCTGTTACTGTCGATAGTGCTATGATATTTGGAAAAGGATTAACTTCTGAAACTTTTAGAAATAAATACACTCTACCGGAAGAATTAAAAATTGACTCTAAGAAATTGAAACAAGTCGATTCGATCGTAATACATGCCCTTTCGCAGAAAGCCATGCCGGGTTGTCAAGTTTATGCTGCTAAAAATGGAAAAGTATTTTACAATAGGTCGTTTGGATACCATACATACGATACTAGCTTTCGAGTAAAAAATACCGATGTATACGATTTGGCATCGCTAACCAAAATACTGGCTACAACTGCTTCTATTTTGAAACTATCTGACATCAACGAAATTAAAATTGAAAAACATCTGGCTCATTATTTACCTGAATTGCAAAAAACTGACAAAAAAGATATTACAATAAAGGAATTTTTGCTTCATCAAACAGGTATGAAAGATTGGATTTCTTTTTATAAAAAAACTCTTTTGAGTAAAGACAGTATTTACAGCAAGTGCTATTCCGATACATACAAATCTCAAGTTGCCGATAGCATGTTTATCAGAAACGACTATATCGACTCTATATATCATTATATTGAAAATTCGGAACTTAACTCAGAGAAAACATATAAATACAGTGACTTGGGATTCATACTCTTAGGTAAAAGCATCGCTTCGGTTTCAGGAAAAAACCTTGACCAATTTTGTTCTGAAAATTTTTACCGTATAATTGGAGCAAACACATTGACATTTAACCCCATAAAAAGTATTAGTAACAAACGAATAGTACCAAGCGAAAGAGATACTACATTTCGTCGCCAGTTGGTTCATGGATACGTACACGACCCTGCATGTGCCATGCTTGGAGGTGTATGTGGTCATGCTGGTTTATTTGGCAACGCCAATGATGTTGGAAAAATGATGCAACTTTTTTTGCAACAGGGAAAATATGGAGATGTTCAGTTTTTTTCGGACAAAACATTTGAATATTTCAATACAGCACATTTAAAAGAAAACGGAAATCGTAGAGGTCTAGGTTTCGACAAGCCTCAAACCGATACGACCAAAGCCAGTCCGGTTGGCAGCGAAATGTCGGTCGAAAGCTTCGGACATTCCGGATTTACCGGCACATTTACTTGGGCCGATCCAAAAACCGGATTGGTTTATGTTTTTCTAAGCAATAGAGTTTACCCATTTACCGAAAACAATAAACTTAGCCAATTAAATGTACGAACTGAAATATTAAAAATATTTCAAAATATTATTGTAGAAAGTGATACAACTTATACAAACGATTATTAATTTTAAAAGAAACAATTAAAAGAATCGAAAAACATTATAAAAAACTGTTTTTAAACAATATAACGAATTTTTAACAATACATTATATAATACATCATTAATATGAAACCAACACATATCGAACACATCGGAATTGCAGTTGCCAATCTCGACGAATCCATTAAGTATTACACAGAAGTTCTTGGACTTGAGTGCTACGCAGTAGAAGAAGTAAAAGACCAAAAAGTAAAAACTGCCTTTTTTATGATCGGTCAAACCAAGATTGAGTTGTTAGAATCGACCGATCCTGAAGGTCCTATCGGCAAATTTATTGATAAGAAAGGTGTTGGTATTCATCACCTTGCATTTGCAGTAGATAATGTTGACCAAGCATTGAAAGATGTTGAAAGTAAAGGGGTTGCACTTATTGATAAGCAAGGTCGCAAAGGTGCAGAAGGATTGAATATCGGTTTTCTTCATCCCAAGTCGACTTATGGTGTATTAACAGAACTTTGCAGCAAATAACAGAAGCCATGAGTAATCAGAAAAAAATTGAAGAACTACTTAAACTTAGAGAAAAAGCTAAGTTGGGCGGAGGCACCAAGAGAATTGATGCACAACACAGCAAAGGTAAACTTACAGCACGCGAGCGTATCGATTTACTTCTCGACGAAGGAAGCTTCGAAGAATTTGACATGTTTGTACGTCACAGATGTAAAGACTTTGGTCTCGACAAAGAAAGCTATTTGTCCGATGGCGTAGTAACCGGTTATGGAACTGTAGATGGGCGCTTGGTATACGTTTATTCGCAAGATTTTACAGTATTTGGAGGTTCATTGTCCGAAACTTTTGCCCAAAAAATCTGCAAAATAATGGATATGGCCATGAAAAATGGCGCACCTGTAATTGGCATCAACGACTCTGGTGGTGCACGTATTCAGGAAGGTGTGCAAAGTTTGGCTGGATATGCAGAGATTTTTCAACGCAATATATTGGCATCGGGTGTAGTGCCTCAGATATCTGCTATTTTTGGTCCTTGTGCCGGTGGAGCTGTTTATTCGCCCGCACTTACCGACTTCAACATTATGGTAAAAGATACCAGTTATATGTTTGTAACAGGTCCCAAGGTTGTAAAGACCGTAACCGGCGAAGATGTTACCACCGAGCAATTGGGAGGCGCATCGGTACATGCTTCAAAATCGGGGGTTGCACATTTTGTTTCAAATACAGAGCAGGAAGGAATTTTACTTATTAGAAAACTCCTGAGCTATTTGCCACAAAACAATCTCGAAGATGCTCCATTGCATACAACTCTCGACCCGATTAACCGTATCGACGATGCTTTGAACGAGATTATCCCCGACAATCCGAATAAACCTTATGACATTAAAGACGTTATAAAATCGATAGTCGACAATCGCGAGTATTTAGAAGTACAACGCGACTATGCCCCCAATATCATTACCCTTTTTGCCCGTTTCAATGGTCAATCGGTTGGTATTGTTGCCAACCAACCTAAATATCTGGCAGGTGTACTCGATATTAACGCTTCACGAAAGGCTGCTCGATTTGTTAGGTTTTGCGATGCATTTAATATACCATTGTTAACATTGGTCGATGTGCCGGGTTTCTTGCCAGGTACAACTCAGGAATACGGCGGTATTATTATACATGGCGCAAAATTGCTTTATGCATATGGCGAAGCCACTGTTCCGAAGGTTACCATCATTTTGCGTAAAGCTTATGGCGGGGCTTATGATGTAATGAGTTCGAAACACTTGCGTGGCGACATCAATTACGCTTGGCCAAGTGCCGAAATAGCTGTTATGGGTGGCAAAGGAGCTGTTGAAGTGCTATATGGTCGCGAAATCGACAAAATTGAAGGTGAAGCAGAAAAAGCAGCTTTTATGGATGCAAAAGAAACCGAATATCGTGAGAAATTTGCCAATCCGTATGTGGCAGCACGCTACGGATTTATCGACGACGTTATAGAGCCTCGAAACACTCGTTTTCGTGTTATTAGAGCATTACAGAGTCTGGCTACCAAAAAAGTAGTCAATCCGCCGAAGAAACACTCAAACCTACCTTTGTAATATGGTAACGAATATACTTTTGCAAGTACCTACTTCGATAGGTGAAGCAGCATCGGACGAGCAGTTGAAGCTTATTGTGTTTTGGTCTGTTGTAGCTATTTGTATTGCTCTATTTATTTATTTCTTAAGAAAAACCGATAAATTGATTAGCAAAGATCACGTAGCAAGCGAACCAACACAAATAAAAAAAGCGGAGAATATAAAAGATCCTAAAGGAGAAGAAGCCGCGGCTATTGCCTTGGCTATTCACCTTTACAAAAGCCAACTTCACGACATGGAAAGTTTTACCATTACCCTTCAGAAGGTATCGCGTATATATTCGCCATGGAGTTCAAAGATTTACACATTACGCCAAAATCCAAGACATTAAATATAAGATAATATGAAACGTTTTTCATTTACCATAAATGGTCACGACTACGATGTAGAAGTAAAAAGCGTAGACGACAATATGGCCGAAGTTGAAGTAAACGGTTTTACGTATGCCGTTGAATTTGATCGTCATATACAAACAACCAAAACACCTAAACTGGTTCGAGCCGAATCGGTTCCATCGACCGATATTTCGCCATCGGAACAAAAAACTAGTTCACCGTCTGCACCTAAAGGTACCGGCACCATTAAATCGCCACTTCCAGGTGTTATCCTCGAAATGGCTGTGAACGTGGGCGACACCATAACGATTGGCGACAAACTGCTCGTATTGGAAGCAATGAAGATGGAAAATACCATAAATGCTGACAAAGACGGGAAAATAACCGCTATCAAAGTGAAAAAAGGCGATAGTGTGATGGAAGGCGATACTTTGATTGAAATTGCTTAAATTAATATGCAAATTGGAAAATGTGGAAATTTGCAAATTAAAACTTGAAAAAACTTATTTTCACATTTTCACATTTGTCATTTTCACATCTTAAATAAAAATTTTATCATGAAATTAATATACAACGTTTTAATGCTATATGGGCTCACATTTGTTATTGCCTTTTTTGTAGCAGCTATTATTTGGTTGTTGAACAGGGTGTTGAGTGGAGATTTTTTCCAGAAAACAGTTCACCGCGAGTCGTATCAGGAAATTAAACGTTTAAAAACAAAAAAAGCATAAAATGGACGAATTAAATATTTTTTACAAGCTTTTTCAAGGTTTTTCGACCATGGCGCTGTCGGAACCTGCCATTGTTTTTACTCGCATAGGATTAATAATTTTGGGGGTTACACTTGTATACCTCGGTCGCAAAGGTGTTTTAGAACCCTTGTTGATGATTCCAATGGGTTTGGGTATGGCAACCATCAATGCTAGCATTATGTTTATGCCCGGAGGAGAGCAAGGCACATTATTTGTCGACCCTTTGGTTACCGACATCGAACAATTGACCTATTTGCTTCAAATAGATTTTTTGCAGCCAGTTTACACGTATATGTTTAGCAATGGTTTAATTGCTTGTTTTATATTTATGGGTATAGGATCGATGCTAGATATCGGATACTTGTTGGCTCGCCCTTTTAGCAGCATGACATTGGCATTGTTTGCAGAGCTGGGAACATTTGTAACCATACCTATTGCCATTGCAATGGGTTTAAACTTAAACGAAGCTGCTTCGGTAGCCACTGTTGGAGGAGCCGATGGACCAATGGTTCTCTTTACTTCTCTTAATCTTGCCAAAGAAATATTTGTGCCCATTACGGTTGTGGCTTATTTATATCTTGGACTAACTTATGGAGGCTATCCTTATCTCATTCGCTTGTTGGTTCCGGTTAAGTACCGAAGTATAAAAATGGAACGTAAAACCAATATTAAGCCTATTTCGTCGAGTTTAAAACTTGGTATGTCTGTTATTCTTTGTGTTGTGCTGTGCTTCCTTTTTCCGGTTGCTTCTCCCCTATTCTTTTCGTTGTTTTTAGGAATTGCTATTAGGGAATCGGGACTTACTCATATCCAACAATTTATTGAAGGTCCTTTGTTGTATGGCTCAACGCTTTTGTTGGGCATTTTGTTGGGTGTGTTATGCGAAGCTCACTTGCTTCTAAATCCCAAAATATTGGTATTGTTGGTGCTGGGAATTATTGCATTGTTTTTCTCGGGTGTTGGAGGTATTTTAGGCGGATATGTGATGTTTTTTATTAAGAAAGGAAAATTTAACCCAGCTATTGGTATTGCAGGCGTAAGTTGTGTGCCAAGTACAGCCAAAGTGGTTCAGAAAGAAGTAAGCAAAGTTAATCCAAATGCCATTGTATTGCCCGAAGCACTTGGCGCAAGTATCTCGGGTGTAATTACTTCTGCTATTATTGCGGGCTTGTTTATAACTATTATCCCGATGTTGAAGTAAGAAAATGATAATAAAAGATATAGAAAAAGCCGGATTGATTTCAATTCGGCTTTTTCTATTATTATACGCTTATTATTTGATGTTATAATGAATATATTTTATTAACTTTAATAAAGAACATCATTCAAGCACCGTGTTACATGAGAATAGCCATAGTCGACGACCACCCAATGTTTAGGGAAGGTATTAAACATATTCTACAATTTACAGGTAAGTTCGAATCGGTTCACGAATTTATAAATGGCTACGATTTCCTGAACCAAATCGAAAAACACGAATATGATATTGTATTGATGGATATTGAAATGCCAGAAATCAATGGCATTGAAACAACACGTAAAGCATTGGAATTGAAACCAGAGCTTAATATATTGGTATTGTCTATGATAGGCGACGAAGTGAATTACAACGCTATGGTAGATGCCGGTGTTAAAGGTTTCATACTCAAAAACAGCAGCACCGACGAGCTTTTACGAGCCATCGATACAATTTTAACGGGAAACACATACTATTCGCAAGAATTGCTTCGAAAAATAATCTATCATAACAGAAATATTGCGGTACAATCTGAAAAAAACAATAATGTATTTGAACAAATAAGCCATCGTGAACAAGAAGTTTTACAACTTATTTGTGAAGGACTTACCAATGCCGAAATAGGCGATAAACTATTCGTAAGTCAACGCACCATAGAAGGGCATCGTGCAAACCTGCTCAAAAAAACCAACACCAAAAACACCATACAACTAATGATATATGCATTGAAAAATAAAATTGTAACTATCGAAAATTAAAGAAACAGGTAAAAATACTTAGTCGAATTGGTATAATATACCTATATCAAACATGCTTTTCGAACGTTAAATCGAACAAAGTAATTCACTTTAAGCTCTTATTTAGAAAGAAAATAAAGAGTTGAAAAATGAAATGTTAATTTAATACTAAATGCAATGAAAACATTATTTACACCTTCAGCTCATTTGTCCGATTTGCAGCTTGAAATTGGCAAAATAATTGACTCTGGTGAAGCCAAAGGACTTATGATATTGGCATGCGACAACAATGCTTACGATGTTGAGCAATTCAACCTAATGATACAACAAATTAAAATACCTGTGTTTGGAGGGATTTTCCCTTCAATAATAAACGGATATTCAAATTATGATAAAGGAGCCATAGTAGCCGGAATGCAAACTCTCCCGACAGTTGAAGTTATTGAAAATATAAGCAATTCGAATACACGTTTCGACCAATTATTATCGGGTCTCAATGCTCGCTCGTCGATGTTTAAATCTATGATCGTTTTTATCGATGGTTTTTCACAACGAATTAGCGATTTCACTTCTTCACTTTTTAATAATGTAGGGTTCAATGTTAACTACATAGGAGGCGGTGCCGGATCGCTAAGTATGCAACCCAAACCATGTATTATTACAAACAAGGGATTACTAACCGATGCTGCTGTTGTTGCTGGTACTTCACTCGAGTCGGGTATTGGAGTAAATCATGGTTGGGATAGTATATCGGAACCATTGAAAATTACCGATTCGGAGAAAAACACCATAAAGACAATCAATTTTAAACCCGCATTTGAAGTTTACAAAGAAATTGTAGAGTTACATTCTCACAAAAAAATTTACCCCGAGAAATTTTTCGAAATGTCAAAATCGTATCCATTTGGAATCAACAAAATGGAAGGTGAAAAAATAATACGCGATCCGGTAATTTTAACCGAAAAAGGCGAACTAGTATGTGTTGGCGAAATACCCAAGGGCGCATGGGTCGAAATAATGCATGGCGACACACGGTCGTTAATTAGAGCATCGAACGATGCCTTTAATACCGCACTTGAAACACACCCCAAATCTAGCAATCGAAATTTTACTTTTTTTATCGATTGCATTTCGAGGGCACTGTTTCTCGAAAATAGCTTTAAACTTGAACTAACAGCTGTGTACGATGCAAGATATCCTCACTTTGGAGCACTTACAATAGGCGAAATTGCCAATAACGGTACAGCTTATCTCGAGTTTTATAACAAAACTGCAGTAGTGGGGTGTTTTTAAAATATTAAAAATAAATCTTAATAATAAATTCAACCAATATATACCATGAACAACAAAACAAACAACGAACTACAGGTATACTACGAGATATCAATGGCTATTGGCAATAGCCTCGATCTGGTTGAGATGCTCAAAGAGAGCTTGTTGGTATATATGAGTAAACTCAATTGTATTGCCTGCTCAGTTTTCAATATCAAGAAAAGTAAATCTGGTTTCAAAACATTGACCAATGTTTTCTCGATCCCTTATACCATCGAAATTCTCGAACCATTTAAAAATGCCATTGAACTTATTCCCGAAAAAATTTCGAGCGAACAATGGGCTCTTCTAATTAAAACCTTGCCCATTTGCAAAGAAATTGACAACAATAGGTTTATGCACATTATGTGCCTACACGAATTTGGTTTGCTCGTATTGATACGAAACACCAAACCTCTTGAGAATAAAATAGTATTAGCACTTGAGGAGCTCAACAATAAACTGGCAAAAGCCGCCATTGCATGTATACAAAAACAAGCATTGGTTGAAAGCGAAATGAAGTATAAAAACCTTACAGAGTTATTGCCCGAAATGATATGCGAAACAGACCTTTTGGGAAATATCGTTTACGCCAATCATTACTCCTTAGAAAAAATGGGATACTCGTACGATGAATTAAATAAAGGCATTAACATTGTTCAACTCTTTATTCCAAGCGAACGTGAAAAAGCATATGAAAATTTTTTAAAGGTTCTTCATAATGAAAGTCATAATCCAAAAGAGTATAATATTATAAAGAAAAACGGTGAAATATTTAATGGAGTTGTATACACAAACCCAATATATGAAAATGGTAAAATATCGGGTATCAGAGGAGTAATGATCGATATTACCGAACAAAAAACTTATGAAAAACGACTTAAAGAAAACTCCGAACGACTCGAAATGGCTCTTATTGGAAGCGATTCGGGTATGTGGGACTGGAATATTGAAACCGGTGAAGTGTATTACAACGATCGATGGGCTACCATGCTAGGATACCAACCCGATGAAATAGACAATAACCTTTCGGTATGGGAAAATCTAATACACCCCGACGATAAATGGCATACCAATCTTATACTAGAGAAACATCTTAAAGGCGAATCGCCCATTTACCGTAACGAGCATCGTATGCTTTGCAAAGATGGTTCGTGGAAATGGATACTCGATACCGGCATAGTTACCGAACGAAACAGTACAGGCAAGGCTTTGCGTGCTGTAGGTACACATACCGATATAACTCAACTCAAAGAATACGAACACAAACTCGAAGATAATCTGGTTCAACAGGAGTATCTATCGGAAATAGCCATTAACTTAAACTCAATTAAAGATTTTAAAACAAAAATAAATAACGTTTTACATATACTTGGCGACAATACCGACGTTAGCCGGGTATATATTTTCGAAGACAATCCCGATGGCCTTTCGACCAACAATACATTCGAATGGTGCAACTCAGATATCGAACCTCAAATCGATAATCTTCAAAACATCCCCTATGAAATTATTCCTTCGTGGCGAAAAATAATTGAAGAAAAAGGACTTATTTTTAGTCAGGACATACATTCATTACCCAATGATCTGCGCGAAATACTCGTACCTCAAGGAATATTATCGATAGTTGTTTATCCTTTGTATATAAAAGGAGCATTCTTTGGCTTTATTGGTTTCGACGAGTGCAAGCGTAAACGCGAATGGTCCAAAACAGAACTTCATTTATTAAGAACCATTTCGGGAATCATTTCTAATGCTTACGAACGATTGTCGGTCGAAAATTCGCTGCGAGAAAGTGAAGCCACCAACAAAGCCATTGTAGCTGCATTGCCCGATATGCTCTTTCACCTCAACAACCAGGGAATACTAATTAATTGTAATTTTATAAAAAGCGATATCGATATTTTCGACGAATTGCGCATTCACAAAAGTATACATCACGTGTTCCCGAAAGCATTGGCCGAACCGCTTATGAATGGGATAAATACATGTATCGACGAAGGTGCCTGTTTATTCACCTTTCAATTGGTACTCGAACTGCGTAAATCATATTTCGAGGCTCGCTTGTCGCGCATCAACGACAAAGAAGTAATTGCAATTTTCAGAAATATTACAAAAAGCATTCAATACGAAGAAAACCTTCGAATTGCAGCCGAAAGAGCCGAACAAGCCAACCAAGCAAAGAGCGAGTTTTTGGCAAACATGAGTCACGAAATTCGCACCCCTATGAATGCTATTTTGGGATTTAGCGAATCGCTTTTTCACAAAATATCGGACGAAAATCACAAAAGAATGCTCAAATCGGTGCTTACAAGCGGAAACGTTTTGTTGTCGCTTATTAATGACATTCTCGATATGTCAAAAATTGAAGCCGGACGCATGGAAATAGACCTTCAGCCGGTCGATCTAAAATTAATTGTGAAAGAAATTAAACAAATTTTTTCTGAAAAAGCCCTAAAACGCAATTTATCGTTACAAACCATAATAGAAGAACAATTTCCCGATCAACTCGTTTTGGACGAAATTCGAATTCGTCAAATTTTACTCAATCTGGTGGGCAATGCCATCAAGTTTACCGAAACTGGATTTATTCAAATTGGTATTTTTTTCGAAAAAACTTCAGAACAATCGGGCAATCTACGTTTAAGTGTCGAAGACAGTGGGATTGGAATACCCGAATCGCAACAAGAGCTTATTTTCGAAGCATTCAGACAACAAAGCGGTCAAAGTAACCGAAAATACGGAGGAACAGGACTTGGACTGGCTATTACCAAAAAATTAATTGAAAAAATGAATGGTAATATTAGCCTTAACAGTAAGCCCGAACAAGGTTCTACTTTTACAATAACCATCGACAATATTGAGTTCAGTAATTCGCCAAAAAAAATAAATGAATATGAAAATGATCCGGAAGAAATTATTGTTTTCGATAAAGCACTGATAATGATTGTTGACGATACCAAAACCAACATTCAAGCCATCGAAAACCTTATTGACAACGATAAAGTCTCGTATCTCGAAGCCGAAAATGGCGAAATAGCACTCGAAATCTTGAACCATCACAAACCAGATGTAATTCTGATGGATATGAAAATGCCCGGTATGGATGGCTTTGAAGTAAGCAAACAAATTCGAAACAACATACAAACTAAAGACCTTACTGTAATTGCATTTACAGCATCGGTTTTCGAATCGAAACGCCTTCAAAACAACGAATTGTTCAACGGTACTTTATTTAAACCAGTTAGCAAACGACAACTTTTTAATGAACTAAAAAAATTTCTGACCTATAAAGTTGTTACATCTGACGATATTATAAACGACAAACCTTCAGAAATAATACTGTCTGACGAAGAAATTGAAAGAATTCCTCAATTGGTTAATGAGCTTCGCGAAAAGCACATTCCTGCATGGGAACAAATAAAAAACAAACTGCTAATTTTCAAAATTGAAGAATTCCTTACCCAATTGACCATTACAGCCGATATGTATTCAATAGAACCATTAAACCAATACGTCCGCAATTTAAAATCATCGATCGATATGTTTGACCTCGAAAATATAGAAAATAGCATAAAACACTTCCCCGATCAGATAGACCAATTGGAAGAAATATATAATAACCACAAAAAAAAATAATACCATGAGCACAAATTATATGGATGCCACCGTATTGGTAGTAGACGACAACATTGAGAATCTCAATGTTGTAGGTAGTATTTTCAAAAATATTGGTTTCAAACTGGCATTTGCTACCGGAGGTAAAGATGCCATCGATATTCTAGAAAATACTCATATCGATCTTATACTTCTCGATATTATGATGCCCGGGATGGATGGTTTCGAAACCTGCACCTTGATTAAAGAAAATCAGAAATGGAAAAATATTCCCATTATTTTTCTTACAGCCAAAACCGAAACAGAAGATATCGTTACAGGCTTTCTTTCGGGCGGAGTCGACTATTTGACCAAGCCCTTCAAAAAAGAAGAACTCATGTGTCGGGTAATGAATCATCTCGAACTTAAAAAATCGAGGGAAATTATTCAAAAACAAGCTGAAGATTTACGCGAAGCAAACCGAACAATACTCGGTTATATGCACCAATTGAGTCAATTTGTTGGAAATAAACACGAGAAAAAATGAAAAACGAAGAATCGACCATTTTGATTGTAGATGACGAAAAAGCCAATATTCAAGTATTGGGCAATATTTTAAATCGTTATAATTACAAAATTGCAGTAGCTCACAACGGTATCGATGCAATTGCAATTGCATCGGACATTTTACCCGACCTTATAATGCTCGATGTTATGATGCCGGGTATCGATGGTTTCGAAACTTGTCGAAGACTCAAGGCAGACCCAATACTTAATTGTATACCCGTATTATTTATCACAGCATTAGACAATGCTGAAGAAATAATTAATGGTTTCGAATTGGGAGCTGTCGACTACATTATTAAACCTTTCAATAGTAAAGTTTTAATATCACGAATACGCACCCATTTGCTACTTCGTAAAAAAAGTGAAGAGTTGGAAAGAATAAATGCTACTTTAGAAGAAAAGGTAGCCCTTCGTACATCGGAACTCGAAGCAGCCAACAAAGAACTCCAAAAACTCGACGAAATGAAGTCGGAGTTTCTGTCTATTATAAGTCACGAAATTAGAACTCCTCTTAATGGTATTATGGGGTTTACAGAACTTATTAAAATAAACTTTAAAGACGAGTCCATAAATCATTATATCGAAGCATTGAACAAAAGTGCCAAACGTCTCGAACGCTTTTCGGTCAATGCTCTGAATTTTACTTTTCTCAAAAGCGGAAAATATTTCCTCGATCTTTCAAATGTAAATATTAGTCAATTAATAAAAGAAGTTATTGAGAAAACACAAAAACAGAGCAATAAACAAAATGTCAGTTTTAATTTTAATTGTATAGATGATATTTTTGTAAAAGCCGACAAGAAATTACTTAAAACATGCGTTCAAAGTATTGTAGACAATGCCATCCGTTTTTCGCCTCAAGATGCCGAAATAACAATTTCGGGCGAACTAGCAAACAATCAGTTGCACATTAAATTTAGCGACCGAGGTTCGGGTTTTTCGCCAAAAGCGCTTGAGAGTTTGTTTAAGGCCTT
Source organism: Bacteroides fragilis (assembly GCA_945889005.1). Classification (GTDB taxonomy): domain Bacteria; phylum Bacteroidota; class Bacteroidia; order Bacteroidales; family DTGW01; genus CAMDBI01. The sequence continues at coordinate 32,548 of CAMDBI010000014.1, forward strand.
TTCTCCGGGCGAACAATTTTTTAACGAGAACGAAGGAATGGAATTGGCATTAAGCAACCTCATTATGCATGCTCACAATGGACATATCCAAGTTCGCAATCTCGACTCTGGTGCCGAAGTAAGTATGGTGTTTAATTTAAAACAACAATAATCATGGAAAAAATTATTTTAATAGTCGACGACAATACCGAAAATCTTCGTGTATTGGGCAATATTCTTAAAGAAAACAATTACAAAATTGCGGTTGCCAAAAGTGGAATCGATGCTCTATCGTTGCTCGAAGGCATAAAACCAGTACTCATCTTGCTCGATGTAATGATGCCCGAAATGGATGGCTACGAGGTTTGCCAAAAAATTAAACAAAACCCTAGCATAGCCAATATACCCATTATTTTCCTTACGGCAAAAACAGAGCATTCCGACATTATAAAAGGTTTTGAAGCAGGTGGGGTCGATTACATAACCAAACCTTTCAACTCGCACGAATTGCTCGTAAGAGTCAAAACACATAAAGAACTTTTCGAAGCTCGCGAAACCATTAGACTTCAAGCCGAACAGCTTCAAATTTACAGCGATTTTCTCGAAACACGACTCTCGACCCACAAACACGAAATAAATAAGCTTCGCGAACGACTCGACATTATAAATAAATAAGAATATGGAAACTCCCGAAAAAATCCTCATTTGCGACGATTTGAACGAAAACCTTCAAATACTTGCACGTATATTGATCGAAAACGGCTACGAAGTTTCGCTCGCCCGACATGCAAACGAAATGATGGATTTGCTCGCAGACTATTTCCCCAACCTAATATTGCTCGATGTAATGATGCCCGACATCAATGGTTTCGAAGCGTGCCGAAGCCTTAAGCTTGATAGTCGTTACAAAGATATACCCGTTATTTTCATCACTGCTAAAATTGAGACCGACGACATTGTAGAAGGATTTCAGTCGGGAGGCGTCGATTACATTACCAAACCTTTCAAAGCATCAGAAATGTTGGTACGTGTCCGAAATCACCTCGATTTGCAAAAATCAAAAAAAACAATTGAAAATCAAAGTATTGAACTTCAAAAACTGAATCATACAAAAGATCAGATTTTTTCTATTATAAGCCACGACATGCGTACACCACTGGCTTCGCTCAAAATGTTGTTGCAGGTATTGCAAAAAGTCGATATCTGCGAAAAACAAGACTTTGTGCGCGAAACCCTTTGCTTGATCGATGCTTCGGCCGATGAAACTTACCAACTGCTCGACAATTTACTCATTTGGTCAAAAAGCCAAATGGGCAGGTTAACAGTTTCGCCCGTTCGTTTTAGCCTTGTTAATGTTGTAAATAATACTTTAAAGCTTTTTAGCTTTGCTATTTCGAACAAAAACCTAAAAATAGCTTTCGATGCTCAACAGCCTTATATGTTGGTCGCCGACGAAGAAATGATAAAAACAGTGATTCGTAATATTTTGAGCAATGCTATTAAATTCTCACCTATGGGAGAAACAATAAGCATTAGCATTCAATCGCTTGAAAAAGAATTAATTGTTAGCATATTGAATAAAGGCAAAGAAATGAGCGAAGAAATAAGTTCAAAAATATTTCTAGATAATGAATTTATTACCACCCCTGGAACCAAAGGCGAAAAAGGAAATGGATTGGGAATGAAAATTTGCAAAAAATTTATAGATCTTAACCATGGTTCAATAGGTGTAAACTGCACAAAGGGCACAGGTACTGAATTTTATTTTAAATTGCCTAACAATCTATCTTAAATATGCAAACTTTCAGTCTTTTCTATTTTACATTTGGCAAACTCACATAAAATACCGAGCCTTTTTCTACTTCGCTTTCGACCCAAATTTCGCCTTCGTGTTTTTCGACAAATTCTTTGCAGAGCTTTAGACCTAGTCCGGTGCCTGTTTCGTGAGCAGTACCTTCTGTCGAATATTTTTGTGTAATATCAAATAGTTTACTTGTAATATCAGGCGACATACCAATGCCGGTATCTGATACGGTAATTGTAACATGATCGTCAGCGCGATCAGCAAATATATCGATGCGTCCTCCCGATTGTGTAAATTTCAATGCATTGGAAACAAGATTGCGAATCACTGTTTTAATCATATTGGCATCGGCATCTATTGGAAAAGCTTCGTTTAATAAATTGTTGATACTTATATTTTTATTTAGTGCACTGGGTGCCAGTATTTCAATTGTCTCATTACATAATTCATTAAAATCTAATTCTTTGGGTTCAAATGGTAACATTCCCGATTGAGAACGCACCCACATAAGCAACTCGTCCAATAAACTATAAGTGTTTCGAGCCGATTTGTCGATATAGCCCAATTGCTTTTCGATACGGTCAATATCGTATTTCCGCAAGTTGCGCAACAACAATTCTAAATAACCAAAAATAATATTAAATGGACCTTTCAGATCGTGTGCCAATATAGACATAAAGCGATCTTTATCGGAATTGAGCTTTTGCAATTCTAGTCTTTGTAATGAAATTGTAAGATGTGTTTTTACCCGAGCCAACACCTCTTCTGCCTGAAAGGGTTTATTGATATAATCGACACCGCCTGTGTTTAATGCTTTAACAATATCGTTGGTTTCGTTTAAGGCACTAATGAATATTACCGGTATTTCTTTCAAGCCCTCTTTAATTTTCAGACGTCGACAAACCTCATATCCATCCATATCGGGCATCATAATATCGAGCAAAATAAGATCGGGTTGTTCTTTCTCTGCTACTTGTAATGCCAATGCACCGTTTGGAACCGGGCGAACTTTATAGCCATTGTTCTTCAGAATATCGCCTAACACTTTCAAATTGGCAGGTATATCGTCGACGATTAGTATATTTGAAATTCTATCTTTTGCCATTGTTTTATGCTTTTTTACTAAATATTAATTGCAAATATTCATAATTATAATTTCTTGCATGTTCCATAAGTTGCTCAGCAAGTGCCATATTGGTTTTCTCTATACTTTTTATGAGTTCTATTAACAAATCGAGATCGGCAACCGAAATCGCTTCCTGCATTTGAAATAACAATTGTTCAGGGAGTTTCGACAAATCTGATTCTATTAAATATTCGTTGTTTGTATATCGATCTTGAAATTCAGGTTTTACTTGTTCTTCGTATATATAACTTATTCCTAACACCTTACCTATTATGCCAAACATTTCATTTTCTCTAAACGGTTTTCTGATATAACCCTGCATTCCCAAAGAATAAACTTTTTTCTGTTCATCTTCATAAGTACTGGCAGTAAGAGCTATTATCGGAGTGTTCTTTCCTTTCTTGGTGAGTTTGATTTTACGGGTTGCTTCATAGCCATCCATTATGGGCATGCGCATATCCATTAAAACGAGATCGGGACTCCATTGTTCAAATTTTTGAAATGCATCTTCTCCATTTACGGCTTCGTTTGTTTCGAAACCAACCATTTTGAGTAGGTTAACAGCTACTTTAAGGTTTTCCTCTTTGTCGTCGACTACCAATATTTTATAAATTTTATCTTTACTATCGACACATATAACTTGTTTATTATTTTTCTCTTCAGCCTCTTCGTATATACCTTCTTTAATTTCCACATCAAAAGTAAATAATGAACCTTTTCCCACTTTACTCGAAACATTAATATTGCCGCCCAAAAGGATAGCCAGTTCGCGACTCAAGGCAAGACCCAAACCGGTACCACTTCCTTTGTTGATACCCGAACTGGTTTGTACAAAATGCTTAAATAAGTTTTTTATTTCTCCTTCGGGTATTCCGGGTCCAGTATCTTGAACCTCTACCACTAGCTTACTTGTTTCATCGTCGATTTTAAGCACATGCGAGTGAATAGAAACAGCACCCTTTTCTGTAAATTTTATTGCATTACCAATAAGATTAACAAATATCTGACGCAATTTACTGTTATCTACCACTATAAAGCGTGGTAGTTTGCTCGATGTTTTAAATATAAATTGTATGTTTTTGGATTGAGCTCTTTCCTTAAATATAATTTTTATATCTTCCAAAAGCGAGTATAAATCGGTATTTGTTGGATTTAGAACCACCCTGCCCGCTTCAACCTTCGAAAGTTCTAATATGTCGTTGATCAAATCTAGCAGATGTTCACTGGCGCGTATTATTGATGTATTATATTCTCTAAGCGATTCGGACAATTGTTTGTCGCGATTCATTAATTGCGAAAAACCAATAATGGCATTGAGGGGTGTTCGAATTTCGTGGCTCATATTTGCCAAAAACATGCTCTTCGATTTATTTGCTATTTCGGCTTGTGTAGCCATTTCCTGAGCTTTAGCAGTTGCTTCTTCGGCACTAAACAAAGCCATATCGAGTTCCAGGTTTTTCAATTCTATTTGTGATGTATAATTCAAGAGCTTTTCCTCGGTTTGTATTCGTTCTGATATATCGTTTACAAAATTTAAGGTCGCCGGCTTACCATCCCAATCAATAATAACACCGCTCATTTCAATCCAACAAACACTTTCATCATTTTTTTTAATTCTTACTTGATATCGTTGATCAACCTCTTCGCCATTTATGCGTTTTATATAATTTAATTGAACCAATTCCTGATCTTCGGCATAAATTAAATCTAAAAAAGAAACTTTCAATAGATACTCTTCTGTACGCCCAGTAATTTCCAATATTTTCGGATTAATAAATTTTAAAAATCCATCTTGTAAAACCAAAATACCTTCGTTAGCTGTATCTACCAATTGAAGATAACGATGCTCGTTTTCACGAAGTTTTTCTTCAGCAATTTTATGCTCAGTAATATCTAAAAATATGGTGGCAAATTTGCCATATTCGGGCGAATAAGAGCTTACTTGGTAATGTTTATCTAACTCGCGGCTATAATTCTCGAAATTTATAACTTTGCCTGTCAAAGCAACTTCACCATAGGCTTCAATCCAGTACGACTCTGTATTGGGCAAAACCTCCATGCTTGTTTTACCAATTAAATCAACAGCTTTTAGTCCTGTCATTTTTTCGAATGCAGGGTTTATTTCCAAAAAACGATAATCGATGGGTTTTCCTTTTTCATCTAAAATAATTTCATGTAAAGCAAAACCAACTATTAGATTTTTAAATAAATGCCGATAATTCTTTTCGCTTTCTTGAATTGCTTTTTCGGCTTGTTTTCGGTCACTAATGTCGTGGTAGTTGATCAATATACCTCCAATATTTGGATCGTTTATTAGATTGGTTGCTGTTAATTCTATGGGTTTGTAGGTTCCATCTTCGCATTTGTAATTACATTCAATGGTTCTAACCGACAATTCTTTCTGCATAAGTTCCATAAAAACCCGCATAGCCATTTCCTGGTCGTCGGGGTGAATGTTATTAAATCCGTTTTTGCCAATTAACTCCTGGGGTTTCCATCCAAACCATTTTTCAATATTTGGACTCTTGTATTTCATAAGTCCATCTGCTCCAATAATTCCAATTACATCGGAAATATAAGACACCATTGCACTATGTCGTGCATCGTTTATTCGAAGGGTCTGAATAAGCTGAATGAGTTCTTCCTTTGACTTTTGATTGTCGTCCATAAATAATCGATTTCTATTAAAATTAATCAATTATTCGATGATTTCAAAACTTATTTTTTTATTTCTATGGAAATGTGTTATATTAAATTTTATTAAAGCTTGTTTTTTGTGTTTTTGTTGAATATATATACAAACGCCCCTAACAAATAATTAATATATAGATTTCAATAATATCGAAAGCGACCTAAACGCCTATACCTATTGATTTTTCACTATTGTTAATAACCCGTTTAAATTTTTTATTTCTTTTTTAAAAACAAAAATCTTTCTCACTTACTTTTGAAGAAACACAACTTATTATGGATTTTGGCAAAATAAACAAGCTATACAAAAAGGTTTCATACCATCGCAAACCCGACGAACTTACTGTAGAAGAATGGCAATATGCCCTTCGCAAACAGTTTGCCGAACAACATCCTTTCGTGGTTGAAAAGAAAAGCCTGCAATCGGTTTTTGCCAATTACAATGTATATAACCCTGCTTCGAAAGCTACTTACAAGGTGGCTCTTCGTAGTAAGGACAATAGTGCCAATTTTTGCGAATGTACCGATTTCAAAACCAACGGATTGGGTACTTGTAAGCATATCGAAGCTGTTTTTTATTTTATCGAGACCAAACTCAAAAAATCGCACTTGCTCGATGTGGCTTATCAACCGGCATACACTTCTATCTACCTCGATTACCGCGACAATCGTAAAGTTCGTATTAGAATTGGCTTTGAAAACGAAAAAGAATTTAATGCATTGGTATTTAAATATTTTGACGATAACAATGCATTAATTACTTCAAACTTTGAACTCTTCGATAAAATACTCGATGAAGCATCTACGATCAACACCTCATTCCGATGTTACCCCGATGCCTTGTCTTATGTACTCGAGAAGCGTGACTCGAGTGCTCGCCAAGCAATGGTTAGAGAAAAATATTCGAATCATTCTACCAATGGGGTGTTTGATACTCTTATTAAAGCTCGGCTTTTTCCTTTTCAAAAAGAAGGAGTTTGCTTCGCGGCTTCTAAAGGACGTTGCATTATTGCCGACGATATGGGGCTTGGCAAAACTATTCAGGCTATAGCGGCTACCGAACTTTTACGTAAGGAAACAAAAATTTCTTCTGCTTTTATTATTTGCCCTACTTCGCTCAAGTACCAGTGGAAATCCGAAATTCAAAAATTTACCGGGCAAGATGCTTGGGTTATCGAAGGGACTTATGTCAAAAGACTTGATCAATATAAAAATTCATCGTTCTATAAAATAATCTCTTACAACACGGCTGTAAACGATATTAAAGAAATTAACGATTCGTTGCCCGATATTTTTATTCTCGATGAGGCGCAACGTATCAAAAACTTCAAGACTCGTATTTCTCAAAATATTAAGAAGTTACAGTCGCCATTTACTTTCGTGCTTACGGGTACGCCACTCGAAAACAAGCTCGAGGAGTTGTACTCTATCGTGCAATTTGTCAATCCTTTTGCACTTGGGCCTTTTTGGAAGTACATGGACGATTACCGCATTACCGACGAGATTGGAAAGGTAAAGGGCTATCAGAATTTAGATAAAATTGGGCATAAGTTGATCGATACGATGATTCGACGTCGTAAAAAAGATGTATTGCTTCAATTGCCCGAACGTATGGACAAAGTGCTATATGTATCTATGACCGAGGAGCAAGCCACTGCTCACGCCGATTACCAGGAAAGTGTGTCGAGGCTCGTGTTAAAGTGGCGCCGTCAAGGGTTTTTGAACGAGAAAGACCGCCAGATGCTTATGATATTGCTCAATTCGATGCGTATGGTGTGCGATAGTACATATATTATAGACCAAAAATCGCGCCACGATACCAAGATCGATGAACTTATGAATATTCTCGACGAATTTTTTGCCGAGGGCGACGAGAAGGTGGTGGTTTTTAGTCAATGGGAACGCATGACCAGGCTCGTGGCTGCTGAGCTCGACCAACGTGGGGTGTCGTATCAGTACCTTCATGGTGGTGTGCCAAGCAACAACCGGGGCAAACTTTACGAAGGTTTTAACAACGATCCCGATTGCCGTGTGTTTCTTTCGACCGATGCAGGTGGGGTTGGTCTTAACTTGCAGGTGGCGTCTATGCTCATTAACCTCGATATTCCGTGGAACCCGGCGGTGCTCGAACAACGAATCGCGCGCATTTACCGAATGGGTCAAAAACACAATGTGAGTATTATCAATATGGTATCGACAGGAACTATCGAACAACGTATGCTCAATGTCATTAGCTTTAAAAAAGGACTTGCAGAGGGTATTCTCGACCAGGGCGATAGTACTGTGTTTATGGAAAATAGCAAGTTCAAAGAGTTGATGCATACGGTCGAGAGTATGATTGTCGATAAACCTGTTCACGATACCTTACCGCAAAGCGATGCCGATCGGGAGGAAGAACCTGTATTCAATTTGCCTCCAGTTGAAAGTAACGATCTGGAACTCGATGAGCAAGCTACGCATCCAAAAGTTCAGCTCGAACTGTCGTTCGATGGCGACGACGATGTGCCTCAAAATAATGAAGTTATTCAAAATACACCCATTCAGGATTCTTCTGCCGAACTGGTCAGTATCGGGATGAGGTTTTTTAGTCGTTTGGCCGATACGCTTGCTAGTCCCGATGCTACTCAAAAATTAATTTCTACGATTGTTCAAAAAGATGAAAGTGATGGTAAAACTTACCTAAAGATACCGATTGAAAATCAGAAAGTTGTCGAAAATGCTTTGGGTCTTTTTGCGGGATTAATGGCAGGACTAAAGAAGTAATGTAATTTTTTTAAGTCTTAAAAATTATACAACATACATGCCAACACTCTGGTGCCAGTTATGTCATTGGTGTTTATTATCTTACCTTTATTGTTGTGGTCTATACTTCCATAAGTGGTAATATTGTGTTCCAATTCAAGTGCCAATGTCATTTTTCCCGAAGTGTAAGATAATGTTGGCGTTACACGCACCATCTCTCCAATGGTTTCTCCCAATCCAAATACTGTTGGATTAGTTTTAGAATGAGGGATTAAATTTTTGCTTGTTCCCAAATTTTTGAGATACCCAGCGAACAAACTTACTTTCAGCTTTTCGCCATAAGCAATGTTGCCCCATATAAAAAAGTGTTTGAATGGAGTATATTTTTCAATACCGGATAATGTATCGAGCGCGTATGTTCCATAAGCACCCGTCATAACATTTTCACTTGGGTTCGAAGCGAGTATCGATTTTCCACTGATCTGTAATTTTCCTTTTTTGTATTGTCCAAAAGCCAAAAATGCAGGACATTCGACTATTTCATCGGTTGTATTTATTTTTTTTGTATAATTTGTAACAGAAGTTTTAGGCTTTAGTCTTTTGTAGTCGGCTCCAATACCGGCAATCAGATTGTCCGATTTGTACTTTAGCTGTGCATGAAGGTTGGGCAAAAGGGTGTTGTTCTGATATAGGTATGATTTTCCCGTCGGCCCGTTGTTGATAAAATCGTTCTGATAGATGGCAGAAGCAATCATATTCAACTTACCGATCATATAGGTATAAGTAATTTGTTCGCTCCGGTTAAAAGGTTGAAAAGGAACTCCTATATTTAGAGACATTACCGAAGGCAATACATCGGTCGAAGCCAGCGGGTGCCATGCACGTCCGACCAAAAGTTCACCTTTTTCCCAGTTCAACTTAGCCCATCCTTGTCTAAAACGCACTGCTGCCGCTGAACTAGAACTTGCAACTGTGTTGTCTTTTGCAGTAGCAATTTGTGTCGATCTGGCAGTAAAATCAAATTCAATGAATGCAGACGATTTTGCTCCAAATGCCTCCTGACCCGCTATGCTAAAGCGCAATCGCGATGCAAACGACAACAATGATATATTGGGCACCTGATTCATATCGTTCTCAAAACTATCTTTCACTACTGGTAGTGGAAATATAAGTATCATACCATCGGCAGCTTCTGCATTTTTTCGAGTGTCGTAAAATAGGTTGTTCATAACAAATCCCGAGACCTTCACTTCAACAGGTTTAAGTGGTTTAATGCTGTCGTTTTGCGCAAAAACTAAAAATGAAGCAATAAAAGAAAAAAAGAGAAATAATGCAATCCTCATAATAATTTGAAATTTAATTATTTAATAAAATAATGATGTTTGTTCAGAAAATAAAATTTAACATAATATTCAATACTCAAAAATAAAATATTTTATTTCATGATATTATTGTCCATTGCAAAAATACAATTAAAAATGAAGCTTTGAAATTTTGATGATTTTATCGTAGATACAATAAACACGATCTAGTTTTTTAATTAAACAAATAAAAATCTTATGAAAAAAACATTATATTAGCAGTGTAAATAATTTCAACATGAAATTAATGACATACAAAATTGAATATTAAATAAAAATAGTAAACAACATGGTAAAAGAAAAAGAAAACCACGAGAAAAATTCGAAGAAAGCTCCGGAGAAAAGCTTGAAAGAAAAACGTGCCGCAAAAGCCGCCAAGCGAGCTGGTAAAAGCTAAAACATGTATTAATACCAAAAAAAAAGCCCCGTGTGAGCGGGGCTTAAAATTTTAAATGTTTTTCACAATAAACTATGCTAGTTTAACATTTACTGCATTTAATCCTTTTTTTCCTTCTTCCAAATCGAAAGTAACTTCGTCGTTTTCCTTGATTTTATCTTTAACCCCGGTTGAATGAACGAAATACTCTTTTGGAGAATTTGCGTCTTTAATAAACCCAAAACCTTTGGCGTCATTAAAAAATTTTACTGTTCCTTTATTCATTGTAATTTTATATTAATTATGTGCAAGGTACGTTATTTTATCGATAAAAAAATATTTTATACACAATAAAATATTAAACTTTTTCATAAAACCTTGTTTTTATTGACTTACATGATAATATTAATTGTAAATATTTTTTTTATTTCTAATCAATATTATCATTTTTAGTCTCATTACATTATAATAACTAAAATTTTACATTACTTTCCGAATAAAAGAAATAGATTCTTCGCTACGCCTATAATGATGGTGCTTTTAGAATATCAAAGTGTAATAGTGAAATATTTATTTTATTTTTTTAATGAACAAACAAACTAGATTGAAATAAACTATCTTTGTTTTTTTGAAAACATTATTGATTAATAAATTGTTATTGATCAATAATTGTATTACCTTAATGGCAAATTCATAGGTTAAAGTTTTTAAACGGAATCCTCTTTCTAGAATATCGGAAATTTCATTCATCTTTCGCCTATTTATGGAATATAATTTTTAAACATAGTTTTTTACTATGTGAATAATTAATTTTTAAATTGAAAGGAAGAATTTTATGTACGAAAAAAAACAAACTGTTTTCAAATCGCCCGACCTTAATAAACTTCAAAAGGTTGTAATAGATTTAAGAACAATTATTTATATTGCCATAGATGCCAATCCTGAAGAGGCAAAAAGCCGTTATTTGGCACGTTTGAGAGCAAAAAAATAATGTTTTTTAAAGAAATGAGTAGCAACAGATCTCGGTAATCGAGAATTGGTTCAATCGTCGTTGGACCATTTGTTGCTCCTGTTCTTTTTAGTTTTTGATCGTATTACTTTCTCAGTTATTCTTTTTAATTTTGACGAATACGTAGGCTTTGTTGGTATTCTATACTCATTGACCTGCAAAGCATTTCCAATCAAAGTATGAAATTTTTCTATCACCGCTTTTTTGTTTGCCAATTGCGAACGCTCTTTCGAGGTTACTAAATGCAATTTTCCTTCTTTGGTAATCCGTGTAGCAAGGTTTTGTTGAATCAACAATTTTTGCTCTTGGGTCAAACAATTGGTATTATTAACATCGAACCACAATTCGACCCGGGTTTCCACCTTGTTTACATTTTGCCCACCACTCCCACTGCTTCTGCTGGTTCTAAAGTTCAATTCCTGTTCTATCTTTTCAAAATCATACATCTTTTAAATCATTTTCGGGTTTCAATTGTTTAAAAAGTATAAGGCTATTGTTTATAATTGCAAAATCCAATTGTTTTATAGTGAAAACAATTTCTAACTTTAGGCAATAAAAATACAAAAAAACGATGGCTTCTATTATAATATTTTTGAGTGTACTATATTTTATGCGTATGAAATTAATTGTTGTTTTACTCATCATTTACGGTTTTTTGATTGTCATCGACTTGTATACTTACAAAGGACTTCGATCGCTTATACACCCAAAAACCGCTGTTAGAAATCTCAATATTGTTTTTTGGTTTATTAGTGTATTGGTTTATGGAGCCATAGCCTGGCAGTTTATCGACCCTCCAAAGCAACGAGTGCCAGGGGCTTTTAATAGTATTTATCTTACTGCTTTTTTAATTTTATGCGTCTATATTCCAAAATTTATTTTTATTATTTTTCATGTTGCAGACGATCTATTGCATTTCATAAACCGAGCAATCGTTTTCTTTCAATCATTTCGAAGAAAAAAAGAACTTAAAAATATTCAACAAGAAAATAAGATAAGCCGTTATAAGTTTTTGTCTCAGACAGGTTTATTTATTGCCGCTATTCCTATTTTACCAATGATAAATGGATTTATAAAAGGGCGTTTTAACTTTACTATTTATAAGCAAAAGTTAGTATTCAAACAATTGCCCAAAGAGTTTTCGGGTTACAAGATTGTGCAATTGTCCGATATTCATATAGGAAGTTTCTATGGCAACGAAAAAGAAATTGAACGTGCTTTCGAAATGGTCAATGCTCAAAATCCCGATTTAATTGTATTTACAGGCGATTTGGTCAACAACTACACCGAAGAAACACGGGGTTGGGAGCATATTTTTAGTAAGCTAAAAGCAAAAGACGGAATCATCTCAATTTTGGGCAATCACGACTATGGCGACTATTACACATGGCCATCGAAAAAGGCACAAATCGACGATCACCATGCATTGCTCGAATTTCAGAAACAGGTTGGTTTCAACTTATTGCTCAATGAGCATGTTTGCGTAAACCGCCAACAAAGCAATATTGTAATCGCGGGAGTCGAGAACTGGGGCTTACCTCCATTCCGCCAATCTGGCGATTTGGAAAAAGCACTCAAAAATACCAGTGAAAACGATTTTATAATTTTACTTACACACGATCCCTCGCATTGGGACGAGCAGGTTATTGGTAAGAAAAACATATACCTTAGCCTTTCGGGTCACACGCATGGTATGCAGTTTGGGTTCAAATGGAAAAATTTCGAATGGAGTCCGGCTAGTTGGAAGTACCCTCGTTGGGCTGGTTTGTACCAAGCCAAAAATCAATTCCTGTATGTCAATCGTGGCCTTGGATTTATTGGTATGCCTGCACGCGTAGGCATGAATCCCGAGATCACTGTTATTGAACTGTATAATGAGTAAATATATGATTCGTATTTATTGCATTTTCTCGTTATTCATTATATTCTTTACTGTTAATGCTCAGACATATATAGTTCGTGGTTTTGTTGCCGATTCTACGACCAATGAATTCTTACATGGAGCTAATGTTTTTACCAATACACAGAAGTCTACAACAAGCGATTCAACTGGTTTTTTTGAAATTAAAGTTGATTCGAAAGATTCATCTATTTGTGTAAGTTATCTTGGATATAGAAATGAATGTCAATTTGTTAAAAATATTTTAAACTATAACTTCAAATTATTACCAATAGCAATACAAACAGAAGAAATTGAAATTAAGGCAAACGCATCGAGACCAGTTGAGTCGATTCAAACTGGTTATACCGAATTGTCGAGAAAAGAAATATCAAATATTCCATATATATTGGGCGAACGAGATCCAATAAAAGCATTGCAATTAACTCCGGGTGTTTCAAAAACCGAAGCCGGACAAAGTTTTATAGTACGTGGGGGAAGTTCTGACCAAAACTTAGTTATTCTCGACGGGGCTACGGTTTATAATCCATCTCATCTATTGGGTATTTTTTCAGTTTTTAATCCTCTAACAATCAATAATGTTAAGTTAATTAAAGCAGGAATGCCAGTCGAGTTTGGAGGACGTTTGTCGTCAATTCTCGATGTAGAAACTACACAACCCAATTTATCGATAAGCGAGGGTGAAATAAATGCGGGATTAATATTATCAAATATATACTTTTCAACTCCAATTATTAAAGATAAAGTGAGTGTTTCATTTGCTGTTAGAAGAAGCTATATCGATGAACTGATAAAACCCGCTTTGGCTTTGGTTGTTAAAAATAAAGCTTTTAAATCGATTAAGTACAATTTTACCGATTTTAATTCGAAAATATTGGTGCAACTCAATCAAAACAATCAATTCAATATCAATATATACTTTGGTGGCGACAATTTTGGCTTAAACCAAGACATTATTCTTTTAGAAAACACCATGAATTGGAATAATAAATTGATTTCATTTCAATGGCGTTATTATAACAAAAGCTTTAAAATGTCCAATACGCTTTATTATACCGACTATAAAATGAAATTTATTGCCAATCAGGATGTTATAAATTTCATACTAAAAAGCAGTATGTCTGAACTATCGTTGAAAACAAAATATGAGTTAGAAAAATTTGAAACTAAAATTTTGTGTGGTCACGAAATTGGACTCACCAATTTTTCGCCCATTTATAGTAAAGCCTCAATGGGCAATTTGTCGTCGGAAATGGGTACCAGTAATATATTTAAAGTAGTAAATGCGGCAGGATACATATCGCTTGAAAGAAATATTTCCGAAAAAATCTTGATTTATACAGGAGTTAGAACCAATTTTCATTATCATATTGGACCCTATACTACATACAGTCGCGATTTTCAATCGCGAATTATTGATACATTGTATGTTTCAAAAAATAAGATTGTATATAAACTCATCAAGCCCGAGTTTAGAGCTTCTATCAGGTATATGATTAACAAAATATCGTCGGTAAAATGCTCGTATACCGACAATTATCAAACTATTTTACAAGTGAGCTCTACTTCGGTAAGTATGCCAACCGATTTTTGGGTTCCGGCTACCAATTCAATCGCTCCACAGAAATGCCGTCAAATTTCGTTGGGTTATTATAGAAATATTGTTGATAAAGAGTATGTTTTTTCTTTCGAAAGCTATTTGAAAGATTACACCAACCAGATTGAAATAAGAGAGGGCTTGATGAATACCATTACAAAAAAATCTTTTGAAGACAACCTTATTTTTGGAAAAGGTATATCATTTGGAGGTGAATTTTTTCTTACAAAAAAGAAAGGTAATATAACAGGTTGGATTTCATATACTATAGCAAGGTCTATCAGAATGTTTAATGAAATAAACGAAGGCGACTTTTTTCCATCAAAATATGATCGAACGCACGATCTTTCGGTGGTGGCAAGTTACAGATTTAATGAAAAATGGTTGTTTTCAGGAGTATTTATATATGCTACCGGCAATGCGTTTACTTTGCCCAATGGACGTTATATCGTTCAAGGCAATTTATTGAATCAATATGGGCGTTACAATTCATATCGACTTCCTCCCTATCACCGTGTAGATGTATCGGCTACGCGGTTTCTTCAAAAAAGAAAAAATATGGAGAGTGAAATCAATTTTTCGGTTTTCAATATTTACAACCGTAGTAACCCATTTTATGTATACGTGAGAGCGCTTGGCAATTTCAATACATACGATATTGATATTAAGCCCGAATCTGTTTCATTATTACCAATTTTACCATCAGTAACTTATATTATTCGTTTTAAATGAAATACATTGTAATTATATTCATATTAGGAATAATTATTTCGTGCAACAACGATCCATTGTTGGATATTGACAATGCTCAAAAAACAATTGTTGTCGATGCTTGGATCGAAGAAGGCTCGGGTCCCAATGTTTTGCTTACCTGGAATTCGCCCTATTTTACCAAGTTGGATAGCGAAAGTATTGCTAAATTGGTAATTAGAAGCGCCAAGGTAACTGTGTCCGATAGTGTTACGACTGAGATTTTAACCTTAAGAAACAATAAGAATAGTTTTCCTCCTTATGTATACCAGGGATTCGATATAGTTGGACAATCGGGCCGAAAATATACTTTGAAGGTAGAATATAAAGATTTTGTATTAGAAGCAACAACAAGCATTCCTCGATCGGTTGCTATCGATTCGGCTTGGTTTGAGTTAAATGAAAAAGACGATTCTACGGGAACGGTTTTTTTAAATTTTATTGACGATCCAAACGAGAAAAATTATTATAGAACGTATAGCAGGATTTTTAAAAAACAGAAAAAATATTTCCCAACTTTGTATTCGAACTTCGACGATAAATATTTCGATAAAACTCAAATTTCGCTGGAGTTGAATCAAGGTCCCGAGGCTTATATAGAATACGATATTGATATCAATTATAGCTTGGGCGACTCTATAATAATGAAACTAACTACAATCGATGCAAATACTTATAATTATTGGAATATATATCAACAAGAAGTAATTAATATTGGTAACCCCTTTGCATCTAGTTTTTCGACTATTCCCAGTAATATTTCAAAGCCAGGATTAGGTATTTGGGCGGGTTATGGCGTTTCTTACTATTCCATCAAAGCCAAATAAAAAAGGCCTGTGTTTTCACACAAGCCTTTTTATTATTTCTTTAATTTATGACTATTCAATTTTATTTTGCATTTTAGTAGCCATTTTTTCAAACTCATCTGCTACATTATCAAATCCTTTTTCAAAATAAGTTTCGATATCTTCATAAGTTCCATCACCAAATTTAAGCTTTATATTCATGTCACTATGGTATTCTGCAGCATCATTTACTACATAGAACTCTCCATCGCAAATCTTTTTCTGTTTAGCTGTATTGATCAATGCTATTTCAATATTTGTGTTTACTACACCAATCATTTCTTCATTCATTTTCTTGTCAATATCGTAATACTCCATATTTTCAGCCTTTTGGATTTCCATGTATTCCTTTTGATAATTAGTCCAATCAACATTATAACCGCCGTATTTTTTATAAAAATCTTTCCATTTGGTTTCGTATTTTGAAGATAAAGCATCATATTGGCTTTCATATTTATCATCGATAGCACGACCGGCTGGCATCATCGTTTTAACATCAATATTACCAATTAATTTTACATCCATAATGGCAATATATGCTCCCGCTTTGGTTACCACTTTGTCTAGTTCAGATTCATCTTCCATCGATGACATAGCATCTTCGGTAAAAGTACCCTCTGCCAATTCGCCAAATGAAATGATGTTTTTAGTGGCATTTTTAAAAATAACATCGGTAGAGATTTTCGTGTTTGTATTATCAAACTCGCCTGAAAGTGAATAGACTCCGATAGTTAATGACGCATTTACTTTTGTTGGAGTACCATCTGCTTTATAAGTTGCCGTAAAAACAAACTTCATTTCTTCTTTGCTATTAACGGTTAATAGAATTTCGGCCGATTTAGGTAAATCATAAAACTCTTCTGAAATTTTACCTTTTTCGGTTATTGTAAAGGTTGTAATATTTGATATTTTCAATTTCCCGGTGTTCGTGGTTGCTGTTTCTGAAGCAGGGAAATTGATTATTATTGCATCTTCTCTATTTTCAGTTTCTTCAAGTTCTTTTGTTGAGAAGTTGTATGTATAAGTCATACCTTTAATTTCATTCCATTGATTAATAATAGTGTCTGGCGTCGAAACTTCTTCTTCAGACGAAACTTCTTTTTCAATAGATTTCAATAGTGCGTAAGCATTGTTTTTGTCGTCTGACAAACTTGCAACACTAGAAATTATTGACATATATGGAGTTGCAGATTTCAAATTACTATCCATACGTTTGATCATACTGGCAGCCGCGTTAATTGCAGTCTGGTCGGTGAGTGTACTAAGTTCTTGAGCAACACTAACACCGGTACTAGATAATACTTCTTTTTGTTGCTCTGGAGTAAGATTGTCGGCAGCTACATTGGTCGAAAGCTCTTCGCTAAGGGCCAAACCTAAATCTTCAGTTTCCTTTTCTTCGCATGACCACAACATCATTACGCATGCAATACTGATAGCTAAAAATTTTAAATTTCTCATTTTTTAATAAATTTAAGTGAATAATAATTTCAATTTTAAAATTATGAATAAAAATTGAAACAAACACCATGCCAAAAAATATTTTAAAATTTTTGGCAAAAAATCTAGAGAAAAATACGACTACTCTTGCGCCTCCAAAAACAATACGGCTAAACAAAAGCTTTAATTTTTTTTAGTGTTTTATTAAATTCTACTATGACAAATTATGAAACCAATGTAAATAATGTCAAATAAAAAAGGCCTGTGAAATCACAAGCCTTTTTATTATTTCTGTAATTAATGACTATTCAATTTTATTTTGCATTTTAGTAAGCATTTTTTCAAACTCATCTGCTACATTATCAAATCCTTTTTCAAAATAAGTCTCGATGTCTTCATAAGTTCCATCTCCAAATTTAAGTTTAATATTCATGTCACTTTCGTAATTAAATTCATCATTTACTAAATAGAAGACCCCTTCGCATATTTTTTTCATTTTAGCTGTATTGATCAAAGAAATTTCTATGTATTTGCCTACAACACCAATCATTTCTTCATTCATTTTCTTATCAATGTAGAAACGCTCCATATTCTCAGCCTTCTGGATATCATTGTATTCCTTTTGATAATTAGACCAATCTACATTATAACCTCCATATTTTTTATTAAAATCTATCCATTTGGTTTCGTATTTTGAATCTAAAGCATTATATTGACTTTCATATTTATCATTGATAGCACGACCTTCTGGCATCATGTTTTTAACGTCAACTTTACCAATTAATTTTATATCAAAAATAGCAATATATGCACTTGCTTTAGTAACAACTTTATCAAATTCGTCGTCATTTTCCATCGACGAAATTGCATCTTCGGTAAAATTACCTTCGGCCAATTCGCCAAATGAAATTATGTTTTTAGAAGCATTTTTAAATATTACATCGGTAGAGAATTTAGAGTTTGTATTTTCCAATGCACCTGAAAGTGTAAATGTACCAATTGTTAATGTTGCATTTACTTTGGTAGGTATACCATCTGCTTTATAGGTAGCCGAAAAAACAAATTTCATTTCTTCTTTGCTATTAACGGTTAATAGCATTTGGGCAGATGCCGGTAAATCGTAAATCTCTTCAGAAATTATAGATTTTTCGGTTAATTTAAATGTTGAAATATTAGATATTTTCAATTTTCCGGTGTTTGAAGTTGCTGTTTCTGATGCAGGGAAATTGATAATTACAGAATTCTCTGTATTATCAGTTTGGTCAAATTCCTTAGTTATAAAATTATATGTTAAAGTCGTACCTTTTATTTCATTCCATTGTGAAATTATTGTGTCTGGCGAAGAAACTTCTTCTTCAATCGATTTTAATAACGAGTAAGCATTATTATTGTCGTTAGATAAACTTGCTACATTAGAAATGATTGACATAAAAGGAGTTGCCGATTTCTGAGAACCACTCATACGTTTGACCATACTAGCAGCCGCGTTTATTGCTGTCTGGTCGGTGAGTGTACTTAGTTCTTGTGCAATACTTACACCTGTTGTCGACAATACTTCTTTTTGTTGTTCAGGGGAAAGATTATCGAGAGCAAAATTAGTAGAATCATCAGCAACAATATTTGTAGAATCATCAGTAACTATATTAGTAGAATCATCAATAACTAGATTTGTCGAATCAGAATCTTTAAGATCTAAAATATCTTCCTTTTCCTTTTCTTCGCATGACCACAACATCATTACACATGCGATACTAATAGCTAAAAATTTTAAATTTCTCATTTTTTAATATATTTAAGTGAATAATAATTTCAATTTTAAAATTAAAAATGAAAAATGAAACAAACTCCATGCCAAAAAATATTTTAAAATTTCTTAGAAAAAATTTGGTGAGAAAAAAAAACCGACTACCTTTGCGCCACCAAAAAACAAAACGGCTGAACAAAAGGTTTAACTTTTTAGTGTATTGGTTTGAAAAGCATACAATTATAAAATATTAATAGGTCGATTCTGTAGCTCAGCTGGTAGAGCACATCCCTTTTAAGGATGGGGTCCTGGGTTCGAGCCCCAGCAGGATCACCAAAATTAGCCCTGGTTTTTTAACCGGGGCTTTTTTTTGCTTATACTCTAACCTCTAATTAAGTTTGATAAATATAACCACAAAGGCAACAAAGTTAATCTCAAAGTCACACAAAGGCTTATTTTTAAAATAATATGAATTATTCTTATTATTTATTTTCTTAGAGATATTTTGTGCAATCCTTAGACGACTTCGTGGTTTAAAAAGACTCAAACAAACAATAAACCCAAAGGCGAAAAATAAAAAGTTCAATAAAACAATGTCTAAAGCCTAATATACTAAATATTTCTTAGCGACTTTGCGTCTTCGCGTTTTTATTTTCTACTTTTGCGCAACAGCATCTTATTTATTGCTTTAGCAATGGCTGGGCCATAATATATAAACCCCGTGTATACCTGAACAAGGCTAGCTCCTGCCTCCATCTTTTCTAATGCATCGGAAGGCTCTATAATACCGCCCGACCCAATCATAGGTAGCTGACCATTGGTTTTTCGATGTATATAACGTATCAATTCGGTCGAATGCTTTTGTAAAGGAGCTCCACTGAGTCCGCCGTTTCCAATTTCTTTTATTTTATGTTCAGAGATCGAAAGCTTGTCGCGAGTTACCGTTGTATTTGCAACCACAATTCCATCTGTAGTTGTTGTTTGTATAATTTGTAGCACATCGTCGACCTGATCGAAATTCAAATCGGGCGATATTTTAAGTAGTACAGGCTTTTTAATATCAAACGCGTTACGTCGGTTCATGATTGCCTGCATAATATGCAACAACGAATCGTGATCTTGCAAGGCTTTTAGGTTCGAAACATTCGGACAACTTACATTAACAACGAAATAATCGACCCAAGGGTACAATTTTTCGAAACAATACAAGTAATCGTCAACCGCATTTTCATTAGGTGTTGCAGTATTCTTACCAATGTTTCCACCAATAATTAAATCAGAAGGCTTTCTTTTTTTTAACTGCTCTACAGCATGATCTACGCCCAAATTATTAAATCCCATTCGATTGATCAAAGCCTGGTCTTGCTTAATTCGAAAAATACGAGGTTTAGGATTTCCCCCCTGAGCTTTGGGAGTAACAGTACCAATTTCGATAAACCCAAAACCAAATTTCGACATTTGATCGAAAAACCGAGCATCCTTATCGAAACCAGCTGCTAAGCCAACAGGGTTTTTGAATCGAAGTCCACAAAACTCTTTTTCTAGACCTTTGCAGCACTTCGTGTACCACTTCGATACAAAAAAACCAATCAAGGGGATTTTAAAAGCGACTTTAAGAATCTTAACAATTAAATGATGGACTTTCTCGGGATCCATCAAGAACATAAGAGGACGAACTATAGATTTGTACAACATTTTTTATTTACAAAAATAGCTATTTTGATGGAATATATTGCTCAAAGCTACCATCTGAATAAAATAGTAATACTTTTTCCAGACTTTTTGAAATATCGATTTGTGTCGACGAACTACTAGTTACATTTGTAATCTTTCGGTCGGCTACTGAATTTACATTTGTATCATTAGATATATTACTGTAAATAGGAGCATTTTCATCTTCAACCATCTTAGGTTTATAATCAATTACAGACTGTTTAGAAATATTGTCATTATTATCAATCGATTTATACATATTCCCTTTGCCGGTAAGAAGCCATTCGGGGTTCAAACGATCATATTGATCAATTATTTTAATAATAAGGTCGTAACCCGGATTGTTTCGTCCCGATAATATGTGAGATATACTCGATCGTTGAATGCCTAATACGTCGGCAAATTTCGAAGGACTAATATTCTCCTTTATTAAAAATTTTTGGATCTGTTCTCTCATTGTTTACAAATATAAATTCACAATACTTAATATGATTACAATTGTAATTATATTAAGTATTGTCAAATGTAAACATATTTTAGATTTCTGTTACAAAAAACAAATTAAATTTTTACTAAGAACCATAATAAGACTATTATATAAAATATTATAAAAGCATAAAAAAATATGCAAAAGACAAAGTAAAAAGGCTGTTAATCATATTTACAAGGTTTGTATATTAGACATAACAACCAACTCAATTTTCAGATGACTTTTGAAAGAAATATACATAGACCTCGCTCATTATTTTCTTTTTCAATCACATTGAGCGAGATCGAAATGCATTTAAAAAGTTTTTTAAATAGATACCCAATAAATTCGGAATTAAATATAGGGCATTATATAAAGATTAATGTTTTACTTAATATAATATATATATATAACTGGAATACAATGTTATATAATAAAAAAATAATGATATATGATCTAAAAACTGTAATTATGTCAAGAAAAAGGCTTTAGTATTTAAACATATAGTTAATATAAATGCTATAAAATTATGAATAACAGATATTTGAATAATATTAATTGATTTAAAAACGACGTTTTAGAGTTGTGTTACAAATGTATACAATGCCTGTATTTCATTATGATTAATAAGTATTAACCTATCCTCAATACTATTTACACATGTAAACACTATAATAATGCCTCATAAAGTATTTCAATCGGATGAAGTGCTTTTTTCCCAGTTCCATCTGTAATTTGTTGACGACAACTAGTCCCTGAAGCCGATATTTCTATATCGGCAGATGTTTTTCTGATTGCCGGAAAAAGAACCAACTCTCCTATTTTCATCGAAATTTGGTAGTGTTCCTTTTCAAACCCGAACGATCCGGCCATACCACAACAACCCGAGGGTATTTCTTCTACTTTGTAATGCTGAGGTATCGACAACATTTTTTTAATGCTTTGAGTGCTGGCTATTGATTTTTGCTGACAATGCCCGTGTATTTTGATGTTTTTTATGTTTTGGGTAAATTTCGAAGAGTCGATATTTCCTTTGTCAAATTCGTTGGCTATAAATTCGTCGAACAACAATACGTTTTTGGCTAGTTCCTGAGTTTTGTTTTTCATATCGACCGACGACATGAGGTCTATATATTCGTCTCTAAATGTCAATATTGCCGATGGTTCTATACCTACCAGAGGGCAATTGGTATTAACTATTTTCGAAAATATCTCTACGTTTTTTCGGGCTATTATTTGTGCTTTTTTAACCAATCCTTTCGACAAATAAGTTCTGCCACTTTCGAGGTGTTGAACAAAATATATTTTATAGTCTAACTTATTGAGCAACATACAAGCCTTTATACCCAACTGGCTTTCGTTGTAGTTTGTAAACTCATCGACAAATAAGTAAATTTCTTTTTGAGGCTTGACAAGCCTTTTATTTAATATGTTTAGATTCTTTTTTGCCCATTTTTCAAAAGTAATATTAGACACTTGAGGCAACTTTCTTTTTGTCGAAAAACCAATTGTTTTTTTAACAATAATGGCAGTTAATTTATTAGAAACAAAGAAATTGTATACACTTGGAAGCAGAGCACCCAATTGATTTATTTTTGTAAAATTTGCCACTAACCACGAACGTACAGGTACTCCATGAATATCGTAATATTGTTGCAAAAATTCCGCTTTTAGTTTAGCAACATCGACTCCCGAAGGACATTCAGATTTGCAAGCCTTACAACTCAAGCAAAGGTCGAATATTTGATATAGTTCTTTATTGTCATACGGATTTTCAGTGCCCGAACGACTCAATACCTCGCGCAACATATTGGCACGTGCTCGTGTCGTGTTCTTCTCGTGGCGAGTAGCCATGTAACTAGGACACATAGTACCACCTATGATTTCGGTTTTTCGACAATCGCCCGACCCATTGCATTTTTCGGCCATACGTAAAATACCTTGCGATTCGGAAAAGTCGAAATACGTTTTGAATTCTTTTTCATTATCAACTCCCTCGTATCGCAAGCTTTGATCCATGGGAGGCGTATGAGTAATTTTCCCGGGGTTTAAAATATTATCGGGATCCCATGTTTTTTTCAAATCAATACATAATTCATAATTGTGTTGACCAATAATAATAGGAATAAACTCACCCCTCAATCGGCCATCGCCATGTTCGCCGCTAAGCGACCCTCGGTATTTTTTTACAATATGTGCCGTTTCGGTAGCTATCTGGCGAAACAATTGGAGATGATTCGGGTCTTTCAAATTAAGTACTGGACGCAAGTGCAACTCGCCAGTAGCGATATGTGCATGAAACACACAAGTCAGATCATTTTTTTTAAGCATTTGTTTAATATCGGCCATATAACTATCGAGCTGATACGGACTTACAGCCGTATCTTCGATGAGCGAAACTGGCTTGGCATCGCCTGGCAGGTTCGACAAAAGTCCCAATGCGGCTTTTCGAAGTGCCCATACTTTGTTTATATCCGATCCATATAAAACAGGGAAATGATAGCCTAATGCCAATTGTCTCATTTCTTGTTCCATATTGTGCGCCATGAGGTCAATTTCTTCTTTGGTTTCGCGCGCCCATTCGACTACTATAATGGCACCCGGATTGCCATTAATAAAAAAACGGTTTTTTCGTTGTTCAATATTGTCTTTTGTACAATTGAGTATAATATCGTCGATGAGTTCAATGGCTCCCGGTTTGTATTTAAGAGCAATTAAATTGCCCTTAATGGCTTGTTCCAATGTCTCGAAATGAATACAAACCACGGCTTTTTCTTTTGGAGGCAGGTCGACCAGGTTAAGTTTTATTTCTGTTAAAAACATTAAAGTGCCTTCCGAACCAGCTATAAGCTTCGAAAAATTGAATTTTTCTTTACCTTCTGTAAATACCTCAGTTTCTAACAATAAATCGATAGCGTATCCGGTATTGCGCCTTTTGTTTGATGGGTCGGGGTATTGCTGCCTAATGTTTTTTTGATTATTTTCATCACTAAGAATAGTTGATATATGTCGGTATATTTGACCTTCCAATCCTTCTGCACAGGTTTTATCTTCAAATTCTTTCTTGCTTAACTCTTTAAAATGCATTTGATTACCATCAGACAATACACCTTTTACTTCAAGTAAATGATCGCGGGTACTTCCATAAATTAGCGAATGCGCTCCACAAGCATTGTTTCCAACCATACCACCAACCATACAACGATTCGAAGTCGAAGTTTCGGGTCCAAAAAATAATCCTAAGGGTTTCAACACGCAGTTTAATTCGTCGAGCACTACACCAGGCTGAACACGCACCCATTTTTCTTCCGAATTGATCTCAATAATTTGAGTCATATACCTCGAAATATCGACCACCATTCCTTTTCCAACACATTGACCTGCAAGCGAAGTTCCCGCAGCACGTGGAATAATACCTATTTTATATTTATTGGCATATCGTAAAATCTCGACTATATCGTTGTTCGATTTAGGATAGGCTACAGCAATCGGCAGTTCCCTGTATGCCGAGGCATCGGTTGCATATATAATTTTATGAATAATGTCGGTATATAATTCGCCTTCAATTTTTTGCGCAAGTAGTTGGAAATTCATTTTTATTTTATTTATCAAACTACAATAATAAACAAAAAAATATATAAGAAAAATGATTGATCGATAGTCTTTTTTCAGTAAATTTAAACAAGTTTTTTAAAAACAAATAAAATACTGATTTATAATGGATTTGTTGAGCAAAATTAAAGAAAATGCGCGAAAGCTAAATAAAAGAATTGTACTTCCCGAAGGTACAGAAGAGAGAACCATAAAAGCCGCCGATGAGATTATTGGCGATAAGCTTGCTCAAATAATATTGTTGGGTAACAGGGAAGCAATACTGTCTGAGGCAAAACGTTTAAACCTTAAAAATATTGACCAAGCAACCATAATCGATCCACTTGCCCACGAAAAGAAAGAGCATTACATCAACCTAATGGTTGAGCTACGCAAAGACAAAGGGCTTACCAAAGAACAGGCATCGAAACTTATCGAAAATCCATTATATTTAGGAACATTAATAATCAAAAACGGCGATGCCGATGGCGAAGTAGCAGGGGCTATCAATGCAACGGGCGATGTACTGCGACCAGCCTTTCAGTTTGTAAAAACTAAACCCGGAATTTCGGTGGTTTCGGGGGCTTTTATCATGCTATTGCCCGACAAAAGTTTTGGAGACGATGGTATTATGGTCTTTGCCGATTGTGCTGTTCACCCCAATCCGACCGACAAAGAACTGGCTCAAATAGCGGTCGAAACAGCCAAAACGACAAAAGCCATTGCAGGTATTGAGCCGCGGGTAGCCATGCTCAGTTTTTCGACCAAGGGAAGTGCCAAACACGAAATGTGCGATAAAGTAATTAGTGCAACACAGATTGCCAAAGAAATAGCTCCTTGGTTGAAAATAGATGGCGAGTTGCAAGCCGATGCAGCTATTATTCAGGCTATTGGAAAAAGCAAGGCTCCCGGAAGCGAAATTGCAGGTAATGCCAATGTGTTGGTATTCCCAACCTTAGAAACAGGAAACATTGCCTATAAACTCGTTCAACGTATGGCGCATGCTGAGGCCATAGGGCCCATTCTTCAAGGTATGGCTGCTCCGATCAACGATTTGTCGAGAGGTTGCTCGGTGAGTGATATAGTAAGTTTGGTTGCTATTACGGCAAATCAGGCCGGGGGAATGTAATTGTAAATTATTAAATAATTAGTATATTATTAAATTGGTTATACTACTTCTTTTGTGGAAAGAATTATGATTTGATAAAGTTAGAAGACGGAAGACGGAAGTATAGTTACTTCGGGCTTCGGACTTCCGACTTCTTACAAAGACCTAGTAAAAATTGCAATATTGATTCTACACGCATAAAAGTAGAAGTACCAAAAAAAAATTAAAATACAATGAGTGAGCAAATTATAGAAACAATTGAAGACTATGCACTAAGTACCAAGTTATCGAAAAAAGGAACCATTCAAAAAGTTGGGGTAATCGGTTGTGGTACAATGGGTCAGGAAATTACCCGTTTAATTAGTCAGGGAGGAATGGAAGTTGTATTTCTCGATGTGTCGGAAGAAAAAGTAAAAGAGATTTATCATCTTATAGAATTGCAGTTGGATGAAGAAATAAACCGTTGGGGTTTAACCCAATCGGATAAAAAAGCAATTTTATCGAGAATAAGTGGAACGGTAAATTATTCTGATATAAAAGATTGCGACTTAATAATAGAATCGGTCAATACCAAGAAATCGACTTCGAACCTAGAGGTTCGTAAAGAAGTATTTCGGAAAATTGAAGAAGTAGTTTCGTCAGAGTGCATTATGTGTTCCAACAATTCGACGTTAATGATCTCCGAAATAGCTGCATTGCTCAAAGAACCCGAAAGAGCTATAGGTTTACATTTTATGAGTCCTGCTCACAGTACCAAGATTGTTGAAGTGGTTAAAGGGATAGAAACCAGTCAAAAAACATACGAAACCACATGCAAATTTGCCAAAATGCTCGAAAAAAAGGTGATTACCATAAACGAGTCGCCCGGTCATATAAGTACCCGTTTAATTGTTGCTATAATAAACGAAGCATGCGAATTGCTTATGGAGGGGGTAGCATCGGTCGAATCGATTGATAAAACCATGAAAATGGGATATAGTATGCAGTATGGTCCGTTTGAATTGGCCGATAGAATTGGCTTAGATAAGGTAGTGAAATGGATGGACAATCTTTACCAGGAATATGGAATGATGAAATTTAAAGCTTCGCCAGTTATAAAACGCTTGGTAAGAGCCAATTATCACGGTAAGAAGGGTGGAAAAGGTTTTTATAAATATGAAAATGGAAAAATTTCTGCCGAAACGATTATTAGCACCGAGTTTAAAATGCAATAAAAATTAGTTGAAAGTATAAAGTGGAAAGTTTATAAAGTTGATAAAGTTGATGCTTGTCAAAAATTTATATGCAAGTAGATTAATAAAAATAAAGAATATCTAAATAAGAGATAATGAAAGTAATAGTATTGAATTGTGGGAGTTCGTCGATCAAATATCAGCTTTTTGATATGTCGCAGAAAAGTGTTATGGCAAAAGGCGTGGTAGAGAAATTGGGTTTACACGGATCGTTTTTGAAATACGAGGATCATAAAGGAAATGTAATTAAGCTTGAAGGTGAAATAGTTGACCATCAGGCTGGTATCGAGTATATTTTAGGAATTCTCACGAGCAAAAAAAGAGGTGTTTTGACCAACTACAACGAGATAGACGCAATAGGACATCGTGTGGTACTTGGAGGAGAAGAATTTAAAAATTCGGTCTATATCGATGGGCACGTATTACAAAAAATTGAAGAATATTCGGCTTTAGCCCCTTTGCACAATCCTGCAAACCTACGAGGTATTTATGCAATGCAAGCATTGCTTCCCGAAACCCCACAGGTGGCAACATTCGACACTGCTTTTCATCAAACCATGCCGGAGTATGCATATATGTATGCAATTCCCTATTCGCTTTACAAGAAATATGGCATTAGGCGTTATGGTTTTCATGGAACCAGTCACAGTTTTGTATCGAAAAGAGCATGTGAAATCTTAAACGTCGACTATAATAAACAAAAAATAATTACATGTCACTTAGGCAATGGAGCTTCGGTTGCAGCTATTTTGAATGGCCAATCGGTCGATACCTCTATGGGTTTAACTCCTGTTGAAGGCTTAATTATGGGCACCCGATCGGGCGATATCGATCCGAGTATCATTCCTTTTATTATGAGTAAAGAAGATGTCGATGTACCTACGGCCAATACCATTGTCAATAAACACAGTGGAATGCTTGGAATTACAGGAGTATCGTCCGATATGCGTGAAATTATACAAGCAGCCGATAATGGCAACGAGAGAGCCAAGCTTGGGATCGATATGTATGAGTATAGAATCAAAAAATATATCGGATCGTAT
The DNA here is from genome assembly GCA_945889005.1 of Bacteroides fragilis. Lineage (GTDB taxonomy): Bacteria > Bacteroidota > Bacteroidia > Bacteroidales > DTGW01 > CAMDBI01. The sequence continues at coordinate 61,065 of CAMDBI010000014.1, forward strand.
GCTGCAGCTATGGGAGGTGTCGATCTCATTATTTTTACAGGTGGTGTAGGCGAAAACAATCCTCAAATACGTTACAATGTATGTAAAGATTTGGGTTTTATTGGTGTAGAGATAGACAAAAACGCAAATAATTGTCGTGGAGAGGAAAAAATTGCAACAACAAATGCATCGAAGGTAAAAGTAATGGTAGTTCCCACCAATGAAGAATTGGTAATTGCCGAAGATACACAGACGATCGTAAGTAACATGAAAATTAAACCAAAAAACAGAGTGTGGTAAAAGATACTGAAATAAAACCATTTAATATTTATTTCGAAAAAGAATTAAGATATTTCCTAATGGCTATTTCGTTGTTGGGGGTGCTAGGAAATATTTTGGATATTTTCACCTATTACAAACAGAATAATACTATTTTGATTTCAAATATTATTACCATTTCAATTATAATTGCTTCAACAATACTGTATCTAACTAAAATACATAGCATAAAATTGTCTTTTGCGATTGTTATTTATGTATTAATCGCCAATATTATTATTAGTTTTTTTATCACAAACCCAAGCCATTTAAATGTTAGTTTTTTTTTAAGAGAATCAATTTTTATTTTTTTATTTCTCACGGTTTACATTTTATTGATAAACATATATCATGGTATTTTCATTTTACTAGCTTATATAGTTTTTTATATTGTTTCCATGAACAAATTGAAAAGTGAATTTCTATTCTCCAATATTTATATAATTTTTTTAATGTTGGTATCCTATACTTTTATAATGATTTACTTTTCTCGAAAGCTCAATTATGCCATAATAGAGATACAAAAAGACAGGAATATAATAAACGAGCAGAATGAAGAACTAAAAGCTATAAATAATGAATTGCACGATAGCCAGAAACTTATTAACATTCAAAACGATGAATTGCTAAGTTTTACTGAAGACCTGCATAAAAAAAACGAACTCGTAGTTTCAAAAAACGATGAACTTACGGAGGCAATTAAATCGAAAAACTTATTTTTTTCGATAGTAGCACACGATTTAAAATCGCCAATTGCCTCAATGACCCAGCTCTCAGAACTAATGCTCGAAAAGTACAATACCTTGCCCGACGAAAAAAAACAACACTGGATCAAAAATATTTTTAAAACGTCCAAATCGCTTTACGAATTGCTCGACAATCTACTTCATTGGAGTCGGACGAATTTGGGAATAATTAATCCTAAGCCCGAAAAAATAACAATAATTCAATCGATCGATAAAATTTATAATATTTACAAACAATCGCTTGAACAGAAAAAAATTGATTTTATAAAAAATATCGACAACAATTTGGAGATCGTATCGGACAAAATGATGCTCGAAACAATATTAAGAAACCTCGTATCCAATGCAATAAAATATTCTTTTATAAATGGAAGCATTGAATTAGTTGCACAAGAACTTGATTCTAATATAATTATTTGTGTTAAAGATCATGGAATAGGCATGTCCGAAGAGTTATTAAAAAAAATAGACCATATCGAGAATAAATTTTCGACACCAGGCACATCGGGCGAGAAAGGCTCAGGTCTGGGTTTACATTTATGCAAACTATTTACATCTAAGTTAAATGGAAATTTTTCAATATCGAGTGAAGTCAATATTGGAACAAAAATATGTATAACGATTCCTACTTTACCAATAGTTAATAAGGCTTAAAATACTATTTTTGCATTTTATGCGTTCATATTTATAACAAAAAACAAATAGTATAACTAGTGCAAATAAAAACATTTCAATCAATTATACTTATTTTTATATCCCTTAGCATATTTTCGCAAAAGTCAGACATCATATCGGGACGAGTAAGCGACAATGACAACAATCCACTTCCATATATTAGTGTTCAAATTAAAAACACTTCAACCGCAGTGATAACTGACGAAAGAGGTTATTTTGAATTTAAAAAAATAAAAAACGGGAATTACACCCTGTTATTTTCAAGTATCGGATACACAAGCGACAGTATCAATATAACAAAAGACAATCAAAGCATTAGAAATCTTCATATCATACTTAGCCCCTCGGTTCAAGAAATAAACCAAGTCAATATAAACGCTCGATCAGACAATAGTACTAGTGTACAAATTGTGAAAATGAAAAACATGAATTTAATGCCTTCATTGACCGGCAACATCGAATCTATAGTAAAAACCCTAACCGGCGTATCGTCCAACAACGAACTTAGTTCGCAATACAAAGTTAGAGGCGGCAGCTACGACGACAATCTGGTGTATGTCAATGGCATAGAAATATTCAAACCCCAACTCATTCGCACAGGTCAACAAGAAGGATTGAGTTTTGTAAATCCCGAAATGGTATCGTCGCTCAAATTTTCGGCTGGAGGCTTCGATGCCAGCTATGGCGACAAAATGTCGTCGGTACTCGATGTTAGCTACAAAAAGCCAATTCAACACGAAGCATCAGTTTCGGGAAGTTTATTGGGAGCATCGGCTCATTTCGAAGGCGCTTCGTTGAACAATAGGTTTACATACAATATTGGAATTCGCTATAAAACAACTAAATATGTTCTTGGAACATTAGAAACAAAAGGCCAGTATCAACCCAATTTTTCGGATGTACAAACACTTTTTGAATACCAGTTCAATGAAAAAATAAGCTTCGGATTACTTTCCAATATCAGTCAAAACGACTATTTGTTTATTCCAGATGAGCAAAATACCAAATTTGGCACCGAGAAAAACGCGAAAAATATCACAATCTTTTACGAAGGCATGGAAAATGACCGCTTTACCAATATAACCAATGCCCTACTTTTTAATTTTAGATCGAGCAACGAACATAAACTATCTGCAACTTTATCGCAATATAGCTCTATCGAAAATGTTCGGTACGATATATTGGGCGAATATTCGATGAATCAAATGAGCAACACCAGTAGTTCGGATACAAGTGTAGTGCCTTCCATTGGCGGTTTTTTGTATCATGCCCGCAACAAGCTTTCGGCTCAGGTGCTATCGAGCAATATTGTATCGGAACACACTTTTGATAGAAATGTATTGAAATATGGTATAACAGTTCAGCAAGAAATAGTTAAAGATCAAATAAATGAATGGGATTTAATTGATTCTGTTGGATATGTAAGTCCTTCAAAAAGAGACAATATTAATCTTTCTAACGTTTTAAGAGCAAAAAACAATCTACTCTCTACCCGGCTTAGTTTTTATATAAGTAATTTGTACAAATGGACTATAGACAGTACAAAGTACAGAATAATTACAGGTGCAAGGTGCAGCTACTGGGACTTTAACAAGGAACTCATAGTAAGTCCCAGGGTTTCGCTAAATATCAAACCCAATTTCCAAAAAGATATATTGTTTTACTTTTCGACCGGTTTATACTATCAACCACCATTTTACAAAGAAATGCGCATGCCCGATGCTTCTGTAAACCAGAAAATTAAAGCACAGCAGTCGTATCAGTTTATAGTTGGTGGCGATTATATTTTTTCGATGTGGAACCGACCCTTTAAGTTTACATCTGAGCTTTATGTAAAGTGGTTCAACAACCTGATTCCATATAAGGTAGACAATGTACTTATGAAATATGAAGGTCAGAACTTAGCTAAGGGCTATGCAACCGGTATAGATTTAAAACTCAATGGCGAATTTGTAGAGAATGCCGAATCGTGGGTCGGACTGTCGTTTATGAGTACCCGCGAAGATCAGGCAAACGACTCTTATACAGACAATATGGGTGTGGTGCATTATCCAGGCTATTATGCTCGTCCATCCGATCAATTGGTCAATTTTAATCTTTTCTTTCAGGACTATCTGCCCTCTAACCCATCGTACAAAATGAACATTACCATATTATATGGAAGTCGATTGCCAACAACCTCCCCATATATCAAACGATACGACCTACAGTTTACCATGCCCTCGTATCGACGAGTCGACATAGGTTTCTCCAAACTGTTGTTTGGCAGGGAAAAAGAAAAAGACGGACTGTTTCAAAGCCGTATGGTAAAAAATGGCTGGATTGGTCTCGAAGTCTTCAACTTGCTCGACATTTCAAATACCATATCATATTCGTGGCTAAGAACCATAAGTAGCGAAAGCGAAAAATCGCTCATTTATGCAGTCCCCAACTATTTAACCCTGAGGCGCATAAACATGAAAATAAATTTAGTTTTTTAACGAAGTCTATCGACCGATTTGACCAAATCTTCGTCTTTTTGAATAGCTTTCTTGGCAAAAAATAAAAAAAATGTAGCAACAAAAGGCATATACGAATACATGGTAAAAACACCTACTCGCCACATTTCATTTTCTCGAATTTTACCAAACATCATATAATTGAATGCTACTAGCAAAACCATAATGAGCATACCCACAAAACAAAGTTTAATTTGCAAAGTTCTTTTTTTGTAGTAAAAAACAATCACTAAAATTCCTAAAGAAATACTTAAAATAAGATAAGGATACACTAATGACATCCATGTAGTTGCAACATTTGTAAGATCAGTTTCATTTATCAATCCATAAAAACCCAAAGAATGCATATTGCCACTATAATCGATAAACTGGGCAACAGGTAAAAAAATAAGGCTTACAATTGCAGCAAAAGCAGTAAACAAGAAAAGAGTTTGAATACGTTGTATCATAATAAATAAATTTTGGCAAAAATAGCAAAAAAATGAACAAATTACGAATGTGAAAATTTGAAAATGATATATATCATCAACTAAAAACGCTTATTATTATATTCCGGTTACCGCCATAGTCGCGAAACTCACACAAGTAAACACCTTGCCATGTACCCAAAGCCAAACGTTTAGCACGAATTGGAATCGTAATCGACTGTCCGAAAAGCGACGATTTGATATGAGCCGGCATATCGTCGGCACCTTCGAGCGTATGCTTAAAGTACGAAGCATTATCGGGAACCATCCGGTCAACAAACGCTCGAAAATCGGAACGCACGGTGGGATCAGCATTTTCGTTGATACAAAGAGCACACGAAGTATGTTGAATAAAAATATTGCACAATCCGGTTTCGGGAAGATCGGGCAATTGCTTTACAATTTCGCGGGTAATTAAATGAAACCCCCTATTGTATGAAGGTAAGGAAAATGAGACTTGTTGTACCATAAAAAAAATTTGCACAAATATAAAAAATGAAAAGCCATAAAATCACTAATAATAAATATTTTGCGACTTTATGACTTAATATTAAAAAAATTAATTTATATTCAAACAATTGAGGTCTTCGAAAGCAATTTTAAGACGATCGATCAAGGACTTTTCACCTTCACGAAGCCACACACGCGGATCGTATTTCTTTTTATTGGGTTTATCATCTCCTTCGGGGTTCCCGATTTGACCTTGTAAATAAGCACGGTTAGCAGCTTCGAACTTACGCACACCATCCCAAAAAGCCCATTGCGTATCGGTATCAATATTCATTTTTACAACACCATAACTTATAGCTTCACGAATTTCTTCACGAGTCGAACCCGAACCACCATGAAACACAAAGTTTACAGGTTTACTTTCGGTATTATAATTCTTCTGAATGAAATCCTGAGAGTTGTGAAGAATAGAAGGCTGTAATTTTACATTACCCGGTTTATAAACCCCATGAACATTTCCAAAAGACGCAGCAATGGTAAAATTGCCACTGATTTTTCTTAATTTTTCGTAAGCCAATGCAACGTGTTCGGGCTGAGTATACAACGAAGCATTATCGACACCACTATTATCGACACCATCTTCTTCACCACCAGTAACACCAAGTTCAATTTCTAAGGTCATGCCCATTTTACTCATTCGTTCGAAATATTTTTGGCAAATTACCAAGTTTTCTTCAAGCGATTCTTCAGACAAATCGAGCATGTGAGAGCTAAACAAAGGTTTACCATACTCCTTAAAGTGTTTTTCGCCAGCCTCGAGTAAGCCATCGATCCAAGGGAGCAATTTCTTAGCGGCATGATCGGTATGTAAAATAACCGGCACACCATAGACCGAAGCTAAATGATGAACATGTTTAGCACCAGATATAGCACCAATAATTTCAGCTTCGCGATTTCCATTTGGACAACCCTTGCCAGCATAGTTAATAGCTCCTCCATTAGAAAACTGAATAATAACAGGCGAACCAACAGTCTGAGCAGCTTCCATTACAGCATTTACAGTATTGGTACTCACTACATTTACAGCAGGAATAGCATAACTATTTTCTTTGGCATGATTAAAAACCTTTTGCAGATCGTTACCTGTAACAACACCTGCTTTTACAATATTCAAAAGTTTTGTCGACATAGTATTATTTTTTAATTATTACATTCTAACAATTTATAGCTTATTAAGTTTTTAAATTACAAAAAGATAAAAATATTAACCACACAACCCACCTCGTAAATATCTTATTATTAAACAGATGAAAAATATCAAATAAAAACCACTTTGAGATTAAATATATAATCATTCTAAATAAAACATATAATCTTCTAAACATCTCATTTATAAAACATCATAAAAAATATACTATTTAAAATAAAGCAAGTCTAGTTATTTTAAAAACAACAATTTTTATAATTTTGCATTTCAAAACATCATAAAAAAAAATAAAATGATTTCATACAAAGATTTAGGCTTGGTAAACTCTAAAGAGTTGTTTGCCAAGGCAGTAAAAGGTGGGTATGCCATACCAGCATTTAACTTCAACAACTTAGAACAAATGCAGGCAATTATTCAAGCATGTGTTGAAACCAAATCGCCTGTTATATTGCAAGTATCGAGTGGAGCACGCAAATATGCCAACCAAACCCTACTTCGTTATATGGCACAGGGAGCAACCGAATATGCCAAAGAACTTGGACAAGCTATTCCAATAGTATTGCACCTCGACCATGGCGACACATTTGAATTGTGCAAAGACTGTATCGACTCTGGTTTTTCGTCGGTTATGATAGATGGTTCACACCATTCGTACGAAAAAAACATTGAACTTACCAGTAAAGTTGTTGAATATGCACACAAATACAATGTAACAGTAGAAGGCGAACTTGGAGTATTGGCAGGTATTGAAGATGATGTAGTTGCCGAACATTCGAGCTATACTCGTCCCGAAGAAGTTGAAGATTTTGTTAAGAAAACTGGTGTAGACTCATTGGCAATTTCAATAGGAACTTCTCATGGAGCCAACAAATTCAAACCAGATCAATGTACACGTAATGCAGAAGGTATTTTGATACCTCCCCCATTGAAATTCGATATTTTGGAAGAAATTGAAAAAAGAATTCCGGGTTTCCCTATCGTTCTTCATGGAGCTTCTTCAGTTCCACAAGAATTGGTTAAGCAAATCAACGACATGGGTGGTAAACTAAACGATGCAGTAGGTATACCCGAAGAACAACTTCGTAGAGCCGCTAAATCGGCTGTTTGCAAAATAAATATCGATTCGGATGGTCGTTTGGCTATGACTGCTGCTATACGTAAGGTACTTATCGAAAGTCCAGGCGAATTTGACGTTCGAAAATATATGGGTCCAGCACGCGATTCTTTAAAAGAACTTTACAAACACAAGATTATAAACGTTCTTGGCAGTAAAGACAGAATATAATTTATAAAAAAATATAGATTATACTATAAAATACTCATATTTACAGCTTCACTATAAAAAGCCTTTTGGTAAAAACCGAAAGGCTTTTTATTTAGTTACTATTAAAAATTTCAAAATAAATATTATGTAATGTTTTTTACAAAAGAAATACATAACATTTCATATAAGATTCAAAATAAAATACATATCTTGGTAAACTTTTTATTAATTTGAATCAATATACCTAACTAGCCCCTAAGATGGAACAACAAAATCCGAAATTCAACAAGGAATTAACACTATATCTAATACTATCAGGATTTTTTTTAGCCAATGCACTTATAGCAGAAATGGTTGGTGTAAAAATATTTTCGGTTGAAAAAATATTTGGGATATCTCCCATGAACCTTCCATTTATTGGAGACCTAAAACTCAGTGTAGGAATTCTCATTTGGCCCTTTGTATTTATCATATCAGATTTGGTAAACGAATATTTTGGGAAACCCGGAGTTAAACGATTGAGTTATTTGGGTTCCATTCTAATAGCCTATGCATTTATAATTGTATATTTTGGCACATCGGCACCACCTTCCGATTTTTGGTTAAACAAAAATGCTGTTGATTCTGCCGGCAATCCATTTAACATCGATTATGCTTATAGCACAATTTTCAGACAAGGATTGGGAATTATTGTAGGATCAATAACCGCATTTTTGGTTGGTCAAATCGTCGATTTATATGTTTTTCATTATCTTAGAAAGCTTACAGGGCATAAAAAACTTTGGTTGCGAGCAACAGGTTCGACTGTAGTTTCACAACTCATCGATAGTTATCTTATTTTATTTATCGCATTTTACCTGTTGGGCAACTGGGAATTTAAAGATATTTTGGCAATAGGAACATTGCAATATTTCTACAAAATTTCATTTGCAGTATTATTAACACCTTTGTTATATTGGTTGCATTCAATAATAGATAATTACTTAGGGAAAGATAAATCGAAAGAAATGATCGCCCAAGCAGAAGAAGTAGCATGATATTTACAACAAAAAACATCAGTAAAGCCTTAAATATTGAAGAAGGAGAAGGAAAATTAGTTTATTTACTTCTGCTTCAATCGGTATTTATTGGAATTTTTACAGGGGCATTCGAGAACTCAGTAAGTTCTTTGTTTTTGCAACATTTTCCGGGAGAAATGTTATCCAATGCTTATGCTATATCGGGTATTACAGGGGTTATATTAACAGCTATTTATTCATTTTTTCACGCTAAAATATCATTTAAAAAATTAGCTATTGGCAACCTTTTTATAATACTTGCACTTACATGCCTGAGCTGGTTTGGTTTTAGCATAATTTCAAGCAAGTGGCATATATTTGCTGTAATGGTAATTATGGGACCACTAACCATATTATCGAGCATAGGTTTTTGGGGAACAGTAGGACGACTATTTAGCCTCAGACAAGGAAAGCGCCTATTCGGATTGGTCGATTCGGGATTAATAATAGGAATTATATTAAGTTCATATTCTATACCCATTTTTCTAGCAATGGGACTCAAAACCAAAGACTTATTGTTATTAAGCACGATAAGTATAAGTTTAGCATTGATGCTACAATTTCTCATCTCATTTAAAGCCAAAGAACTAGAAACAGCACCAACAACCAAGAAAGAATACAAGACAGAGAATAGTAATTTTTTCGATTTGTTCAAGAATCGATTTACACTGCTACTTTCGCTTTATGCTGCTGTATCGATGTTAATTGCTTTTTTTATTGCATATTCATTTCTAGGAGCAATTCAAATAAAATATCCTGAAGAAGCCGAAAAGACCAGGTTCTTAGGTTTATTTACGGGTACCATGATGATATTTACACTTATACTAAAAACAGTAGTATATAGTAAATTTATGAAAACATACGGGTTGAAAGCAAGTTTATTGCTATCGCCCTTGGTTTTGACAATTTTTTCAGTTGTAGCAATGGTTGTAGGAACCATTTTTGGATATGAAGCAGAGGCCGGAGGCTTCGTGTTTTTCTTTTTACTCTTAACGCTTAGTCGATTATTCTCAATATCGTTGAAAAGCTCCATGGAAGGCCCATCGTTCAAATTGCTTTACCAAACCATCGACAAATCGAAGCGCCATCAAGTACAAGCACAAGTAGATGGAAGTATAAATGAAGCCGCCGCGACTTCATCGGGAATAATATTGTTTCTATTGGGATTAATACCATTTTTTGCATTAATACACTACACCTATGTATTGGTTGCTGTTGTTGTGATTTGGATAATTTTATCCATAAAATTATATAAAGCATACAAAAATAATCTCGACGATTCGCTCAACACACTAAAAACATCTGAACACATTGAAAATAATACCCTGACAGGCACATTTGTTTTAAGCAATAACAACACCAGTCAAAACCTCATACGCTTAAATATTTTCAAGAAAACCAATCCTCTATCATACGAAAAACACCTACCATCGCTGCTAACACACAACGATAATACAATCAAAAACTACGCATTAGAAGCCATAGATGAAAGTAGTTCGTACGACATGATAGATGTCATAAGAGAAAAATACACCGATGAATCAAAAAACATATTAAATAAAATAACATTAGAGTTAAGCGAATCGCAACTTACAGAACGCATTTTACAACTGTCGAAATCGCGCAATGCGCATGACCGCGAGGTAGCAGCAAAACTCATTGGAGATAACCGAAACGACGATAATATTCCGGTATTAACTACACTACTTAGAGATTTTGATTATCAAGTGAAGCTTATGTCTCTAAAATCTGCTTCGAAACTACAAAATTCGAAGCTGAGTACCTTGTTAATCGATTTTTTGTTGAAAGACGATTATGCAGCATACGCATCGGAGGCTTTAATTTCTATTGGAGAGCCAGCCGTTGAATATCTCGAACAAGCATTTAATAAATCGGGACTCGAGGCTCGCCAAATAAACAGAATTATAGATATAATTGGTAAAATTGGAGGAGAAAAAGCCCAAAAATCATTAATAACAAAAATAGTTTTTTTTCAATCGGGAATTTCGACCCATGCTGCACAAGCACTAAAAAAATTACAATATAGAGTTAACGAACAAAGCTATTATTTGGCTTATCAGGCACTTAGTAGAATAATAAGTATAACAGCATGGAATATAGCCGCAAGAGCCAGCTTAAAAGATAGTGGTTTACAAATGCTATTAAATACAATTAATGAGGAACTCGACAGTAATTATAATGAAGTTTTTACAATTTTAAGTTTACTATACGACCCCACAACCATTGATCACGTTCAAAAAAGTATAATGGAAGATAATAGCGAAAGCGCCGGTTTTGCTATTGAATTGCTCGACCTGATTGTCGCCGACGATATAAAACCAACATTATTTGCCTTACTTGAAGACAACACCGATATAGTTAAAGTACGTCAATTGCAATATTTCTTTCCGGTCGATAAATGGTCAATTGAACAATTGCTTTACGACATTATTAACCGCGATTACAATTCCATTGGTATTTGGACTAAAGCGTGTGCAATGAATGCCATTTTGAACAACAATAAAATAAAAATTAAAGACGATATAGTTGCTCAGGTATTCAATAGCGATCCATTATTAAGCAAGCTATCGGCCTGTATTTTATCTAAAAAAGATCAAACTCAATTCGAATTGTTGTTGAAACGCTTGTCGCACGATCAAAGAATAACACTAAGAACCGATGTCAATTATTACAAAACAAAAAACCAAATAAAAATATTCGAATCGTTTAATAGATTAAAAAATATAGACGAGTTTAAATCGCTCTCGAACCAGTCGATTTATGAAATATGTAAAAAGTCTGAAATAGTTGAAATGCAAGAAGGCGAACTACATATAATTGACAATGAAGAGAACCAAAAATACATTTTCTTAATTACAAATGGAGAGCTTGAGCTAAAACATAGTGATAATGAGACATTACAATTGAATAAAGGAAATTATTATGGCGGTTTTTTTACTAAATTTGCAACATATACCATACAGGCAAAAAGTACAGAAACTACATTGATAAAAATAAAACACTCCGACTTCGATCATTTATTGTTCGATTTCGAAGACATATCAAATAGTTTTTATAAGTCAACCAAAGAATATTTAAATATTTAAATGAGCGTGAAAACAACCATATTCAGGCAACTTATTTACAATGTAATAGTACCGGCATTGGTAGCATTATTGATTTTGGGTATCGTCAATTATCAACATACCCGAAAGATAATGATAGAATCTAACAACACCAAAAACGAAATAATTGCCGATGAAATAACAAGAATACTTGAATTTCAGGATATGTCTCTGAATATACTAGAAACAAGCATTAGTTCAAAAATGCAGGCTTATAGTAGCATTTTGACAGAGAATCACTTTTTCAATACAGATGATATTGAAAAAAAAGACCTGAATAAATTAAGAGACATCATTGGCATGAATGCAACGATGGAGGATATTTACATCATCAATCGCGAAGGAATCATTGTCAATACCACCTTTGAAAAAGATATGGGACTCAATCTTTTTTCATTTGGCGAAAAACATAAACAATATTTAGAACATGTATTTAATGAAAGAAATTTTGTAAATGAACGTTTTACAATAGAAGCTACAACAAAAAGAATTAAAAAATACACCTATCAACCCACAGTTGATGGAAAATATCTTATAGAAATTGGCTTTTATTCTAAAGAAGCCGACCAGATTATCGATTTCATAAGGATTACACTCAATAAGTTGATTCAAAAGCAAGAAAACTTACGCTCTGTAGATTTGTTTATTTATACCGACAAACCATTCTCACTCAACGAGAAAGCCATTGTAGTCGATTCGCATAAGCCAATTTTAGATAAAGTATTTGAACAAAAAAGCAAAGAATCATTTATTGAAAATGAGGGAAATAAAAAAATAGAATACAATTATATTTATATTGATCGTAAAAATAGCGATTTATATAAAGGTTCAGCCATACGAATCATATCGGATCGCACCAAGGAGTTTGATATGCTCAGGATGGAACTTTTGAAACTGTTTTTTATATTTGGCTCATCTATTCTAATAGTTGTGATTCTTATTTATCGAAAAACTAAAGTGATAACCAGTCCGATAAAAAAGTTGGTAGAAAATATTAATCGAATTACCAGTGGGCACTTCAACGAACGTGCCGATGTAGAAGGCAATAACGAAATAGCAACCCTATCGCTCCAATTTAACCGCATGATAGAAGAATTGGAAAGCTATTACAATGAACTGGAACAAAAAGTACGAGACCGAACCGCTGAAATAGAGCATCAGAAAGAAGAAATTGAAGCACAACGCGATGCAATCGAAAATCAGCGCGACATGCTAATGATTACCAATTCAAATCTCGAAATTGCCTATCATCAGATAAGTGAACAGAAAAAGCATATTACCGATAGTATTATGTATGCCAAACGCATACAAACCGCTATATTGCCCCCCGACGATTATTTTAGGAAGCTATTGCCCGAATCGTTTATATTGTACAAGCCAAAAGATATTGTCAGTGGCGACTTTTATTGGCTCAACGACATCGACGATATTATAATGATAGCTGCCGTAGATTGTACTGGTCACGGTGTACCCGGAGCGTTTATGTCAATAGTAGGTTTCAATAACCTGAACTACGCTGTAAATGTTAAAAACAAAAGAGTTTCTAACGATATACTCACAGAACTTAACAAAGCAGTTACAGATTCGCTTCAACAACATAGAACACAAAGCGAGTTAAAAGATGGAATGGATATTGCTCTGTGTTGTGTAGACCTCAAAAAGATGAAACTCAATTATGCAGGAGCCAATAACCCCTTGCTCATGATCAGAAATGGCGAAAGAACACTTTATGAACCTACAAAAGCTCCAATAGGTGCTTTTTTGGGAGATAAAGAAAGACCATTTTTAGCTTCAGAAATTGAAATACAGAAAGGCGATTCGTTTTATATATTTTCCGATGGCTATGCAGACCAGTTTGGCGGTCCAGATAATAAAAAGCTTTTAAAAAGAAATCTCTATAATATACTTACAGATATTAGTTCACTTCCTCCCGATGAGCAAAAGCAAAAACTAGACGAAAACTACGAAAACTGGAAAGGCGAACATGAACAAATAGATGATGTACTGGTAATTGGGTTTAGAATTTAATATAAGATGGAAAATAAAATTGAAATAGGTATTATCTGCCCAGCAAATAGTCATGCAGAAACAAAGTTAAATGCTCAAACCCTTGCAAATGGGTTGAAAAGTTCTTTAACAAACTTGTTACATCGACCTGTTGAAGTCTTTCAATATTTAAGCTCAGAAATAGATAAAATTGAAAAAGACTTTTTTTTGATAATACCAGGTTTTGAAAATTTGGCAAGCCTCTCCCCTACGTTTTTAGATAAAAATAAAGAGAAAACCCTACTTATTTTTACAGAAGAGAATGAAAAGAAAACAATCAATAAATCATTTGAGGAATTAAAATACTTCGATTTTTTTGATATTGATTTGAAATTCAACCGATTACGTATTTATGATCCTGAAATTCAAGGAAATGAAACGCGCTTGTTTTGGCTCAAAGTATTAGACATAGCATTTGAAATTGCATCGAGTTTCAATAAAAAAGAATTTCAGAATAATATTTATATTGCTGAACATTCTAAAGATGTTTCGGAATATTGCGATGCACTTATTAGAAACCTTAAGAGCATTGAATATACTATTGTTCCCGACAAAAAACTAAAACCGTTTTATGAAGATACAAAATCGTTTGAAAACAATCTGTTAAATATATTTATAACTGGAAACAGGGTAAGTAATTTAGAATGGCAAAAAGAAGTTGAACGATCGATTTCCCAAACAAAGGTTAAAACAATAGTTTGGATACCTTATGGAATGAAAATAGAAGATAAACCATTGATCGAACTTTTTGAAAACATCCAGAACAATCATAAACAACACGCGCAAGTATTGCAAATGCCCTTCGACGATTTGTTGCGACTTGTTTACGAAAAGTTGGAAATTGGCGATATAAAAGAAAATAAACCAGTGAAAACCGATTTTAATCAGTCGTTATACATAATTCACGATGTTAAAGACACCCAAAAAGTTGAAACACTCTCTTCAGAATTGAAAAAGCAGAACATAAATCCATTGTATATCGATTTTGATATTAAGAATCTGAATACCATTGAAGAACATCGGGAATTCTTGTCAAAAGCAGATGCAGTATTGATATTTGACAATAATTGCACCGACCGTTGGATCGACAGCAAACTAAAAGACCTCATAAAATCGCCGGGATATGGACGAATGAAGCCCTTAAAAACAAAGGCTATACTTACACAAACCCCAGACAAAATAAAATCAAAAAAACATATCGACCAAACCTTCCAAATTGCAACAATGACAGAAGGTTTAAACAAACTCGATTTTAATATTAATTAATCTCGCATTATGGATCAGTTGACACAAAATATTAAAAACGATAAGAATACATCTAAACAAGCAAGCTTCAATCCTTTTCCGGGCTTACGACCCTTTGGACTAGAAGAGAGTCACCTGTTTTTTGGGCGCGAAGGGCAAAGCGAGGAGGTATTGACCAAATTGTCGCAAAACCGGTTTGTAGCAGTAATAGGAGCATCTGGAACCGGTAAATCGTCGTTGATTTATTGTGGGTTGATACCTATATTGTATGGCGGATTTATTGCACAAGCAGGTTCAAAATGGAAAACAGTAGTAACCCGTCCCGGAAGTAATCCGGTAGAAAATATGGCTCATTCGATTGTCGATGCAATAGATAAAAAAAACGACACCGAATATAATCAAGAGTTTTTTGCTGCATTGTTGCGTCGTTCGACCAAAGGTATTATCGATTCGCTCAAATATATATCAAACGATAACGAAAACATTTTACTGCTTGTCGACCAATTTGAGGAATTGTTCAGATATCGTATCAACCGTAGTTTATCAGATGCACAAAACGACGCTTTGATATTAGTACGCCTTCTTGTAGAAGCCGTAAATCAGAGCGAACTACCTGTTTATGTAGTTTTAACCATGCGCTCGGACTTTATCGGCGAATGTTCACATTTTCAAGAATTAACAAACTTAATCAACAAAAGTAATTATCTAATACCCCAGATGACCCGCGACGATTTTCGCGATGCCATAACCGGTCCGGTTGCCGTGGGAGGAGCCGAAATAGAACCCTCTTTTGTACAGGAATTGCTCAACGATGTTGGCGACAATCCCGACCAACTGCCCATATTGCAACATGCCATGATGCGTACATGGAACTACTGGGAAAAAAACACCGATCAATCGAAACCATTGTCAATTGCCGACTACGAAGCCATAGGCAAAATGGAAAAAGCACTTTCGGAACATGCCAACGAAGCGTATGACGAGCTCGACGAAGAAGGCAAATGGATATGTGAAGTATTGTTTAAAACCATAACCGAGAAAGGAGCTGATAACCGGGGTGTACGCCGCCCTACCCGACTCGAGAGTCTTGCCACTATTGCCAATGTTAAACCCGAGGCTGTTATAAAAGTAGTAGATAGATTTCGACAACCAGGACGATCGTTTGTTACTCCTGCGCATGGAACACCATTGAACGGCGATTCAATCATAGACCTTTCGCACGAAAGCTTAATGCGAATTTGGAATCGACTGAAAGCATGGGTAGACGAAGAATCGATGGCAGTACAAATGTATATGCGATTGAGCGAAGCATCTGCCTTGTATCAAGAAGGAAAGACAGGACTTTGGCGACCACCCGATTTGCAATTGGCTTTGAACTGGGAAAAAAAGAAACGCCCTACCCTCGAATGGGCACAAAGACACAATCCGGCATTTGAACGAGTGATGGTATTTTTGCATACCAGCGAAAAAGAATTCGAAGCCGAAGAACTAAATAAAATAAAATTACAGAAAAGAGCACTTCAACGTACCCGAATTTTTGCCATTGTACTTGGTACGGCATCTATTATTTCAGTAGGACTAATGCTTTGGGCTCAAGCTCAACAAGTTGAAGCTGAAAAACAAAAGCAACGTGCTACCCAACAAAGTCTACTAGCGGTCGAACAGCAAAAAAAAGCTGAAAAAAATGCAAAAGAAGCTGATGACCAGAGAAAAATAGCCGATAAACAAACGATTGAAGCTCAAAAGCAAAAAGATTTAGCCATACAGCAAAGTCAAATAGCAGAGAATCAAACTCAAATAGCCTTAAGAGAGCAAAAGTCTGCAGAATACCAACGTCAGCTAGCTTATCGAAGAGCCGAGGAAGCCCGACGCGAGAAACTGGCGGCCGATAGTGCGCGTCTTATTGCTCAAGATCAAACAGTAAAAGCTGAAAAAGCCAGTACCGATGCATACAACAGACGAATGCTCTCCATTTCGCAGTCGATGTCGGTAAAATCTTTACAGAAATTCGACGACATAGATCTTCAAGCTTTATTGGCTTATCAGGCATTTTTATTTAACAAAAAATATCAAGGTATTGCTCACAATGCCGATATATATGCAGGTTTGTATCAGGCCATTATTTCAAAAAAAGGAATAGGATTTAGTTTCTATAAAGGTCATAATAATACCGTTTATTCTATTGCATTTAATCCGACGAACGACGATTTTTATTCGACCGGTGCCGAAGGGAAAGTTTATAAATGGAATACAGCCGATACTACACATACACCTACAGTTTTATATTCAAACAATATAACCAATCGTTCGTTAGATATTTCGAAAGATGGAAAAATACTGGCTTGTGCAACCAACGGACAAGGAGTTGTTCTTTTGAACCTTGAAGAAAATCCAGCTGAAGTTATCGGTAAATATATTCAAGCCGGGAAATTCATTACCAATATTGCATTTAATAAAGAAAACACTTCGTTGCTAGTAACTGCAACCAATACCTTGAGTCGCATAAACCTTGCCGATGGCAATATACAAACCATAGCCAAAGCCGATAGTCAGATTATCGCTTTAGCTGTTTCGAAACTCGACGACAATGTGGCCATAGGAACACAAAGCGGTAAGGTGATGTTGATCAATTTAAGGAATTCAGAAAATCCACAAATTTTAATCAGTGAAGAGAAGAATCAGTTTGGAGCTGTATGTTTCAACAACGATTCTAAACTATTGGCAGTTGGCGATATTAGCGGTTTTTTGCGTATTATCGACATGGAAACCCGCAAAATAATATCGTCGAGTCGTTTGAATAAAGCAACCATTACTTCTATTAAGTTTAGCCCCGACGACAAGCTTATAGCCACCTCGTTGCGCGACTATTCGGTGCTTTTGTGGGATGCTACAGACCTAAACACACAGCCATACAAACTCGTCGACCACGATGCCATGGTTATGAACGTGAGCTTTAACCGTACAGGCACATTGCTAGGTTCGGGTAGTTATAAAGGCAATAGATTATTGGTACGCCCAACGCAAACCGACGAACTGGCACAAATACTTAAACCAACGATTAAAAGAAATTTCACGAACGAAGAATGGAAAGTGTATATTGGTAGCGATATTCCTTACGAACAAAGCATTCCACTCAAAAAAGAATCGAAAATAAAGGTAAAAGAAGCTAATTAAAAATAATTAACTAATCAATAATGAGATATTTACTAAGCTTTCTGTTATTTATAATTTTTGGGGCAAGCACAATTGCTCAAGAAAATTGTGCACTCACGCTCGAAAATGCCCAAAAACTATACGACAATGGTATGATTGAAGAAATACCAAACGTATTGGCTCCCTGTATGAAAAGCGGATTCAATAGCGACGAACGTTTACAAGCATACAAACTCATCATATTGTCGCATATTTTTAACAACAATATGAACGAAGCCGACAAAAACATGCTCATGTTTTTGAAGAAATATCCCGAATATGAATTGTCTGCTAGCGATCCTGCTGAGTTTGTACAGCTTTTTAATACATATAGAACCAATCCATTTGCATCGATAAGTCTGAAAGGCGGATCGCACATTAATAATATTAAAGTACTTCAGGTACTGAGAAATAAACCGGGTAGTACAGGAAATTTTTATACATCATCTACAAGCTTCCAGGGTGGTATGTTTTTTGAGTATAATATTTACAACAATTTTTTTGGTGGAACCGGCGGGAACTACATATTCAGTCAGTGGAAATATACCGAAGCAAATTATAACGACACACGAAATGACGTAACCATAGATGAAGCTGAAACCTCAATGGGCGTTCCTTTATATGTAATGTATAAATTTGCAAAATTGAGTAAGCTCGAATTTTTGGCATGTACAGGATATGAACTTCAATACTTGTTAAGTTCGACCCACAATATCGAGACGATTGAACAACCATCGGGCTCTAAAAACCTTTTGCCCGAGTTTTCGATTATCGACGTTCGCAAAAAGCTGAATCACAATTACTACTTATCTCTTATCACAGACCGTAAATTGCCACGTTCGGCTTTCAGAGTCGAAATTGGGTACTTGTATGGAAGAAGTAACAATAAGCTCGATTATAAAGAATATATAAAAATACTTGAATCGACAACTACAAACGATATCAAAGAAGAAGAAAATAAAATAGGTCAACAACCCGATTTTTCAGTTAACAGATTATTTATCAATATCGGGTTTACTTATAAATTCTACAAACCAGAGAAAAAATGAAAAAATTTTACAATATAATATATATAATAAGCACAATGCTGTTGTGTTACTCGTGTAAGCCCGAACTGAGCGATATTGAAACAACTTTTATACGAAAGTTTGGCACAGGAGTAACCAACGAAGGCAACGACATAGTAGAAACCAGCGACAAAGGTTTTTTGATACTTGGTACAATAGATAATAATATTGCCAAAAAAGGCACCAATATTTATTTATACAAAACCGATAAAACCGGTATGTTTGAATGGGAAAAAAGTTTTGACCTCGATTACGATCAAACCGGAAACAGCATAGCCCAAACACCCGATGGCGAATATATGATTGTTGGAAATACGAAAGACAGTTTGGGTTTCTTGAAAATATTAGTTTTAAAAATAAATCAAAAAGGCGACACCATTTTTACAAAAAAATATGGAACCCAACTAAATACATGGGGAAACAAAATAATAAGCCTAACAAACGGGAACTATGCAATAGCTGGTAATACGCAGGAGGCTGTTGGTGCCGAAAAATCTGGGGTTTATTATATTATCAATAATTTGGGAAAAATCATACAAACCAATACCTTAAGTTCATCTGAATATAATAGTTGCATACAACACGACCAGACCGATGTATTTTTTGCAGGTACTTCAAAAAATGAATTTTTATTACAATCGAACACCAACAAATCGGCTGTTTTCCCTCATAATAGTAGACTTCAGAACTGTTACGATGTTAAATTATTTAAAGATTCTACATATTTTTTAACCGGCACTATTGCATCGGGTACAGACAATAGTGCCGATTCGGGTATGAATATATACATTGTCAAATTAAAGATGAATCCTTTTAATGATAAATATTTGATAAATAATGCCAAAATTATTGGTAGTAAGAAAGACGACATTGCGAAATCGATGTGCATAGATGCAAAAGATAATATTTATATAACAGGTACACGTAATATCGATACCGGAAACTCCGACGTATTTCTTTATGGACTCGACAACTCGTTACAAATGAAATTTGAAAAAACCTTTGCTTCATCGGGACTACAAAGTGCCAATAAAATAATAAGCACATCGGACGGAGGCTTGGTTATATTGGGAACCAATAAATATACCAACAACAGCTCAATACTCTTACTAAAAACTAGCAGCGACGGCACATTACAATAAATAATAAATCAAAAGCCCATACTAATGGGCTTTTTGTCTTAATACAGGAAATAAAAATTAATACATATAGCTATGAAAACCAAGGCATTAATAATTGGTGGAATATTGAGTTTGTGGGGTATGGTGTTACAAGCCACTGTAACAATAACTGTAAGTCCTTCCGATCAAACAGTTTGTGAAGGAGACGAGAATGTTACATTTACGGTTACAGCCACAAGTGACCATGGAGGAGGAATAACCGGATATCAATGGAAAAAAGGTGCCGATAATATTGGAACTGATCCTACTTTTGTATTATCAACTGTTGCAACAACAGATGCAGGCAGTTATTCGGTTGTTGTAACCGATGCTGATGGATCTGTTACAAGCGCAACAGCAACTTTGACTGTTAATGCAAAACCAACAGCATCGATATCATACACAGGAAGCCCTTGGTGTACAAGTGCCGGAACAAAAGCAGTTTCTCTAACAGGAACTTCCGGAGGTGAATTTACATCAACTGCAGGGCTGAGTATTGATGCTACAACAGGAACCATTGCCCCGTCGACAAGTACAGCCGGTGGCTATACCGTTACCTATACTATTGCAGCGGCAGGTGGTTGTGCCCAGGTACAAGCTACTACCCCGGTTGCTATTACTGCAAATATGACTGTTGGTGTGGCATCTTCAACTCCAACAGTTTTTATCAATACAGCAATATCAACTACTATTACTCATACCACTACACTTGCAACAGGTATAGGAGTTGCAAGCGACTTACCATTAGGAGTTAATGCTACGTGGGCAAGCAACACGATATCAATTTCGGGCACACCTAGCGAGTCAGGAACATTCAATTATACCATACCGCTTAGTGGCGGCTGCGGAAGCATAAATGCAAGCGGAACAATATATGTAATTGAACCGACTATTATATCTGCCGCCTACGATGCATCGACCGGTTTTCTGACCATTACGGGAGCCAACCTCAACACATCGACCATTATTGACCAAACCAAAATCACCATAAGCAATGGGACACTAAGCAGAACGTTAAGTTCAGCTACATTGACTGCTCTTCCAACATCATCAACAACAGCACTCCTCAAAATATTTGGAGCAGACAGAGCTTATATTAATGCAATACTAAATAATGATGGAACTTCATCATATACAGTAGGTACATACAATATTGCTGCAGCAACAGGGTGGAACGGGGCGGGTACTGCTGACCTTACAGGGAATCCAATTAGCGTATCGAGTTTTAGAGCTCCTTCAATTACAAGTGTTACTTATAATTACACCGACAGTACCTTTAGAGTATCGGGAGCTGGTTTTGCAGCCGATGGAGAAAACGATATTGATGTTACAAAAATATCGATTAGTGGGTACAACAATACTTCCAAAACATTTGCCGTATCCGATGTAAGTAACATAAGTATTACTTCCGATTCAATATTTACTTTTAAAACCTTGACAACTGAAGCCGACTCGGCAGTTGAAAATATTTTGGATAATAATGGCACTATATCGACCGATTCTAAGTCTTTTTATTTTAACGCTTTGGCAGGATGGAATACTGCGCAACAATTAAGCTTAAATGGAGACAATTTTAATAAACTAATTAGCGTTTCAAATTTAGTTTCACCTCAAATTTTAAAATCATTTTTAGATGTAAAGCAAAGATTACTCACCTTAACAGGAGAAGTTGCACCCAATAACTTTTCATTAGATTACCCAATAAATCTCAATAGATTGGTTATTACAACACCTTATGGCACTTATCGATTTCAATATACAACAATATTAAATACTCCCAATAGTAATGTTTTTTCTGTAACTATCGATGAACGAGACATTGCTTATATAAACTCTATACTTATTAGAAGCCCATTAAATGAATCTGATTATACATTAAAAGCTGAATCACATTTCAATGGACCAGGTATTGATGACACCGCTGGCGATAATTATTTCAACACAAAAACCAATACAAATTCTGGATATACTTATTCAAAACCAATAATGAACTCTTCCGAATACAATAGCAACACAGGAGAATTAAAAATTTCTGGAATTGGATTTGCTGCATCGATAGACCCTTTGGATACTACAGATATTGATGTAACTCAAATAACAATTTCTGGTTATGCTGATGGTGCTCATACCTTACGAACTGCACATACAAAAAATCCAGAAGTAAAGTCATCGTTAATATATAGCATTATTATTTCCGGGAATGATAAAGTAATTATAGATAGTTTATTAAATCAAACCGGTTTTAAATCGACTGATAATAAAACTTATAAAATTATTGCCGACAATAGCTCTTGGAATCCGTCTTCGAAAAATACAGATTATAATGATGCTTCAACTTCAATAAATGTATTATCGGCCTTCAACAACAAACCAACAGCACCTTCGGTAACAATAACCGGAAATATAAATAAAAATGTAGGTCAAACTCTCGCTGGTACTAATACATACTTTGATGCAGAAGGAGACTTAGAAGGCACTTCTACTTTCAAATGGTATAAGGATACTACACCTATAACAGATCAAATTTCTAAATCATATACAATACTTGCCAGCGATGTAGGCTCAAATATATATTTTGAAGTAACACCTGTGGCTCAAACGGGTACACAAATTGGAACTGCCGTAAAATCGGCAGCTTATGGCCCAATTGAAAACTCAGCTCCTACTGCTACATCGGTATCTATTACCGGAACAAAAGCTGTATGCAGTACCTTAACAGGAAATTATACTTATAACGATTTGGAAAACGATGCTCAAAGCGGATCAACCTTTAAATGGTATAGGGCAAACGATGCAATAGGCACAGGAAAAACAGCAATCACTTCGGCAACAAATGCTGATTATAAATTGGATTCTGCAGATAATGGTAAATATATCCAATTCGAAGTAATACCCAAAACCGGAGCTGGCACTCAGAATACAATTGCTTATACTTCGGCATGGACAAGTATCATTACCGACCCTCGCCCAACAGCCAACATAACTGCAGGACTTGCAAAATGTACAGGCGATTCGGTCGAGGTATCTATAAATTTAACCGGTGTTGCTCCCTGGTCATTTACTTATACCGATGGAACAACTTCGGTTACAAAAAATTCAATAAACACCAATCCATATAAATTTACATCAAATGTAACAGATACCTTTTATTTAACAACATTGACCGATGCCAACAATTGTGCAGCAAGCAGCGCAAGCAGGGGCGGAACAGCAATTGCAACTATCAAACCTTATCCATCAGCCGCTGGCACTATCGATACTACTACAACCTATATTTGTCAATATACCAACGGTACCGCATTTAGTATTGCCGATTTGAATGACGAAGACAATTATATATGGACATATAGCGGAACCGGAGCAACCATAAACAATGGAACAACTCGCTCTATTACATTAAATCTCGCTTCAAATGCAACATCTGGCACACTCACTGTTAAAGGACATAATAGCTGTGGCGATGGGCCTTCAAAATCAGTAAATATAACTGTTAAACCATTGCCAGCAAATCCATCTTTTATTGTTGGGAAAAATAGTGTGTGTCATTTAGATAGCAATGTATTATTTAAAATATATAAATGTGCAAATGCCGATAGTTACGAATGGACTGTACCAACAGGTTACTTTATACAAGGTTTAGCAACAGACACCGTAGTAAAAATTAAATTTTTGACAACTGCTGCAACTGGATCAATAAGTGTAAGATGTAAAAACTCATGCAATAATAGCTTGTTAAGTAGTTCTCTAGGTATTAAGGTCGATACCTTGCCCGATTTACATTTTGATTTAAATCCGGCATATAATAAAGTTGTTGAAACTGTTCCGCTAATAGGAACACCATCTGGCGGTATCTTTTTAGGAAAAGGAGTAACCTCAGACGATAATACATTTCATCCAAATTTGGCTGGTTTAGGATTGAAAACTATAAGTTATACATTTACTGACGGAAATGGATGCAAAAATACCTATAAAGACTCAACGAAAATTTTGGATGAATCAACAGAATTGGAAGCAAAAAATATTTATTGCTATAATCACCCTATTGATACTATTAAAGTTATTACATCTGAAACAATTACTGAATCCAAATTAACATTAAAAAAAGGTTTATTGATTATTAATAATGCTACTAAACAAATTGACTATAAAACCTTCACACTTAAGCCAGATTCCTTATCAAGAGGCAGTTACACTTTAGAATTAAAGTATGATGGAACATCAGAAAACACAATTATTTCAAAATCTTTTGTAATCGATAGTGTTTCAGTATCTGATGTAACAGGTATTGTTGATAAAACAAAATATTGCATAAGCGACAATTCACCAAAAAAGCTTACACCATCGAATATACAAACATCATATTCGGCAGGTGGAAGTCATCACTGGACTGTTTTACCGTCCATAGCACTTACACAAACAGCCAACGATGCTACTTTTTTCCCAAGCGATAATGCTGTGCATGACAATTACAAATTGAATTACCAGTTCGAATCGGCAAATGGCTGTATGTCGGATACTATTCAAAAAAACTTTTCAATAAAAGCATTGCCAAATGTTGAAATTTCAGATTCAACAAAAACAGTTTATAACTACGACCAGGGAGCTACACCCCTTAAAGGAAACCATACTAAAGGTGAGTTTATTGGAACTGGTATAATATCATCAGGAAGTGGTTATCAATTTAATCCCGCTTCAGCTGGTGTAAACAACAACATACTCATTCGCTATAAAGTTAAAGATAGCTTAAGCTGCGAAAACACCGATACCATGTATTTCGATGTTTTGAAAGATACTTTTAATATTTATGGAGTAAAAGCAGGTGCTTATTGTAAAAACTCTGATAATAAATCTATTATTAGAGTTTTCAATCATTTTAAAGACGATAAAGGAGATACAATAATTGGTAGTTTTAGTTTAAAAAATGGAGGTACAACTGGTATTGAAAACCTTAATAATAATACAGCCAGTTTTAATCCTTCTGAAGCTAAACTTGGTTCAAATCAGCTTATCTACTCATATAAATACAGAGGGGTTGATTTTTCAACAAAAAAAGACATAACTATTGATTCGATAGGCGATGTATCGTTTACTGGTCTCGACAGTGCCTATTGCGAAAAATCTGGGATTTTTACATTAACACCAAAAGATCAATATCCACTTGGAGGAATTGTTGAATGGGATGGCAATGTTACACCACAAGGAAACAATGCATTATTTTCGACTACTCAACTAACTGGAAAAACATATAAAATTGGCATAAAGTATAGTACAGCCAATTGTCAGAGTTCCTGGAATTACGATTCGACATATATTAACCCTTTACCTCCGGTCAAACTCGATTCGCTCCGCAGCAACTACAACCGTGATTTAGATAAATCATTTACACTTAAACCCGATTCAAATTATAGAGTGGGTACAATAACGTTTCAAGGAAATGGAGTTTTAGAAGACTCATCGACTTATACATTTACCCCAAATTCGCTTCCTCCACAAAATTACGAAATACGATGTACCTATACCGATACTAATAGCTGTAGCAATACTGTCGCTAAATCACTTACAATTGAATACACCAAGGCGCAGTTCAACGGGCTTAAAGATACCTATTGCTCCAACGATTCAAGTTTTTCTTTTAAAATTGACAGCTTATTGAACATGGATAGTTTTAAATTCACTGGGGGTAAAGGTGTTTTTGATACATCGAAATACACAGCACAAGCACACTATAACCCTCGAAAATTTTCAAACAACAGCAAAGACACCATCGTGTTTACCTACCGAAATGCATCCAATACCCTTTTCGAACTTAGAAAAGTAATCACTATCAATAAAGTTACTGAACTCTCATTAAAATCAGACGATACCACCATTTGCCAAACAGGACAAACAAAAATATCAGTTTTCCCTAATAAAGGTACTTTCGAAATTTATTCGTATTTCGAAAACCCCTATTTTATTGGCTCCAAAGCTTCAATCGAATCTCTAAATCCAATTCGCTATAGTTTGACCGATGACAATGGTTGCAAGGTCGATTCAACCATCTTTATAAAAGTATTGAAATCGCCTACTCCTTCGTTCGTTGTCAACGACTCGTGTCGTAGCGACCAGTTTCCAATTCGTTTTGTTAATAAAACAAGCGATACTGCTGGGCTTAAAATAAAATCGATTCTTTGGGATTTTGGCGATAGAGTCATCGATACCACCTACTCGACTCAACACATTTATACCAGTGCAGGTTCTAAAATTGTACAGCTCTCTATGAAGTACAACAATGGCTGCGAAGCAGCTACAAGCAAGAAAATTCAGGTCGAAGACAAACCCGCTGTCGATTTCACTTGGGACGACGATTGCTTTGGAGGAGCATCTAAATTGGTCAATTTTACCAATAAATCTACTACTGCCACCAATCAATTTGATCAGCATGTTTGGTATATCAAACAAAATGGAACACTCCTCGATAGTTTCGCGCGAGATGCTGACAATAAAAATTTGAGCTATTCATTCAAAGGATTTGACGATTATACCGTTACACTCAAATCGCGTAACAACTTCTTGTGCGAAAACTCCAAAGAAGTGCTTTTCCAACTCAGACCCTATCTCAAAATGGCCGACTCGTCGTACAATAACTCATTTACAGCAAGCAAATCGTATTGGTATCGCGACAGCGCTATCACATCTATCAACAACTGGAAGTATCTGAACAATAGCAACAAGTCTACAGATAGTATGAAACTGAATTCTGGTCTTTGGTACCTTACTCCTACCAAAAAAAAGGAAGAAGATTCGTGGATTTCGGGACCTTGTATGGATTTCACGGGCATGAATAAACCCATGATAGAGCTCAAAATGCACATGGATCTTGAGAAAAACCACGGTGGCGTGGTGCTTCAATACCTCGATTCGCTTCAATGGAAGAGCATAGGCACACTTGGCGACCCGATTGCTTGGTACAATTCGAACAAAATACAATCGACCCCCGGCGATGTAATTGAAGGATGGACCCAACCCGACACCATGGCTCAGAAACTATGGTCGTTCGATGCCCGACACATAGTCGACGAATTGGTAAAAATGAAAAAAACTCGTTTGCGTTTGGCTTATGGCAACGATGGTTTGGGCGAAAGCAAATTTGTAGCCATTGACAATATATGGATTGGCGAACGTAGCAAAAACGTATTGTTCGAACATTTTACCAACAACGCTCAAGCCGCATCCGAAACATCAAACGAGCAAGTAAACAGCATTGTCAATTCATTTCAATACGATATCGTGAACCTCAATTATCACACCGGTTCGCCCAACAACGATGTATTTTACAATGCCTATTCGGCCGGAACCAAAAACCGTTCTTTGTTTTACAATGTCAAAGCAGCCCCATATTCTATTGTCGATGGTGGTTTTTCGATACAGAACAAGCTCAAATCGGCAAACACTATTGTAAACTGGACCAGTTCTAATTGGAGCGATGCCCAAAGAAATACGCTGATAGAAAACATTTTGAGCAAGCCCAAGTTAAATATCTTTATCGATGTTAAAAAGACCGAGCAAAGTATTGCTCTTGGTTTATCGCTTACTGCCCTTGAAAACATTGTGAACAAACCATGTCAGCTATATGTAGTTGTTACCGAAAAAACAGTAAAAGAGGGCTCTAAAACATATACCAATATTGTACGCAAAATATTGCCCAATGCAGCAGGTGTAACTATTGAAGGCGACTGGACTCAAAACACAACCAAGAACTTTAACTTCAATTGGACTATGGAGAATATCAGCCTCCCCGACAATATCGAAGTTATAGCCTTTCTTCAGGACAGCAAAACCGGCGAAATATTGCAAGTAGCCAAAAACAATCAATTGCAAAATGGTATAATCTTAAGTACTCAACTTTCATCGTATACAGAATTCGATATTTACCCAAATCCTGCAAGCGAACAGATAGTAATTACAAACAGATCAAATAGCTTCGTTAGTGGCAATGTGTTCATCTACAACACTACAGGGCATTTGGTAATGGAAAGCGATTTTGAAAAGGGAATAACTGCCAAATCTATCAATATATCAGCGTTGAAAATGGGAGTTTATTTTGTTAAGATTGTTACTGATAGAGGGATGCAGTTGGTGAAATTGGTGAAACAATAAAATTATGCCATTCATCCTCCAAAACTCTCTGAAGTTCGGCGTAGCGTCACGCTACGTCGGAGTATTCAAGGCATCTTGCCGAATTTGATGGCTAATAATGCCGGAGGCAAAGGAAAATTATACATAGCGAGACGCTACGCTTAATAAGGGGATTTCTCTCTTCGTTCGACTGCGCTCAGCACAAGTCGTTCGGAATGACTGAGCGTTACGTAGGTAGTATAAGGGGG
>CAMDBI010000015.1 GCA_945889005.1 Bacteroides fragilis
CACAAAAAACCAGTTATGACAACAATATTGGCCCCCAAAAAAGAACTATTGAGATCAATTCGCATCTTCTTGTCTAACAAAATGACTTTTTAATTAAACGAGCCGAACAAAAAGCCTCCACTTATATTTTAATCGCTCAATTTAGGTTGCTTTCAGTTTGTATCTTTGCAATAGGTTCTTACAATCTCAGAAAGTGAGCAAGGACAAACTGGAGCGTTGTGAATTGCTTTCAGTTTGTATCTTTGCAATAGGTTCTTACAATTTGCAACGTTTATAAAGGTCTGTACGGTCTGTTGTGAATTGCTTTCAGTTTGTATCTTTGCAATAGGTTCTTACAATGTATTACTCAAAGACCACAGGAGGCTCTTAGTTGTGAATTGCTTTCAGTTTGTATCTTTGCAATAGGTTCTTACAATTACATTATTATTTATGCAATCATTGCATGGTTGTGAATTGCTTTCAGTTTGTATCTTTGCAATAGGTTCTTACAATTGCATTAGTAGAGAAATCTTGTACTACTAAGTTGTGAATTGCTTTCAGTTTGTATCTTTGCAATAGGTTCTTACAATTTTATTAGGTTTTAATGCTTTTATTGCGGGGTTGTGAATTGCTTTCAGTTTGTATCTTTGCAATAGGTTCTTACAATTTACAGTATCAAAATAACAAATAAAACATAGTTGTGAATTGCTTTCAGTTTGTATCTTTGCAATAGGTTCTTACAATATGCAAAAGAAAGCGCACAAGTTCGGGATTGTTGTGAATTGCTTTCAGTTTGTATCTTTGCAATAGGTTCTTACAATTAACTCTATTTGTCCCATTGAATGCA
This sequence comes from Bacteroides fragilis, assembly GCA_945889005.1. GTDB lineage: Bacteria > Bacteroidota > Bacteroidia > Bacteroidales > DTGW01 > CAMDBI01. Next base: position 827 of record CAMDBI010000015.1, read on the forward strand.
GACAGTTGTGAATTGCTTTCAGTTTGTATCTTTGCAATAGGTTCTTACAATCTAAGTCATCTATGGGTGACTGGCACAGAGGTTGTGAATTGCTTTCAGTTTGTATCTTTGCAATAGGTTCTTACAATAAAGAAATGACTTGTCAATACGGGATAAGGGTTGTGAATTGCTTTCAGTTTGTATCTTTGCAATAGGTTCTTACAATATGTAGTGTATTTTGATGTATTTAATGGTAGTTGTGAATTGCTTTCAGTTTGTATCTTTGCAATAGGTTCTTACAATCTTTGTAATAAGGGTATTGACCATTATATAGTTGTGAATTGCTTTCAGTTTGTATCTTTGCAATAGGTTCTTACAATGATGCACAAAGCAATTAAAGAATTCAAAAAGTTGTGAATTGCTTTCAGTTTGTATCTTTGCAATAGGTTCTTACAATATTATTAATTAAAAGTTCATCTTCAACTTGTTGTGAATTGCTTTCAGTTTGTATCTTTGCAATAGGTTCTTACAATTGTTAGCTGTATAACTTGCGGGTGTCCACAGTTGTGAATTGCTTTCAGTTTGTATCTTTGCAATAGGTTCTTACAATTTCCTGTGGCTACAATTGTACCACTTGTAAGTTGTGAATTGCTTTCAGTTTGTATCTTTGCAATAGGTTCTTACAATCTTGCAATTATACACATTTAATGCTGAATTGTTGTGAATTGCTTTCAGTTTGTATCTTTGCAATAGGTTCTTACAATTAATGTCAGCAAAAGAAATATTAGGCATCGGTTGTGAATTGCTTTCAGTTTGTATCTTTGCAATAGGTTCTTACAATTTTTTGTATCGGATAGGCAGCCCGACGGAAGTTGTGAATTGCTTTCAGTTTGTATCTTTGCAATAGGTTCTTACAATTAACTTTATATTTTAATATGCTTTTACTAGTTGTGAATTGCTTTCAGTTTGTATCTTTGCAATAGGTTCTTACAATACAATACGCTACCAGTTGATATTCTTGATAGTTGTGAATTGCTTTCAGTTTGTATCTTTGCAATAGGTTCTTACAATTATTTTTCAAAAAAACCTTGAGTTTCCGAAGTTGTGAATTGCTTTCAGTTTGTATCTTTGCAATAGGTTCTTACAATTGTGTAACTTTGCCGCAATGATCACAAGTAGTTGTGAATTGCTTTCAGTTTGTATCTTTGCAATAGGTTCTTACAATAAAAAATGAAAAAAGAAGAACGTCCTATTAGTTGTGAATTGCTTTCAGTTTGTATCTTTGCAATAGGTTCTTACAATTAGTGTTACATAAGAGAATTGGTTGTGATAGTTGTGAATTGCTTTCAGTTTGTATCTTTGCAATAGGTTCTTACAATAAAAACTGATTTTGAACTTGATTATTTTTAGTTGTGAATTGCTTTCAGTTTGTATCTTTGCAATAGGTTCTTACAATAATTTACTTTGTCATTAGGTGACAAAAGCAGTTGTGAATTGCTTTCAGTTTGTATCTTTGCAATAGGTTCTTACAATTACCTTTGGCAATAATAGAACCGTCACGCAGTTGTGAATTGCTTTCAGTTTGTATCTTTGCAATAGGTTCTTACAATCATTCCATTTAGCTCATTTAATAGTTTTGCGTTGTGAATTGCTTTCAGTTTGTATCTTTGCAATAGGTTCTTACAATTGCATATAATTATCAAAGTCAGCACCAGTCGTTGTGAATTGCTTTCAGTTTGTATCTTTGCAATAGGTTCTTACAATCTTTTGCAAATTTTGGCAAGAAGTCGAGTGGTTGTGAATTGCTTTCAGTTTGTATCTTTGCAATAGGTTCTTACAATGAACTAACCAAACCGAAGTAGCCATGATAAGTTGTGAATTGCTTTCAGTTTGTATCTTTGCAATAGGTTCTTACAATAGACAACTAATATGGAAATGCCCGAACATGGTTGTGAATTGCTTTCAGTTTGTATCTTTGCAATAGGTTCTTACAATTTGGGGCGTTCATTTAAAAGGTGTGCAAGGGTTGTGAATTGCTTTCAGTTTGTATCTTTGCAATAGGTTCTTACAATGGTGTCTCCTGTAGGCTCGGTCTCTTTAAGGTTGTGAATTGCTTTCAGTTTGTATCTTTGCAATAGGTTCTTACAATCAAGTGGCGTGAAAAAGAGGTTGGGTGTTGGTTGTGAATTGCTTTCAGTTTGTATCTTTGCAATAGGTTCTTACAATTAAAAACTGATACAATAAGCCAGTTTACAGGTTGTGAATTGCTTTCAGTTTGTATCTTTGCAATAGGTTCTTACAATAGACCTACATATAATATATTGTATATTTGATCTTTATAAGCAATTTTAGGATTAAAAAATTGGAAAGAACCAAAGGCGTTGCCTTACAAAAAGCCCGAAATTTTTGATTTCGGGCTTTTTTGTTTTAGAAAAGCTCCAATTGCTGAACCGTTTCGGGTCTGTCGGTCGGTTTGGCATGGTTAAATAGTTCCATCATACCAAATTGCTTGTCGGTAATGCTGAATATAACTACATAGCCCGAACCGGGCAGAAAACTTTTGACCCTTTTGGTATGCACTTCGGCATTTTCGCGACTGGGACAATGGCGCACATAAATCGAAAACTGAAACATAGTAAACCCATCCCTAATAAGGTTTTTGCGAAAGATGGCTGCTTCGCGCCTTTCTTTCTTGGTTTCGGTCGGAAGGTCGAAAAATACCATTACCCACATGATTCGATATGCATTTAGTCGGTCAAACATTTACATTTCAGGATACGTAATCTTTCTGGCTTCTCCCAAGAAACAACGCGCCAACGATGCTGTAGTTTGCTGCATGGCAATCATTAACGGACTTTTCTGATTATTGATCGTTACATCGACTGTTGGGATGGTCAACAATATGCTTTTAATTTCCTTTGTAAGCTCTTCGCTTGTTTTTTTTTCATCAATTATTTGTAACACCAGTTTATCGACCCAAGGTCGATAGGGTTCCATAATATCGTCGGCCAAACAATAGGCATTGTAGCGGTTGTGGTGGTGAATGCCCTGAGTAGGTAACAAACCGGAGCCAACGAGCGAACGGGCTGTAATGGCACGAAGCACGGCATAGCCATAATTGAGAAGGTTGTTAGGCGGATCCTCTTCACGACCTCGCTTAAAATCTGCTTCATCTCCAAACAAATGTTGCCAATAATAAGCGGCAGCACGTGCTTCGTGGTTTTCCGAATCGCCCGATTTGACCGACGATACCCAGTGAAGCATATTGTCTGTTTTTACACCTCTCGTTTTCAATACTGCTGCCTGATTGAGAATTTTGGTCTCGATGGTTTGTGCCCACAATTGCTTTTTGAGTGGTACAGATGCGTTCAATTGCGCATCGAATCGTTCCTGTTGCAGAGTATTACCATTCAAATTGAGCATTAATCCTGTAGGCAGATGCTTATCGTCGCATACAATAAAGGCTGCATTGTTTTCGAGCAAACGATGCATCAAATGATGGCTAATGGTTATTTGCGAATGGTCTAAAACAACAACTCCAATATCTTCGATGGGTATGGTTTTGGTGCGTTCTTTCTCGGGCAACATCGATGCTTCGGGCAATTCGAGTACCAACTGTTCGTCGCGGCATCGCAAATAGGCAGGATTGCCAAAATACAGGGTTCGCTTAATCATTTCGAAAAGGTTTTATAACAGTAAGTTACAATCTTTTTTCGATTTATGCAAGTTTTTATTCAGCTATTTCGAAAATCAAAAAAAAGAATTACGATTTATATTCGAGCCATCGGGAAAGAAATACGTTGTATACACGAATGTATGTTCCTTTTTCGTCGTTGTCGCGAAGCAACATCTCGTTTTCGGTAAGCGATTCGATGGCACGTTGCACGGCACTTGCTGAACCCAATTGGTATTTTTGCACGAAATCTTTCGAGCCTGGGCTATAGACTTTTTGCTCCCGTGCTACGGCACTCAATACCTGCCATTGAAGCGCTGTAAGCATCTGTCGGTATTGATAGAAAATGGCTTCGTGTTCGAGCAAAATATCAGATGCAGTCTGCCGGGCAATACTCAACGTTATAGCCTTGTTACCACCAGCATATATGCGGTTGCAGGTATATTGAACATAATATGTATGTCGGCCAGTCCATTGCAACAACCAATCTATGGCTTCGGGAGCAATGTTTTTATGGTGTTTTGCAAAAGTTTGTTCTATAAAAACAGAATATTCGGACTGTTCAATTTCAGACAATGCCACCATGCTGGTACTGGCAAAAAAAAGTCGTCGGCTATCGGCAAACATATCGGTCAATAGGTGTTTACTGCTACCACTAAATATAAAACGCAAGTTATGCAGGTGTTGTATGTGGGTTCGAAGCAATGCTTCAATGTTTTTTTCTGGATAATGAAGTATTTGCTGAAACTCGTCAAATGCAATAATGATGGGCATATTCATTTTGTCCAAAAATTTCAGAATACCCAAAAGGGTATTTTCGGTTTGTTCCGGACGCGAATACGCGATACTTACCTCGGGCAATCCCGACAACGAATCGTAACTAATTACGGGACTCAAGCTTTTAATCCAGTTCATTACCTTGCGACCCATGCTGTTTTTCTCGGGAAAAGCTTCGAGCATGGCACTTGCCAGTTGGTTGGTAAAATCCGACAAATTTTTTGTGGCAAAAACATCGATATATAAGCATGGTGTCTTCTCTTGCGCATTTATTTGCCAAAAAGTATGCAAAATAAGACCTGTTTTACCCATTCTTCTGTTCGAAATAAGAAGGGTATTGGCACTATTTTGCAAGTTACGAATGAGGCTGTTTGTTTCTGTAACCCTATCGCAAAATAGCTCTGGACTTATATATCCTTTTAATAAAAATGGATTTTGTTCGCTTTTCATGCCACAAATATAATAAACATTTTGCGTAACGCAAAATGCGTAACGCAAAATGTTTATTTCAAATTTTATTTTTTTCCTAAAATTTGTACAGCATATTACTATTGGAGCTGTTTTGAGCACATATAGTAAAAAAATACGCAGTATTTAAAGCAAAGTTTTTTCGAAGCTGTGCGCAAAGACTCTATGGTATTGGGTTATGTTTTTTTGGCAGACATGATTCAAATTATTTTTCATTTTGGACAGTTCATTCGTAATTAAATTTCTATCTGCATTCATTTAAATAAAATGAATTTGGGAGTCGGGGGTGATTGTGAAATCTTTGTTTTCAATAAGAAAATTAAATTTACCCATGCTGAGCAAAAGGCGAGGCCAAGGAAATTCATAATTAAATTCTGAAAATCCAAACTTTCCTCTTTTTCCAAATTCCTTTTCAGGATAAATGGTTAACAATGCTTTATCATCTCGGGCCTCTAAATGATGTTGAAATTGCAATAATCCCTGCCTAGAATCAAAAATAAGCCTCAATCTATACAATCGCTTTAATTTATCTTTATAATCTAAATCAAATAATTCTTCTTTGAAATTTTTATAAAACAAAACTCGTATCCCCGGAGTTAAAAGTGCAAACAACGGTATTTCTATTTTATTTTTTCCTCTTCCAACTAACTTATTTTTAGGAAAATAGTCTATTAAGTTTTGAGACTTTATTATTTTTAATTGTTCAGCAACTTGAAACAAATTTCTACTTTCAAAACCCCTATTATTCTCTGTCCCGTCCCAATAAAAAGCGAATAATGCATTTTCTCCATTTCCTGCATAATAATATTTTTTGTAATCTTTGTCTGGCAAGTGCAATGAAGGTTTATTTGAAATATATGTTTGCTCTTTTATTTTCAAAGGTTCAGAAGCTCTTACAAATACTCTTATATGTCGAATTCTTCCGGCTTTATTACCTTTTTTATCGAAAAGATAAACACCTTCATTCATGGCTATTTTAAAATCTTTATTACCTATTTGCTTTTCAATCATATCATATAAGTTTTTATCGACTATATCCTTCTTAATTTCTTCCAAAGACTTAAAACCTGGACTATTATTATCTTTCTTATAAACAAACGGCACACGAACTACATAAGAAATTTTACCGTCGTAAACAAATTTCCCATTTTCAACCTTTGGTTTGCCTTTTTCATCAGTAACTGGTAATTTAATTGCCCCAAAGAAGGTTTCCTGATGAAGCTGTCCTCTGATACTATCGCCTTTGGCATACATAGGAATCGGGGCTCCTACAGAATCATGTAAAATATTACCTTCATTGTCTTTCTGATATACAATTTGACCTCTTTTCCTAATTATCTTTTTTGCTGGACTAAGCGATTGGTTTCTTGCAATATTGTTTATCAGAATACAGTCTTCAATTTCTTTAATATGGGTAATATTGAATGATTGATATGGTTTATCGTGAAACTGCTTTTCTTTTTCATAACCCAGTTTAAAACGCTCAAAATGTTCGTAATTTTTCCGAAGCGTTTCTTCTCTGTTTTTTGAATATGGAATCAATGTTAATACAGCTGCATCAATGGCATGATGAGAATGTTTGCTTCTGTCTTTTTTCTCATCTTTTGGTTGTATTCCATATATCTTCCTGAATTCAGAGGTATGCGTACCTTTCTGTAATTCAACTTTGTCAAATGCAGATTTGAGAAAGTGAAATGCATATTTCGAAATAAGTTGAGTGTCGGTTAACTGGCTATTTTTAAAACCTGTAGTAATCTCGGTCATTGTGAACCGGTTCAATTTGTTTTGCCAATAATCAAGTTCCATTTGCCAAAGGTGTCTTTGCTTTATAGCATCATCTTTAAAATCTTTAGTAGTTGCCGATTTTGATTTTCCTTTCCAAAACTCAATGTTATGTTTTAAATGCTCAACCTTTTCTTCCCATTCCTTCAATCGGGGTTTTATTGCCAAATATGTTTCTCCGTCAATTGTTGCATCTTTATCATAATTAGGCAATTGTGCCGGTATTTGATTTTTCTTTACATACCGATTGTATCTTGCAAAGCAAACCGTAAGGTTTTCTAAAGAATTATCCATTGAAATACTACGAGGAATAGTATGTTCAAAATCAACCCTATTTTCGTCAAATAAATCACTAAATGAAATCGGACGACCAGTGTACATACATGTACATTTTTGTTCTTTCCATAGTCTATATTTATCTATAACAGATTTGGCTTGTGCCAAATTGGTAAAGAGTTCTGAAGACTGGTTCGTCCATTTATTTTGGCCGTATTCGCCTTTGCCTTTATTTAATTGAGATTGTTTTACCTGTTCGTACCACAAGCGAACTTTATCAATATCATCATTGCTATCTGCATTGGCAACTATATTAGTGTTGTCTTGTAAAAGCCCCCTAATTGCATCGGCAAATTCATTATTTTCTGCTTGTCGTTGTCTTTGATAGGTTTCTATAGCCCAACGTTTATTGGCATCATTGAGTTCTCGAGATAGTTCCACTACAATTCGTGTTTCTTCGTCTACTTGCCCTGTTTTTATCAAATAATTTATTTGATTGCGCAATATATAAAGAGTGCGCATTGCCATTGGGTTTTTAAAAGCTCCTGTTTTAGGACTTCTTAAATAGTATTTACCATCTTCACTTTGTTTCGATGAGGGGTAAATATCAATCATTGACGGATGATAAAGCTTGTCTAACTGTATATCCGTTAATTGAGAAAATTGGTTTTTTAAAAAGTCTTTTAAAGAATCGACAACCCTTGGTAATTTGACATATTCACGTGTGTCGCTAAAAAAGAAATTTTGGTATAATTCAATAACTTTTGTTTTAACAATTTGCCTTTTATCATCTGAAATCTTTTCCCACGTATGCTCTCCAAAAGATTCTTTTATAGCATTTAAAACGTCTTTTATATCTGAATCATTGAGATTATAAGAGGTGTCTTTATAACCAAAACGATTTTCATAAGGTAACGATTTGTACTTGGAAATTAAATTGTTTACAATATTAAAAATATTCTTTTTATCCCTATTCACTGTAATTATACCTTTTAATGAAGAGGTTATCATTTCCTCGTTTTCATCAAATAATTTATTGCCAATAATATCGGGAATATTTGATATTAGGACTGCTTCGGTATAAATGTAGCCTTTTAAAAGAAATCGATTAATTTTTTGTATAGCATTAATACTCAACATTGAATAACCATCTGGTAAAGCTTTCCATGCACCAACAAATTTCTTTGCTTTTTCATCGGCTAATTTTAGTTTTTCTATGGCAAATTCCTTTACAGACTCATCATCGTCAAACGAAAATAATACATGCCAAATGTCGTCTAGTGTATAATAGTCTTTTTTCGACTTACTGTCTTTTCTAATTTCCTTAGGCAGTCTGATGTTTACCCAATTTTCACCAAATATATCGCAAAGTCTTGCCGATATTGGACAAGCTGAAATATGAGTTTTGTCTTTATAATTCAATTCCCAATTATGCCCTTTCTTTTTTACAAATTCAGATATTTCGGAAAAAAGAAAATCGGGCTTTTGCCTGCCAATAAACTTCTCACTGTAAAGTTCTTGCCTTAGCTCAATAGGTATTTGCGCCCATTTGGCGTTAGGTACACCAATTTGTCGGTATTCAATATTATTGATGAAACTCCAAGCCCGAAACGTTTCAAATGCTGGATGACTTATAGGTGAACGAGATTTATTCTTTTCCAAGGTGCAATTTCCTACCAAACCTTTTTGCGAGCGCAAAGGACGTTGATAAAAAATGGCTCCGTTATACTTATTCTTACTCTTTTCAACAAGAGCTTTATAAAAATCTGTATCTAAACCAATTCCTTGATATTCAAAAATCTTGTTTATTTCATCACGATAATGCTTTCTAAACGTATGCTGAATCCATTCGAGACGCACTCTTTCGCCTTGGCTTTCTATGTAACCTAAGGCTGCTCCAACAGTTGGAAAGTCAGCTAAAGTTTTCCCAAACTTTTGATTAAGGCTATTAGAAAACTCGTTGTCTTTCTTAACCTCTGATTTTGCATCTTTTCTTTCGCCTTGCTCATCAGGTACAGCATCTTTTCTGCTGCTTTTAAAGCCACGTCTTTGTGCTATATGATATAATGCTCTACCTATTTTGAATTTATTTTCAGGATTATTTAGGTCAAGTTTTTGGTCGACCAATAATGCCCGGATTTCATAGGGACTTCTATAATCAGGCTTTCCATCATTGTTAAAATCAAGTTTAATCCAATTTTCAAAAACTTCAATATGAGGATATATTCGCTTGTTTACTTTATCGTATTTTCTCCAATTATTGAGCTGGTCCATTGTCATTGGGCAATAACCGTTCGAAATAAGAACCTCTAATGTTTCCCATAAGCGGTATTTTCTGGCCTGATACAATCTTCGAACTGAACGCTTTTGAGTTCGTTTTGCTGCATATGAGTATTCTACACCTTTTTCGCTACCAACACCCTTTTCAAAAATTGCAACGCCATATTTTTCAATCTGGTTCTCATTTAAATCGTGGTTTCTTATTGCCCATCCAATAGAATTGGTTCCTAAATCGAGTCCTAAAGTTTTCATAATTTTTGTTTATTCAAAGATTTTATCTATTTTTACATTCATACAAATTGAAAGACTTTTCACAATAAGGCTATAAGCCGAAGAAAATCTCAGCCCTGCGTTTCGTGGGGCTTTTTTTTGATATTTTTTTGATAAAGATCAACATTCTTTTAATGGATTTCTTTTACTCCCCATATAATATTTTTCAAATACATCGTCCATTTCTCCCGGAAATCCATAACCGCATGGTTCGGCATATTTGAGGCAGTCTTCGCATCGCAACTTAAAATCGTTTAACAGTCCATTTTTTTTCATGTATTTCAATGCACGTTCGAAATTATTTACTGTACTGTTATAAAATTGCTCACTCATATCGCCATAGTCGAATGTAAATTTACATGCCATTTCAGAAAAAGTAATCATTAGATCAGCAACGAGTTTTGGCGATGGTTTGTATGATGAAAATTCTGTAATTGCTTTTTTTACTACAATAAAGCGGGTTTTGGGTTCAGTATATTTCCCTTTTGGGTAAAATTCGTTGATTATTATATTTTTATACTTTTCAAAAAGCTCATTCTCATTAGGGTTTAAGTAGAATATATAAAAATCTTTAACCGGTTTTATAGATTCGTAGAGATCTAGTATTTGCTCAATTATCTGTTCTTTAGTGAGCGTTTGTAAATGTTTCTTCAATTGTATTTTTGACATATTCACAAATTTTCTCCAAAATACAAAATTATTTGAATCAATAATTCGTTTCTTCAATTATTAATTCATCAAATTGCCTTTAGTATTGTAATAACAACAATATTTGTGAGCTCATTTTATTTTCATTTTAAAAAATTGAAATAAGTAATGACTATCAACATATTATAACCAGGCAACAAGATACCAAAATACATATTTCGTTGCTTTCAGAATAACAAACACCTGAAAATTATCTTTGGCAATAATGGTAATTACCTAACGGGGAAATGATACAACAATTGACATCGATCAAACCTTTGATACAAACAAAAGTCGACAAGAGCAAACATGGTCGTGTAATGGGGTTTTACACTCTAGTATTTATGGGGACTGCACTATTTGTAAGTATTTTGATAAGGCCTTGCTGCCAAGCATAGGTGCCTTGCAACGTTTACGATTGGCGTAATTGCCCGTATTGAAATATTAATGCTTTGATCTATTGGAGAAAGTTATTAAAAATAATTAGATTGATTTATAAGCAAACAATCTGCTTGAACTAAACAAAAAAACACCTAATTAATTTTATATAAATCAATTAGTGTTATTTTTTGATAAAAGTAAAAGTGTGAGTGATAAAAACAATCTTAACTTATCGATACTTCAAAGAATGGTTGAAAAGCCATGTCATTAGGTATTGATCTGTATAACAAGGACCCGGAATATGCCCCATATTTGCATATTCACTATATTTAAACATCGGAAATCCAGAACGGGTAAGTGTTACTGTAGTTCTTGCATATCCAGTATTGATGTCTGAGGAACTTGTTTCAATGGCTGCACTATTACATTCATAGTTCCGCATGTAATTTAAAGCTTCGCGAGCAACACCTACTCTAGTTTCTGAATCAGAAAGTCCTATATGATACCATACAGCTGTATGCCTCGCAATTTCGTTTCCCAAATCTGGTTGACTTTGTCCAGCAACACGAATTATGGCAGCAAAATAATTTTTTTCTACAAACATACCCTTTGCCAAAGGGTAACTACCCGATCCCCCCATCGAAAAACCTGTAAGGTAAATACGACTTAAATCTATCCGATATCCTGCTTCTATTGCGCTTTTGATCCAACGGCCCAATACTTGACCATCAGATTCTGTATTTTTTTGGTAATTGATAACAAATGCTGGGTAATGCTGAGCTACAGCTTTATAATAATTTTCCCCCTCACCCCACAGGCCAACAACTAGCAAAGGGTAATGTCTTGAAGCGTTACCTGCTTTTTTATATCCCCAAGGACTCTGAAAGCTTAAATTTTCATGTATATGATTAACAGGTGCATCAGAATTTACAAATGTCTCATCCGGATTTAAATCGACTAAACTATCGAGCATTTTGCCATTTTTATTGAGCAGCGGCACTGTGTCTGTTTGTCCGTTTCGGTTTACAAAGTCACTATCCAAAATGGTGCTTTGTCCGTGTTTGGTAATGCCCTGTGAATATGCTGAAATGGCACAAATCGTTGCGATGATTAATAATAATTGCCTCATGTAAAGAGCTGTATTTAGTAGTAATAATCGAACTGTACACGATCGCCTGTACTCAGGGAGTAAGTTCCATTGTTGGCAGGAATGTAAGTAAGTATAGTTCCAGTAACACTATAAGCTGAGTTGCTAATGCGTATACCATTTATAAACATTTTCACCTTACTGTTAGCAGCTGGTGTTTGTGTAAGTGTAAACGTGGTTTGGTCAATAACAGAAGTAAATTCGTTTGATACCTCGCGTACCAATATCTGTGTTGGTATAGTTGGTTTATTAAATATTTGTGCATCACCATTTGTGGCATTCCAATCGGCATTTACGTTTACTTCAGCACCGATGGCAATGCCTCCAAGCTTTGCTTTATCTGCTGTTGTATAATCTTCTGTAGATAAGGCTTTTCCGTAAATTTTATCTACTTTTGTAGTCAAATCATTTGTAAGTGCAGTTTTGGTAGCTTTTAAGTCTAACTCATCTTTTATTTTGGTAGATGTCCATGTTTTGTTGGTTAAAGCTTGGGTATTATCAAAAAAATCTGCAGGGTTACCAGTTGGACCTTTGTCACCTAAAGGCCCCTTATCGCCAGTTAAACCTTTATCTCCTTGAACACCCTTGTCACCTTGAACACCTTTGTCACCTACAGGCCCCTTATCGCCAGTTATACCTTTGTCGCCTTGTAAGCCAATATCGCCCTGAACTCCTTTATCGCCTTGAGGACCTTTATCACCCTGTATACCTTTATCGCCCTGATTTCCAGAATATTTTGCATACAAAGCATACGGCACACTCAACAACTGGCTAATGCTAGTTATGCTATAACTTGTACCTCCTGTAGGGTCTATTTCAATTTTTATAAAATACAGACCAGTAGCCCAATTAATGGAATCGAAACCAATCTGACCTCCAATTTCTATACTCACCAGCCCATTGGTGTTAGTGGTTGGAGCTTGAGTTTCGCTGTATACGGCTATACCGTCTGCTGAACCATGCAAAATACTTATACGCATACCTATTTTGCTCGATACAACCAATGTGTTGCTACTATTACGCACTACTGCCTGAAAACTCATCTTTTGGGGTGCTTGAGCCCAAAGATACATTTGTGTAAAGGCACAAATTATAAGTGCTAATAACGATTTAAAGAATACATTTTTCAAAGTAGGTTTATTTAATAGTTTTACATCATTGATAATTAAATGAACTTTTATTTCATTTATTTAATACAATTAATTTCTTACAATATTTTTGATTGCAAAATTAAAAAAACATTATCAAATTTTTGCACATATTAATTCCGAAATTTAAACTATATTTTATTTATGTCTTTCTTCCAAAACCTTTACGACATCTGCTATTGAATATTTTTTCTCGGTGAGCAATACAATCAAATGATACATTAGATCGGCTGCTTCGTTGAGAAATAAGTCGTCGTTATTGTCTTTAGCTTCAATAACAAGCTCTACGGCTTCTTCGCCAACTTTTTGGGCAATTTTATTGATCCCTTTTTGGAAAAGTTTTGTTGTATACGAACCTTCGGGCATATCTACTTTTCGTTTGTCGATCAGGTTCTGAAGGGTCATTAGAAACTCAATATTTTGGTTTTGATTTATTTCTTCGAAACAAGTATCGGCTCCTGTATGGCACACAACCCCTTTGGGGCGGGCTTTAATAAGTAAAGTATCCTTGTCGCAATCTAATAATATATCGATAACTTCCAAAAAGTTGCCACTCTCCTCGCCTTTGGTCCACAAGCGGTTTTTGGTACGGCTAAAAAAAGTAACCAATTTTCCCGAAACAGTTTTTTCATAAGCTTCTTGGTTCATAAAACCAAGCATAAGAACTTTATTGGTTTTAAAATCCTGAATTACAGCCGGAACCAATCCGTTTAATTTTTCGAAATCAATTTTTTCTATTTGTATCATTTTATTTATTTCTCTTAATGAACAACGCTACTAACTTATTGTCGGTTTCAAATGCCCTATTCAAAGCTCTTGCAGCAACCAGCACAATGAGGGGTACAAAGGTAATACTTATTTTCTGAGGCAAAAAAGGCATTGAGAGTAAAAATAATATTGCCAGTGATGCTACTATAGAAAAATAATATTTTGAAATTTTTTTGTTCAACACCCACAAAAAGTAAAAAGCGTTGAAAGGCAAAGCCCATAGTAAATTTAAGTTTTGATCGCAAGCAATATGCTCAGAAACAAACCACATAAAACCAATTAAAACACCTACTAAACCCAAAATTGTGAAAAAGATTCCATCTGCCCAAAATGCAATTTTTTGAGAAATTGGAAAAGCCAAAATCATCAAAAAAGCAATGATGATAAATAGTACAAACGGAGTAAACCATGGACGATGCAATTTTTTCTGATCAAGATCAAACACCAAATTGTCGGAACTTACAAGACGGGTCGAGTCTGTTCTGTATATAGCATTAAAAGAGCCGTGCATATAATCGGGCAAATACATACCATAGTAAAACCCGGCATTGTCGTCGGCTTTCATTCCTAGCATGAGATCTATACCGGCCTGTATCCATGGTTTGTCGTTTAAACTAATAATATTCAATTGTCTAAAACTTACAATCTCGTTGCTTTTTGCCGAATCGACAAAGTATTTATTGTCGATCGTACGGAGTATCAAATCGCGAATACGAGTTGCGCAATTGTCAAACAGAAAATCGTATTTATAACTTCTGTTTTCGGGTTGAAAATTAAGTACTACGAGGTCAAATAGTTTTTTTCGCTCATTATACGAAAGATTTACAACCTGTTCAAACACTGGCCGTTCTTCGTATTGCATTTGAACAATAAACGATTCGAATGTTTCGGCAGCCATAAGGTAATCGAGCTTTCCACGGGCAAATTTCATGTAGAAATTTGGAGTGTTGAAATTGAAAGTTCCCCAATTGAATACTATATCGACTTTGTTTGTCAAATCTTTGATTCTCAATGCCGAATGCCCGTAGGCCGAGTACAATTCTTCACCAACACCTACAGTAAGTATGCTAAATTGCGCACTTTCGGAAATTGTTTGCGCTTCAACCCTTTCGAAAAATGAGAAAAGAAGAAATAGTAAAATAAATAAGTGCCTCGTGCTTCGTGCCTCGTGCTTCGTGCTTCGGACTTCGTTTTGCATAATTCTAAACTTTTAACTTTTCAACTCTTATCGTACCGTTATATTTTTATTGCGCAAATATGCTTTCAAATCGGGAATAGCAATTTCTTTATAGTGAAAAATACTAGCAGCCAGAGCGGCATCAGCCTTACCTTTGTTAAAAACATCGACAAAATGCTCCATTTTTCCTGCTCCTCCCGAAGCTATAATAGGTATATTGAGCGATTGCGAGAGCACCGAGAGTGCATCGTTTGAAAATCCTTGTTTTACGCCATCGTGGTTCATAGAAGTAAACAGTATTTCGCCAGCACCACGGTTTTCAGCTTCTTTAGCCCACGAAAACAATTCTTTGTCGGTAGCAACTCGTCCTCCGTTTACAAAAACAGACCATTTATTATCCTTAAACTGAGCATCGACAGCTACCACAACAAACTGACTTCCGAAACCTTTCGCCAACTGATCGATAAGCGACGGATTCTTCACAGCAGCCGAATTGATCGATATCTTGTCGGCTCCGGCACTCAAAAGTCTTTCGGCATCGGACATTTCGTTAATACCTCCCCCAACCGTAAAGGGTATACTTAGGTTTTGAGCTATGCGTTTTACCAAATCGGCAAACAATTTGCGTTTTTCGTGCGAGGCTGTAATATCGAGGTATACCAACTCATCGGCACCCATTCGACTATATTCGGCACCAAGTTCTACAGGGTCGCCTACCGCTTTAATATCGAGAAAATTTATACCTTTTACTGTTTGCCCGTCTTTTATATCGAGACAAGGGATAATGCGTTTTGCTAACATAAAAAACAATTTAGTAATGTACCAAACTACCAATTTACCAATTTAATGTTGGTCAACTTACTTCTTGGATGATACAATTATACAACATACTTCCTATTTTCATCTAAAATCTCAACAAAAGCTATTAAATCAATTGCAAATTCAAAGGAGAGTTTTACTATTTGATTTTCATTTTGATTCATACACTTACATTGGTATATGGGTACATTATTTAATTAATAAATTTTTTAAGTTCTTCTGGTTTTATCAATCCTTCGTAAAAAGCTTTGCCAATAACCACAGCATCGACATTGGCATCGTTGAGCTCTTCTATTTCGGCAACCGACGACACACCTCCACTTGCAATAAGCTTACAATGCGGGAAACGTTGCACAATTTCTTTGTAAAGCCCAATAGCAGAACCTTGCATCATACCATCTTTGCTTATGTCGGTACACAGAAAGTGTTTGTAGCCCGAATGTAAATAATTGTCGATAAAGAAAAACAAATCGATGGTCGAATCTTCTAACCAGCCCGAAATGCTAATTTTCTGATCTTTACTATCGGCTCCAACTATTATTTTATCGGCACCATAGCGCGCTAACCATTGGTCGACTAGCTCTTTGTTTTTAACTGCAAGACTTCCGAGTGTAACCATTTGAGCACCACATTCAAATACAATATTTAAGTCGGTTTCGGTTTTAATACCTCCTCCAAAGTCTACAAGCAAACTGGTTTTAGAGGCTATATTTTCAAGTACTTTGTTATTGATAATACGTCCGGCCTTAGCTCCGTCTAAGTCGACCAAATGAAGACGTTTAAACCCAAAACCCTCGAAATACTTAGCTACTTCTGTCGGATTCTCGTTATAAACCTTTTGGGTATTGTAGTCTCCCTTGGTCAGACGTACACACTTTCCGTCAATCAGGTCAATAGCAGGAATAATGTTAATCATATTTTATTGTTTAATCTGGTATAAAGTTATATAAATTCGACTACTAGAAAATGTTTTTATAGCTGTATAATTTTTTTCGATCAATTCAAACTCCTGGTCTGTAAGGTTATATACATTTGAATAAAAAACATATTTGTTGAAACCATCGAAACTACTAAAGCTTCGTTTATCGCCACTCAAGTCAACATCGTCGATACTACATTCGTTCGGGAAAAAGCTTGCAGTTTTTTCAACAGCTACTCCTTGTTTGTTCATGTATTGAATGGCTTCATTTCTCAAATTAAAATAAGGTATGTGTGCCAATGAAGCATCCCAACCCTGTGCTACTTTTTGAGGATATATCCAGAAATTTCCGGTTATCAATCCGATTAAAAGCATGAAATAAATAAGTTTTTGATATTTTTTTATATTTTCAAGAAATTTAAAAGCTATTAAAATCAGTGTAAGAAACGATGCTATAAAATATCTATGAGCAAACGAATTGGTCGACAACAGACTAACCAATGCAATGATAATCACAGAACTTACTGTCAAAAGAAGTAATTGTTTTATTTTCAGATCATTTAACAGTGCTGTTTTTTTCAATATTATAAGAAAAATAAAACCCAACACGAAAACACGTCCAAAGTCGGCGTACCAACGAGCCAATGTGAAAATATTAAATGCAAATATTTTAACAGAAGCGAAGTGCCACAAGCTTTCCCATGGAGAGCCCGGATGTGTTTGTAACCAACCCTTTGTAGATAATCGCCAAATTACATAAACCAATGCTGGAATCGACCCAATTAAATAGGTTAAAATAACATCTCGGGTAAAAAAAGCTTTTAACTTTAATCTATTGATAAGCAAATGATTAAACAATTCAAATAGAAAAATACCTGCACACAACATCATTCCCCGAAAAGTAACTATACCTAAAAGTGCCAATGAAATAGTTTGAAGAATTCTTTGTTTATTCAACAATGCATTGATAGCCATGAAAAAGAAAAACAATTGTATTACTTCGGGGTTTACGAGAACCAGCTGAGCAACAAGAGTTGGATCAGCTATAATTAAAGCCAAAGCAGCAATTTGATATTTAAAATCTTTTACATAATGGCTTATAAACTTATACAACTGCACCAATAATCCAAGTACGAAGGGCAACATGAGCAAATGACTTACCCAAAGCTTATGACCAAGTATTTTCCAAATAGCAGCAAGCATAAAAGCCAGAAATGGCGGATGTCCCGGATCGAAGGTGTCGGGCATCGAAAGTGCCAAAAAACCATTTTCAAATAAATGATTTCCCATTTTCGAAGCAAAAAGCACATTGTCCCAAAACATACCTTGGTTTATAGACACAACAAACAAAAGCAAAGACAATGCTCCTAGCACTATGTATATATATGGGTTTTGAATTTTCACATTCTCAATTTAACTCAAAAGTCTAGAGTTCGATAAAGTTCTTCAATATTTTTTCGCCTACACTTCCACTTTTCTCGGGGTGAAACTGTGTAGCGTAGAAGTTTGATTTGTTGAGCGAAGCACTGAACTGGTTGATATAATCTGTAGTTGCAATTGTATTTACACCCACTTCGGCATAGTAACTATGCACAAAATAAACATACTCGCCTTCGATTCCACCCTCGAATAATTTAGTTTTACAGTCCAGAAGAGTATTCCAGCCCATGTGCGGAACTTTAAGCCGGGGTTCAAATAATCGCACACGTTCGTCGAAAATACCCAAACAATCGGTATTTCCTTCTTCCGAATGCTTACACATCAATTGAAGTCCAAGGCAAATACCCAATACAGGTTGTTTAAGCTCTTTAATTAACAGATCGAGCTTTTGAGCATTCAAAAAAGCCATTGTAGTACTCGCTTCGCCAACTCCCGGAAAAATTACCTTATCGGCATTCTTTATTGTCTCAGCATTGCTCGAAATTTCGGCATCAAAACCTAAGCGTTTAAGCGCAAACTCAACCGATTGAATGTTTCCGGCATTGTATTTTATTATTACTATCTTCATAAAAATAATTTGAAAATGACAAATTATGAAGTGCGCAAATGATTTTGATTTTCAAATTTACACATTTTCACACTTACACATTTGCTTATTAATTAAAAACAACTGTTTTGTTGTTGTACACTATGGTTTTGTGTTGCAAGTGCAGCGAAATAGCTCTGGACAAAACTATTTTTTCCAAATCGCGTCCTTTCATCACCAAATTGTCAATACTGTCTTTATGACTTATGCGCGTTACATCTTGATCGATAATTGGACCTTCGTCTAAGTCGTTTGTAACGTAATGACTGGTGGCCCCAATAATCTTTACCCCCCGTTTATAAGCCGAATGGTATGGCTTTGCTCCCGGAAATGCCGGCAAAAACGAGTGGTGAATATTTATAATTTTGTTTGGATAATAATCTATAAAGTTGCCCGACAATACCTGCATATACCGCGCCAATACGATAAAGTCAATTTTATGATCTTGTAAGAGTTTCAAATGCGTTTTTTCGGCTTCTGCTTTATTGTCAGAAGTAACAGGAATATAATGAAATGGTATTCCAAACTTCTGGGCAACCGGCTCCAAAGTTTCATGATTACTGATAATAAGCGGTATTTCTACATTCCATTCATTATCCATATAGCGGGCAAGTATATCGAACATACAATGTGGCATTTTTGATACCATTAATGCCATTCGATGAATATAATTGTTAAAATACAGGTCAAACTTCATATTGTACAATTGACCAATCTGTATCTGAAAAAAATCGGCAATTTTGTCGTTTGGAATCAGAAAATTATTCAAATCCCATTCAACCCGCATAAAAAAAACTTTTTCTTCCATATCGACATGTTGGTCGAGAAAAAGAATATTCCCCCTATTGTTGTCCAAAAATTCTGTAACTTTTGCTACAATACCCTGTTGATCTGGACAGTGAATCAATAATATAGCTGTATTAATATTCATATTATTTTAAATTCTAATATTCTGAAATTTAAAAAGTCATTACTAATTACTATTTTGACTTTTGAATTTTATCATTAGTCATTTGTCATTAGTAATTATAATACCCCTTTGGTACTTGGCAATTGAGAATTGAACGGATCGCGTCGAAGTGCCATTTTGAGTGATTTGGCAAATGCTTTGAAAACACCTTCAATTTTGTGATGTTCGTTATCGCCTTCAACTTTTATGTTAAGATTGCACTTTGCCGAATCGGTAAACGATTTAAAGAAATGATAAAACATTTCGGTTGGCATATCGCCAATTTTCTCGCGTTTAAACTCAGCATCCCATACAAGCCAATTGCGACCTCCAAAATCTATGGCAACCTGCGCCAAACATTCGTCCATAGGCAAACAAAATCCATAACGTTCGAGACCTGCTTTAGAACCAATGGCTTTGGCAATTGCATCGCCCAGAGCAATTGCAGTATCTTCTATTGTATGATGTTCATCTACGCTTAAGTCGCCCTGTACTTCTATTTTGAGATCAAATATGGCATGACGACCAATCTGTTCAAGCATGTGATCGAAAAAACCTAATCCTGTATTTATATGACAATCGCCTTGGCCGTCGAGGTTAATCAGAATATTGATATCGGTTTCATTGGTTTTGCGCATTACATGTACTTGTCGTTGAGAAAGAGCAATATGCGAATATATTTTTTCCCAGTCGGTTGTTACAAGGCTACATGAGCGCGACAGCTTATTATCTATTATTTCTTGGCGTTTCGTGTCATCTCCAATTAAAATACCTTTTGCCCCAAGGTTTTTAGCCAATATAATATCGGTAAGCCTGTCGCCAATTACAAAAGAATTATCAAGGTCGTAAGTGCCGTCCATGTATTTAGTAAGTAATCCGGTATTGGGTTTACGAGTAGGAAGGTTTTCTTCGGGAAACGATTTGTCTACAAGAATATTGTCAAAAACAATTCCTTCGTTTTTAAAACAGGTAAGCATTTTCGACTGTATCGATTCAAATCGCTCGTTGGGATAGGCCTTGGTTCCCAATCCATCCTGATTAGTAACAATCACCAACTCAAAATCGAGATTTTTCCGAATATTATATAAGATTCTGAACACCTTAGGTAGAAACTCAAGTTGATCAAGTGTATCTACCTGAAATGTAACTGGAGGTTCTACAATTAATGTTCCATCGCGATCGATAAATAATGCTCGTTTTTTCATTCTAAATGGAAATATCTAATATTTTTTTAAACAATCATATAATGCTTTATTCTCGTCGTCAGTACCTACAGTAATTCGAAGGCAGCCAGAACAGAGGCTTATATTGTTTCTATTTCGTACAATTATTTTATTTACGACCAAATAATCGTACACTTTATTTGGTTCGTCAACTTTTGCCAGAAAAAAATTGGCATCCGAATTGTAAACTTTCTTAACCAATGGCAATGAATTTAAATCGTTCATAAGCCCCGAACGGTTATTGTTGATTTGCTCAACCCATTGTTCTTTTTTACCAACCAGATTTAATGCCTCATATACATATTCTTGTGTAAGTTGGTTAATGTTATAGGGGTATTTGATCTTGTTAAAAACCGAAACTATTTCTTTGTGGGCAAAAGCCATTCCTAGTCGCACAGCTGCCAATCCCCATGCCTTTGATAGCGTATGCAAAATAACAATATTAGGATATTGAGGCAATTCATCGACAAAACTTTGGGTATCGGCAAAATCGATATAAGCCTCATCAATTACTACAATTCCATTAAAGCCATTAAGTATTTTATATATTTCATTTCTATCCAAAAGATTACCACTTGGATTGTTTGGCGAACAAAGAAATATTATTTTGGTCTTGCTGTCGCAGGCCTGCAATACACTCAATGCATCGAGTGTAAAATCGTTGTTGAGCTTTACTTTGCGGTATTCGACATTATTGATATCGGCAGCAACCACATACATACCATAAGTAGGGTCGATGGCAACAATATTATCGACCCCAGGGTCGCAAAATGCACGAATAACTATATCGATAGGTTCATCGCTACCATTACCCAAAAAAATATTTTCAAACGAAACTCCTTTCAACTCCGAAATTCGACCTTTAAGCTTTCTTTGAAGTGGATCGGGGTAGCGATTGTACTTTTCGCGATACGGATTTTCGTTGGCATCGAGAAATACAGCCTCTCCTCCTTGATACTCGTCGCGAGCACTCGAATATGGCTTCAGTTCAAGTATGTTTTTTCGAAGTAATTTTTTAAAATTTTCCATCTTCTTACTTAAAAATCAACTAATCATCTTTTCATTAGTAATTAGTCATTTGTCATTAGTAATTACTTAAGTATTTTCTTTAATCTCAACGTCACAGCATTTTTATGTCCATGCAGGGCTTCCAGTTCGGCCATTTCTTCGATTGCAGGTCCAATATTAAAAAGACCGTATTCACTAATTTGCTGAAAAGTAACTTTTTTGACAAAGCTATCGAGGTTTAGACCGCTATATACTCGGGCATTGCCATTGGTAGGCAATGTATGATTTGTTCCCGATGCATAATCGCCTGCACTTTCGGGAGTAAGATGACCCAAGAAAACAGATCCGGCATTTATTACTTTATCGCCAAACCTTTCTGGATTGTCGGTTGCAATAATCAAATGCTCTGGTGCATAATTGTTCATCAATGCCATCAATTCATTTTCATCTTTTAAAATAATGGCTTTGCTATTATTAAGTGCTTCTTTGGCAATATCTTTACGTGGCAACTCTTCGAGTTGCTTATTCAATGCATTTAGTACTGGGTTTATAATATTCTCGTCGGTAGTAACAAGCATAACCTGGCTATCGATACCATGTTCGGCTTGTGCAAGAAGGTCTGCAGCAACATAATCGGGATTACTTGTTTTATCGGCAATAACGGCAACTTCCGAAGGCCCCGCAGGCATATCGATTACAACACCTTGGCGGCTTACCATTTGCTTGGCGCAGGTTACATATTGGTTTCCGGGTCCAAATATTTTATAAACACCCGGTATAGTTTCTGTACCATATGCCATAGCTGCTATAGCTTGCACACCACCTACTTTATATATTTTGGTAACACCCGAAATTGATGCTGTGTAGAGAATTGCTGGGTTCACTTTTCCACCTGTTCTAGGAGGCGAACAAAGTACAATTTCTTTACAGCCTGCAATGGCTGCAGGTACTGCCAACATTAATACTGTTGAAAAAAGCGGTGCCGTACCTCCAGGAATGTAGAGCCCAACTTTCTCAATAGGTGTAGCTTTTTGCCAACATTTAACACCTGGAGTTGTCTCTAAAGGCCTACAATTGCATTGTTGATATTTGTGAAACCTCTCAACGTTCGATTTAGCTAGCTTAATAGCTTTTTTAAGAGACTCAGGTACAAGCTTAGTTGCTTCTTCAATCTCTTCCCTTGACACTAATAGGTTTTCGATCTGAACTTGATCAAATTTCTCCGAATATTTTTTTACAGCCCGATCGCCATTTTGCTTAACATCATTCAAAATTTCTCCTACTACCGACTCAAGGTTTTTAATCTCAAAAACAGGACGTTTTAAAATCTCTGCCCATATCGAAGGGCTAGGGTATTTAATTGTTTCCATAAAATAAATGTGATAATGTGAAAATATGCAAATATGCAAATATGAAAATGTAAAAATATGGAAATAAGGACTTTGAATTTGCACATTTCCACATTTGTCATTCTCACATTTAAATAATCATTTTTTCAATAGGAATAACTAGTATTCCTTCTGCACCGGCTGCTTGAAGCTTGTCGATCACTTGCCAAAAGTCTTTTTCGCTTACAACCGAGTGTAACGAACTCCATCCTTCGCGTGCCAAAGGTACAATAGACGGGCTTTTCATGCCCGGAATTACTTTAATAATATCGTTAACCTTATCGTTTGGGGCATTCAGTAGTATATATTTGTTCTTTTTCCCTTTCTGTACGGCACGAAAACGAAACAAAATATCGTTCATAAGATCTTTCTTAGCCTTCGAAATATTTTTATGAGCAATCATGGCAGCTTCAGAGTGAAGAACAACTTCTACTTCTTTAAGATTGTTGCTAAACAATGTACTTCCCGAGCTCACAATATCAAATATCGAATCGGCAAGCCCAATTCCGGGTGCTATTTCTACCGAACCACTAATCTCATGTATTTCGGCCTTTACATTGTTTTCTTTCAGAAATTTTTCGAGAATAATTGGGTAACTGGTTGCTATTTTCTTTCCATTGAAATAGCCAACACCATTGTATTCCTCCGTTTTAGGAATGGCAAGTGATATACGACACCTGCCAAATCCAAGTTTTTCGACAATATCTACAGGTTTGCTTTTCTCAAAAACCACATTTTCGCCAACTATACCGGCATCGGCAACACCATCGGCAACATACTGAGGTATATCGTCGTCGCGAAGAAATAATATTTCTAAGGGAAAATCGGGAGAACTTGCAATTAATCTGCCACTTCCGGCATTAATACTTATTCCACATTCTGCAAATAGTGCTTGCGATTTTTCACTCAAACGCCCCGATTTCTGAATTGCAATTTTTAATTTTTCCATTAAATCTGTTACTTTTAAACGAAAAAAGGTCTGCAGAAAGCTGCAAACCTTTGACCGATATATTATTAATATTCGATTTTATTTACATTTTTCAACATATACCCATTAAGGCAACAATCGTCCATGATGGTGATGATGCATTGGAATAGATAGGATATGTGTTGTTTGTTTATTCATTTTACAAATTTCCTTGTTTGGCAAAAATAATAAAAAAAATTAATTTGAAAATGCCAAATGTGAAAATTGAATATGTAAATTCAATTGTTCGTTAAAAATATTATTTCCTCATTTGAAATCTGCACATTAGTCATTAGTTATATCCCCCCCCCATCGCTAAACATATTTTCCTTAGCTCGTTGTTGTATAATTTTAGAATAGGGGGGTAAATCGTAAGTAACCCAAACGTTTCCTCCTACTACAGAGCCCTTTCCAATGGTAATACGACCCAAGATAGTGGCATGTGAGTAAATTGTAACTTCGTCTTCGACAATTGGGTGGCGTGGTATACCTTTTATTGGGTTGCCCTGTGCATCGACCGGAAAACTCTTGGCTCCCAGCGTTACACCCTGATACAACATAACATTATTGCCAATTATACACGTTTCACCTATTACAATTCCTGTGCCGTGGTCTATAGTAAAGTAGTCGCCAATGCTTGCCCCCGGATGAATATCGATACCTGTTTCGGAATGTGCCATCTCAGAAATAATACGAGGTATTATCGGAACGCCCAATTTAAAAAAAGAATTGGCTATTCGATAGTTTGTAATTGCTTTAATTCCCGGGTATGCAAATATTATTTCGCCATACGATTTCGCTGCCGGATCGTTCAAAAAAGTAGCATGCACATCTTTTGATAATTTTTCGCGCAGAAAAGGCAATTGTTCAATATACTTCAATGCAATGCTGTCTCCATCTGCTTTACATTCGTTGCAGCTAGCATCAAATTGGTTGTCGCAATTGAAGCAAAACCCATTATTTATTTGCCGAACAAGTAGTTTGTAAAGATTATCGACATTGACACCCAGATAATATTTCATGGAGTCTGGCTTTATTGCTTGATTACCAAAAAAACCCGGAAATAAAATCTCTCTTGTTAAATCGACAATTTCTTTAATTGCATTGACCGACAGTATTTCTTGATTTTTTAATGGATGATGATAGCTGCTTTCATACGATTTGGGGTCAGATAATGTCTTTATTACTTTGCCCAGTTCATGGGAAATATGTTGTGCATTCATAGAGAATGATTTTTTAATAATTAAGATATGGAAAATTGAAACAAAAAAAATCGAATGTTGTTTATTTACAACATCGACAACAACAAAATGAAAATGCTATGAAGGAAAGGTGAAGCATTTGAAAAGTAATTTTTTACAAAAATACAAAACTGATTGAAATAACAAATTATTTTGTAATTTATTATTTATAGGGCATCTCTAAAAACTGCTTTTTTGCTACGCTGAGCCCTTCGGGGTTCTTTGTTAGACTTCATTTTTAAAGTCCTCATTTCGGCTGTCGCTCAGTGAAACACATTTACTGTAGTAAACTCAGGGTTTAAAAATTCGTCCGCCTCAAAAAATCGAGTTTTTAGAGACGCCCACAAGTCGAAGTAATTGAAAAATCTAGATTCAAAAAGTTTTGCTGGACAACAATGTTAAATTTTGAATTAAATTTTGAACTTTTTTGCTAAAAAATTTGTTAGTTTTGAAGTTTAATAGATTTTGTATGCAAACCGAACAAATAAACCATTGGAATGACTATTTCAAATCGGCTACTCCAAAAGAAGTAATAAGCTATTTTGCCGATTTGTACAAAGGACGTATTGCTTTGGCATCGAGTCTTGGTGCAGAAGATCAAGTGCTTACCGAAATGATTTGCAGCATCGACAAAACAATCAACATATTCACACTTGATACAGGACGATTGTTTCCCGAATCGTACCAATTGATTGACGATACAAATAAAAAATACGTCATAAACATTGACATATACTTTCCCGATTCTGCGAAAGTAGAACAGATGGTAAAGACTAAAGGTGTCAATTTGTTTTACGACAGTGTTGAAAACCGCAAACAATGTTGTAATGTACGAAAAATTGAACTTTTGAAACGAGCCATGTGCAAGCTCGATATTTGGATTTGTGGCTTGCGTAAAGATCAATCTATTACTCGGTTTTCGTCGAAGCTTGTCGAATGGGACGATGCCAATGGACTAATTAAAATTAATCCATTAATTAACTGGACTGAAAAGCAAGTATGGGACTATATAAAACAAAAAAACATACCTTATAATACCTTACACGACAAAGGATTTCCGAGTATTGGTTGTCAACCATGCACCCGTGCAATCGAAAAAGGAGAAGATGTACGTGCCGGTCGTTGGTGGTGGGAAATGCCCGAACATAAAGAATGCGGTTTACACAACAGACCCAATAAATAGTTGATAATTGATAGTTGGTAATTGTTTTGAAATGAAAAATACAAACTTGGCTAATTAAAATAAAAAGCTTTATTCCAGTATTTTAATTAGTTTTTTCAACCGCTCAATTTTATCGTTTTGATTTGTCGATTCGTACGAACTAATTAAATATCTGAGTGTTCTTTCAATTATTTGAACATTGCTGCATGGTATAAAATATTTCTCATCTGAATCTATTTTTTGTTGTTTCAAAAAATAATCAATTTCTCTTTTCCCCAAAATAGCCCCTTTGTTGTAAGGATTGGCATAAAAAATAACAGAATTAGAAATATCGTTTACTTGCAAATCTTTATAAGCAACTATAAAGTTCTTGGGAAGATTGACTCCATATATAGGTATTTCAAGCTTCTGAGATACAACTATGTATATAATTGCCAATGTTATTGGACTACCCTTACGTGTTTCTATTACATGATTGATATAATAATTATTGGGGGCATAATAATTACTATAATTTCCAGAATACTTATGAATGTTGAAAAAGATGTGATTAATTAGTCTAATTTTTTCTAAAGGTGTAAGACTAAAATTCATAACTGCTTCAATATCATTTTTTATTTTTTCAATATACAATAGAA
The DNA here is from genome assembly GCA_945889005.1 of Bacteroides fragilis. Lineage (GTDB taxonomy): Bacteria > Bacteroidota > Bacteroidia > Bacteroidales > DTGW01 > CAMDBI01. The sequence continues at coordinate 27,980 of CAMDBI010000015.1, forward strand.
TAAATTCATATTTAAGAGAAGGAAACTGATATTTCGAAACAATAAAAGCTCCAAATAGTAAGTCTTTACAACCATTATTTACCCAATTTTGAAGATCATTTTTCACTTCTTCAAATTGAAGATCCTGTATTATTGTTTCAATTTTTGTTTGTAACGACAAATTTATAGTTGTTTCCCAAGCTTTCTCTAAAGAAGGCACAATCTGAGTTCCTATTTCTACAAGTCTATTCAAAACAGCTGCTTGAACACCTTGGTCATTGTCATCGAGCAAATCTATTAGGGCTTTTATTTCAGCCTCACTTACTGTTGAATTCATAATTCAAAGCTACTTTAAATAGTCATTTCAAATCTAAATAAATTTCATTAATTGAATTAATATATTCAAATTTTATTCGAACATCAAAAGAATATTTTTTTGTTCCGATTGAAATAAGAAAAAATAATTCTACTTTTATCTTTTAATTTCATCAACAAACCTAATTCATAGTAAAACTTTATTAACTCTTTAACAATGAAAAGAAAACTTATTCTTTTTTTTATTGGAATAACTTTACACACATTTTCTTATTCTCAAAATGTTGCAGGAACAGCAGTAAACACCCGCGACGACAATCCTTACAAAAAATACCTGCGCCCTTCTTTAACTGTATTGTATATTTCGAAAGAAGACGAACGTGCCAAACGAATGCAAAAGGTTTTTGAAACTGCTAAAATACCCGACAAATTTAACGATAACAATCTGCCAACGAGATCGTTACAAGCCAATACCATAACGTTTAATTTTACAAAGGATTTAGAAAATACACTTACACAAAATGTGTCGCGCGAATTGATTGCACGTTGGTTTTCACGTAACAATAAAGGCGAATTCTCTATGGATTTAATTGCCGAGCGTGGTCTTTACAATGCTACAGATGCCGATGTTATGAAAGCTCAGGCTTCGCAACGAAAACTTGATTTGTTGCGCGATGCCGGCGAAAATCTTATAGATCGAAGTTATATAGTTGTTTACGATGTTTATAACATTAAAAAGCTATCGGAAACGGGTAATACCAGCGGTCTTTTGGGCGAAAGAGAAGGCTATCAATGCGAATTTAAAACCTATCTTTACAAACTCGACTGGACCGACTCTGTAGCCGCTATTTTTTATAACACCATGTGGGTCGATGCCGGAAGTTTCGATTTCAAAAAAACAGAAATGTTCAACATGGCAAGCTTCCCTATCAAATTTGTGGGTCAAGCACCAGTAACAATGAACAGAGTTACAAGTGCACAATACAAAGATCCCGCAATTAACCCCGTTAAGCTTAGTGACGATGAACTTTTTGCTGGTTTATACGACGAAATAATGCTATATTCGGGAGTAGGTTTAGCCAAATTAAACGAAGATTTTAAAGTAAAAGCACCAATATTTACAACTGGTCCAATTACAGCTAAAATTGGTTTAAAAGAAGGACTGTCGGTCGACAAGCGTTTTTTTGCTTACGAAATGCAGTTAGATAAAAATGGGAACCGCAAAGCTGTTAGAAAGGGTGTTGTTCGTGCCGGAAATAAAATTAGCGACAACAGAGGTGTATCGACCGGGAAAAGCGAAGCATCGTCTTTTTATCAAGTATATGGCAAACGCCTTTACCCAGGAATGATTTTGCAGGAAAACCCCGATTGGGGTATGGGCTTTATGCTTGGTTGGGGCAACACGCTTGGTATTGGTCATGGTCTCAATGCTACCATTGAGTCAAATGTCTCGATGTGGGCTGGTAAGAATGGAAAAATTGCTCCAGGTATCAAAGTCTACTTAAATGGTAATTTAAGTGCTACTGACCTCACTGTTAAAATCCAAAATGTAGATTCGACATATTCTGTTGTCGGTGGAGCTGCGGTTGGAGTTAGTAAAGACCTCAATTTTATGCATTACTTTGTTCTAACTCCATTTGTGGGAGGAGGGCTTGAGTTTTTACAGAATAAAAATATTAACGATGATCCTCAATACGATGAAGCAAAGTATAACACTTATTTTGCACAAGTAGGGTCCCGATTTGGAATCAGCATTTTGCATAACGTCCAATTAGTTGGCAATTTCTCATTAAATGCAACAATAATGGGAAGACCAACAGAAAAAGGTACAGGTACAGAATCTGTTGCCGAAGAAATTGCCAAAAAGCGTGGATCTAACTCTCAGCTTATGATTGGTATTAGATTTCAATACTAAAAAATTTTTAACATAGAAATAACAATTAAATTGTAAATATTTATTAACCTAAATTTCATCTATTATGAAAAGCAAATTTTTAATTTTCACGCTCAGCGTGTTTTTTATTTCAATGTGCGTATCGAGTTTTAGCCAACCTGTTGCTAAGTACAAAGCAAAAAGAGACATGGAAGCTTACCGTTACGAAATCGAATGTGTTGGTATTGGTGTTCAGGGCACTTATTTAATCAAAGTATGGACGTATTCTAAAAAACCTAAAGTTGCCATTATGCAATCGAAGAAAAACGCTGTTCACGGAGTTATTTTCAAAGGATTTGCCGGTGGTGGTCAAGGATGTACTTCGCAAAAAGCGTTGGCAAACAATCCAGCCATTGAAGAAGAAAAAGCAGAATTTTTTGATGGTTTCTTCGACGATCGTGGCGGTTTCAACCGGTATGTTGCTGTTTCGAACGATGGTGCCTTAGATTCGGGCGATGTATTGAAAGTTGGAAAGGAATATAAAATTGGAGTTGTAGTATCGGTTATGAAGGACGATCTGCGCAAAGAACTTGAAGCAGCCGGTATTGTTAGAGGACTCGATTCTGGCTTTTAATTCACTTTCATATTAATTGCAACCAAGTTTTCAGAACAAATACATTGTCTGAATAAATAAATTTTAAAATCAAAAAATCAAAAAAAATGAGAAAACTTATATTTTCAATAGCGCTTATATTAATCTCAGTTAGCGCTTTTAGTCAAGCAAAGAAACCAACCCTTATGGTTGTACCCAGCGACAATTGGTGTAAACAAAATGGCTATATGCTTACATTCGACAACCAGGGCACACAAGAAGAACTTCCCGATTATAAAAAAGCAGTTCAAGGAAGTAGCGACTTACTCTTAGTTACAGCCAAAATAAGCCAGTTAATGGCCGACAGAGGTTTCCCATGTAAATTGCTCGAACAGGAATTGAAAAAACTTTCTGCTGAAAGTGCCGAAAATGCAATGCTTACAAGCAAACAAGGTGGCTCAGTTGCCGAAAGTCCGATCGATATGTTAAACAAAACAGCCAAAGCCGATATTGTTATTCAAGTTACTTGGACTGTTAATGTTACCGGACCAAAGAAATCGATTACATTTGTATTACAAGGAATTGACCCATATACTGGAAAGCAAATATCTTCTGCATCAGGAACAGGAGCTCCTTCGTTTTCTGCAGAATTGGCAATACTTCTCGAAGAAGCAGTATTGGCTCATATCGACAATTACAATGTACAATTACAAGCCCATTTCGACGATATGTTCAAAAATGGTCGCGAAATCATTGTCCGTATCAAGAAATTTGACTCATGGGCCGACGACCTCGAAACAGAAGTAGATGGTAAAGAAATTAGTGTGCACCTCGAAGAATGGATGCAAAAAAACACCGTTAGTGGACGTTTCAGCACTTCAGATGCATCTGCCAACATGATGTTGTTTGAACAAGTTCGCATTCCAATTTACGATGCAAACAACAAAGCGCTCGATGCTCGTGGTTTTTGCAGAGGCATTCAAACATTTTTGAAAAATCCACCTTTCAATGTTACCAGCAAACTAATGATGAAAGGATTAGGACAAGCAACCATTGTAATCGGTGATAAATAAAAAATAAAACATGAGAAAATTATTAATTATAGCACTTGCAGCATTGGTTTTACCAATGTTGCATGCCCAGAACAACGAAACGAAGGCCGATGACTATTCGCGCATAGCATTGCACTCGTACGTTCCAGAAATTGGCGAAATGCCAGCTGCTGCAAAAAATATATTGAAGAACAAGCTCGATCAGGTTGCTACCCAGTCGGGTGCTGGTGGAGGTTCTGCCAATCCTCGATTTGTAATTACTGCAAATATTACAGTTTTGACTAAAGATATAACAGCCACAGCTCCTCCTATGACTGCACTTACACTAGATATTATGTTTTTTGTTGGCGATGCCCAAACTATGACCAAATATGCAAGTGCATCGATTCAAGCAAAAGGTGTTGGAGCAAACGAAACAAAGGCATATATTGAAGCTCTTAAAACTGTAAAAGCAGCTGCTCCCGAACTGAAAGTGATGGTCGAAACCGGCAAGAAAAAAATTGTAGAATATTACAATTCGCAATGCGATTTTATTTTGAAAAAAGCCGAATCGCTTGCAGCACAAAACCAATACGGCGCAGCAATTTTTGAACTCAGTTCGGTTCCCGATGTTTGTAAAGAATGTTACTCACAAGCAATGGACGCTGTAACACCTATTTACAAAAAATATAGAGATCAGGTATGTGCTCAGAAATTGAATGAAGCAAAAACAGCTTGGGCTGGGGCTCAAAATGCCGAAGGTGCAGCAAAAGCATCAACTATACTTAAAGATATTGATCCGGAAGCAGCATGTGTTCCCGATGTTAATACTTTTGTAAGTGAAGTAAAAGCCAAAGTTCTCGAACTCGAAAAACGCGACTGGGACTTTGCTATGAAGGTATTCGATACTTCTGTTGATATCGAAAAACAACGCATTGAAGCTGCTCGTGAAGTTGGTGTTGAATTTGGTAAAAACCAACCCGAAACAGTTTATAAAATGGATGCTTGGTTTGGTGGTGCGAAATAAACATTTAATTTAACCAAATAAAAAAAACCGATGTCCCCAATCTAGATGGGCATCGGTTTTTTTTATATTTTAACGCTTCTTACTCCCCGAATTTTCGAAATGCTCGAATGGGCATGAATAAACTCTTAAAACTTCAATTTGTTCATTAGTGATGCGATAGATAATGAGGTGTGAATCAAGTTATATTTCTGTAAATGCGACTTTTTGTAGGAATATGACGACATTCGGGATATAAGAGGTAATTGTCGTTTAAATTGTATGTTAAAGTCAATATTCGTTTTTTGTGTTCTTCAGCTGCACGAAGTCCGAAAGTTTCAACACCGTATTCAAAAATACTCCGAATATCCAATTCAATATTAGAACTTAGCAGTACCCTTTTTCTTGTTTCCATTTATCAAAGCGACTTTCAAATTCATCAATTGTATAAAATGGTCCCTTTTCAGCTTCTTTAATTCCTGCAATAAACTCTTCATGAGTAAGCTTAACACCAGGACGTGTCCAGTTTTTTTCTTTTGTTGTCGCAGTTTTCATTTCAGAACTTTTTTTCAAAATTAATTCTTTGTTATCAAAAATTTTCATTTTACGATCGGAATCATAAACAAAAAAGCCACTATTCTCTCGGTAATAATGAGAATAGTGGCTTCATGTTTTTTATTAAGAAACTACCAACTTGTTTTTAATGCCTGATTAAAAATTTTGTAAGTTAAACCTTCGCCAGTAATCGATTTATACTGTAATGTACCCGAAATGGTTCCTTTCTTGGTCGATGTGGTCTTGTCTTTGGGCAATGCTTGCGAGATATCGACCGATAGCAGTTGATTTCCTTTACCTTGAAATTGGAGACCAATATTGTCGACTACTACAGGAGGACAATTGTCGAAATTTAATGTAAGTTTTTCGATACTTACCGGACTATCGTATTTCGAAACGAGCGTTATATTGCATTTTGCACCACTAATACTGGTACCATCGTCGGTACCACCGCTCAATACAATGGCTTCTTTAATAAACACCTCTGCTTTATTGGCATTGATATCGAAATTAAAATTTTTCTTAGCATTGGGGCTAAATGGGTAAGCAACAGTAATGGCATTGCTAGGATCGTCGTAACATGCTGAATAGTTGTATGTAATTACCCATTCGGTCTGGTTATTTTGAATGTCGGTAACAGTAGCACATTTAGAAGTCACCTTTGGATTGGTTGCAGTAACAATAGTTTTATCGCCAATTTTTAAAGAATATTTAAGCACTCCAATTTTATTGTCGACTTGAGCAAACACAATAGAATTGAGCATTTGCTGAAGGGCATTGATTCCCTGATTTGCTTTTTCTTTACGTTGATCGAGAAAGGCTTTTGAAAAACCTTGCATTGAAGCAATGTAACGGGTAATTTGCTCAACCGATGTAATACTGTTGATACTATCGAGTATGTCATTCATTTCTTCGGTAAGTTGCTTGTCGGCCATATCGAAATCGATCACCATTTTTTTGAGCTCCATTTCGCTAAATGGGTACTTAATACTGTAATAATATTTAAGTGTTCCATCTTTTTCCTTAACTTTTTCCCAATAATACTCGGTAACGTTGCTCAACGATATTCCTTTAATAAAGCCAATCTCAGCCGATTTGGTTTTGGTCGATGTTTCGAAATTTTCGATAAAGTTCGATACTCCATTAACCGACTGTTCGTTGCGGTAATACTCGCTCGATGTTTGTACATTTTCGGCAATAGAGGTTATAATTCGCTCTTTAACACGCAACAAGGCATTTTGCTGAGCTCCTTCAACAGTTTCGCTCGAACCTGAAGCAATAATAAAGTCCTTTTCAATTCCATTGACCCAGTCGGGTTTTTTGCCACTTTTATCAAGCACTTTTTGAGCCAAAACCGTAACTTGCCCTATAATTAGAAGACTTATTAAAATATTGATAAACTTTTTCATAGAAGTATTTTTTTAAATTTTCAGATTTTTAATTTGTATATTTTATTCGAGTTTTTTCATTTCGGCATCAAATATTTCTTTGAATTTTGCCTGATCGTAATCGACTTTTAGCTTATTGTCTTGCAGAATGCTGTTGTTGAGTTGCTCAAACAACAACTCCTTTGGCATTTCAATGGCTGTAAAAGTTTCGAACATTCCATCCTTATTTTTGTTTGAAGTTTGACATGTAATGGTAATGAAACGAAGTTGTTGGTTTACAAACTCGTTGGTGAGGTTGTCGAACGATTGCATAAACCCATCAACTTTAGATGTTTCGATGCTTTTCGAAAAATTGTTGGAAACCGATTTGATGGTTGAGCCAATGAGCGACGAAAGTAATTGTTTGGTAACTAACATCGATTTGTCTTTTGAACTAATTTGACTGCTGCTTTTGGCCGAGCTTGCTGCTCTGAAATATTGCGAATCGGAGCGCCCCTTGTCCATACAAGGTACTGTAATTTCTTTTTCTTTGGGTTTTGCAGCTGTTACTAATTGGCTTTCAGACATTACCAAAAATGCTAAACAAATATAAAGTTTAATATATTTCATCATAGGAGTTGATATTTTAAACAAATATAAAAATTATTTAGATGCAAGGGTTCAAAGTCCTCAATATTTTGTTTTCTTTGCCATTTAATTGATTTTATAAACAAAGTTATGAGAATATCTGTAGAAATAAGCTATTACCCTCTGCTCGAGAAATATATTCCACCAATTAGAGATTTTATTGATCGACTGAATACATACAAGAATATTGATGTAAAAACAAGTGGAATAAGCACTCACATATTTGGCGAATATTCCGATGTAATGGGAATCCTTACCAAAGAGATAGAAAAATCGTTTGAAGTACCACATTCAATTTTTGTATTGAAAATACTAAATTCCGATAGGAGCGACTTTTAAATGCTAATTAAATCGATAGATATTCAGTTTATTAGCGAGGTAGTTGCAACAATAACGGGACTTTTAGGAGTTTGGCTCACATCAAGACAAATAATTTGGTGTTGGCCGGTAGCCTTAATCAATGTATTGCTTTCGCTATATGTATTTTATGTTGCAAAGCTTTATCAAGATGCATTATTACAAGTATTTTACTTGGTAATGACCTTATATGGTTGGTACAGCTGGTTATATGGAGGCTCCAACCATTCGAAACTCAAGGTATCTAAGCTAAAACAAAAATGGCTCATTACTTATTTAATATCTGGAACATTACTGATGCTAGGTTCAGGCTACTTGTTTAGCAAATATACCGATGCAGCTATTCCGTATTGGGATGCAAGCTCTCTTGTTTTTGGTATTATTGGTACCATTTGGATGACCCGAAAGTGGGTTGAGCACTGGTTACTTTGGATTGTACTAGATATTATTTGTACCGGAATTTTCTTTTACAAAGAATTGTACTTCTTTACAGCTCAATATTTTATATTTAGCATTCTTGCATTTTATGGTTGGATTGAATGGAACAAAGAACTCAAAGCATCGAAAATCGAATATTGAAAGTCGCGATTACCGGTCCCGAATCGACCGGCAAGAGTATGCTGGCTTCTGCTTTGGCTGAGTACTACGATACCTGCTACAACCCCGAGTATGCCCGCGAGTACCTACAAAGCATTAATAGACAATATACATACGACGATGTTGTTCATATTGGTTTGAAACAAATGAACAGTGAATTGCAGATGCTCCAGAAGGCAAACAAAGTGCTTTTTTGCGATACCGATTTGCTTGTAATAAAAACCTGGATGGATTTTAAATACCAAAAACACCCTAGATGGGTTGCAGATTGGATTATAAGCGGCGGTTACGATTTATTTATTCTTTGCAACATTGATATTCCTTGGGAACCCGATCCCTTGCGCGAACACCCCGAGGCACGGCAAGAGCTTTTTAATATTTATTACAACGAACTTAATAACAATTCACTAAACTTTATAATTGCTTCTGGTTCGCACCACGAACGTATGAAACAATCAACTCAGACAATAAGCAATTTATTTGGTATTTTTAAGCAATCTATCAAATGCATATAAAACACTAAATACCATGTATGTAATTTTGGTATTTTTTTTTTGAAAAATATTTAGCCTTTCTAGTATTTTATTTAAAAATATTTAGTCTATCAAATCAAATTTGATTAATTTAATGTAAAAATATTTTCAATCATGTTTTTCAAGAAAACCCCCGAATCTACACGAAAAGAGCTTGTTGCTTGGGCAAAAAAAAATAGAATAGACATCACTTATGTTCCTGAAGAACTCGAAAGTGTCACCAAACTTGATTTAAGTTATAAGAAAATGTCTCGATTGCCCAAACAAATCGAGTGTTTGGTAAACCTTCAGGAGTTGAACCTTTCAAACAATATGTTTTCAGATATTCCTTTTGAAATTAAAAAACTACCTAAACTTCGATCTTTAAATCTGTCTTTCAATAAATTTGCAGAAATACCGGGAGTTGTTTGCCAAATATCCAATTTGGAAGTTTTGAAAATTGAAGCCAATCAATTAAAAAAAGTTAACACAAATCTAGCCAACCTTAGCAATTTAAAAGAATTGAGTTTATTTGCCAATCAAATAATTGAGCTTCCAACAGAATTTGGTTCGCTCCAACAACTCATGAGGTTAAATCTTGCTCTAAATCAACTTTCTGCATTGCCCGAAAGTTTTTCGAAACTCCAAAATATTGTTGAACTTGAGCTTTGGCTCAATAAATTTGAACTGATACCTGATGTAATATCCCAATTACCAAACTTAAAAGATTTTTACGACTCTGTAGATCCAGAGAGACTTAACAAAACACTACTTTGGGCGATAGTGGCAGACAATACCCACTTGGCCGAGAAGCTTATTTTTTATGGTGCCGATGTAAACTATATGCAAGAAGATGAGGACGGTATCAACATAACTACTCCTTTATTTGAAGCTTGTAGTATAGATATGATCGACCTTTTGATTAAGAAAGGTGCCGATCCCGAATTTAAAAGAGAAATTGTAAAAATTGTTTCTACTAAAAATGGTGAAGAAGTTAGACCTACCGGAAAATTTGAAACTTTTTTAACAGTTAAACACCAAAATGAAATTGTTAAGTATCTAAAATCTATGAACTTAATAAAATAATTTTTTATTAAGTTCATAGATTTCGTAAATATCAACTTCTTATTTTTAACACACCGCGAGTTGCGTGTAGAAACACTCTACGTTAACAACAAAATATGTTCGCAATTTGCTTTTAAACAAAAAATCTTTTTAAAGTAATACTCCCTTTGCTGTCCTTAATTACTTGTAAAACAAAATCGAATCGTCCAAGATCTGTGCACATAAAAAAATCGCTACTAGGTGAGTGATTTTGGTTTTGTGGCTCAAACAAGCGCTTCCCACTCGTATTTTTTATATGTTCAATAGCATCTTCCATATTAAAGAGTTTATTTTCCAAGGCACACTTTATATATTCTGCACAATATGTATCCTCTTCGGTTGGGTACATGGTAGCATACCCCATGCAAACCAATGAAACATTTTGTGGTTTTTTCTCTTTTATGTATCGCACTATAGCTGGGGCATTTACAAAACCACCTGTAATAATCTCGGTAGCTTTTTGAGCATATACCAGGCCTTGAGTACCGCTACTTGTCCGGTGCACAACTGTTCGACCCGAGAAATCAATCCCCTTTATTAAAGTTGGAGAATTGCCATAATCGAAACCATCGGGAATAAGCTCATTTACTTCGCCCAATAAGATGTAATCGGGGTTTAGTTGTTTTAATTCGAGTGCTTCTGTAACACAACTTACAGGTATAATGCGTTCTACTCCTTGGTTATATAAGTAACAGGCTGTTGAAAATGCCCTAAAAACATCTATTATAACGGTTAGCCCTTCCGCCTCCTTAGCTCCATTAAGTAATTGAAGTATTTTTATATCCACATGTATTAAGTATTTTTTGTTTAAAAACTTCTTTTCAATTTTAAAAACTCGAAATTAAGTCGCATTTTTGTATAAAAAAAATTGGCTATGAAATTATACGGATTAGTTGGCTATCCTTTGGGGCATTCATTTTCGGCCGGTTATTTTGCAAAAAAGTTTGAAAATGAAAAAATTACAAATTGCGAATACCGAAACTTCCCGATAGATTCAATTCAAAAATTCCCTTCTCTTTTTATTGATAATACAGGTATTTCGGGGCTCAATGTAACAATACCCTACAAAGAACAGGTCATTCCATTTTTAAATGAGATGGATTCTGAAGCTCAGGCTATTGGAGCTGTAAATACGGTGAAAATTATTCATACTAACGCAGGAATAAAGCTAAAGGGGTTCAACAGCGATGTATATGGATTTGAAAAATCGCTACAACCCATGTTAAAAGACTATCATAAAAAAGCGTTGATTTTGGGTACCGGAGGAGCATCGAAAGCCATCAAATATATTTTACGAAAAAACAATATCGAATATATTTCTGCATCGATCGAAGATCTCAAAGAAAAAGAAATAAAATATTCTGACATTAATCAAACCACCATTGAAGATCACCTTCTTATTATCAATGCAACACCACTAGGCACCTATCCCAATGTCGACAATTGCCCTTCAATTCCTTATGAATTCATTAGTTCGAAGCATATATTATTTGATTTGGTTTACAATCCGGAGCAAACCTTATTTCTAAAAAAAGGAAAAGAAAAAGGAGCTGCAACCAAAAATGGTTTAGAAATGTTGCATTTGCAGGCCGAAAGAGCTTGGGCTATCTGGAATGAATAAACTCGAAATTAGACTTTCGGTTTCTTAGCTTCTTTGGATTTGGGTTTTTCAGGTTTTTCCATTTTTTTTTCGTCGACCGAAGCTTCTTGCTCAATTTGAATTATTTTATGGTTCTCGCGCTTAACTTCAACAACTAACTGCGAAAGCATTTCTTTCATTTCAGACAAGAAAATCTTTGGGTCGTAAGTGCCTTTTTCGATTTGGCGAAGTTTTTTTTCCCACATGCCTGTCAACTCGGCCGATTTGAGCAATTCGTTCTGAATGGTATTGATCAATTGAATACCTGTTTGCGTGGGAACCAGATTTTTCTTGTCGCGGGTTACAAATCGGCGTTTGAACAAGGTTTCTATAATGTTGGCACGAGTAGAAGGTCGTCCAATTCCGTTTTCCTTCATTAGTTCACGCAACTCTTCGTCTTCGACCTGCTTACCTGCGGTTTCCATGGCTCTAAGCAATGTCGCTTCGGTAAGCATTTTGGGAGGTTGTGTTTGCCTTTCGAGCAAATCGGGCGTATGTTCGCCGCTTTCGCCTTTCTCGAAATGAGGCATTATTTGATCTTCCGAAGCATCGGTATCTTTTTCATCATCTTTCTTGGGATACAACACTCGCCAACCATCTTCGAGTATCACTTTACCGGTTGCTTTGAACTCGTGTGTGCATACTTTTCCAATAACAGTGGTATTCGAAACAATACAATCGGAATAAAACACCGATATAAAGCGGCGGGCTATGAGGTCGTATACCCGTTTTTCTTCCAATATCAAGCCAGAAGGCTTGATACCAGTTGGAACAATGGCATGGTGATCGGTAATCTTTGTGTCGTCAAATACTTTTTTGCTTTTCTTGATGGGCTTCCCGAGCAAAGGAGCCGTAAAATTGGCGTATGGCTCCATGTTTTTGAGAATACCTTCTATTTTGGAGTACATATCGGTAGGCAGAAAAGTAGTATCGACACGAGGGTAAGTAACCATTTTTTTCTCGTACAGACTTTGTATATATTTCAATGTTTCGTCGGCTGTGAAACTAAATTTTTTGTTACACTCAACTTGCAATGCAGTTAAATCGAACAATTTTGGAGGCGCTTCGTTGCCTTTCTTCTGTTCGAACGATACTATCTCGAACAAATTAGTTTTTATTTCCTCAACAATACGCGATGCATCTTCGACAGTATCGAAGCGTCCGTTGGTCGAATTGAAAATTACACCCCGATAATTTGTTTTAATTTCCCAAAATGTTTTCGATACAAAATTCTGAATCTCTTCAAACCTGCGAACAATCAATGCCAAGGTGGGTGTTTGTACCCTACCAATAGACAAAACTCCTTTTCCATCGGCATACTTCAAAGTATACAAACGGCTTGCATTCATGCCCAACAACCAATCGCCAATAGCACGAGCATTTCCGGCAGCATACAAGCAATCGAAATCCTTACCATCTTTTAGTTTTTTGAAACCTTCTTCAATGGCTTCATCGGTCATCGACGATATCCACAATCGTTTCAAGGGTTTGGAACATTCAGCCTTTGTAAGAACCCAACGTTGAATAAGCTCTCCTTCAATACCAGCATCGCCGCAGTTTATAACCTCATCGCAAGCGTCAAAAAGTTTTTTTATAATATCGAACTGCTTCTTAACCCCATCGTTATCTATAAGTTTAATTCCAAATCGGGGCGGAATCATAGGCAACGACTGCATTCGCCATGCTTTCCAATCGGAGGTGTAATCGTCGGGATTTTTGAGTGTGCACAAATGACCAAAAGTCCACGTTACCTGATACCCATTTCCTTCGAAATAGCCATCTTTACGGATTCCGGCTTTCAATATGCGGGCAATTTCCTTGGCAACACTTGGTTTTTCGGCAATACAGACTTTCACGTTTTTCGATTCATTATAAAAGTTCAAAAGTAGCAATATCGTAGACTATTCGACTGAAAAGCAAAAACAGATATCAAAGAGTTTTTAACAATTACCTCCATTAATTACCGGTAATTCACAACATGTCGTTTTTTTGTTAATATTTCCTTCAACGATCTTTCATGAGTTTCGAAATTTTCCATTAGGTTTGCAACAATTTAAAATTTGTATGGAAAATTTTATAGTATCGGCTCGTAAATATCGCCCTGCAACGTTCGACACAGTTGTAGGACAAGGATCAATTACGACCACGCTAAAAAATGCTATACGCAACAACCATTTGGCACAAGCATACTTGTTCTGTGGTCCTCGTGGAGTAGGAAAAACAACCTGTGCTCGTATTTTTGCCCGAACCATCAACTGTTTTAATCTTACCCCCGAACTTGAAGCCTGTGGACAATGCGAATCGTGCCTTTCATTTAGCCAATCGCGTTCGTACAATATACACGAGCTCGATGCTGCTTCGAACAACTCTGTAGAAGACATACGAACCCTTATAGATCAGGTTCGAATACCGCCACAAGTAGGAAAATACAGTATATATATTATCGACGAGGTTCACATGTTGTCGAATCAGGCATTCAACGCCTTTCTCAAAACATTGGAAGAGCCTCCTCGCCATGCAGTGTTCATTTTAGCGACTACCGAAAAACACAAAATAATACCCACGATACTTTCGCGTTGTCAGATATTTGATTTTAACCGTATACAGATAGAAGATACCGTAAAACATCTAGAAGGTATTGCAAAAAAAGAAGGTGTAGCATTCGAAAACGATGCATTGACCATTATTGCCCAAAAATCGGATGGTGGTATGCGCGATGCATTATCAATTTTCGACCAAATAGTAAGTTACTCGGGAAACAATATTACATACAAAGGCGTAATCGAAAACCTCAACATACTCGATTACGATTACTTTTTCAAACTAACCGATGCTTTTTTGAAAGGAAATATTTCGGAATCGTTTCTTTTGTTTAATGAGATACTTACCGATGGTTTCGATGCGCATAATTTCATCAATGGTCTCAGCAAACACTTACGCGATATACTAGTTTGTAAAGAACAAGTTACACTGCAATTGCTCGAAGTGGGTCAGAATATTAAAGAACGCTACAAACAGCAATCGGCTAGTTGTCCGGCCGATTTTTTATTCGATGCCCTTGTTATTTGCAACCAATGCGATATTAATTTCAGACAAAGCAAGAGCCAACGCCTACATGTAGAACTCGCACTTGTTCAGCTTTGTAATATTCAGGCATTAAAAAAAAAAATGAGCTAGCAGCCAAATCTGTTGCAGAAAAAGGCATACCCTACCCCGAAAATTCAACCACTCCATCAAGCTCAGTATCGGGTCGTCCAATAACATCGACCACTACAGAAATAAAAAAGGTGGTAATGCCATCGTATTCTGTTAAAACTGCATTGGGATTGGCAACTTCAACACAAGAAAAAAAAGAAGATAAACCCTTACAAATCTCAAGTCAGGAAATTGAGAAACCCTCTGTAAATAATGCATTCACAATTGATCACTTAAAAAGGGCATATTTACAGTTTGTTGAAACCATAAAAGATGATAAACCTAGAATGTACAACACACTTGTACAGATAACACCTTCAATAAGTAATAACGATCAGATTTCACTTCTTTTTATCAACGAAAACCAACGCGACGACTTCGAAAGAACTGTTAAGAGCGATTTTGTATTGTTTCTCAGAAAAGAACTGAAAAATGGAAATGTAAATTTCGAGGCTCAGGTGACCGAACACGAAGTAAATAATTCGCCCTATACGGCCGAGGAAAAATACAAATATTTTGTTCAGAAAAATCCGAATGTTGCAAAGTTTAGACAACAATTCAATCTAGATTTTGATTAAAAACTCTAAGTTTCTGGCAAATAAAAGCCCCAAAACCGAAACGTTGAAAATTGAACTTTTTTGTTATCTTTACTGTTAAGACGTTTTTTAAACCATAAAATCACAGCTATGTCAGGACAAGCAATAACCATTTCAAACGGCGTACTTAATGTACCAACAAACCCTATTATACCATTTATAGAAGGAGACGGAACAGGTCCAGATATTTGGGCTTCGTCGGTTCGAGTATTTGATGCTGCCGTAGAAAAAGCCTATCAAGGCAAACGAAAAATTGAATGGAAAGAAGTGTTAGCAGGTGAAAAATCGTTCAAAATCAATGGAGAATGGCTTCCACAAGAAACCATAGATATTATTAATAAATACTTAGTAGCCATCAAAGGTCCACTCACAACACCGGTTGGAGGAGGCATACGATCGCTCAATGTTGCCTTACGTCAAATACTCGATTTGTATGTTTGCTTACGACCGGTTCAGTACTACAATGGCGTTCCCTCGCCAGTAAAAGAGCCACACAAAACTGATATGGTTATCTTTCGCGAAAATACCGAGGACATCTATGCCGGAATCGAATGGATGGCTGGTACCGATGAAAACAAAAAAATTATCAACTTCCTGATAAAAGAAATGGGCGTTAATAAAATTCGTTTCCCCGAATCGTCATCCATCGGAATAAAACCAGTGTCGAAAGAAGGTACCGAAAGGCTTGTTAGAGCTGCTATAAAATACGCAATAGACCACAACAAGCCCTCTGTAACTATTGTTCACAAAGGGAATATAATGAAATATACCGAAGGAGGCTTTCGCGACTGGGCTTATGCGCTTGCCAAAAGCGAATTTGGTGCAGTTGAAATCGACAATGGTCCTTGGTGCAAATTCCCAAACCCCCAAACCGGAAAAGAAATTATTATAAAAGATTCGATTGCCGACGCATTTCTTCAACAAATACTTCTTCGTCCTGCCGAATACTCTGTTGTTGCAACCTTGAACCTCAATGGCGACTATATTTCAGATGCTTTGGCAGCTATTGTCGGAGGAATTGGAATAGCCCCCGGAGCAAATATCAACTATATTACCGGACACGCTATTTTTGAGGCAACGCATGGAACAGCTCCCAAATATGCTGGCAAAGACCAAGTAAACCCAGGTTCGGTTATCCTTTCGGGAGTAATGATGCTCGAATACATGGGCTGGCACGAAGCTGCCAAACTTATTGTAAAAGGTATAGAAGGTTCAATATCAAAAAAACGAGTTACTTACGATTTCGAAAGACTTATGGAAGGTGCTACATTGCTCAAATGCTCCGAATTTGGAACAGAAATAATTAGTAATATGTAGTTGTAATTATGTACGAGCAAGAGATTTGCAACTATTTTGAAAATTTTCTGACCAACAATAGAATAGAAACTTTAAATCGAGTGCTTCAAAACCGTACTCGTTATATTACTGTTGTATTGGAAGATATTTACCAATCGCAAAATGCAAGTGCCGTTATAAGAACCTGCGATTGTATGGGTATTCAAAATATTCATATCGTTGAAAAAATCAATCGATTTTGTATCAATGCCGATGTGCTCAGAGGTGCCAACAACTGGGTCGATATCGAAAAATACAAACAAACCGAAACAACAATAAAAAAACTGAAGAATGAAGGTTACCGTATTGTAGCAACTTCGCCACATGGAGGAAGCAAAACACCCGAAAATATCGATCTGAATTCAGGAAAAATTGCATTGTTTTTTGGAACCGAACTAACAGGAATTTCAGATGCTGTAAAATCTGAAGCCGACGAATTTATTAGCATTCCCATGGTTGGATTTACCGAAAGCTTAAACATTTCGGTTAGTGCAGCCATTTTTTTATATACATTAACCACGAGACTGAGGCAAACGAATATCGACTGGCAATTGTCAGAAAAAGAATTCATTGAAGTGAAAACAAAATGGCTTCGAAATACTATTAAAAAAAGCGAACTGATTGAAGAACGATATAAATTAGAAAATAATTTATTGACATATTGAATGTAAGCTATTTGTTTTTATAAAAAAAACCATTAGGTTTGTCTTAAGAAACTTTTAAATAAATATAAAAAAACTAAAAATTTTATTTATATTTGATAAAGAGGCAAAAAAACCTATAACATTTACTCAATGAATTGCATTATAATCGATGATGACAAACTTTCATTAAAGCTTATTGAGGAGTTTGTAAATAAAACAGAAAGTCTTAATCTTATTGGCACCTTCGACAAGGCTTTAAGTGCGATTAATGCTATTAAACAAAACGACAATATAGATCTTATCTTTCTCGATATCGAAATGCCCGAAATGACCGGTATCGATTTCATGGAAGCATTGCAAAATCCACCACAAATTATCGTTTGCTCTTCGAAAGATAAATATGCACTCAATGCATTCGATTACGATGTAACCGACTTCCTTCTGAAACCACCTACATATACTCGTTTCTTCAAAGCAATTGAAAAAGCTCAAAAGAAATTTCAAAAGGGAGCCCTAGGAAAAGACGAAATTTTTATAAAGAAAAACTCATCGCTGGTTCGTTTAAGATACGAAGAAATATTATTTGTCGAAGCGCTCGAAAACTATGTCATATTCAATACATTCAATGAGAAGTTTACCATTCATTTTACCATGAAATCGGTCGAACAAAAACTTCCTACACAACGATTCTCGAGAGTACACCGTTCGTTTATCGTTAACACCAGCGCCATTAAAGAGATTGAAGACAATGCTATACTTATAAAAACTACAGAAGGTATAAAGTCGATTCCTATTGGCAAATCGTACCGCGACAAACTCATGGACGATATAAATCTTATTGTAAAATAAACAGCTTCATTTTTTCTTTATATTTTTGCTTTCATTTTAATAAAAACATGAAACGAATCTTTATTTCCATTTTTATTCTTAGTTCACTTATTAATTGTTCATTTTCTCAAACCCAAAACCTTTCAATAGAAAATGAATTAAATGCCTTATCGGATAGTATTTATAAACTCAAAATGGGTCCCGATTCTTTAAAAAAACAAATTTCCGATACCATTTATACCAAATTCTCTGAATTTTTGACAGATAGCAGTTCTTTCTATTTAAAATTTGCCAATTTTAAGCATATTGGCATTACAAGCGCCCCCGATAATGCATTTCGACTAATACAATGGAATTATATTGAAAAAGATGGCACCGGGAAACATTTTGGAATTATTCAATTCAGACCTGGCAACAATGGGAAATGCTTGGTGGTTAAACTTTCTGAAACCCAACATGAGATTAACCGCGACGAACTTATATTGAAAAGAATGTCGCCACAACAATGGTATGGAGCATTGTATTACAAAATAATACCTATAAAAAACAATAAAACAACCATATACACATTACTTGGCACTCGCTACAACAGTATATTTACCACATCAAAAGTAATTGAAACACTACAAATTAGAGACGATGGGAAAATTATTTTTGGTTACCCAATTTTAAATGTTGCAACCAAAAAAAATGTTAGAATGATTTTCGAATACTCTAATAAAGCATCGATGGGTTTAAAATATTACGACAGCCAAAAAGCAATAGTATTTGATCATTTGGCACCCGACCAACCTTTACATACCAATATTTACAAGTATTACGGTCCCGATTTTACTTACGATGCATTTAAAATGGAGAATAACAGTTGGGTTTTCTATTCGAACTACGATTTCAGACAACCCATAGAAGAAATCAGAAAAGGCCCAAAACCGAAAATAATCCGAAGCAAGTGAGTTTTACTCAACTTGTTTGAGCTTAATTACAAAGCCTCCACCAGAAGCCATTTTCATATTAAGCACTGTAATTTTATCGGCATTACGAGATTCTTTAACGAGTTTTCGAGCATCGATATTACAATCGGGTGCATCTTTCCAAATCTCGGCCTCATACAATCTGTTGTATTCGAGAAAATTTAACTTAATATCGATTGTGCGCTCGGTCCAATTGGTCATGCCAGCCAAATACCAATCGGAGCCCGAACGGCGGGCAACTACAATGTATTGACCTATTTCGCCATCGACAAACCGAGTATCGTCCCAGGTAGTAGGTACCATTTTCAGAAAATCGGTGCCAGGTTGGTTTCGGTAATTAAACGGAGCATCGCACATAACCTGTAAAGCACTCTCGTAAATTACCATCATAGCCAGTTGAAAGCAACGTGTTCCCATTACCTGTGGAGCAGGTGCATCGAAACCAACCACTTTGAAACTATCTTTCGTAGAATTAAGAAATCCTCCAGGGGTAAAATCCATTTCACCTCCCAACATTCGGGTATAAGGCAAAGTAACACAATGCTCTGGGGTAACAAATTTGCTCCATTTATTAAATTCGTTACCCAAAACACCTTCGCGAGTAATCATGTTGGGGTATACGCGACTATAACCGGTTGGCATCATTGCCCCATGGAAGTCGACTAATAGTCGGTGCTTCGCAGCCCTGTCGGCTACTTTATGATAAAAATTGACCATTGCCTGATCGTTACGGTTCATGTAATCGATCTTTACACCTGCGACACCCCATTTCTCATATAACGAGAATGCTTCTTCCATTTGTTTTTCGGCATGTTTCCAATGCATCCAAAGAATAATTCCAACATCCTTTGACTTCGCATAGCGAACAAGTTCGGGAATATCTATTTCGGGGTTCGATTTGGTTATATCGCTATTGGGATTTGGTGCTTTTTGTACTTTTGATGTTGTATCGAACGGATTGCCATACCACATACAATCGACAATTTGATATTGCCAGTTCATTTCCGCAGCCAGATCGATATAATGCTTCATGGTTTCGGTATTTGATCCTACCTTAAAATTTACTTCTGGTGCATATTTCCCACTCCACCACCAATCCCATGCAGCTTTCCCGGGCTTTATCCACGTGGGGTCTACAATCATAGAACTGCTACATAAATTTTGTAAAATATCGGATTCGATAAACTTTCCAGGATTTTCGGCCAACATAAGTACCCGCCAGGGCGAATAACGTGGAGCATTTGTAATTACGGCAAGGCTTGAATCGGAATAAAGTGGTGACAACTTCGAGTAAAAATTATAAGCCTTTGAAGTGTCTCGTTTAATGCACATTGCAGCCCAATTCGATAACGAGGCCTCCATCATTGCTCCCCACCGGTTTTCGCCAAAGTTTATTAAAAGTGGTGTACCCAAAAGATCGTTATTCTTAATATCGCTAATTTTATATTGCAAAAATGGGCTTTCCTGTGCTTGTTCAAATGTATGCCACTTTGTAGCCCAAATTTCGTGATTGGCATTGAAATTCCAAACCGTATTTTCATTCACTATATTGATTTTCAGCAACGATTCCTGATAAGGAAGATAATATTGCATCGCTATACCATCGTTGTACAACCTAAAAACCAGGTTTATATTCCTTCTCAATCGTGTTTTTTCTTTGTATCGAGCTGTAATTTCTGTAAAATTATCTTTTACTGTTTTTCTTTTGCCCCAAACACGTTCCCAGCTTTCGTTTTCTTCAAAAGAGTTCCAGTATATAAATTCTAAACTATCGAAAATACTTGGCGAATCTTTAAAATCGAGCGAAAAACTAGCACTATCGACAATGTTTTTTTTCTTGAAATCTATCGAATAATAAATTTTCCCTGCTATACTGTCAGTTTTATGAACTCTTAAACAAATCCTTTTGTCGGGCGAATAAACTACAGCTTCTTCGATAGAAAACAATTGCGGAGAAATCAAAAACAAAAATAATATCCAAATATTACGCATAATCCAATAGTTTTTAAAACCAAATGCCAAATGTATAAAAAGATTGAGATATAATTTGAAAGGTCAATATCTGTTTTTTTCTAAATTTGTATTTTAATACTATTTCTTATGTCAAAACATTTTTACATAGTAACTGTAATCATTACTATTTTAAACACCACTGCTTATAGTCAGAAAATTGCGCCGAGCCTTACCAATCTTATAGTCTTAAATAATAAAATAACGAATGAAATTGAAGAAACTTCCGGATTAATTCTATTCGACAATATGCTATGGACATTCAACGATAGTGGCGGTGAGGCATGTTTATTTGCACTTAATAGATACAGTCATGCTATTGAAAGGAAAGTGTATATCGACAATGCCCAAAATATAGACTGGGAGGATATTACACAAGACGATAATTTCATATATATTGGAGATGTTGGCGACAACAAAGGAGCTCGTCAGGAACTACACATTTACAAAGTCAATAAAGAATATTTGCTCGACAAATCAAATAAAAAAGTTTCTTCCGAACTAATCACTTTCTCGTACAACGACAAACGTAAACCTCTGAAATTGAGCAATTCTGCTTACGATTGCGAAGCCATAATTGCATCGAACGATAGTATATTTTTATTTACCAAGAACTGGGTACATTCCAAAAGCGACATTTATGGTTTTCCTACAAAACAAGGAAAATATTCAATTGAAAGAATAAAACGTATCGATAGCGAAGGTTTAATTACAGGAGCCTGTATATCGCCCGACAAACAATATGTTTTTTTAATTGCCTATGCCGATTACACGCCTTATATGCTTTGTTTAGATTACTCGAACTTTAAAATCATTGGTCGGTATGAATATCCTCAATATGCAGGATACCAAACCGAGGCTGTTTGCTTTGCCGGAAAAGATACTATATTGATAAGTTCCGAAAAAACTGCCGTAAAACCTATTTCAATTTTAAGAACTATAATTGAAAATAAATAATATGCTATGTTGTTTTACGGTATTGGGTTACAGCCAATGTCATTACTACAATACCAAAAACAAACATAGAAATTATCTCAGTTTTTATATCCATAAACGACGACCCTTTGAGCAGTATCATTCGTACACATTTCATAAAATAAAATACGGGGTTTAACAAATCGACGTATTGCCCCCATTTGGGCATGGTTTCGACCGAAGTAAAAATGCCACTCATCATTACACATACCATCATTACAAAAAATGTAATAAACATGGCTTGTTGCTGGGTGTTGGTTACAGTTGAGATTAACAATCCCAAGCCCAAAACTATTACAAGATATATGCCTGCTGCCAAATACAGCAAAGGTAAACTTCCTACTATAGGAATATCGTAAACCAATTTTCCAAAGCCTAAGCCTAAACTAAATTCGATCAATGCCAAAATCCAGAAAGGGACTAATTTGCCAATAATAAATTCATATTTTCTAATTGGCGTAACATTTATTTGTTCAATGGTCCCCATCTCCTTCTCTCGTACAAGATTCAATGCAGCCAAAAACATTCCTATCATGGTTACCAAAATAACCAATATTGCCGGCACCATATACGACGTATAATTTAGCTCGGTATTGTACCAAAATGCCGGTATAACAGATATTCTCTGTTGCTGAATACTTGTAATGCTTTTACCCAAATGCTCTACTACAATATCCTTGTTGAAATCCAAGATAATATTGGCTAAGTAGGCTGCCGAAATAGCAGCGGTTGTACCATTTATTGCATTGACCGATAGTTGAACCTTGGCACTATTGTCGCGTACAAGCTGACGTTCGAAATTGTTGGGAATATTGACAATCAAGTCTATTTCCCCATTGTCGAGCAATCGAAGGGCTTCGTTGTAGCTACTAACCTGATATTCTACTTTATAAAAATTGGTTCCTTCGAATTTCTCAATCATTTTTCGTGATGTAGCCGACAAGTCTAAATCCACAACAGCCATCTTTAAGTGTTTGATTTCCAATGTTGCAGCATTTACAATTATGATGAGTTGAACAATTGGTACAACAAATAAAATTGGAATTGAAATTTTATTTCTAAAAATTTGCAAAAATTCTTTTCTAATAATTGTAAGTATTGTTCTCATTTGTAAATTAATTGACAGTGAACAGTGAACAGTGAACAGTGGAAATTTTTCCACATTTTCACATTTGCACATTAATTTATTCAAGTCTGGTTTTAAACTTTTTGGAACTTGCTACCAACAGAAACAAAGTTACAAAAGCCAATACCAATGTTTGCTTCCATACATAAGCGAAACCTAAGCCCTTTTCCATTATGGTTTTCAATATATCGATAAAATAGGTCGACGGATTGATGCGGCACACCACCTGAAGCCAAATAGGCATATTGTCGATGGGAAAAATAAAACCCGAAAGCAACAGGGTTGGCAACATAAGCGCCAACATCGAAATCATCATGGCATTTTGCTGTGTATCGTTGTTGGTCGATATAAAAATACCCAGCGACAATGCCAAAAGGATAAACAACAAAGCTTCGCCTAGCAATAGCAACAAACTTCCTTTTATGGGCAATTCAAAAACAAAATTGGCCAAAACAATAATGATAACAGCATCTAAAAACGCCAATAAAATATACGGAATAACTTTACCTACAATTATTTGCAAAGGTTTAAGTGGCGAAACAAGCAGAACCTCCATGGTTCCCATTTCTTTTTCGCGAACAATAGAAACCGATGTCATTAGAGCCGAAATTAGAACTAGCACCAATGCCATAATGCCGGGAACAAACATAAAAACTCCTTTCATATCGGGGTTGTACATCATTCTAACTTCCGGTACAATCCGCATGACCTGACCTACCGATGAATTCATTGAAGCACTATAATTGTTGATAATATTGGAAGTATAGCCGGTCACAATGTTGGCAAAATTAGCATCCGAAGCATCGGCAATAATATGAACACTTGCTTTGCCTTCTTTTAAAAGTTTTTGAGCGAAATCGGGTTCAAACACCACTACCTCCTTTACACTGCCATTTTTAAAATAGGCTTGGATCTCCTTCTCTGAGTTTAAATACGCTTTTATTTTGAAATAGCCCGATGACGAGAGTTTCGATGTTATTTGCTTTGTCACATCGTCTTTCGACATATCAAGAATGGCAATATTGGCATCTTTAATTTCGTTGGTTATTACATATCCAAAAATAAGCATCATTGCCAAAGGCATACCAAACAGCACAAACAAAGTTCGCTTGTCGCGAAATATGTGATAACACTCCTTTATTACAAAACCTTTAAAAGCATTCATATCTTATTAATTTGAAAATTTCGAATGAGCAAATTTGAAAATGAAAACCCACACATCACTTCATTAGAACCTTTAATAATATTGCAATCCAAAATTTTAATAAATTTGCACATTTCCACATTTGACATTTTCACATTTCCACATTATTTCCCACGAGCCAAAATATAAAACACCTCATCCATATTTGCAGCGTTAAACTGCTGTTTTAGCCCATCTGGCGTATCGAGAGCCGCAATGCGCCCATCGACCATAATCGACACTCGGTTACAATACTCGGCCTCGTCCATATAATGCGTAGTTACAAACACTGTAATACCATCGTTTGCTGCATCGTATATTAGATTCCAAAATTGCCGACGGGTAATGGGGTCGACCCCTCCGGTTGGTTCGTCGAGAAAAACAATTTTGGGTCGGTGAAAAACTGCAATCGAAAAAGCCAACTTTTGTTTCCAGCCAAGCGGAATATCCTGAATAAGCATATTACGTTCGTTTCCCAAACCGAGTTTATCGAACAATTGAATGGCTCTTTGTTTAATTTCTGCTCTTCTCATTCCATAAATACCTGCATAAAACTGAATATTTTCATAAACAGTCAAATCGCCATAGAGCGAAAACTTTTGGCTCATATAACCAATGTTTCTCTTAATACTCTCGGTTTGAGTATGAGCATCGAAACCGGCAACCTTTACCAAACCAGAGCTTGGAGAAGACAAACCACAAAGAATCTTTATCGCGGTTGTTTTCCCCGCACCATTGGCCCCTAAAAACCCAAAAATTTCTCCTTGAAAAACATCGAATGTCAAATGATCGTTGGCTGTGAAATCGCCAAATCGCTTGACTAAATCTTTTACTTCTATAATTTTCTCACTGTTCATGATAGCTTCATTAATTTCATGAAACAATCTTCGATGCACGGAGTCTCCAGATGCATCTCGACATCGGTATGTCCAGCTTTTTCGACTTCTTTCAAAACAATATCGGACGAAATACCTGGCAAAAGGGTTATATGAACAAATTGCCCAAATAAAAACACGCTGTTGCAAAGTCCACTCGAATTCAGATCGTTCATAAGCTTATACATGTTTTTTGAACGAATAGCCCATAAATCTTCTCCAAAGTGATCGACCACTTCCTTAGGAGTTTCAATTGTCATTATTGAACCATTTTGCATCAATGCCACTCGATCGCAGAGACTTGCCTCATCCATGTAAGGTGTAGAAACAACAATTGTAATCCCTTGCTCTTTAATGGAACTTAACATCTGCCAAAATTCCTTTCGCGATACAGCATCGACACCTGTTGTAGGCTCGTCGAGTACCAATATTTTCGGACGATGAATAAGAGCGCACGAAAGCGCCAGCTTCTGCTTCATACCTCCCGATAAAGCTCCGGCTTTACGTGTTTTAAATGGCTCAATGTGTTGGTATATGTCTTTTATAAGGTCGTAATTCTTTTCAATGGTAGTTCCAAAAATGGTTGCAAAAAAGTTCAGGTTCTCTTCGACGCTCAAATCCTGATAAAGCGAAAAACGTCCGGGCATATATCCCAACATATTCCGAAGTTTTTTAAAGTCCTTGACTGTATCCAATCCATCGACAGTCAATGTACCCTTTGTTGGCACCAACAATGTAATAATCAACCTAAACAATGTTGTTTTTCCGGCTCCATCGGGACCTATAAAGCCAAACAACTCATTTTCATTAATATTACACGTAATATTTTTCAAAGCATTCGTCTTTTCGAAGCTTTTCGAAACATTGTCTATCAATATTTTAGTATTTGCTGACATTCTTTACGTACTCTATTAAAATTTCACTTCTCCAGGCATCCCTATTTTCATAGTACCATCGTTGACAACATCTACTTTCATTGCATACACAAGGTTTACACGTTCTTCGCGTGTTTGAATTATTTTTGGAGTAAATTCCGATTGCTCCGAAATCCAACTGATAGTCCCTTCATATTCTTTGATTTCATCGTTACCGGCATCGACTCTCACTTTAACCTTTTGACCCAATTTTACTTGACCCAACTGGCTACCCGAAATATAAACCTTGAGCTTGATTACACTCAAATCTGCAAGTTTATAGATGGCTTTGCCCGGACTGGCAATTTCGCCTGCCTCAATATATTTTTCAAGAACTGTACCGGCTGATGGATTGCTTATTACAGATTTCTTTATTTGATCGTTTATTTGATAAACCTGAAATGTAAGAGCCTTAAGCTCGTTCGACAAACTGAAATTTTGTGTTTTTGTAGATGCAATTTGTTTTTCGATTACCGACAATTGACCATTGATATCGTCGAGTTGCTTTACAGGTGCAGCATTTTGTTGTACCAGCTTTTCGAATCGTTCCTTTTCTTTCAAAAGAGTTTGTTTCTGCTCTTGTTGAACAGCTATTTGCGCATCTATTTGACTATAACGAGCTGTTGCAGCATCTTTTTGAGCCAATAATTGTTCTTTTTTTAAATATAAACCCAATGTATCTATAAACCCAACTACTTCGCCAGCTTTCAATACCTGTCCCTCACTAATTGTAAGATTCAGCACTTTGCCTTGCGCTTCAGCACCAATAAGTAAGTCTAAAGCTTCGAAATTGCCAAAAGCATCGGAGTCACTTTTATTTCCGCCACAAGAAATTAACAAAAATGCTGTAATTATTAGTAAAAAATGTGTTTTCATATTGTTCAATATTAAATTTCAATAATGTTTAGTTCCCTTTTAAAATCTTCAAATCGCACCTAGCTTGCAGAAGCTGTATTTTATGCACTTCGCCTTGAATTTTTGCAATTGTTTCGGCACTTACAGAGTTGAGATATTCGGTAGTGGTAATTAAACCTTGATCTAGACGAAGCGAGTTCTTCGAAACAATTTCTTTATGCAATTCAATTATTTGACCATCAGACACTACAGCACTTTCGAGTTGTTCAATTTTTGAACGGTAGTTTTCTTCGGCAATTTTAATATTTCGTACGAATTGCGTTTCTTTCGAAGATATTTGTTCTTTTTGAAGTCCCAACACTTGTTTGTCTCTGTTGGTTTTATTCCAATCCCAAATATTCCATTTGAGCGAAACACCTACAATATAAAATGTATTGAATTCGTTGCCCAACATATTGAGTCCGGGTTTCCCGTATCCAAGCTGACCAAAAGTATACAACTTAGGTACTCGTTGGGTTTGCAAAAGTTGCTTCGACAGATCGGTTGTTTTTCGTTGACTTTCGAACAACAAGAGCTCTGAACGCGACAATGAATCATTTACGTCATTAATTGAATCGGGCAATACCAATTGAACCGAGGTATCGAGTTTGAGTCCTGTGATTTCAGCCAACACATTAACATTGGCTGTATAAGCAATCTGAAGCTCTTTAATTTGTTGCTTTATTTTCATAAGCTCAACATCGATAAGTCTTAAATCGTTCTCATTGAGCAAACCATTTGCTACGCCCGATTCGATCGACTTGCGCTTTTCCAATAGATTATTGACTGTAGTTTGCAACAAGTGCTCGTTTTGTTTCAATATAAGCATATAGAAATATACCTGATTGACCTGCTCTTTTCCTTTATGGATATCGACTTCAGTTTGTAGAACGTCTGTTTGAGTCGACAATTCGGCTATTTGTTTTTGCACCTTCACTGTTCCCCCGTCGAACAATAGTTGGCTAACATCGACAGTTGCTTTGTACTGGTCTTTATCGGTTTGAATACGTTTGAAAGTCGGTGCTTGATTGGGCAAACTAATCGGAATACTCAGATCAATTGCATCGGACTGATAGTTGGCTTGTCCGTTAAGGAAAAGCTGAGGAAGCCATTGTATTCCGGCATTTTCAACTTTTAATTTGTTTATTTGTTGAATTCGCAATTGGTCACTATATGAAGGATGTCTTTCTCTTGCACCTATATAGCAATCGGCCAAAGTAACTTTTTGATTTTGTGCTTGCAGACTGAGCTGCAACATTAACAATGCATAAATAATTCGTCTCATCGTTTTTCAATTGAATGGATGATAAATTTATAAACCTCCTTTTTGCGCGATTCGATAAAATCGTTGTATCGCGCCTTGTCGCCTTCGAATATAATGGTTTGTATAATTGGCCTTGCAATAAATGGAAACAGGCACATTGCTATCATATTTACAATTAATTGCTCAGGTTCTATAGGATTAATAACGCCTTTCTCAACTTCATCGTTGATTAATTTTGAAAACTTCTTAAAGGGATTGTCTTTCTTATCAAAAATCTTTTTAAAAATATTTGCAATATTATCGGGGTTTCGGTTTATTTCAGTTAAAACAAAAAATGGGATGTATGGATTCTTTTGAATAAGGCTAATGTAATTTTCAACAAAATATTCGATTTTCTGAAACAACGACATTTCAGATTCCATAAATTTAACCATAGAAGGAATGGCTTGTTTCATAACCAACTCAAAAATAGATGCAAATAACTTCTCCTTTGTCCGATAGTAATAATGCAAAAGTGCCTTATTGATACCCGCACGATCCGAGATGTCCTGCATCCGAGCTCCTTCAAAACCTTTTTCAATAAATACCTCGCGAGCAGCATCAAATATGAGCTCCTCGGTATTTTTTTCGTTATCCGTTACTTTAACCATACAGTTAAACAAATTGATTTAATCTGAAAGCAAAAATAAGTTAACTTATTTATTTATCCAAATTTTTTAACTACATAATTTAACTAATTAGTTAAATTATGTAGTATTGATTATATTAATATTATATAAATAGTTATGAAATATTTTACATTATTCGTTATAAAGATTGGCTATAAAAAAATTGAAAATACTAGAATTGAAAAATAAAAATAAAAGCTATATTTGCTTAATATATAATTAAACTCTCATACTTCCAATAAAATGCAGATGATAAAACGAAGAATACTATTTTTAACAATTTCGTTCATTATTGCTTTAATTACTGTTCTTTTTCTCAGAATAAACAACAATAATTATCCGGTTGCAAAGGATATCTATATAGGAAATGAAAAATATAAATTACATTTCCCTGTTGAACATATTGGAAACAGTCATTGCCTTATCGAATTTCCCATAAATGACACATTGGTCAATGGTAAAATGCATTATCGCGACATAAGAAAAGACAAACAGTGGCAAACCATTAAAATGGTTCACATGAATCATCAATTAAACTCACTACTTCCTGCAAAAACTCCAAACTCTAGAATAGTATATTACATAAGTTTAAACAAAGACGATGTTACTTACATATTATTTAAAGAAAAACCGATTTTTCTCAATTATAAAATTGAAGTTCCAGACGTATTGTATTATTCTTTTTATATATTGGTTTTTATATGTATTTTTTTCTCCTGCTTCACCGGGTTTTATGCAGCATTTAACTTCTATGCATTGAAAAAATATACACTTATTACATTTTGGCTTTTTCTAATAACAGGTCTCGTTTTAGGACCATTAAACCAGCTCATTGCTATACATTTCGATTTAAAAGCAATGCTTTATTCTTTTGACCTATTTATTATAAAAATATTTGCAGCCTTCTTGCTGTGGTGGATAGCTTATAGCTTATTCAAACGTTTTAATTTCAGGTGGGGAATTGTAGCAGCATCAATACTTACATTTATTATGTTATTAATACCTTATTCAGTTTTTGTGAAATAAACTATTGGCAAATTTTTGTGAAATATAATTGTCGTAGCTAAGGCAAACATCGGTCGCAAATTCAATTCCAGATTCAATAAGCATTTTTATAGTTTGCTCTGAAAGTAATGCAAGCTCCGATTGTTTTATTTTTTCATTGTACAAAGCATAAATTATTCCGGCACTAAAATTATCACCTGCTCCTATCGTACTCACCGGTGATATTTTATGAGTTGGAACATATATCTTTTTTTCTTTAGAAATGAAATAAACCCCTTTATCGGCCATGGTATAAAACAAAAACGGACAGTATTTCGACACTTCTCTGAAAGCCTCATCAACTGTTGTAGCACCAAATATGAGCTTAAAATCTTCGTCGGAACCTTTAACGATACTTGCAAGACTAAAATTTTCTAAAATAATTGGACGAAGCTTTTCCAGCTCGTGCAAATGAGCATTTCTATAGTTTGGATCGTAAATTATAAGTGCATTTAAATGTTTTGCAGCATCGACAAACGTAAAAACTTTTTCTCTGATTTCGTGTGCCAAGGAATAATATGATCCAAATAATAGAATATCGCCATCGTTTAAACTGGGAAATGCTTTGTTGAGCCTTGTTTGAGGAGTATCGCGGTAAAAATTATAACGAGCATTGTTTTTTTGATCCATCACAGCTATAGCTACAGTTGTTTTACCATCGGGAAAGCGGTAAACATCGTGCGTATTGACCGAGTTATCTTTCAAAACATGATCGATCATATTACCAATTTCATCGCAACCATATTCACTTATGAAATGAATAGGTAATCTAGCACGCCCCATCGAAACAGCACTGTTGAGCATCGACCCGCCGGGACGACCAGTTTGCACTTGATTTTCTTTGAATATAATATCGTAAACCGTTTCGCCAATAGCATAAACCTGTCTCATACTATTTCACCAATTTCGAGATTGCTTTAAAAGTATCGGTTCCAGCTCGACGGGTAAGCTCAAAAAGAATAGATTCAGATGTTGTCAAAATTGCTCCTTCATGAATCATCCGTCTTAAGGCTATTTCCTTATCAGAAACCTTACGCGACGAAATACAATCTGTTACTACAACAGGAACATAACCGGCTTCTTTTAAATCTAATACTGTCTGCAACACACATACATGCGATTCGATTCCACAAACAATTACATTTTTTCTACTCAACAAGTTTAATTTATCGACTACAACTGGCTCATCGCAGCAACTAAAAGCTATTTTTTCGATCGATTCGAAAGTCGAAAAAAGTTCTTTAATTTCGTTCACTGTTTCGCCCAAACCCTTACGATACTGCTCTGTAACGACCATTGGAACGTCCAATGCTTTTAAACCATTGATTAATTTTATGGTATTGATTAAAAATTCTTCTTTGTTAGACATTGCAGGCAACAAACGTTCCTGAATATCAATAATTAAACCGACTGTGTTAATTTGTTCTATGCGCATATATTAGAAATTAGATAATAGACATTAGATGTTAGAAATTAGACAATAGACTTATAGATATTAGACAATAGACAAAATAACTTATGATTTGCTTGAACATTTGCATATTTGCACTTTTTCTCATTAGTAATTAGTAATTTGTCATTAGTAATTTATTTCATAGCTCTCGAACGTTCGCCCAAATATCCACCATGGTGTCGTTTGGCATAGTCTTCGGCTGTAAAACCAATCTTTTCCATAAGTAATACTACCAATATATCGCCAATTACGGTCATTGTGGTTGTCGATGTAGTTGGGGTCAATCCAAGTGCACAAACTTCTTTAGGATTACCTGTCGAAATTACCACATTGGCAAATTCTTTAAGTTCACCTTCCAGATTACTGGTAACAAGTATCATTGGAATATTATTTACCAACCTATCGGCCAAATGTACAAGATCGACAATTTCTTTTGTTTTACCCGAGTTTGAAATAAGAAACAACACATCGTTTTCCTGAAGTACGCCCAAATCGCCATGTTGGGCTTCACTCGGGTGCATAAATATGGCAGGAGTGCCTGTCGAACTAAATGTTGTAGCTATATTAACAGCTATTTGACCTGCTTTGCCCATTCCACTGGCAACCAGTTTACCTTTTTTTTGATGAACCTGACTGTAAATAAGCTCCACCGCATTATCGAAAGTATCGTTTACAGGGATATTCAAGACAGCCTCCGCTTCGTGTTGCAACAATTGTTGAATTCTATTTATCGACATCATAAGTTTAATTATTCTGTAATCACTCCTGAGCCAATAAGCTCGTCGCCATTGTACCATGCAGCAAATTGACCTGCAGTAATGCTTCGCTGTGGCTGTTCAAAGTTAATAAAAAGCCCATTGGTCGTTTTCAGAAGAGTCGCCTCTTGTAAAGGCTGCCTATAACGGATCCTGACCATATATTCTTTGCTTTCCCCAATATTTAATTGTAAGTCAGAACGAATCCAATGAATATCGTTTTCTTCAATTTTTAATGCCTTTCGAAATAAACCCTGATGATCGTCGCCTTGACCGACATACAATACATTGTTCGTAGTATCTGTACCTATTACATACAGGGGTTTTTCTTTGCCACCAATATTAATTCCCTTGCGCTGACCAATGGTATAATAGTGAGCACCTTTGTGCAAACCTACAAATTTACCTTTTTGTGTAATATATTCAAACGGTTTTGCCAATTCGTTTAAATCCGAAACATCGGCTTTTTGTTTATAACAATCGGCATCTGCCATTATTTCGATTATTTTTCCTTGCAAAGGTTGCAATTTTTGTTGCAAAAAAGTAGGTAAATCGACCTTACCTACAAAACAAATACCTTGCGAGTCCTTTCGCTGAGCTGTAGGCAAGCCGAGTTGGTCGGCTATCTTCCGAACTTCAGGCTTTTCGAGGTGTCCGATAGGGAAAAGTGCTTTCGAAAGCTGCTGCTGCGATAGTTGACACAAAAAATAACTTTGATCTTTATTACCATCGACACCGGCAAGCAATCTGTATTTTCTTTTTCCATCTACAACAACTTCTTCGCAACGAGCATAATGCCCAGTTGCAATAAAATCGGCCCCAAGCTCGAAAGCTGCCTTGGCAAACACGTCGAATTTCACTTCTCTGTTACACAACACGTCGGGGTTGGGTGTTCGCCCTTTTTCATATTCGGCAAACATATAATCGACTACACGTTTGCGATAATGTTCACTAAGGTCGACAATTTGAAAAGGTATATCGAGTTTTCGGGCAACCAGCTCGGCAAAAACCCGATCGTCCTCCCAAGGGCAATCGCCCGAAAGGGTACCGGTAGTGTCGTGCCAATTAATCATGAATAATCCGGTAACGTCGTAGCCTTGCTGTTTGAGTAAATATGCTGCAACGCTAGAGTCGACACCTCCCGAAAGTCCGATTACTACTTTTTTGTTCATGCGACAAATATAAAAACAATTATACGCTTATTTCAAAAAAGTATTTTTTGTGGTTTTTATTTTGGAAACTCTATCGTAAAAGTAGTTCCTACATTTACTTCACTTTCGACAGTAATTTGGCTGTCGTTCAATTTCAAAAACTCATTACAGATCATCAAACCCATGCCCGACCCAACCTCGTTATTAGTCCCACGTGTCGACTGAATTTTGACTGTTTTAAAAAGCATATTTATTGTTTCA
Organism: Bacteroides fragilis; assembly: GCA_945889005.1. GTDB lineage: Bacteria > Bacteroidota > Bacteroidia > Bacteroidales > DTGW01 > CAMDBI01. The sequence continues at coordinate 61,694 of CAMDBI010000015.1, forward strand.
TTAGACATCCCAACGCCATCGTCTTTTATACTAAATACAATTTTTGAATCTTTTTCTATAGATTTCAACCAAATAGAACCTCCAGCCGAAGTATATTTCAGAGCATTGTTAATCAAATTGCGAATTACTGTAATTATTAGATCTCTATCAACAAATATTTTGTGATTTATGTCAACTTCATTAACAATATAAATCTTTTTTTCAATAAAATTTGGAGTATACAAGTTAACTATCTCATCAACAATGTCGAATATTTTAACCTCTTTTTTTGAAACTTGTATTGAATTCATTTGAGTTTTAGACCATACCAAAAGGTTGTTGACAAACTTATTGAGGTTATCTGCTGAATTATAAAATGCATAAATAAATTTTTTAACTTTATCGGGACTCATTTCCAAATATTTACTTTTCAAATACTCGGCCGAAACATATAGAGAACCAATAGGCCCTTTAAGGTCATGCGAAACAATCGAAAAAAATTTCAGTTTAGTATTATTAGCCTCAATCAAACGTTCTTTTAAAACAGACGCAACCGACAAATTGTTGTTCAGTTCGTTGTTCAATTGCATCAATTGTTCTTTTTGTTGTTCAATTTCCTCATTCGACGATTCCAATTGATCAATATATTCATTAATCCGTATCTCATATTTGTTATTAATCGATTGCAGATAATACAATACGGCATGAACAAAAACAAAAACAGTAAGAAATGCCATTTTATATTGCAACTGAAATTCCCGAAGAACTAGCAAATCTCCATAGGGTAATTTGGAAAATGAAATAATTAGATTGTCGAGCACCAACACCAACACAATATAAAATATAACTATAAATACATAGATGTAATTTTTAATATCTGCTCTAAACACAATTGCTCCAGTAATCGAATACAATAGCAACATAATGGGCGAAAACCTGATTTCAGAATAAGTATAGGTTCCTAAAAATATAGGTAATACAACTGTAATCAAAGCAGGAACAATAACCAGACTTATTCTTGTAATTAAATGCCAACTTTTATAAGAAAACCAAAAATTGAAACACCACATAAACATCATTACTATTAGCAACTGGTCGGTTAAAGTAAATTCAATACCATGAAAGAATTTAACAATGCCTGTAATAAACATGTTAAACCCAATCATTAATACCGAAATTAAATTAATTCTGTTGGCTAAAACAATTTGACGGTTATCAGCTTTTAGATTAGTATTATCTATACCTAAATAAGATACTTTTATCCAAAGTTTCTTCAACATATACTTTATTAAACTATTAATATATATTTATTGGATATTCTCAGATAAAATCATAGTAAGTTTTTCAATAGAAAAAGGCTTGGTAAACACCATATCAAAGCCTGTTTCTTTGAAATCTTCAAAGAGCAATTTAGGATTGTAAGCCGTTAGAGCAATTACTTTTACTGTTTTTTTTGAAGTAGGTAAAGTATCGCGAATGGCTTTTATCGTCTCAAAACCGTTCATAACCGGCATTTCAATATCCATAAAAACACAATCAAAATCATTGGCTTGTATCAGTTCTAAGGCTTGTTTTCCATTTTCGGCTTCCATCGATAGATGACCTAACTTTCTGATCATTTCTTTTAAAATAAATCTATTGACAATAATATCATCAACTATTAATATATTAAGTATATTCATATTACATTTTAATTTACAAATTCTAACCCAATTCGCTAAGAGTTTTCACGATCTTCATACTCTTAATTTCTATTTCATTTTCGTAAACTTCAATAATTTTATCGTTTTTAAATTCTGTTAAAGTTCTAATAAAACTTTCTTTTGTAGTACCAGCAAGCTCTGCAAGTTCCTTACGAGTCAACGGAAGCTCAAACCGTACTTTTTTATATATAACTTCTGAGAAATACAACAAAACATCTGCAATACGACCAGGCAATTGCTTGTGAGTTTGTGCAATTAATCTATTAAATATATACAAACCCTTTGTACTAATATTACTTACCAATTTCTCGGCAAATTCTCCATTAGTCTTAATTAGATTTTTAAACGTATTTAGATCAACATATATAATTTCTGTAGGAACAACAGCAGCCCCCGAATATTCGTGAATTTCGGAACCAAAAGTTGACATGAGTCCAATAAAAGTATTTTCGGTTGCAAGTTTCAATATAACAGTCTTTCCCATTCTACCTTCTTTATATATCTTCACCATCCCACTTTTTACAAACATTAAATGCGATGTTCGAGTATTTTGAAGAAAAATTGTGTCGCGCCGATTATAACGAACTGTATTGCTATTTCTTTGAACAATAGCCAACTCTTCTTCACTTAAAAACGAGAAGAAATCAAAACCTTTTTCATTCAAATCAGTATGAAGACTATTCATATTTGCATTATAAAATTGTCTATTATATAAATTTAAATATTTTTTTCTAGAACAATGTTAAAGATAGGAAAAAAAATCACACAAATGATTTAAATCACCATTTTTTGGTATTTAATGTCACTTAGTATAATATTTGTAAAGTTTTCTTTTTTTTCTACATTTAATTTATAATATTGTAATGCAATTAATGCAAACAATGGAAACAAAAAATAAGACAATTTTAGTCATAGACGATTCAACTACAAATGTAGTTTTACTTGAGGCAATATTTATTGAGAAGGGCTATTCAATAGACAAAGCATTGAATGCAAAAGATGCATTTATGTTGATTGAAAAAAACACACCAGATTTAATACTTTTAGATTTATTAATGCCCCGATACAATGGATTTGATTTTCTGAAAGAAATTAAATCCAATAACAAAACTAACCAAATACCTGTAATTGTGATTTCAGCAGTAACAGATAATGATAATATAAAGAAAACAATGGAATTAGGTGCAAGTTATTTTTTAAAAAAACCTATCGACATACCCCATTTAGTAGAAATGGCTGAAAAAATTTTAAATTAACCTTTTTATTTATTGAGAATGACCCAAGCAGAAAAGGAAAAAAACTACATAGACACTCTACTCAACGCCATCTCCACCAACGATGCCATTGAGGTATTCAATTTAATAGATCATAAAATCATTAAATTACTTGAATGCTCTACCGAAGATTTCATGTTGTTAAATGCTGAATTTAAAAATTATTTTAAAGATTATAAACACATTAATACCACAGCAAAAAACCTATCTGAAACATTCTCTAAACTTCTCAATGAAGAAACAATTGGTAAAGTAGACGCTAATTTTGACAATATTGAAGATCAGATTAAATCTCATATAGAGGGCTTACAATTTAACCTCTCAATAATTAATACACTTACCCAAAAACACACAAATAACTTTCTTTTAATAAATAATATTAAACAAAATTTTTCGAGTCTCAAATTATTGATTGCAAGCTTAAAACTAGGCGACACATCAAACCCAACCACTTCATCTACAATCGATACATCTATAAACGAAATAAAACTGACAATATCTTTACTCGAAAACCAAAATGAAAAATTAAAAATTCAATTATCAGAAATAGTATCGAGTCTTAAATCGTTTCAATTAAAAGACCAGCAATCGGCAATAGAATTGGCGCACAATAGCTTTTTACAAATAAAAGAAATATCTGTAAAAGCACCATCAATTACAGAATTAATTAAAGAATTTTCAAGTTCTTGTTCAACACGAATCGAGAAAATAATTACCAATCTACAATACAATGATATTATTCGACAAAAAATTGAGCATATTCAACGATCGCACAAAGACATACTATGCGAACTAAACAATCTGATTGAAAACGAAGGAAAACTTAGTATAATCCATAACAAAGTAAAAGTATTTTTTAAAATACGTGATATTGCAGGTTTACAAGCTGCCCAATTACTACATGCCAATTTACAATATCAATCTGCCATTTCAGAAATAAACAGCGACTTAGATCTTATTGGTTCTGAAATGATTTCAATATCAAAACAAAGTAACTTACTTTTTAGTAATAATAGCGACAATTTGCCCATAAATGATTTTCAAAAATCGCTCAATTCAATTTTACAACTAGTAAATACCGATTTAAAAATCGATTCATCAAGTATCTCAAAGCTCCATCTATCAATAGACGAATTTAATGAACAAATAAACAATGCAGTAAAAGCTATCAACGATTTAGCGATTATTATTCTTAATTATGTAGATAATGTTAAGAAAAAAGAAATAAGCCAAACCGACAAGAACAATTTAGATCTAATTTCCAATCTTATTAAAGAAATAAACCTTGCGGTCGTTCAAGTACCCATCTCAGATGAACAAAAAATAATTGAATTAAAAGAATTTTCTTCAGGAATAAAAAAGAACCTAGACGAAACCATTCAATTTGTCAATAACCTAATAAAAGATACCCAACCTTTATATATTGAAGAAAAAAACTTAATAGTTGGTGTTAGTCTCGAATTGAAGAGCTCAATAAAAAGAGTTAAATATTATGAACTATTTGAAGAGGTCTGCGACGATATTATAGATAAATTAAACCAATTGAATTTAAAATTAAATTATGGTCGCGAAATCGAAAGTCCTATAACTCGAGAAGAAAATTTGGCAAAGCTCAAATCGAGATATACCATGGAGAGCGAACATTTAATCCACGACCATTTGGCAAACAATATTGTTGATGTTACACAGTCTGAAGCAACACTTTTAGGATTAATTGAACAAAAAACAGACGAAGATGATGACAATTTAGAATTATTTTAATAACTTTAAATTGAAAATAAAAGAATACTAATGGATAAAAAATTAACAAAAATATCGATCAATTCTGATAATGAAGAAGTTCATGTTGTCATAGAAAGAGATTTCTCTATCAACAACATAGAACAAGTAAAAGTAGAATTGACAGAAATACTAAATAAACACGATAAAATTACATTAGAATTAAAAGAAATTGAAAATTTCGATTTAACATCGATACAATTGTTATATTCTTTAAAAAAGCTTGAAAAGAAAGAAATAAAGATCAAATCGAAAATAAAAGACGATTTGAATAATATATTAGTCAATTCAGGATTTAAAGAGCTTATAAATTAACAGTATAATAAAACAACCATGGCAAAAACAATTTTAATTGTAGACGACTCAGAAAGTATCAGAGAAGTAGTTAGTTTTACTTTAGAAAACGAAGGTTACAAGGTGCTTGTAGGAGTTGATGGTAAAGATGCCCTTAAGTTTTTAACAGGCGATGAGATAGATTTAGTCATTACAGACCTTCATATGCCTGTAATGGATGGTATCGAGCTTATTAAAGAAATTAGAGCATTAGATAAATATTCGCGAGTGCCCATATTATTTTTAACAACCGAATCGCAGGCAGCTAAAAAAATAGAAGCCAAAGAAGCTGGAGCAACAGGATGGATTATCAAACCATTTGTTCCTGCAAAACTTATTGCAGCAATCAATAAAGTAATCCGTTAATGGAAAATTTTAAGCTTAAATTCATCGAAGAGGCTACCGAGCACATCAATGAACTTGAAAAAACATTGTTAGATCTTGAGAAATTTCCCAACGACAAACAACTCATTGAGAAGGTTTTTAGGGCAATGCATTCACTTAAGGGAGGTGGAGCTATGTTTGGTTTCGATCAAATTAGCGAATATACTCACAACCTCGAATCATTGTACGATTATGTTCGTAATGGTCAAATGGAACTAACCAAAAATCTTTTTGACGTTACATTGGCTTCTGTAGACCATTTAACAAATCTTTTAGACGAAAGTAAATCAGAAACTTCCGCTACTAAAAAAAGACATAGTGAACTAACCTCTCAAATAGATGAAATAATTAAGCGAAAAAAAAGTGGATTACAAGAAGAAAAAAACAATTTAAAAACAGCCGTTACTGATATAGTTGAAATATCCGGTAAAGAAAAACAATCAACATATTATATACACTTTATACCTAATATTGATATTTTTGACAACGGAACAAACCCTTTGTTTTTGCTCGACGAACTTACCGCTCTTGGCAAAACCATTGTCATACCTAATATGTCTAAGGTTGAAGGATTTCATAGTTTAAATCCCTGTAACTGCTATACCAGTTGGGAAATATTTCTTTCCACAACTCACGATATTAATTCAATTACCGATATTTTTATTTTTGTTGAAGACGATTGCACCATAGATATCCACAAGCTTAGCGACACCAATCTTTTAGATATTCCTTTATTTATTGAAAAAATAAATAGCCTACGAAGTGAAACAAAAGATATTGGAATAAATGAAATTGAACTTTTTATTGGGCAATTAAAAATTGTTACCCCAACTGTAGTAAAAGAAAAAAAACAAGAAGAAAAAAATCAAGGAGCCGCACCTAAAGAAAATATGATATCGAGTATCAGGGTTTCATCAGAAAAACTCGACAATCTTATGAATTTAGTAAGTGAACTTGTTACAACTCAGGCCCGCCTCACCATGTACGCCGAAAACGATAGCGCGCCCGAGCTAATAGCTATTGGAGAGAATGTTCAAAAACTATCGCGACAATTGCGCGACATTGCATTCAGCATAGTACTCATACCCATCGAAAACCTTTTAACACGTTTTCAACGTTTGGTAAGAGATCTATCGCAAGAACTGAAAAAAGATGTCGTCTTCATTACCGAAGGTACAGATACCGAACTCGACAAAACTATCATTGAGAATCTTACAGATCCTCTTATGCATATACTCCGAAATAGCCTCGACCATGGAATTGAATCGCCAGAAATACGAGAAAAACTTGGAAAGCCCAAACAAGGTACTATTACTTTAAAAGCATTTTACTCAGGAGCAAATGTACATATCCAAATTAGCGACGACGGTTCAGGAATTGACTCCGAAAAGGTTCGCCAGAAAGCAATTAGCAAAGGGCTAATATCGGCAGATACCATTTTAACTCAAAAAGAAATACTTGATATTATATTCCTGCCCGGATTTTCAACAGCTACCAATATAACCGATGTATCGGGTCGAGGTGTTGGAATGGATGTAGTTCGTCGAAAAATTGCAGATATTAGAGGCGAGGTCGAAATTGAATCGAAAGTTAAACATGGAACAACACTTACAATCAAACTACCTCTAACACTTTCTATTATTGATGGTTTGCAAGTTAAAGTGAATGATGTTTATTATATAATACCATTAACTTCGGTCGACAAAATATATGCTGCCGATCACAACAAAGTATATGGAACATTCAACAATCTTATAATACTCGATGGTCAACAATTGCCTTTTTTCTATTTACGCGACGAATTTGAAATAAACGAGAATACTATTGAAAATGAACAAATAGTTGTTGTCCGATACGAAGACAAACGTATTGGATTGGTTGTTGATAGTGTAGTTGGCGAATATCAGGCAGTTTTAAAGCCATTGGGAAAATATTATAAAAATCAAGAAATTATTTCAGGTGCAACCATTCTTGGCGATGGTACCATTGCTCTTGTTATAGATACCAATAAAGCAATTAAATTCTTTTCACAAAAATACCTATCTTCGGAGGAAAAAAAATGACAGTGGAAAAAAAACATAAAATAAACTCATACTTAACATTTATGTTGGGCGAAGAGTTTTTTGCTGCAAATGTCAGCAAAGTGCTTAATATTTTGGAAATGACCAAAGTAACAAAAGTACCTAAAGCTCCTCATTATATGAAAGGGGTTATTAATCTTAGAGGTGCTGTTTTGCCTTTGATCGACACACGAATTAAATTTGAAATGGACGAAACAGTATTTACAGCAAATACCTGCATATTAGTATTAGACATCAATGTTAATGGAGATAGTGTACATGTTGGAGCATTGGTCGATTCGGTTCAGGAAGTTCTCGAAATTGACGACGCAAACATTATGCCCCCACCCAATATTGGAACTAAATATAAATCGGAATTCATCGAAGGAGTTGCCAAAGTTGGGGAGGAATTTATAATGATACTCGATATGGATTTAATTTTTTCGACCGATGAACTCAGTTTATTAAAAGATAATTTTAAAGAAGAAACCGAAGAAGTGAAAAAATAAAATTAAATAATCAATAATATTAAGCCCGGAAAAGTTTCGGGCTTTTTTTATTTAAAACACTTTAATAAAAAAAACTATTATTATAATTATAATCTATAATATTTTTTTAACTTTATAAGGTATTCTTTTTGAGTTTATTCCCTTAATATAACGTATTACAATGAAAATTATTTCAAAATTAAACGCATCGGTAATAACAGTTTCAATTTTATTATTAGTTTCTACCGGCATTATCTCATACTTTGTATATTCTTCGTACAACACCCAACAAAATGAAAAAAAATGCAATTTACCGGTCTTGACATTAAATAATAATATATCATACTATGTCAATCAAATAAAAAATGAACAAGTAAATAACATTATCGATGAAGGACAAAAGTATATTGATAGCCTTAAAATATATATTATTGAAGCCAAGGAACTTATATCAAATGTAAAAATTAATAACTATAGTCCAATAGTCGAAAAAAGCGAACTGCTTTACACCAAAGTTGAGGAATATAATACTGAGAATAAAAAAGTAATTTCAAATTTTACTTCAAACCAAACATCAATAAAAAACATTCAAAAAGAATTTGAAGATAAATGTCAGGCATATATCGATTTGCAACGACGTCTCATTAACAACGACTTAAACAGCAATTCGAATGACAGGGTACGCTTACGCTTAAATCGCATTAGTATTATGACAAACATTTTGTCGAATGGCATTCAGGCGTTTAATAGTTTTGACTCCCAAATGAGCATATCTATAAACCTCAATAATATAATTTCACTTATTACAACAGTCGAAACACAGATTGAATCACTCAAAAGCCAAAGTAAGCAAACAAATGAGCAACAATTGTTAGCATCTGCCTCAGAAAATATTAATCAATATAAAACAACACTTGACGAGAATATACTAGCACATGCAAAAAAAATTGAATTAAAAAATCAAATTAATAATCTTTCGAACGAGTTGAATGAGAATATATTTTCTTTTAATCAAAGTCAAATACAGCAAATACATAACAACACAGAAATTGAAGAGAAAAATCTTATTGGAACAGGTATTACAACAATTTTAATATCAATTCTGATGTTAATTGTATTTATTAGTATTTCAATATATTTTAAGAAAAAAATAATAAACACCATCAAAAAGAGTATTGAATTTGCTAAAGAAATAGCATCGGGCAACCTCAATGCAAAACTTATAATACATGGTAATGACGAGTCGACCCAATTATTAAAAGCATTAGATGAAATGGCCAATAATTTAAGAAACGTAATAAACGATATCATAACCAATGCCGAACATATTGAAGAAGAAGGCAATGATATAGCAAAGCAAACAAGTATACTTGCACGAAATACCTCAGACCAAGCAGCTTCGATACAAGAAGTTTCATCGTCTGTTGAAGAAATTTCATCGATTATTCATCAAACAACCATCAATTCGAAAGAAACTCAGAATTTAACAGAAAAAGCGACCATAAGCATAAAAACAGGAGCAGAAACATCATTGAGTGCAATAGATTCAATGAAAAAAATTGCAGAAAAAATATCAATAATAAACGATATTGCCTTTCAAACCAATATACTTGCACTAAATGCAGCTGTAGAAGCAGCTAGGGCAGGCGAACATGGAAGAGGCTTTGCTGTGGTAGCAGCCGAAGTTAGAAAACTTGCCGAAAGAAGTAAAAATGCCGCAGAAGATATTGACAAGCTTTCAAAATCGGGCGTAAAAGTATCGGAAAGTGCAGGTTTGCAACTCAATATGGTTGTTCCAGAAATACAAAAAACAGCCGATCTTATTCGTGAAATTTCGACAGCTAGTATGGAACAAAATCGAGGGTCAGAGCATATTAAAACAGCAATACAACAAATAAACGCTGTAATTCAGAAAAATGCAGCTGCCTCTGAAAAATTGGCAGACAACTCTGCTGATTTACAAACAAAGCTTCAAAAATTAAACGAATCAACTTCGTTTTTTAAATCAAAAAAATCAAAAGAATTTAAAACAAAACCAATTGATTCAAATTCGAACTATATACCCAAAAAAGAAATAAAAACCATTACACAATCACCAATAAAAACGTCAAAACCAATTGTAACTAGTACTATATTATCAAAAGCAACTATTCCAGTCAAAACAAATGGAATTCAAACAAAAACAGCATTTGTTAAACCAAGCACAACACCTGTTTTAAATGGCATAACCAAAAACAGTCTTATAAAACCCGAGATAAAGACTACATACCAACACAATGGCACCAATGGGTTTCACAAAAATGGCACAAATGGTCATAAACAAGAACATAAAAAAGGAGTTACAATAAATTTACAGGAAACAAGTACAATTGATAGTGAATATGAAAGATTTTAATTAACTTTAAGATAAAACAACAAAAATATGTCTCTCGATAGATTAAATGAAATCTTTAAGGCAAAACTTTCAAACGAAGACTTTGACCGTTTGAGTAATTTTATTTACAGCGAATATGGGATAAAAATGCCTCCTATAAAAAAGGTGATGTTGCAAAGTCGGTTACAGAAAAGATTAAGAGATCTCAATATAGTTTCATTTAAAGATTATGTCGATTTTGTATTTAGCAAAGAAGGTCAGGACAATGAAGTTATTCACATGATAGATGTGGTAAGTACCAATAAAACCGACTTTTTTAGAGAGCCCATACATTTCGATTTTTTAACCAACGAAGGTTTGCCCGAAATGTTGCAAAATCAAAACCACACCTTAACCAAAATATGGAGTGCCGGATGTTCAAGTGGTGAAGAACCATATACAATATCAATAGTTATGCAAGAATTTAAGGAAAAAAATCCAGGCTTCGATTTTTCAATTTTTGCAACTGATATTTCTAGTCGAATATTACGATCGGCCGTTGAAGCAATTTATAAAGAAAATAGAGTTGAAAATTTACCCCTTAGCATAAAACGCAAATATTTTTTAAAAAGTAAGGATCGAGACAACCCAACTGTAAGAGTAATTCCTGAATTGAGAAAAAAAATATCATTCCAGCGACTCAATTTTATGGACAATTCATATAATGTACCCGATCAATATGATATTGTTTTTTGCCGAAATGTACTTATTTATTTCGACCGAGAAACCCAAGAAAAAGTAATTTCAAAATTATGTTCAAAATTAAAAGTCGGAGGTTTCTTTTTCCTAGGTCACTCAGAATCAATTACAAATATGCAGTTACCATTAAAACAAATAAAACCAACAATATTTAGAAGAATATAAATATGTAGTTTTTTTTATATATTTACAATTGAGCAATACGTTAAGAATAAAAATATGAGCAAACTAAGCGACCTTGACTTAATAGAAGAGCTGCAAAAACGGTTCGATGAAAACAGTAAAACGATTCAGGAATTAAAGGAGTTAACAGACGAATTAAAACATGTTAATAAAAAACTTGAGGAATCGGAAGCACTAAAAAGTCACTTTATTTCGAATATTACCAACGAAATTATCAATCCATTTACCTCAATTTTAGGATTGTCGAGAAGTATATTAGCCGTTAAAAAAGAAGATTGGAAACGTGTAATTTCAATGGTTGCACTTATTCACTCAGAAGCATTTAATCTCGATTTTCAGTTGCGGAATATATTTGTAGCAGCAAAAATTGAAGCAGGAGAAATTTATCCTGAAATAATAAATGTTGACCTCGAAAATTTGGTTCGAAGTGTTATAGAAGCATTTAAGATAGAAGCCAAAAAGAAAAATATTGAACTTGAATTTTACTTCGATTTAATACCTGAAAAAAACAGTATATACTATTTCAAAACCGATCCCGAAAAATTAAAGATCGCCTTAGCAAATTTATTGAGCAATTCAATAAAATATAGTTTGGAAGATCAGAAAGTAATTGTAAGATTGTGGAAGTCAACTGACGATAATATTAACTTTTCGGTACAAGACTTTGGACAAGGAATTTCGGATGCCAACCAGAAAATAATTTTTGATCGATTTAAACGTCTCGACTCTGGAATAAACTCGCTGAACCGCGGACATGGATTGGGCTTGTCGATCAATAAAGCTGTAATAGATTTATTACAAGGTACTATTGATGTAAAAAGCGAACTAGGAAAAGGAGCAACCTTTACACTGTCAATACCAGAAGCAAAAAACAATATTGCCGGCTTCTCAGCAGACGGAAATGAGTTTATTTTTGATGAGGATGAAGTATTTTAATACTTGCCGGTAATATGGAAGAAAATAAAAACGTACATTTTTTATATCCTGCAGCATTGTTTACCAGCTCATCTCCATATATGGTCACCACCATACTTGGTTCATGTGTTGCTGTATGCTTGCACGATCCGGTTCTAAAAATCGGCGGAATCAATCACTATATGTTGCCTTTATGGAATGGTCAAGGACTTGCCTCTCCCAAATATGGAAATATAGCCATTGAAAAATTGCTTGAGAAAATGATTTCGATGGGAGCAAAAAAAGAAAATTTAATTGCAAAAGTATTTGGCGGAGGAGAAGTAATCGAAACCAATATTACAAATTTTAATATTGGAGCAAGAAATATAAAAATTGCTCACGAATCGTTAGAAGAGCGTCATATAAAAATTATAGGCTCAAGTGTAGGAGGAAAACTCGGCAGAAAAATCCTTTACAATACTGAAACAGGAGAGGTTAAACAAAAATTTATACAAAAAACTAATTTAGGAGATTAATTTCAGGATTTTTTTGTAACTTAGACATAGTAGAGGACGAATTCAGCCAGAATATAAAGAAGCAAGAACTGAAATGAAAAAAATAAAAGTACTCATAGTAGACGATTCTGCTGTTGTAAGACAGACATTGACAAGTATTCTTGAAACCGATTCACAACTAGAGGTTATGGGTTCGGCATCTGATCCTTTTTTTGCAGCAAAGAAAATTCAAACCGAGGTTCCAGATGTAATTACCTTAGATATCGAAATGCCTCGAATGGATGGATTAACATTTCTAAGAAAAATAATGTCGCAACACCCTATACCTGTTGTAGTTATTTCGAGCTTAACTGCCGAAGGAACAGAAACTGGTATGAAAGCACTTGAATATGGAGCGGTTGAAATAATTACCAAACCACAAATGAACACTAAACAGTTCATTGAAGAGTCGCGAATACGAATATGCGATGCCGTAAAAGCAGCAGCACAATCAAAAATAAAAAGAAAAAACTACACAACCTCTGAAATAGTTGTGCCACCTAAGCTTTCAGCAGATGCGGTTATTCCAAATGTAAAGACAGATTATAGCATGATAAAAACCACCGAGTCGGTGGTTGCAGTTGGAGCATCGACCGGAGGAACAGATGCCCTCCAGGTATTTTTACAAGCCATGCCTCCCGATTGCCCAGGAATAATAATTGTTCAACACATGCCCGAATTTTTTACAAAATCGTTTGCCAATCGATTGAACGAACTTTGCAGCATATCGGTAAAAGAAGCCGAGAATGGCGATACAGTAATTCGCGGGCAAGCATTAATAGCCCCTGGCAATCATCATATGTTGCTCAAACGAAGTGGAGCACGTTATTATGTTGAAGTAAAAGACGGCCCCCTTGTCAATAGGCACCGGCCATCTGTCGATGTTCTTTTTAGGTCAACAGCCCGTTATGCCGGGAAAAATGCCTTAGGAGTCATAATGACCGGAATGGGCGACGATGGAGCAAAAGGATTGCTCGAAATGAAAGAGGCAGGAGCTCATACAGTTGCGCAGGACGAAAAATCGTGTGTTGTTTTTGGAATGCCAAATGAAGCCATCAAATTGGGTGCAGCAGACAAAATACTCCCACTAGATGCAATTGCTAATCATGTAGTTAGAATGGTTTCTCAAAAGGTTCTTCAATAATTAAACATGAACACCTATTATTTATTATATTATTTGTATTTATAAAAATATTCATTACTTTTAATTCGCTATTTTCTAAGCTCAGCAAATAATGATTAGTTTAAATTCAGATAATGTAAAGCTCTCATTTACCATTAGAGGAATATTAGTTGGAATTTCACTATATGTGATAATATGGCTCATAGAGTCGTTACAACATAATATATTATTTTCCTTTTCCAGCCTGTTGTACCTTCACAAAAACATTTCAAGTTTTTGGATTATTGATCTTTTGCCGTTAATTCTAGGATTATTTGGGTATTTAATTACAAATTACTTTTTAAGCAAGACTGAAAATATAAAATTTGCCCTCGAAAACGAACAAAAAAACACAAATAAAGTCTTTGAATTTGTAAATGAACTCATTAAAGACAATACAGATGCAAACTTCGATATAAAAGACATCAATGACAAATTGGGACAATCTTTAGTAACACTTAAAGACAATCTAAATAATCAGAAAAAAGATGCTACTTGGCGTAAAAAAGAAGACGATCAACGCAACTGGACATCAGAAGGTTTAGCAAAATTTGGTGAAATACTTAGAAATGACAATGATGATATTGGGCAATTTTCGCACAACATACTCATATATTTAATTAAGTATATAGGAGCCAACCAGGCCGGATTTTTCATAGTCAATTCTGACGATTACGACAATAAATATTTCGAACAAACAGCGTCGTTTGCCTACGATCGGAAGAAATTTTTTGACAAACGAATAGAATGGGGCGAAGGACTCATTGGAACATGTGCTCTGGAACGAAAAACCATAGCATTGAAAAATGTACCTGAAAACTACGTTTCTGTAACTTCGGGATTAGGAAAGGCAACACCGAAGTTCTTATTGATTGTTCCAATGATATTTAACGACGATATACATGGAGTAATTGAGTTTGCTTCATTTAACACCTTTGAAAAATATCAAATAGATTTTATCGAAAAAATAGCAGAAAGTACAGCCTCAACTTTAGCTGGTATAAAAATAAATATTACAACCTCTCGCTTGCTTAAAGAATCGCGCGAACAAGCCGAAATTCTTGCTCAACAAGAAGAGCAAATGAGGCAAAACATGGAGGAACTCAAACTTACTCAAGAAGATGCAGCTCGTCAATCGGAAAAATTTATCAGTTTTACAAATTCTGTAAATCATACACTAATAAGAGCAGAATACCTGACCGATGGAACATTGATATATGCCAATACCAAATTTTTGGCTAAACTAGGTTATACTAGCAATATGGAAGTTGAAGGAAAACATATATCCATGTTTATCAACAAAAAAGACCGCGAGTGGTTCGAGCCAATTTGGGAAGACCTTGCAAATGGAGGAAAACACTTTGAAGGGTATATGAAACATGTTACTAAACAAGGTCTTGATCTTTGGACCATGTCGACATATACATGTATAAGAAAAGAAGAAGGATCTGTTGAGAAAATATTGTTTCTAGCAATAGATACCACAGAACAAAAAATGCAAAGTCTCGACTACGAAGGTCAGATAGCTGCATTAGAAAAATCGACCATAAAAGTCGAGATTCAACCTGAAGCAAAGATTCTATCGGCGAATGATCTTTTTTATAATACGATAAAATATACCGATCGAGAATTGGTTGGTAAAAAATGGTTAGACATTCTTACACGCGACGAAGTCGATACCTTTAAACAACAATGGAAAGAAATAATTAATGGCAAACCATATATGTGCCAAATTCAAGTGGTTGACAAAACCAATGAAATAATTTGGCTAAGAGGAACTTTTTCGGCTGTTAGCGATATGTATGGCGATGTTGCAAAAGTGATTTTTATCGCTACCGATGTTACCAAAGAACGCTTGATGGAAATGGAAGCCTCGCGCCAAAACGATCAATTAAAAATACAGGAAGAAAAATTACGTCAGGCAGGCGAAGAGCTTACAAAAAAACTTGAAGTAACTCGCGAAGAAATGAAAATTCAATTTAAAGAAATTGAGAAAATTAAAATTCGAAACGAGCGTACCTTAGAAGGCGCCTTAGATGCCATTATTACAACAAACGAAGCCGGCACTATAGAATTTTTCAATAAGGCAGCCGAAGAACTTTGGGGTATAGACAGAAAAGACGCTATTGGTAACAATATAAGTTCATTATTTTCGGACGACACTATTAAAAACGATGAATTTGTTGCAAGATATGTTGCTCCAGGGCCTAACAAAGATGTAGGAATGCGAAAGGAAATAAATATTAAAGATAATAACGGGGAAGAAAAACCAGTCTTAATCCTACTTTCTGTTGCAGAGGTAAATGATGAATATAATTTTACTGCTTTTATTCAAAATATTGAGGTCGAGTTGTTTTAATTAATTTTTTTTTGTATTTTTCGAGTTAATTTTAAGTTTTTTACTTGTAACAAAAATACATCGCCCTATGCCCTCGAGACAACCCCTCACTTCCATTGAAGAATTAATGGGAAATAAAATTGCTCAACAATTAATCGATTTCGGAATTTGGAAAATAAAATCTGATTCCACACAAGTCTATTTTTCCGACAAAGCACTTAAAATTCTAGATTCAGATTTATTGGAAGGCATCTATAATGCAGAATCGCTCCGATCGATAAGTGGAAACGACGATTTGGTAAAAATATTTAACCCGTCATTCATTGAATCAGATATGCATACCGATTCAATCATTGAGGTTAAAATCTGTTATGAAAAAAATTCCATAAAAAATTACAAGTATTTTCTATTAAATTTTAGAAAAATTGAAGAAAATCAAAAAATAGAATTTATTGGTTCAATAAGAGATATTAGTCTTCAAAAGAAAAATGAAAACGAGCTTATTAAAGCAAAAGAAAAGATCGAAGAATCTGACAAATTGAAAACAGCATTCTTATCTAATATCTCACATGAAATTCGCACTCCAATGAATTCAATTCTTGGCTTTATAGAATTGATGAATATTGGGGGGCTCAATGAAGAAAATAGAATTGAATACCTGAAAATAATAAAAAACAAAAGTAGACAATTACTCTCATATATCGACGATATTATAGAACTTAACAAATTAGAATATGGCGAAGCTACCATAAATAAGTCGATGACCAATGTGGTTAAACTGCTAGCTGAAATGTATAATGAGATAAATAATGAAAAAATCGCCCAAAATAAAAGTGCCATTGATATATTCTTAAATATTCCAACCAATAGTTACGATTTTAGTCATGTATATGTAGATTCTGGAAGATTACATCAAGTAATTAAAATTCTACTTACAAACGCACTTTCCAATACAGATAAGGGATACATTCAAATTGGTATAGAGCTGAAAGATTCAAAGCATATTTTGTTTTATATAAAAGATACTGGAAATGGATATTCGAAAGAAGAACAGAAAAATATTTTCAACCAATTGAAAATACTTGATACGAATGTAAAATCGAAAATTAGTTGCAACCTTAGCCTATTGATTGCCAAAAGAATAATTGAAAATATTGATGGAAGATTGCATATTGAATCTGTTCAAAATGAAGGCTCAACATTTTCAATTACCATTCCCTTTATAAAACAAGAAAAACCAATAGCAGAAAAAAACGCAGAAACAGCAGGACAAAAAAAATATAACTGGAAAGACAAACTTGTGCTAATTGCCGAAGACGAAGATGATAATTTTAAATTTTTGGAAGCAATACTTGACGACACTAAGGTTAAACTTATCCATGTATATAATGGCCATCAAGCAGTGGAAATATTTAAGTCGATACATCATATCGATCTAATTTTGATGGATATAAGAATGCCTGAAATGAATGGTTACGATGCTGTAAGAGAAATAAAACGAATAGATGCATCGATACCAATAATTGCCCAAACAGCATTTGCATTGAAAGAGGAACAGATTAAATGTTTGGAAGCCGGATGCAACGATTATTTATCGAAACCAATAGAAATTGAACTTTTGCTCAATAAAATGGCACAATATCTATGTTAGGTATTGAGAATAAATACAATTTTTCAGTTAACTCTTCAACCAATTTGTAACAACAGTATCCATTGGGGGGATCTTTGGTTCGAGTTCACGAACCAATTGCCCAGTTTCGCTAATAAGGTATTTCTGAAAATTCCATTTTACCTTTGAATCGGTGACTCCATTGTGTGCTTTTTCGGTTAGCCATTGATATACTGGATGAATTTTCTTGCCCTTGACTTCAATTTTCGACATCATCGGAAAGGTGACGTTGTAATTGACCGAACAGAACTCTTTTATTTCTTTATTGGAAGCAGGTTCTTGACCCATAAAATCGTTCGAAGGAAAACCAATTATTGTAAATTTGAATCCGCCATATAATTGATAGAGTCTTTCGAGGTCTTTATATTGATTGGTAAAACCACATTTGGAAGCTGTATTTACAATCATTACTTTTTTACCTTTTAAGGTAGAAAAATCAAATTTTTGTCCATCGATGGTTTCTGCTTTAAGATGGTAAAATGACTCTTGTGCCGACATGGTAACTGCATTTAAGATGATCAATAAAAAAGTACAATATTTTTTCTTTTGCTTATGTATTTATAAATTTAACAAATATTGATGACATTTGGTTAAAATAATGAATATAAAAAGATACAAAATATCAATTAGAGGAAGAGTTCAAGGTGTAGGCTATAGATACTGGACAAGAGATATTGCCCAAAAACTTGATATTACCGGATTTGTCAAAAACATGCCTAATGGTGATGTATATATCGAAGCTGAAGCTATAAAAGAAAAGCTCGAATTATTTGTGTTTGAATGTAAACAAGGACCCATAAGAGCTAGGGTTGAAACCTTAACAACGATGGAAACAAGTATCGAAAACAGCCAAGAATTTATTATTAAATAAACTCAATATCAGATAACTTAAGCCATCCTTTATTACCATCTGCCAATTTAATATTGCGCCACTCTCCTACTTGGTCAATAACCTCGACCTTCAAACCGTCGTGAATAACAAATAGATCGGTACCTGCTTCGTCGGGCGAACTTTTGACAGTAACAGACGATGTCATAACTATTGCATAGCGTTCGAGTACTATTTGCTGTTTCTGTTTATATGACAAATAAAAAGTACTTACAGATAAAACTAGAGTTATAAGAGCTACCCAAAAACTTATTTTTTTCAAAATCATAATTCGTGCAAAGAAAAAAAGCAGTAACAAAAGCAAGGTTGAAATAAAAGTTACAATACTAAACAAAGCCCAATCGTCTGAACTATATATATTAACAATATTTTTGAACCATTTTTTAAGGAAAAACTCAGGTAAAACCGTTATTTTGTCGACCAAAAGAGAGTTTGCCAATTCGAGATTAAAACTTATAGCCTCGTCGTTGGGGTTAAGTTTCATTGCTTTTTCGTAATTTAAAATAGCTTTTGCATTTTGCTTACTTTTAAAGTACGAATTGCCAAGATTGAAATATAATTCGGACGACTCGATGTCTGTCTTAAGAATTCGTTCGTAACCAAGAACAGCACTATCGTATTGTCCATTTTTATAAAGCTCGTTTGCTTTATAAAACTCAATATTAGCTTGTGTAAAAGCTAAACCAGCAAAACACAATAAAAGCGTAAATGCCCAAAATTTTTTATTCATCATATTTTATTTAACTTTTTGTTCAATATCGCTCATAAGTGAGTCTACCATATTGTATACATCGTCGATTTGACTTGAATATGCCGAAGGAGCATAACGTGCATATTCGCAAATATCGGCTATTTCGTTTATACGATCGAGCAACTGAATGTCGATCGAACGTTTTTCAAATGTTTCTTTAATAGTATCTCTCGAAAGATTTGACATTGGAATATTCAATTTATCGCTCAAATAGCCCCAAAGAGCACTAAGAATGTTTTCGTAAAATTTCTCAACATTATTGGTTTTTAGGTTCTGCTCTGCTTCTTTGAGCCTTTTGCGCACCTTTTGCGCAGCCTTTCGCTTACGAACCAACGCTACATTCGAATTGTCTTTTATTTGTTTGCGGCGAATCAAAACAATAACAGAAAATACAAAAATTGAAATAATATAGTAAAGCCAAAATTCTAAAGAGTCAAATAGAAAGCTGTTTTTCGTCTTCCATAAACTCACATTAGATTTAATATATTGAATGTCTTTGCCTAAAAGTTTTATCTCGTTTTTGTCGACCATAGTAGTTACCGTCTGACCAGCCTCATCTGCCCCCTTTTCTACATTTATAATATACTCCTCTGAGGCAAGGGTTTTAAATTTCTTGTTTTGTACATCGAAATAAGTAAACTCCACCGGAGCTATTTTGAAATTGCCCGAATGACGTGGTATGATAAGATACTCGAAGGTTTTAGAACCCGACGAGCCGGATGTTGTATTCTGCACATTAACAGAAGTTTTGGGATCGTATGTTTCAAAATCGGCAGGGAAATTAATCTTGAAAGGTTCAATTATCTTGAGGTTACCATTACCTGAAATCGTTATTTTAAGCGTAATTGCATCGTTAGTTTTAACATTGGTTTTATCTATATTGGCTTTGAATGTATAAGCACCTACAGCACCGGTATAAGAATCTGGCGTATTTCCAGGTAATGATTTAACACTTATTTTAATAGCTTTGCTCGACAGTTCTTTACGAACCTCTTGCACTTGCGGTCCCCAAAAATCGTCAAATACCGATCGTTGACGACGGTTGTTTTTCACTACCTGCTGCACAATACATTTTAAATGCATGGGAGAAATGGTAAGCTCCCCTGATTTCTGAGGAAAAAGTATCATTCGTTGTAAAACGCCCGAATAATAAATTTGTCCGTTAACATTTTCCTTCTCGAGGTTTTTCAATGCCGGAGTTTCTATATCCTGCCTAAAAAACCCATTAAACTCTGGAAATTTAATGTCTTCCAATGCCGATATATTGAGCTTTGAATATATTTTAACAGTTGCAATAATATGTTCACCTTGGAAGACAGAGTTTCTATTTACATTGATTCGAACAAAAACATCGTCGTTGGCGATGTTGTCTATTTGCTCCTGAGGTTGACCGGCTTGCTGAGGTTGACCGGCTTGCTTTGCTGCTGCACCGCCTACTACTTCAATTGTTAATTGATTGGAAGAAAATTGTTTGTTATCGACTAC
Organism: Bacteroides fragilis; assembly: GCA_945889005.1. Taxonomy (GTDB): domain Bacteria; phylum Bacteroidota; class Bacteroidia; order Bacteroidales; family DTGW01; genus CAMDBI01. The sequence continues at coordinate 82,731 of CAMDBI010000015.1, forward strand.
AGCTATTGCTCCATCGAATGTATACTTTCCTGGGGTATTGGCAACAAAATAATATGAATAGCTAACCGTTGTTTGCTGAGTCATGCGGCCATTTACAACCGAAACACTTGTACTTGATGATGTTGAAGGCCCTCCAAGAAAAGATAAACCTTTAAACTCGGGAGGCGAGAATTTTTGGGGTTTTGAAGAAAGTGAATATGCAATTTCGAACTGCTCTCCTACTTCAACCACTCCTGGTCCTTCGGCTCTAAACTCGACATTTTGCGCATGCAACTGCTGGGCAATTATTAATAAAAATGCTGCACAATATCTGATATAATTCTTCATTGTTTTAGATTTTTGTAGAAAGAATAAAGACCTTTAATTTATCTAAAAGCTTTATCTTTTATCTTTTATCTTTTATCTTATTATTACCAATCTATATTTGTCCTTACTCTTTGAGAGTTTTTAACTTCTTCCTTTTTTAACTTATCTTGTGTATTGTTCTCGTCGTTCTGAATAGCTTGAAGGATACGCTGAGCATCGTTTTTTGAAATCTGCTGTTTTGCTTGCTGCTGCTGTTGTTGATCTTGTTGTTGTTTTTGATCTTGCTTTTGCTCCTGATTTTTTTGTTGATTTTGATTCTCTTTATTTTTATTGTCTTTGTTATCCTTATTGTCTTTGTTTTGCTGCTGTTGTTGCTGTTGTTGAGGATTTATTTTCATTTGACGTTGGGTATACGCCAAATTGTATTTGGTTTCTTTATCCTTAGGATTCAATTTCAAAGCTTCTTTATAGGCATTGATTGCTTCTTGATATTTTTTAGCACTTAAAAAAGAGTTTCCAATATTGTGCAAAGCATGAGCTTTTTGCTTTTTACTCGAAGCGCCTTCGATATATGAATTATATTGTTGCGATGCTTCTTCGTATTTTCCTTGTTTGTAGAGAGCATTGCCCAAATTGTATTTGGCAATTCCCGAATTTGGGTTTACCTGTATCGCCTTCAGATACGAAACCTCTGCATCGTTAAATTTTTTATCTTCATACAATTTATTTCCTTGTTTAACTTGCTTTCGCTCGTTCTGAGCAAATGCAAGGTTTGTAATAGTGAGCAATAATAATACAATATAAGCCTTCATTTTTTTAATTGTTAAATGTAAACAACTTGAATTTACGCAATTTCTTACTTTTTTTTGAATCTAAAGCCAAGCCAATAATCATAAATAATACTGAAATAAATAGAAAAACCTGATATTGCTCTTCGTAATCGGAATAGGTTACAGCGTCATATTCCTTTTTATTCATTTTGTCTATTTGGTCGAAAAGTTTATTAAGCCCAACCTGAGTATTGTTGGCTCGCACATACATACCTCCACCAGCAACGGCTATTTGTTGAAGTGTAGTTTCGTCGAGCTTACTGATAACAACACTTCCCTGCCTGTCTTTTCTGAAATTTGTAGGATTGTCGGGCGAAACAGGTATTGGAGTTCCTTGAGGCAAACCCATACCAAGAGTATGAACTACGATACCTTTCTCACGAGCCAATTGAGCCGCTTCTATGGGATTGTCCTCGTGGTTTTCTCCATCGGTAATTACAACTATTGCCTTTTGCAACTGACTCTCTTCTGGAAATGACGTAACAGCTTTGTCGATTGCCAATCCAATAGCAGTACCCTGAATAGGAACAATGTCGGTCGAAACATAATTTAAAAACATTTTGGCCGAAACATAGTCGGTAGTAATAGGTATTTGAGTATATGCAGCTCCAGCAAATACAATTAACCCAATTTTGTCGTTGTGCAACTTGTCTACCAGCTTCGATATTGCCTGTTTTGCTCTTTCGATACGACTTGGTTGAATATCTTGAGCATTCATACTGTTCGACACATCAAGGGCTATCATTATTTCGACCCCTTCGCGTTTCACTTCCTGAAGCTTCGAACCAAACTGCGGGCGCGAAACCGCCAATACTAAAAAAGTAAAACCTATTAAAATCAATACAATTTTCAATACCGGTCTAGAACTCGACACATCGGGCATTAATTGATTAATAACAGATAAATCGCCAATACTTTCGATGTTTCTCTTCTTTCGATACGATGCATATATTGCCAGTACAATAAAAACTGGAATTATCGATAAGAAATATAAATAATATGGTTCTGCGAATCTAAACATAAGTTTAATTACTAATTACGAATGACTAATTACTAATAAATTGAATTCCACTACTATTAAAGCATTTTCCATCTACCCAAAAATTTCAACTTTCAACTTTTAACTTTCAACCAATTATGGAATTGTTCTCAATATAGTTAAATTAAAAAACAAACCCAAAATGAGCAATATAAGCGCAGGAATGGCAAACCAGAGGAATTCTTCCTGATACTTTTTATATTCCATAATATCTATTCTCGATTTTTCGAGCTTATCTATTTCACCATAAATAGCTTTTAACTTCTGATTGTTGGTAGCTCTAAAATATTTACCCCCTGTGAGTTTAGCCATTTCGGTAAGCATGGCTTCGTCGATTTCGACAGGCATATCCTGATATTGAACGCCAAAAGGAGTTTGCACTGGGTAAGGCGCCATTCCTTTAGTCCCTACACCAATCGTATAAACCCTTATGCCATAAACCTTGGCAATTTCGGCAGCAGTTAGAGGAGCTACAGCACCTTGATTGTTGACACCATCGGTAAGTAAAATTACGACCTTGCTTATGGCCTTACTGTCTTTGATGCGACTCACAGCATTGGCAAGTCCAAGTCCAATGGCTGTTCCATCAACGATCATTCCACTTTTCAGACCCTTGAAAAGATTGATCAGAATTGCATGGTCAGTCGTAAGAGGGCATTGGGTAAAGCTTTCGCCACTAAAAACGATTAAGCCAATACGATCGTTGTTGCGGCTTCTGATAAAATCGGCAGCTACATCTTTAGCAGCTTCCAAGCGGTTGGGTTTGAAATCTTCGGCCAACATACTTCCCGAAATATCGAGCGCCATTACAATATCGATGCCTTCGCTAGTTACATTCTTCCATTTATTGGTCGATTGCGGACGTGCAAGAGCCAAAATAAGCAATACCATAGCTAGCATATTGAGCCCAAAAACAACGTGACGTGCCACAAGTTTCCATGGAATATGTGTTGAAGCAAACGATTGTATTGCCGAATACTGAAAACTGGCTCCTTGACTTTTATTTTTCCAAACATACCAAAGTATAAGCGGAATCAAGAAAACTAAAAAGAACAGATAACCGGGATCTGCAAAAATGAAATTTCTCATAACCCCCCTCCTTCGCTCTTGTTTTGGTTAACGATATTATCTGTATCTGAATCGCGATCGAACTTAGTAATGTCGATAAAATTATAAGCAAAATCCCATGCTTGGTCATTCTCATCGGGCATTGGCAACATTTTTGCAAACTTTACAAGGTCTGAACCTTGCAACATCGTTATTAAACTCTTTAATAGTTCCTGATCTAATAAATTCAATCGAAATAAAGCATCGGCGATTTCGTCGGTAGTAGATTCCAATGCAGGCACAAAATATCGGTCTTCGATGTACAACCTAATAATATCGGTTAAACGAGAATAATACTCTTTTACATTTCCTTGCTGCCAAAGCTTTTGAGCCTTTAAAGCATCCAGATCGCGAAAAGCTACAACATGCGGAGAATCCTTTGGTTTCTCGAATTTGAAAATAGGCTTGTTTTTCTTTTTCATTAAAAAAAAGTAAACAATTGCGGCAATAACAATAGCAATAAGCAATCCTATGCCTGTCCATTGAGCAATTTCTCGAAAAGAAATTGGGACGCTTAATGGTTCCTTAATGTCGTATGGAACTTGAGTGGTATCGTTCAATTGGTTCGAAACATTGAGTTCGACCGGATACGACTGCAAGGTATCTTTTCGACCATCGGGAAACGTTACAATAAAAGGCAATGCAGGAACAAAAAACTGACCGCTATCGAACGAAGTAATTACATAGGTTCTGATATAACGAAAATTATCTCCAGCCTTGACACTATCGGTCGACAATAATGAAACGATCTCGATATTCGATGAAAAAGTATCTTTTACAGCAGGCATTAAAACCGTGACCCCCTGAGGAAAATCGGCTTGTAAACGAAGCCTCACTTGATCGCCAATAAGAATTGAATTGGTATCGAGCTCTGCTTTAACATAAACATTCTGAGCCGAAACAGGCAAAGTAGCACAAATGAAACAAATCAAAAACAAAACAATAGCTTGAAATCTAACAATGAGAGCTTTCGTTTTTTGAATCTGGATCTGTTTAATAAAGCCTTGTAGATATATTTTTTTTGAAAAGGTTTTCATTGTTGCATTGATTAACGCTTTTTAAATAATTTGGTAAGCGGTTTGACAAAATCTTCGCCTGTATATATTAGCGCATTATCAACCATACTTTTTTTGAACGAATCGGAAAGTCGGTTTTCGAAACCATTCCACCAATACAGAAAGTTCTGTCGGGTTTTAGGATCCGATGTATCGACCCATTGTTCGGTAGCCAATTCGGCATCGTACATTTTTACCAGGCCAAGCGATGGCATATTTTTTTCGCGAATATCTAAAATTCTTAGAGCAACCACATCGTGTTTTCGGTTTGCAATGCGCAGAGCTTCTTCGAAATTGACACAAGCCTTGCTATGGTTGTAATCGATAAAGTCCGACAAAAGAAAGGCTGTACTTTTCTTTTTAATGGCATTGGTCAAATAACGCAAAGCTTCAGATATATTGGTTTGGGTGCTCGAAGGCTCAAACTCGATTAGTTCGCGAATGATACGCAATATATGTTGGCGGCCTTTTTTGGGAGGAATAAACTTTTCGACTTTGTCCGAAAAAAGTATCACACCAATTTTGTCGTTGTTTTGAATTGCCGAGAACGAGATTACAGCAGCAATTTCGGTCATCAGATCTTTCTTAAGTTGCTTCTGAGTTCCAAAGAACCCTGAACCACTCACATCGACCAAAAGCATAACAGTAAGTTCGCGCTCTTCTTCAAAAACCTTAATAAATGGATGGTTGAAACGAGCCGTAACATTCCAGTCGATGCTGCGAATATCGTCGCCAAATTGGTATTCGCGAACTTCAGAAAAGGCCATACCCTTGCCCTTGAAGGCACTATGATATTGACCCGCAAAAATATTTTTTGATAAAGCACGAGTCTTTATCTCAATTTTCCTGACCTTTTTTAATAACTCAGAAGTTTCCAAGCTACTTAATTTTTACAGTTGAAACAATAAAATAATATTCATCTCTCTTGATATCTACCTTATAAGTCCCAGTATTGTCGATATAAACCCAATTGTCTTTCATTGCTTTTTTAAATTTTTTATCGAATTCGCTCACACGAGTATTGAGGTTCGAGTAATCGCTCATCAATTTGTGGCGTGTACAAACATCGTTGCTATCGAGCATAAAAATCCATGTTTCTTCGTTGTATGAATCGACAAATTTCAAATAATTATATGCGCTATTTTTAGTATTATCGTCGAGGTTAAAGCTCGAATTGTTTTTTTTAACTTCTACCTTCAACTGCTCTTTTGACATTCCAATATAGTTTTTCGACCATAAGGGAACAATCATAAAACAACATATTGCTATTGAAATCGGGATTTTTTTCATACTATGGCACTTCTACTGTGTTTAGAATTTCAGTAATGATATCTTCACTTGTAATATTTTCGGCTTCGGCTTCGTAAGTAAGTCCAATACGGTGACGAAGAACATCGTGGCATACAGCACGTACATCTTCGGGTATTACATAACCACGACGCTTGATAAATGCATAGGCTTTCGATGCCTGCGCCAAACTAATACTTGCACGAGGCGAACCTCCATACGAGATTAAACTTGCAAATTTCTCTAGTTTATATTCAGCCGGGTAACGAGTAGCAAAGACGATATCGAGAATATATCGCTCAATTTTTTCGTCCATATACACATCTTTAACCACCGCACGAGCTTTTACGATATCTTCGGGTTTTAAGATACAATTTGCTTTTGGAAAACTTTTTTGAAGATTCTGACGAATAATGATGCGTTCCTCTTCCTTTTTGGGATAAGAAATTACTACCTTGAGCATAAAACGGTCGACCTGCGCTTCGGGAAGCGGATAAGTACCTTCCTGCTCTATTGGGTTCTGGGTAGCTAATACAATAAAAGGTTTAGGCAACATAAAGGTTTCGCCACCAATAGTTACCTGTTTTTCCTGCATAGCTTCGAGCAAAGCACTTTGTACCTTTGCAGGAGAACGGTTGATTTCGTCGGCCAATATAAAATTGGCAAAAATGGGACCTTGTTTTACACTAAATGTTTCGTTCTTAGGGCTATAAATCATAGTGCCTACAAGATCGGCAGGCAACAGGTCGGGAGTAAACTGAATACGACTAAATTTGGCATCGACAGTAGTTGCCAGCGTATTTATAGCCAGTGTTTTTGCCAAACCGGGTACTCCTTCTAGCAAAATATGACCATCGGACAACAAACCAATTAATAGACTCTCGACTAAATGTTTTTGACCAACTATAACTTTATTGATTTCCATCGAAAGTAGGTCGACAAATGCGCTTTCCTGCTGAATTCTTTCGTTAATTTCTTTAATATTAACTTGATCGCTCATATTATTA
>CAMDBI010000016.1 GCA_945889005.1 Bacteroides fragilis
GCTTCGGCTTTCAATAATTCGCCAATCTCGGTTTGGAGTGCCTTCATATTTTCGTCAAAGTCGATATTTTCATCGCGGTTTACAAATTCAATGTATTTGCTTGGCACCAGCGAAAAGTCTTTTTTGGCTATTTCGTCAAAGGTTGCTGAATAGCAATATTCTGGAATGTCTCTGTAGTTGTTATTTTCCTGCTGCCAATCGTGATAGGTTTTGCCAATGTTTTTAATATGTTGCTCGCTGAACTGAATAAATTTCTTTTCAAATGGTTCGCCTATTTGCCGCAAGTCCAAAAACAAAACTTCCTTTTCACGGTTGCGATAATGGCGTTGTTCATCGCCAATGATTCGGCTATGGGCTTTTTTGTTTTTATTCAATATCCAAACCGTAACACTTATGTTTGTCGTATAAAACATATCCTGAGGCAGTACCAAAATGGCTTCCACCAAATTATTTTCAATCAGCTTTCTGCGAATTTTATATTCTTCGCCACCACCACTCAAGGCGCCGTTAGCCAGAATAAAACCTGCTACGCCATTTTCGGATAGTTTGGAAACCATGTTGAGAATCCAACCATAGTTGGCATTGCTTTTTGGTGGTACGTCGTAACCTCGCCAACGTGGGTCGTCCAAAAGTTCGTTTTCGGCTCGCCAATCTTTTTGGTTAAAAGGTGGGTTTGCCATTATATAATCGGCTTTGAGGTCTTTGTGTTGGTCGTCACTAAAGGTATTGGCTGCTTTTTCGCCCAAGTTGCCACTAATGCCCCGAATGGCAAGATTCATCTTTGCCAGTTTGTATGTGGTATTGGTGTATTCCTGACCGTAAATAGAAATTTCCTGTTTGCTACCATGGTGACTTTCGATAAACTTAATGGATTGAACAAACATACCACCCGAACCGCAAGCAGGGTCATAGATAATACCCTTGTAGGGTTCAATCATTTCGGCTATAAGGTTTACAATTGTTTTTGGAGTATAGAATTCACCTTTCCCCTTACCTTCAGCCAATGCAAATTTGGATAGGAAATATTCGTATACACGACCTACAATGTCTTGTTGTTTGTCTTTAATAGTGTCGATGTTGCTAATTTCGTCTATAAGTGAAGCCAACTTGGTATAATCGAGCCCCAAACGAGAAAAGTAATTGTCAGGTAATGCTCCTTTTAGTGCTTTGTTATCTTTCTCAATAGTGTGAAGGGCGGTATCTATGATTAAAGCTAAATCACTTTGCTTTGCCTTTTTAACAATGTAACTCCAACGTGATATTTCTTCGAGAAAAAACACATTACTCATATTATAGAAATCGGGCATTTCTACATACTTTGCTTTGCCATCATCAATGAGCTTTTGACGGTGTTCTTCAAATTTATCGCTGGCAAATTTTAAGAATATTAAGCCCAACACAACGTGTTTATATTCGGCTGGCTCTACACTTCCTCGCAGTTTGTTGGCTGCATCCCACAGGCTTATTTCGATAGATTTTTCGTTTACTTGTTTTGCCATTGTATAATTAAGACTTAATACGTTTCTCGGTTAATTTTAATGCTTCTAATGAAAAAGGGTCGTTTTGTAATATTTCTTTAAGCCTATCGGAAAGCCAGAGTGATATTGATTCTTTTTCTGATACCTCAAAAAATGCTGATAGTTTGGAAGCCTGTTCTCGTGTTGCTTTCTTTTCGCCTTTTTCGAACTTGCTAATAAAAGCAGTATCGGTTTCTAATAAAGCTGCCAGCTGCCGTTGAAGAATATTCTTTTCTTCACGAAGCTTACGAATGTATTCACCAAAGTGGTTCATATTGTTTTGTATTGACTTGTCGGATTGGAACAAATATACTAAAAAACTGAAAACCAAAGTGAAAAAGTGGAAAAATAAAACTTTGGTTGGGTAGGTTATAAATAATTACAAATCATTGAAATTGATTAGCGTATAGCTAAATGATTTGCCCCAGTATTTCTGAGCTTTTTCGCAAAGCGAAATGAATTCATTAAACTGGTCGGAATAGGCAAGTGCCTGACAACCAGCTGACCATTGGTTAACAATATTAGACTTGCCAGATAGATTTGCCCTGTGAATATTGATACCAAAGAGACCTGATTCTTCTTTGCCACTTGAAAAATCGAGATAATTGTCTTTATCAAAATCGCGGATTACTGTTATTGGCATAAACTGAACCAATGCTTTGTATTTGCCCTGATGCAGACCAAGGCAATGAGAATGAAAATACTGTCCTTCTTTTAAAATTGCTGTACCTAAAGTACTTAAAGGATGATTTAGGTAAAACAAACCAGGGTCAGTGGTTGCTTCGTATTTATTGAAATTCCAATTGCCTTTGTATTTCCACATAACAACGATGAAATCGTCAAAGGCATTAGGAACACGATTGTTGTTTCTAATGCCGATAATGTTGAGGTTGTATGGAAGGTGGTCGGATTCAAATATTTCATATTCTTTTTGTTTGAGGGCTTTATAAACCGCATCGAGGGTTATGTTTTTCATGGTTTTTGTTTTAAATGCGTTTGTCTTTTGTATTGGTATCGAATGAAATGAGGTTAAACTGTTCTCGTAACCTGCTGCGTACACGTGTACCATATAAGTTTTCAATCTCGGAACTGTTGAGATTAGAAGTCATGTGAGTTATTAGTTTTCTAGAAGTATAGAGGTCGTATCGAGAGAGTAATATCTCGGACATAACATTACATTCATTTCCATAATATTTGAGGTTGTTCTCGGTGCCCAAGTCATCGAAACAATATATCCGAGGAATATCGTTTTTGAATGATTGCTTGCTGTATTTGTGAATGACCGAATAACCGTCCTGGATAAACTCGAAACTAATTTCTCGACAGGTTTTCATTATAAACCTATAATCGGGGTGTTGAAAGTATCGAAGAAGATTCATAAGTGATGTTTTGCCACATCCAACAGGACCCGTTAATAAAATTCCTTTGCGAAATGAAATGTTGTATTTCTCAGCATTGGCTTTGTCTTGATAGAAATAAACCAACAGTTTGAAGATGATTTCATAATCTTCGGCAATGACTTTAAAGTTTGAATGGTAAAGTTTTTTGCCGTTGGCTTCAATGATTGAAAGGCATTGAGTGAAATCGAAAGTTTGTGACATAGCTTTAGATTTAAGGTTTATAATGGCTCTGCATAGTTTTTGCCATTTGGTAGAGGTTTTGGAGTTTGCGGTTTTGGAAAACCATTAGGGGCAATGAAACGTTTACTGTTCAAAATCCAGTTTCGAGCGGCAGCATTCCAGTTATTCATCGGGGTTTTACCGCCAACCTTCCAGCCATTGCTTTCGAAGTGATTAAAAAACTTTCGGGCTTCGAGCTCAGGGAAATTTTCTGTTTTGAAAAAAGTAATCACTTCGTTGAGGTCGGGTTGAAGAAATTCTTTTTTTCTTTTTGGTTTTTCGGATTTCATGTTTTCAGAAATTAAAAATTGATTTTCATTTTTTGGTTGTTCCTTTATATTTGTTTTATTGTTTAATATGTTTATAATGTTTAATGAAGGATGCAGTACTTGTTCAGTACTTGTGCCAATATTGCACAAGCTGTTGTGCAGTACTTGTTCAGTACTTGTGTCGAAAATGCACAAGTAAACTAAACTACCTTTTAATGGATTGTGAGATGGTTCGTACTTAATATAACCAAATGATTGTAAATCATTTAAACATTTTAAGTAAGTATGGGACGAACCAATTTTGCTTAGTTTCATGGTCTGATTACGATTGATTGAAATTGGGTTTTTGAAACGGTTAAGATTCCAACATTGAAATAGAGCCATGTATAGACTAATATGGCTTGGATTTAAAAGGAAATCGGAAGACGCTTTTTCAAAAAAGGCAGTTAGTTGCTTTATATAGTTCATTCTTATTCATAGCTTAGAAGTTGTTTTTTTTAGAATGAAACATTTTCTGAATATCATCATAATCGTAATAGATTACACCTCCAACTTTAGAAAAAGGCAATGTGCCATTTATACGCATATTTTGCAGAGTTCCGGGGGAAATGTTTAACAATTTCCTAATCTCCGGGCTTTTAAGCCATTTTTTCACAGGTTGTAATCCATTTTGGCGAAGTAATTTTTTAAATTCGTCAATTAGTTCAATTTTAAACTCATTTAAATCGTCTGTTGTTAAAATAGTTGCTGGCATAATTTGATTGGTTTTGATTATGTCACAAATGAAAATAAAAGGAACTACAATTTAAGGTACAAACAGTACAAGTACCCCTGTGAATGGTGCTTAAAATATAAGAAGATAGATATTGAAATAATATTTGAGAGTGAAATAGATGATAAATATAAAGTAACATTAACCCGAGATTATTCGAATCAAAGAGTTGAAAATAAAAGTGTATACATTAACTTTGGCAATAGAATAAAACATATTATAATTTAATAGCGAAAGCTATTTTCAGTGCTTCATAAAACTACCAATTTTTAATCGCACACCGAAAATAAGCTGTCGCTCACGCAAGACGTGGGCTCAGTTTGTTGTGTGTGAGGGGCATTGGTAGTGCCAATGAAGCATATAAACTTGATGCCCACGTTGTATTTAGGGGCAATGAATAATAGTGAAGATGAATGCAGAGACAGACCCAATATTGGAATATTCCATTACTCAAATTGCGCTAAGTAATGAATTTATTGAGATGTGTAAGGTTAATGAATTTAATACTTTAAAAGATATATTAAAATTTCCAGTAAACGCGCTGCTCAACAAACCCGACTTTAACCACAGGATGTTAATAGAACTTTATTCAATACTTAAAATGTATAACTTAGAAAAGCACTTAATAGAAAGGTAATTATTGATTTTTTTGAATGTAGTTTAGCATTTTAATTGCAATTTCTTTAATATCATCGCTCAATTGGCAATCAATACTATAAAACTTGGTTCTTAAACTTTCCGGCGAAATATTATCAGTTCTTTTAGATTTAGTATTTACAGCAAAAAAACGAGTAAATTCCAAATCATTTTGGTTTTTGAATACTCCAACTTCAACCAATACTCGCAATAGGTAAGCAAATTGAGCAACTGATAAATCCGTGGAAATTTTAAAATTCTGACCTACTAACGATTTTAGTTCTTGCTTATTTAAAACTGCCAATTGTATACATTTTTCATTGTAAGCAATTTCTTCTATAAGCCATTCAGAAATATTATCATTGATAGCTTTATGACAAGTATTAAATACAAAACGGGTACCAATTGGAGTTTGATTAAATACTTTTAAATACCAATAAAGTTTTTCAATTCTTAATGATATAGATTCAATTATTTCAATACTACTCAATACTTCAATAGTCAAGTAATGAAAAAAAGCCATTGTATTGAAATTCAAATAGAAGAGTTTTAATTTTAGAAATTCCTCATATTCAACTTCTGAGTCGGTAGATTTAAAGCAACTTAACTGATTGAATAACTCCAATAAATATCTGAGTTGATGAAATGTTGCTTCTTGTTTGCCTTCAATAAATTCACGAAAAGGGTCAGTAGCAATTTTAAATAATTCATCTGAGTTGGAGGTTGAGAGTTTCTCTATAGCTTTTAAATTGGCTTTAAGCTTAAGAATTGATTTTTGCTTCAAACAATTTGGAATTTTCTCATGTGAATTAAAATACATTTCAAAGTTGCTTTCTATAAATGACAATAATTCCTCAAGAGAGAGTGAGATTGTTTCACAAGTATTTATATAAGGAATCTCAATGTTTTTAGATGTATTTATTTGATTTTTTGCTGATTGGATAAAATCAAAAAGTTTATCAGTAAGAAAAACCAGTCTTTTCTGATGATTTTGTACATAAAACCCGATTAATTTATCGTCACGTAAATCAAAAACAACCTTAAATAACCTAGACTTTATTTTTGGCACTTCGGTTGAGACAATAAACAAACAATCCTTCAAAATAGAATCATCGGATGATTCTAAAATGTTAATGTTTGAAGGGTTAAGTTTATTTAAAATTGTTGATTCTAATATTTCGAATATTTGATGCAAAAAAGGTTTTTAGGTTAATTATTTAAGTTGTGATTCAATAGGGTTTGCAATTTTAAAAAACAAATATATAAAGAATCATAAAACAATAAAATTTATCGACTAAAAGATTAAATTAATTTGAATTAATCCAATTTTAAAGATTTTGAACTCGACTAGCTTCCATAGTTGATGAATTATTCTGCATTTTAATTCTAAGGTCTTTCATATCATTACTCACTTTTTGCTCAATAACTTTGGCGTAAATCTGAGTCGTTTTTATACTTGTGTGACCTAAGAGCTTTGAAACTGTTTCTATTGGAACACCATTGGTTAACGTTACTGTTGTAGCAAAAGTATGTCGGGCAATATGGAAAGTAAGAGGCTTTTCAATACTGCAAAAATCGGCAATTTCTTTGAGGTAATTGTTTAACAACTGATTTGCGTATACTGGCAATAATTTACCCGATTCTAAAACCCTGGGATTATTTTTGTATTTTTCGATTATTTCCATTGCTTGTGGCAATAAGGGAATTCTGACCGGAATATCTGTTTTATGACGTGTTGTATTAATCCAATAACCACCATCAATACCTAAACATAGATTTTGAGTGGTTAGTTCGTAAACATCAATATATGCTAAACCAGTATAACAACTGAATACAAACATATCTTTGGCATGTTGTAGTCGTAGAATTTTGAATTCTTTTAGCTCAATGGCCAATAGTTCATCTTTTGTTAAGAATTGTCGATTACTTTTGATAAACGATGGTTTGAACTTTAAGAATGGGTCGCGGTCTAGCCAATCGTTCTTAATGGCCATATTTACAACCTTGCGCAAACGCTCGATGTGTTTCATAATTGTATTTTGGCCACAGGGTTGTTTTTGGTCCTTCGGAACATACGATTTCATAAAACGCTCAAAATCGGCTAGAAACTTATAATCTAATTGAGATAGGTAAACATCAGAAGCTCTAAAATGGGCTTTAATATATTCTACAATATAACGTTTTGTTGTAAAATAGTTTTTTAGAGTTCCCCACTCTAATGTTGTTTTCATTTCAGTATTATGGTAATCAAAAAGAGAAATGAGAGAATGTTCTTTTTCTTCATTACCACAAAACTTATTTTTCACTAAATCAGCAGTGACAAGTTTCTTTTTCAATAATATTTCTTGGTAACATTCGACTAGACGACTTCTAACTTGTTCCAGATAAGTATTTAATGTTCTAATCTCTTCGCTTTTTCCTTTAGCCATCCCTTTTGCGCCGTTCCAATTGGCTTCTTCAATATTCCTCTTTAATGTAATATCGCTTCGTTTGCCATCTACTGTAATTCGAGCATAAATTGGAGCTTTGCCATCAGAAATTTTGTATTTACGTAAATAAAATACAATGCCGAAAGTGTTTGTTGATTTCATACAATTTTTTTTAAATGTGAATAATCTAATTTGCATTATTGGGCACCTACCCAAGTGAAAAAAGAACTCCAAAAACCTTTAAAAGACACCAAATAAAATGATATAACAATTTGTATATCTATTTATTACAGCGTCCTAGGTGCCCAAATTTAAAATAAAAAATTAGGGCACCGAATAGGGCACATTTAGGTTGAAATTGTATGATTTAAATTGACGGAATAAAAATAAAAAAGCCCGTAAATCATAAGATTTACGAGCTTTTGATTTCGGATGAAACCCTTTGAGTCGGGGTGACACGACTCGAACGTGCGACCACTTGCACCCCATGCAAGTACGCTAGCCAACTGCGCCACACCCCGATTTTGTTTTTGGGAAGCGCAAAATTAATCAATGAATGAGATTATACAAAATTTTATTTATATATTTGAAAAATAAATGAACGCTATGTCGAAGCACAAACATGACGAAAAACTGGCTCACGTAGAGCCAATTTCAACCGAACATACAGTTGCAGCAGATGTACATGCTGGATCTCATCACGAAAAAGGCGAAAAATCTTCTGCTCATGGAGCAAAACATGGTCATGGCGGAGGTCATGGGCACGGTGGAGGTCACGGACATGGAGCACCTCGACCTTCGCATGGAATTTACAACGAAGATGTTGCAAAAAAAGTGAAACAGAAAAAATTTCACTTACCTGTTATTGGGCACTTTGCTAATAAAAGTGTTGAATTTCCTTCTATTTTCGATGCTTGGAGAGCTACAGGAATTCATTATTCACTCATTTTCGAAGCTTGTATTGGAAAGATTTTTAAAGCTAAGAATGTTATTTGGGAATTTAAAAAAGGAAACCACTACATTAAATATAAAGCTTTTTACATTAATGCTTCTACCAACTACAAGCGTAAAGTCGGTTTCAACGGATAATACCTTTAGAAGCTCAATCTTTTCTTAAGATTCTTGTATCCTGTATCGCTCACACGAAGTTTTACACCATTTTTGAGTATTACTACGTAACTTTCTTTCGAGAAATGTTCTAATTGTGTAATGTAGTTAACGTTAACAATATGCGAGCGATGAACTCTAATGAAAACATCGGCATCGAGGTGTGTTTCAAAGTATTTCATCGTTTTTTCTTTCAGGTGTTTACTATCTTCGGCATATATCATTACATAGTCGTCCTGAGCTTCAATGTAAATTATTTTTTCAATGGGAACTACTTTTATTTTAGTACCAGTTTTCACAACCACACGATCGAGAATCCCGGTATTTTCATCTACGGTATTCAGCAGTTTCTCAACTTTTTGTGATTCGTTCTGATCAATACTTTGTTGTCCAAGCTTTGATAGTGCTTTATGAACTGCTTGTTCGAATCTTTCCGATGGATAGGGTTTTAGAATATAATCAACAGCACTCAATTCGAATGCTTTTAAAGCAAATTGATCGTAAGCTGTTGAAAAAATCACAACAGGCTTATGTTCGACTATTTCAAGTATTTCGAAGCCTGTTAGCTTAGGTAATTGAATGTCGAGAAACAACAAATCGGGCTTCAATTCATTGATTCCTTTTACGCCCGAGAAACCATCGGCAAATTCGCCTACTATTTCAATTTGATTGAATTTTGAAAGGTAGGTTTTTATAAGCTCGCGAGCAGGTTGCTCATCCTCAACAATTATAGCACTGTACTTTATCATTGTGGTATTATTAGTTTAACTTCAAACACATTGTTTTGGTTGCTTGTTGAAAGCAATCCGTCGACCTGATAGGTGAGCAAGAGTCTTTCGCGAATATTACGCAAACCAATTCCCGCACCTTTTTTTATGATAGCTTCAGGATCGTAGTTGTTTTTTACCTTTATAATTAGGTTGTTGGAGATGCATGTGCATTGTATTTCAATTTTAATCTGATCGATACTTTCGTAAACCCCATGTTTAATAGCATTTTCAAACAATGGCTGAAGAATCATTACCGGAACTAAACAGTTGTACGACTCTTCATTTATATCGGGTTCAAATACAAAGCGTTCGCCAAATCGAGTTTTCTCAATTTCTAAATATCGTGTAATGTTTTCTATCTCAAGTCGTAGGGTCGACATCTGCTGTGTGTCCTTTGATATTGAGTATCGAAGAAAGTCCGACAGTTTAATAATCATTTGTTGGGCTTTCGGTGGGTTGCTTATGGTGAGTGAACTTATAGAATTGAGACTATTGAACAAAAAGTGAGGGTTTATTTGCGATTTGAGCATACTCAATTGTGCTTCCTGCACTTTTCCTTTCAATTCGCTTTCGGTTTTAATTCTATCTTTCAAATCGTTGTAATAAATTATAAAATAATAGATTAGAAGCATTAAAATATATAGAAAAACATTACCAAATAATCGGTCTTCAAATGTTTGCCAATAAAAACGATCCATTAATACAGGACGATGAGTAAGGTTCATCGATAACAAATATCCAAAATAAAAAACGACAAATATAAATGCAGCAAATGTTGAAAAGTGATTGGTTAATAGTGATTTGACGGGAGTTTGCCCAAATTTTGACAATCGAGCAACATACCATACCGGGAGTATAAGAATTGCAAACAAAATCATATCTATTACATTGCTCAACAAAACAATGTTTAGGTCATATTCTTTTCCAACTGAAATAAATGTTCCTGCAAAAAGTATTACGAACCAAGCTGAAAGATAAAAGCTTATAGACTTGTATGAACTTAGAAATGGATGCTGCATAGTAGATAAGCTTAGTGACTTTTAATTTCTCCACCCCCGAAAATTGCAACCCCTTTAATAACTATGGTTTTATTGGAATCGGCGTTAAATTCGGCAGGAATAAAGCGCTTATCGGCAAAACCACCCATAATCGATACTACGTTAATTTGAACATTCCAGTCCTGAGGAACAATCATGCTTACTCCTCCAAATAAGCAATTTACTTCTAGCAATTTTGAACCTTCGGCTAGTTTTGCTGGTCTGAAATCGAGCTCTGCTCCTCCAAAAATTGCTGTTATTTTCCCACCTTTCAGGTTTTTGTTTAATACCTGATGTTTGCTACCACCAAATATGGCTATTTCATTTAAATAATCGAAATCGGAACTTTCTGTTGATTCATTTTGCGAACTGGTTTCAATATTTAGCTTAAATTCGTTTTTACTCGTACGTTTCAGAAGTATGGCAATGCCAACAATTATGAGTATTATGGGCCAAAATAAATGAGAAAAATCGAAAGGTAAGCTGGGGAATATCCTGGGTAATAAGAAAAAACCTCCGATTGAGATTAAAACAACTCCAGTAATGCTGCTATGGTTTCCAACAACAAATATTAAACCTAATCCGATGAGTAAAGTTTGCCAAGAAAAGATGATATTGTACAAATGCCAATGTATTATTCCTGTATTCTTGAATAGCAACATTATACCTATGAAAATTATGATTGCTCCAAATAAAAGTTTCACTTTTGGATTGGGTTTCTGACAATTTGGATGATGGTTTGGAGCTTGCATATTACTTTTTTATTATATTTAATGTTTACAGTGCAAACCTAGCTATTGTAAGCACTTTTTTTTATTATTTATCGGTAAAATAACTTTTTTTTACGGTAAATCAATTATTACTGTATATAAAGAACTAAAATAATAACCCTAAAGCCATTCTTCACAACCTTGTTTGGTAATAAAGTAATTGACAAAATATTTGCCCTGCATAACAAAAGTGATAGCAAATAGGTTAAACGATACTAATTTGCCTCGAATATTTGAGGATGCAATTTTTGGTAAAAACATCTTTAAATATTTTTAAAAACAAACTTAGCGTAAATATTACGTTATTTTTATATAAAAATATATTTGTTTCATTTAAAATGCAATACAAATATTTTTTTTAAATTTTTTTGTTGTATATTTATTAAAAAAAATCAAATGAAAGCATTTAATATTTTGTTTTCTACTTTAGTTTTTATTTGTACAGTCGACACATTGTTTTGCCAACCTTCAGCCTATTTGCCTCAGAAAATGGCTTTTGCACATATCCTAAAACAATCAGATAAAGAATTTTTTATAGTTAGCCAATCAGATGCTTACAATTACAGGGATGCATCGAGTATCGGAAATGTTGGTAACGAAACAGATTCGAATGTTACTGTAATATACAAATATGAGCCTGAGTTTGGAAAATTTAAAAAAATGACTAGTTTAAATACGTGCAAATTTTTTTTTGGAGCTGTGTTGGGAAATAGTAAAATTTATATTCTTGGAGGTTTCAACAGTCAAATGCAAGCAAGTAACGAACTGTTAGAATTTGATTTGAAAGTAGGAGAGTGGAAGAAATTAGCTTCTATGAAAAACAAACGTGCAAAATTTGTATGCGAATATCATAATAATAAGATATATGTATTAAATGGAATTGGAAATGCTGGAAATTTTGAAGTATTTGATATTGCTACGGGTAAGTGGTCAACTTTAGTTCCAAATATTATTAGCTCGCAAGTTACTCATCTCGATACTATTGCTGCTTCAGATATTATTGATGCGAGTATTTATTTTATTTCGCCCGATGGAAAAAAGTTTTTTGAATATCATGTTTTAGATAATAAACTCATAAATAGAAGTATGCCAAGCTTTAGTAAAACCGATTTTGGTTTTACGGCACATAATAAAAAAGTATATGTTGCCGATGGTTACAATCAAGGCAAAATAGATGGACGCATATATGTATACCATGCGCTTACAGATAAGTGGGAACCTGCCGGCTTTAATCCCTTTGCTCGATCGGGCGTGGCTATGTTGTTTTATAATAACTCATTATTTTTTATAGGAGGAAACGATTCTGATCAGTATCCAACAGATATAATCTCGCTTTCAAAACCAATGAAGTAAATTGAACTTTTCATTGTTATATTTGTTTATAAATGAATAATATTACATAATACAAGAGTATTTATAAACTAGTTTTTTAACATTTCACCAATCTCTGTATTGTATTGTTCAATTAGTCTAACTATTTAATTTATTGTAGTCTAATGTTTTTCGTTTCAATATCTAACCGTCTAATATCTAATATCTAACATTATGACAAATCTATCAACTACTTATTTGGGAAATCAATTGAAAAACCCAATTATTGTTGGGGCTAGTAATCTGAGCACCGATATTAACAATTTGAAACAACTAGAAGACGCTGGGGCAGCTGCAATAGTCTACAAATCGTTGTTTGAAGAGCAAATAAATCTCGAGCAAGCACTTATGTACGACGAGCTTACTGAATACAACGAGCGAAATGCTGAAATGACTTCGCTTTTTCCAAACATTGAACATTCAGGACCACAGGAACACCTCAATAATTTGAGAAAAGCCAAAGAGGCTGTTTCTATTCCATTGTATGCTAGTTTGAATTGCATTTACAAAGAAACATGGGTCGAATATGCAAAACTTATTGAACAAACAGGGGTCGATGGTTTGGAATTGAACATATTTACGTCGCCCAAAGATTTCGATACCGATGCTGCTACTGTAGAGCAACGTAGGCTCGATATTATTAAAGAAATAAAGAAATCGGTAAAGATTCCAATAAGCGTTAAACTAAGCTACTTTTATTCAAATCCCTTGAATTTTATTAAAAAAGTTGATGAAACAGGCATAGATGCTCTAGTTTTGTTTAATCGTTTTTATCAACCCGATATCAATATTGCAAACAAAACACATATTTCGTCACATAATCTGAGCAATACTGAAGAAAACAAAATTCCGATGCGTTATGCAGGCTTGCTATTTAATAATATAAAAGCGAGTATTTGCGCCAATAGTGGCATATACGAAGGAGCCGATGTGGCAAAAATGTTACTTGCTGGTGCCGATTGTACACAAGTAGTTAGCACTGTTTACAAAAACAAGATTTCGCATATCTCGAAAATGCTTAAAGAGCTTGAAACATGGATGGATGCCAATAATTTTAAAACCATTGGCGATTTCAAAGGTCTGCTTTCGAAGAAATTCACCAAAGACCCTTATGTGTACCAACGAGCACAATACATTGACCTTATACTGAAATCGACCGAAATGTTCAATAAATATGTATTGAGATAGATCGTGTTTAATCTAACACAGAGTCACAGAAACACAGAGAAAAAATATTAAATATTATACTTTGTGTCTTTGTGACAATGTGTTTAACATTGTTTAATACTTATTTCGTATGTTTAGTTGGTGTTATTTTTGCTGAATAAATTGATCTGCTCCAATTGGGCCCGATAATGCCATTGCCAGACACCACCAACCAGCTATTTGGGCGTTTCGTTTGTTTGTATTTTTCATATCTAAATTTTATTTTAAGTTCAAAAAAATCTTTATGTTAAATATAAAACAATAGAAAAGTTGCACAAAATATTACAACTGCCAAATCGTGCAATATGTTTCGTATCAAATCTATTGTCAACTGAGCCAAGTCCATTGCGAATTGAAATGTCCAAATAAAACTCCAGTAGAATTCTTTTTTTATAGTATTTATATTGTGTTCAAAGACTTTCATGGTGTTTGAATAATTTTTTTATTATAGGTCGTTAGTTATATTTAATGAAACCTCTCCATTTGTTATATAACTAACTTTCTTGAAAGTGCAGTTTTTACCTTTAAATTCACATCTATCGTTTAGAATAAAAATAATTGAATCTGAGGTAAAATCGAACATGCTAATTTGAGAGCCTCGCATTGCTTTTATTTCTTGCAACTGTGGCATTGAAATTCGTACAAGTATTCTAATACTGTCGTGCTGCACAACCGATGTGTCACATTTTAGATACAATGTTCCATTTATATTTTCGACCATTGGTTTCAACGAAGCGTTGTTAGTCGACGAAACTTCAACTTTACATTCCTTGCCTTGCCTAATTCGTACACTCCAATGCGACGAAAGGTCAATTTTATCGAAGCTTTCAACAGTTTGGCTTTTATACTTGTATTTCGATTCGGCGATTAATTGCTTCGTATTGATAATACTATGAAGAGTTGACGCCAAATATATTAGCAGTCCTATGACAAAAACTGCAATTCCTATTAATATTTTTATGCTTGTTTTCATTTTAATTTTGACTTTTTACAAATTTTTTGTAATAGGCGTTCAAATCGTCCATAGATAGATTGAGCAAACTCATAGTTTTAAAAATTTTTGGTAATTCGTGGTCTATGAAATCTTCTTTACGAAGGTCTCTCGTTTTGTCGAATCCATCGTCCGAAACAAAGTAACCAATTCCTCTTTTGTTGAAGATTATTCCTTTGTCCTGCAGGTAATTAAATGTTCTCATAACGGTATTGGGGTTTACTTCTATACTAACTGCCATTTCTCTCACAGAAGGAATGCGGTCACCCGGATTCCATTTTTTAAGTAAAATATTGTCGCATAATTGTTCTGCTATTTGCATATAAATTGCATTACTATCGCTGAATTCCATACTACACCTCCTGTTCTTTTAATCCCAAAAAAGTAACGACCCAGCTTATTGGAGCTAATACCCACCAAAACAAGTATTTTATAACTTGCCATAACTGATTAAATGATTTATCGTCCATTGGGTTAAAATTGTCTAGTGTATCCATATTGGACGAAAACAAATCGGCCATAAGAAAATAAAACACAATGCCGCAAACTATTGCAAATACAAGTATGGTAAATAGTGTCTTTATAAATACATAGCCTCTAAAGTGAACTGCAGCTGCTAAAAACACACTTTGCAATACAATATAGAATTTTATACCATTAATAGCCTTTGAGCTCAAAGGATCAAATGCATAAAAAGTAACTTTGCTGAATATTGCAGACCCTATAGCATTGGTTATGAACGAAAAAGCGATGTATGAAAGTGTAAAAATTATAATCCAAGTAATACAAGTCAAAAGCCACATACTCAATGTTTTTTCAAATGTTGTCGCCGGTAATGTTAAGTAATGAAGCCTTTTAAGAGGGTTGCTCAAGTCGTTAAATGCAAAACTACTAACGATAAAGCCTCCAATTAACATAAAGAATACAAAGCCCGAATTGTGTGAGCTGTACACTCTTGTATTGCTAAAAATGTTTTCCAGAATAAATCCTGTAAGGTTTAATCCCAATAAAACAAAGAGAGTCATAAGCAAACCCTTTTTGTTTCGGCATATTTCCATTTTAAAAAGCAGTCCTAGTCGCGATAATTCAAAATATTTTATCGGTTTCATGCTTTTAGTTTTTGAAAATTTTATTTATTTTTTCTTTATTTCCGATTACTGCATTGAACAATAACTCTAGGTTCATGCGGGTTTCCTCCATGTTGGTATTTTCTTTCAACACAGTGTAACTACCTAAGCTCGATTCGAAGTATACAACGCTTTCGTTGTCGGGCAGTTCCTTCAACTTTGTAACAGCGAGTTTTTGCGAAATATGCTCGCAATCCTGATAAAATACAATTTTACCTTCGTCGAGAATGATGATAGGGTCTATAAGATTCTCCATGTCTCTTACTTGGTGGGTCGAAATAATAAAACTACGTTCGTCGTGAATGGCATTGGCAATCAGCTTTCTAAACAGACTCTTCGACGGAATATCGAGCCCATTGGTAGGTTCGTCGAGTATCAACAATTTGCAATCGGTAGCCAAACCAAAGGATAGCATAAAGTTCTTCTTTTGCCCATACGACATTGCTGACAATTTCTGTCCCATTGGAATCTTCAATTCTTGCGAGTAGTCGTCGAATAAGCTTTTGCTAAAACGTGGATAAAACGGACTGTATAGACTTAAATAGCGTTCTATATTCATTTCAGGTAAGCTAAATTCCTCGGTCACTAAGTATATCTCGCTAAGAAACTGAGGATATCTATTTTTGGGTAAAAACCCATCAACCACTATATGTCCTTCATGAGGAAACAACAGACCCGAAATGATTTTCAAAAGGGTCGATTTTCCAGCTCCATTTTTGCCCAATAAACCATATATATTTCCCGATGGTAAGTTTAAGTTGAGTTGGTCGAAAAGTTTCTGTTTTCGATTGTAACTAAATGTGAGATTGTCAATATGTATCATGTTTTACTGTTTATTAGTGTACTACTAAACTAATACACTGCAATGGTAGTTCAGTAATTTTTAAAATGCAAGTTTTTGATCAAAAAATTCTAAAAAAATTGAAAAAAAATTTAATTCTTTGCACTTTGAAAAGTTTTAGATACTTTTATAAATTATGTATATACCAATAAACTATTTATGCTGAATATCTTCAATAAACCTTATCCTTTCAATGATGATTTGAAGCATAATACAAAGATTATTTTTTTTATAAGTATAGGAGTTTTTGCTTTTTTATGGCTTTTTCAACCTTACGATATTAGCTCTCTGCCAACAGTCGATAAATACAAACTTATAGTGGGTTTTGGACTTATCACATTTCTGTCGTTGAGCCTCAATCTATTGTTTTTGCCAAGTCAATTTCCAACCAAATTTACATCGGTCGGTTGGAATGTAAAAAAAGAGATTTTTTGGAATCTTTGGATTCTGCTAACTATACTGCTTGGACTTTTTTTTTATACCAATGCCCTCGATGTAATGAAATTTAACTTTTACACGGTTATTAAGCTTCTTTTAACAGGAACTTTACCCATTTCGATACTAATTATCATTAATCATAATAAAATGTTGCGTTCGAACCTTATGCGTGCCGACGACCTGAACAAAAGACTTAAAGAAAACAAACAAATTCAGGAAAAAGTTATTCATTTTAATTCAGATTATCAGAAAGATAGCCTTGCTATCAAGGTCAGTAATTTGTTGTTTGTTCGCTCGGCAAACAACTATATTGAAATTTTTTGGAGAGAAGGAGATAGTATACGAAGCCAAATGGTACGATGCAGCATGACCAATGCAGAAGAAATTGTTAAAGAGCATAAATTTATATTTAAATGTCATCGCTCATACATGGTTAATATCAATTATATAGAACGTTTCGAAGGTAATTCGCAAGGCTACAAGCTTTTTTTCGAAAATGTTGCATTTTCTATTCCTGTTTCAAAATCATCGGCAAGCAAATTGCAAGAATTAATTTAAAAAAAGCCTGAATCGTTTACCCCTAAAACTTATTTTTTCGTCCCTAAATCAGAATTTCAAACCTATAGTTTGACATTAAACCCTTTTTTTTTAACACAGCAATTCGTCGCAATAATTTTATCCGCTTCAAGATAAACTAAAAAGGAGTTGGGTTATGAATACATTGAAAATTGGAGATATTGAAGTGAAGTTACCAATAATACAGGGTGGTATGGGAGTAGCAATATCGTTGTCGGGTTTGGCTTCGGCAGTAGCCAACGAAGGGGGAATTGGTGTAATTTCGGCAGCTGGAATAGGAATGCGTGAACCCGATTACAACAAAAATTTTCGCGAAGCAAACAAACGTGCATTGCGCAAAGAAATAAACCGAGCACGAAGTTTAACCAATGGGGTATTAGGTGTTAACATAATGATGGCTCTGACCGACCACGATGAGCTTATAAAGACCGCAATTGAAGAAAAAATTGATATTATTGTAATGGGAGCAGGTTTGCCACTAAAAATACCGGGAATGCTTGCTGAAGCTGGTTTTACAGATTATAAAACTAAACTGGCGGTAAAAGTATCGTCGGGCAAAGCTGCTAAACTCATTTTTCAATATTGGGCAAGTAAATACCAACGAATACCCGATGCTGTCGTAGTCGAAGGCCCTCTTGCCGGAGGACATTTGGGTTTTAAGAAAGAAGAATTAAATCAAAATCCTGTCTCTTTGTCGCTGTTAGTAAAGGAAACAATATGCGCAATTATGCCATTTGAAGATCAATTTAAAAAAGAAGTGCCTGTTATAGCCGGAGGGGGCGTTTATACTGGTAAAGATATATATGAAATTATGCAAGCCGGAGCCAAAGGAGTGAAGATGGGAACACGCTTTGTTACTACTCACGAATGCGATGCTTCTCTTGCTTTTAAAGAAAGTTATCTTGCATGTACGAAAGACGACATTACTATAATAGATAGCCCCGTAGGATTGCCCGGCCGAGTTATAAAAAATGAGTTTGTTGAACAAATACAGCAAGGCAAAACAAAACCATTTAAATGTACTTGGCATTGCCTAAGTTCATGCAACTTTAGAGAAGCTCCTTACTGTATTGCACAGGTTTTATCTAATTCGGCCAATGGTAATATGGCTGAAGGCTTTGCATTTTCGGGTACCAATGCTTATAAGGCTAACAAAATACAACATGTATCAGAAGTAATAAGCGAATTGGTTGCCGAATTCAACAATGCTGATAACAAAATAGAATTAGTACAATCATCTAATGAATTACAGCACAGCGAAATCAAGTTCTAGATTTAAATCAGGATTTACGATTCCAAATACGTATACCCATACAATCCCGACCGGTAGTTCGATAGGAATTCTTTACCTTCTTCGGCTGTAATTATACCAGTCTTTACTGATGATGTAACCCATGTTTCGACCGTACGAACCATCTTTTTGGAGTTGTACTGCACATAATCGAGAACCTCGGCTACTGTTTCGCCATCAATAATTTGGTCTATTACATATTCCTCGTCGTCGACCGTAATGTGAACCGCATTGGTGTCGCCAAACAGGTTGTGCAAATCGCCCAATATTTCTTGATAAGCTCCAACAAGAAAAGCTGCCATATAATACGATTCTTTGGATGATATTGAGTGAACAGGCAAATAATATGAAAAGTTTTTGGTCGAAATAAAATTGTCGATTTTTCCGTCCGAATCGCAGGTAATATCTTGAATGGTAGCCGATCGATCGGGTTTCTCGTTAAGCCTTTGAATAGGCATAATCGGGAAAATCTGGTCAATAGCCCACGAATCGGGCAATGATTGGAACAATGAAAAATTGCAGAAATATTTGTCGGACAAAAGCTTTGGCAATTGACGGAGTTCGTCGGGCGAATGCTTTGTTTCAGAAGTCATTTGATTTACTTCACGGGCAATAGTCCAGAACAGACGTTCAATTTGAGCTCTTGTACGCAAATCGAGCAATCCGAGGCTAAATCGGTCGAGTGCTTCTTCGCGTATTTGCTGAGCATCGTGCCACGATTCGAGCATACGGGTTTGGTTGAGGTTGTCCCACAGGTTGTACAACTCACGAACCAATTCATGGTCTTTTTCAGTAAGGTCTTCTTCATCGTCCCAAATGGGCAAACTGGTTGTTTCGAGTACTTCGAAAATCAATACCGAATGATGCGCTGTTAGTGACCTTCCCGATTCGGTAATAATATTGGGGTGTGGAATGCCGTTTTTGTCGCTAGCATCGACTATGGTCGAGATAGAATCGTTGACATATTCCTGAATACTATAGTTTACGCTACTTTCGCTATTTGCCGAACGAGTGCCGTCGTAATCGACGCCCAAACCACCTCCAATATCGACAAACTCAACATTGAATCCGCTTTTGTACAGTTGTACATAAAATTGTGAAGCCTCTTTTAGGGCTATTTTTATACGTCTAATCTTAGTAACCTGACTTCCAATATGAAAGTGTATCAGACGCAAGCAATCTTTCATTTTGTTTTTTTCGAGAAATTCCATGGCTTCGAGCAATTCGCTCGATGTTAGACCAAATTTGCTCACATCGCCACCCGAATCTTCCCATTTTCCACTACCCGAGCTTGCCAATTTCACACGAATTCCCAAATTAGGTTTAACCTTGAGCCTGCGTGCAATTTTGGTAATAAGCTTTAGTTCATTGAGTTTTTCGACTACTAAAAAGATTCGTTTGCCCATTTTTTGAGCCAACAACGCGAGTTCTATATAGTTCTCGTCTTTGTAGCCATTACAAATTATAAGTGAATCGCTATCAGTATTAATAGCAATTACTGCATGCAGTTCGGGTTTCGAACCTGCCTCGAGACCAATATTGAACTTTTTGCCGTGGTTTACAATTTCTTCAACTACGGGTCGTATTTGATTGACCTTTATTGGATATATAATAAAATTCTGTGCTTTATAATTGTATTCTTCGGCTGCAATTTTGAAGCATTTCGACATTTTTTCAATTCGGTTGTCGAGAATGTCGGGAAACCTTATAAGCATAGGAGCAGATACATCACGCAGTTGGAGTTCCTCGACAAGTTCCTTTAGATCGACCTTAACACCATTCTTCTTTGGGGTTACCACAACATTGCCTTTGTCGTTGATTGAAAAATAGTTTACTCCCCAGCCATTGATGTTGTACAACTCAGCTGAATCTTCGATGCGCCATTTTCTCATGAACCGATTTTATTTATTCTTGAATAATTTGAAAATTAATGAAAAAAGTGCGAAAATATATATTGTATTTATATTATTTATTAGAAAATCGGAATATATTTTCATAATTAATTTACGCCATATAGTTCACGAAGTACAATGGCAGTTGCACCAACAGAAACCGAATAAACACCAAAGCGCGAAATTTTGATTTCGGGCATTACAAAGCCGTGACTAATATAGTCGGGCATTTGTTCCGTTACTTGCTTGAAAATATACCTATCGATAAGAATTTTGAACTCTGCCAAATCGCCCCCGATTACTATATGTGCAGGGTTCATGAAACCAACCAGAAACGATACGATTTTTGAAATACTTTGGCATAAATTCCCAAGAATATTTTCGGCAATTAATGAGTTTTTTTCAATTGCCAATTCGATAAGTTCGTTCAAATGTAATTTGCTTGAAATGGTATCGTTTGGTGACATTTTTTTTTGATCGATAAATTTTTTGTTTGTTTCGTTTATAAGTTCGCTTAGTATCGGAAGGTTGAGTGTAATTTCGCCGGCAGTGCCCGAAATTCCTTCATAAATCTGGTTGTTTACAACAATACCGCTTCCAAGGTTTGGAGCATCTTGATTGTACATGAGATATATAATATTATTGGCTTTTGCATCCTGATTGTCGGGAAACCATTTTACCCCTAAAACACCGGCATTGGCATCGTTTGCTATAATAATAGGTAATTTAAGTTGGGTTTCGAGAGTTTCTTTTAATAAGAAATTGTGTAAATTGAGTTTGGTTGAATATAAAACTGCCCCCTTACTACTGCTCACTAAACCCGGTAAGGCTATGCCAATACCGAGTATGTTTTTTTTCTTAAGTTCTTTATTTTGCTTTATCGACGATATAAGCTTAACCAACTCGGGAATGATATTAGACTTGTCAATAGGACGTTGGAGTTCAATTTTGTTTTGAAAAACATGTTCTCCTGCAAAATTGATTACCGACACCCTGAAAGCCTCAAGTAAAACTTCTACACCTATTATGATACCTGTATTGGGGTTTATTTTTAAAAGAGTGGGTCTTTTGCCGCCTTTGCTTGTAGATATTCCAGTTTTACTTACCTCAATATATTCGAGCGAGCTTAGCGTTTTTACTATATATACAATAGTCGATGGCTGAAGTCCTGTATAACGTGCAATATCTGCACCCGACATTTCGCCATTGATCCTAATAAGATTGAGCACTTGCTTCTGACTGGGGGTTAAACTCTCGAAGCTCATAAAAACAAGTTTGTTAAGTTATTGACTTAACAAATATATACTTTTTTTGAATTAATGATTCCCAAATGCTTTTTTTTAATAAAAAGAGGCTATATAAAAATTTAATATTAAACGCTAAGTCGTTAGATTGATAAGTCGTTTTAATTGATTTATAATACTTTGCGACTTAGCGTTTAATGTTTAGTAAATTTTTGAAATATTCTTTTGGAAATGAATAAAGACTTAGTCTATTTCTGTATAAGCCTCTTCGCTATGTTCAGATATGTCGAGCCCGGTGAGCTCATTGTCGACTGTTGCTCTTATTCCTACCAGCTTATCGACAAGTAAAAAAATGAGATATGTCAATACTGCAGTGTATATGGTTGTAACAACTACGGCTAAAGTCTGTACACCAAACTGATGAGGATTTCCCGAAAAAAGACCAACACAATTTGGCTGAATTAAAGGCGATGCTAACAGACCTACCAATAGCGAACCAATAATACCAGCTACACCATGAACCCCAAAAGCATCGAGCGAGTCGTCGTACTTAAAATACGATTTTGCATGGCTGACCATGTAAAAACATGCTACCGAAGAAATTGCCCCAATTAACATAGCCGAAGGCATCGTTACATAACCCGAAGCTGGGGTAATGGCAGCTAATCCGGCTACCGCACCTGTAGCAAAACCTATTGTTGTAGGTTTTTTATTGATAATCCATTCGAGCAGTACCCAAATAAATGCTGCTACAGAAGCCGAAATATGAGTAGAAAGAAATGCACTAACTGCCAAGCCATCGGCAGCCAAACCACTACCTGCATTGAACCCAAACCATCCAAACCACAGCAACGATGCGCCTATTGCAACCATTGGAATATTATGTGGTGGAATAGGTTTGTCCTCATAGTATTTGCGGCGACCAACCATAATAGCCATAACCAAGGCTGCAATACCAGCTGTAATATGAACGACTATACCACCCGCAAAATCGAGAACGCCCATTTTGTAGAGCCAACCGTCTGATGCCCAAATCCAATGTGTAACTGGATTGTATACAAGCAATGACCAAATTACAGAAAAAATGAGAAAACCTTTAAATTTTACTCTTTCGGCAAATGATCCTATTATAAGAGCCGGGGTAATAATGGCAAACATACATTGGAAAAGTACAAATAATAGGTGTGGAATGGTTCCGGTTACAGTACCATCGGCCGCAGTGGCACTTTGCGAAATAAAGTAAGGACTAGGATCCGAAATACCAATATTGTTGAGCAATGCCCAATCGAGGTTTCCTATAAAACCATTTCCCTCGCTAAACGAAAAACTATAACCAACCAGAACCCACTCAATGCTTATTACAGCAGTAATAACAAAACATTGCATAAGTATATTCAGTACGTTTTTTTGACGAACCAAACCACCATAAAACAATGCCAAACCTGGAATATTCATAAGAAGTACCATGGCTGTTGCCAATATCAGCCATGCAGTACTACCTGTATCGATGGGCGAAGATGTTGCACTTTGCGCAAATAAATTTACACTATTCATTATACCCAAAATGAATAGTGTAACAAATAAAACTACTTTTTTCATAACCCGCTCCTAATTTTATTATTATACAATATTTCGAATAAATCTTTCTTATTTTATGAATATATTAAGCTAATACATATTTAAAATTGTTAAATGTTACTATAATCCTTTTTTATGTGTCAAAATATAAAATGAGATTGCAAATATATTTTAAAAAATTACAATTGAAATATTAGGGGTATAAAAAATATTTTATTCATAAATATATTTACTAACTTTAAAAGTATTTAGCAAAATTTGTAGTCTTATCAATAATTTTATAACTTTATCATTAAATAAAAAGTATCATGTCGAAGAATGTAGGAATATTGACATCGGGAGGAGACAATCCTGGCTTGAATGCCGCTATACGAGGTTTAGGAAAAGCAGCTATAGGTGTTCACAATATGCAAATTATTGGGTTTCGAGATGGCTTTCGTGGTTTAATGGAAAACCGTAGTGTTTGTCTCGATGAGAAAATGCTCTCTGGAATTCTTACGCAAGGAGGTACTATATTAGGTACCAGTCGTGAAAAACCTCACAAAATGCAAGTTGGTGGAAAAGAAATGGACATGACCGATGTGATTATCGAGAACTATCATCGCAACAGGCTCGATGTATTGGTTTGTATTGGAGGAAATGGTACTCAAAAAAATGCATTTCATTTAATGAAGCATGGTCTCAATATAATAACACTGCCCAAAACTATCGATAACGATGTAGTCCTTACTGACACTACTTTTGGATTCGATACAGCCATGGGTATTGCTGTTGAGGCTATAGACCGCTTGCACAGTACAGCTTCGAGCCACCATCGAATAATTGTTGTCGAAATTATGGGCCATAGAGCAGGTTGGCTTGCTCTTGGTGCTGGTATTGCAGGTGGCGCCGATGTTATTCTAATTCCCGAAATACCCTATAATATAAATTCTGTTGCCGAATCGATATTGAATAGATACCGTACAGGAAAGTATTTTAGTATAGTAGCAGTTGCCGAAGGAGCTATGTCGAAAGAGGTCTATAAGAAATATGCATTAATCGACGAGAAAATTAAAAATTGCGTTTCGAAAGAAGAAAAGAAAAAATTTAAATTAGAAATGGCAGAGCTGCAAGAAACGCGAGTCAATAGTACGTTGCAACTTGCCAATAAACTTAAAGAAGTAACAAACCTCGATTCTAGGGTAACCATTTTGGGTCACTTGCAACGTGGAGGAACACCATCGGCAGCCGACCGATTGCTTGCTACACGTTTGGGGACTGCTTGTTCCGATTATATTAAGAAAGGCCGTTATGGAATTATGGTTGCTGCACGTGGTGAAATCGAAGAGGCTGTTCCTTTAGAAGAAGTAGCTGGAAAACTCAAAACCATTCCAGCCAATCATCATTGGATCGATAGTGCCAAAAAAGTAGGAACCTGCTTGGGCGAATGATTATTTAAAGCTTTATTATCGTGGTGAACATTGCCCAAAAGAACAACGTGGCTTTTGGGTTTAAGACATTGGTAATAAAGCTTTTTCTTAATATCTGAAAATTAGATTTTTTTCTATTTTCGGTCAATTCTATTTTCTTACTTTTCTTAAAAAATTGACAGCATACCTTCGTATATTAGGTAAAGAACCCCAAAGTATTTTTTAATCGAAAAAGGTAATGGAGAGTTGTAATAATTGATCCGATGACTATGCTACAATATAACATGTGTACCATTTAAGCCGACGAAATTCCTATACCAATGTAGATCTCAGTCTTCCTCGAATGCAAAACAAAGTTTCGGGCACAAACAACAAAATCGGACACAGAACAGCTGCAAATGAATTGATAACTGTTGCTGAATATATGAGAGAATGGTCTCCCTTTATTTTTTGTGAATAAAAATAAAAAAAACATTGTTAAGAAAAACATGAAGGGTATAAAAACAGAAAAACCGGATATCTCCGGTTCTGTACTAACAACTAACTAAAACTAACTACTAATTATGAAATTTTTATATTTTGAATGTCTTACTATCTAACTAACGTAGTTCAATTTGTTTTATTGTATCGAACGACAATGCAAAGTTAATTCATTTACTGAACTAACCAAATATTTTTTGAAAAAAAAACGAAAAAAAAATTAATAAATTTTAAAAAGCAGTTATACAGATATTTATATAAATGTTAAAAACAAAAATAAAACATTACTTTTGCCAATAAATTGAAATTTGAATGAAGATTAAACACGACGAATTGGTATACTCCAAAAACGTTATTGAATTTGTGACTGTTGCAAACGAATTTTGTTTGTTTTCGGAAAATGCACTCGAATATGAGAAAACCGATTTTATTGATCGAACGCTAAAAATGCTTTCTTTGCTATATCTTAAAACGTCGCTTTTACAACAAACCGATTATATCAATCAAGATGGGAATGAAAAATTTGTAACAGAATTTGATTGGTTACTTATCAAAAACAATATAAGTACCTTGCTTGAGGACGATGATTTGTATCTCGACTTTTTTGACTCAAACATGGAAGAAACCGCAGAGCCTGTAAGTTGTAGTATATCAGAGAATATTGCTGATATTTATCAGGATTTAAAAGACTTTATATCGGTATACCGACTCAATATCCCCGATTTGATGAACGATGCGCTTGCAGAATGTATCGATAATTTTGGTCAAATTTGGGGTTATAGGTTGGTAAATACTCTAAAAATATTGCATTTACTCAAAAATAAAAAAAATGATGGCAAGAGTAGTTTTTTAACTAACGACACTACCGAGCGCTCGAGCCAACCCGAGAATCTGTTTAAGAAAAGAGGATAGAATTTTATGGAGCTTAAATTTAAAGAAAGTATAAGCAACGAAGAGCTCGATGTTTTACCATTGTTGAAGTTCGAGGGGCGAATAGAGGTAGTTGATACCTATACTCAAGCACAACATGCTTGTAATGCATTGAAAAAATATCATTTACTTGGTTTCGACACCGAAACAAAACCAACCTTTAAAAAAGGACGACTCAACGATGTGTGTCTGATACAAATATCGAATCAAAGCGAATCGTATATTTTTCGAATCAACAAAATTGGTATTCCCGATGAACTTATTGAATTGTTTGTCTCAATGGAACATAAGAAAATAGGTGTTGCTATTAGAGACGATATAAATCAGTTGTCGAAAATTAAGAAATTTCAACCACATGGCTTTATCGATTTGCAATCGATAGCAGGTCAGTATGGAATTGCCGAAAAAGGGTTAAAAAAAATGGCAGGAATTGTTCTTGGAGGGCGAATATCGAAATCGCAGCGAACATCGAATTGGGAAAGTGTTGAGTTAACTGTTCCTCAATTGGTTTATGCAGCCACCGACTCATGGGCCTGCCTCAAAATATATGAACAGCTTTTACGAATACAATAAATAATGCATTACAAATGGTTTTGCAAGCATTTGTGATGCCATTAATATTAATTATATAAAAAAAATGAAAAAACTAAGCAAGATAATATTGAAATCGGGAAAAGATCAATCGCTTTATCGGATGCATCCTTGGGTGTTTTCGGGGGCAATTAAAAAAATTGAAGGGCCGGTCGACGAAGGTGTTTTGGTCGAAGTGTATAACAATCAGGACGAGTTTATGGCCATTGGTCATTATCAAATAGGTTCAATAGCAGTAAGAGCATTGGCATTTGAGAAAACAGAAATAAACGCTTCTTTTTGGAAAAAACAAATTCAATCGGCATTCAATATACGTCAAATGTTGGAACTCATCGACAACGATCAAACCAACGTTTATCGACTTATTAATGGCGAAGGCGACAATATGCCCGGTTTAATTGTCGATTTTTACAATGGTACAGCTGTTATGCAATTTCACTCTATTGGTATGTATCTCGACAAAGAATATATTGTTGCTGCTTTAAAAGAAGTTATGGGCGATAGATTGATTGCTGTTTACGACAAAAGCGAAGCAACCATGCCTTTTAAATCGAGTGTTAAGGCCACAAATGGATATTTAATGGGAGAATCGGATAAGAGTTCAACCATTGTAACTGAATATGGCAACCGGTTTTCGGTCGATTGGGTAGAGGGACAAAAAACGGGTTTTTTTATCGACCAACGCGAAAATCGTAAAATGCTTGGCAAATACTCTAAAGGCCGAAAAGTACTTAACATGTTTTGTTATACAGGAGGTTTCTCGGTGAGTGCATTACAAGGAGGAGCCGAAATAGTTCACAGTGTCGATAGCTCGAAAAAGGCCATAGACCTTACGAATATGAATGTACAGAGCAATTTTCCGAACTGCACCAATCACGAAGCCTTTGCAACAGATGCATTCGAATATCTCGAAAATATTAAAGACCAATACGATGTGATTGTGCTAGATCCTCCGGCATTTGCCAAACATCAGGATGCACTTCACAATGCTTTGCAAGGTTACAAAAGAATTAACCAAAAGGCTTTTGAACAAATAAAACCCGGAGGAATTCTTTTTACCTTTTCTTGTTCGCAAGTTGTTTCGAAAGAAAATTTCCGTAAATCGGTATTTGCAGCTGCGGCATCGTCGAAACGTAAGGTTAGTATTTTGCATCAGTTAAGCCAACCGTCGGACCATGCCATAAACATGTACCATCCAGAGGGCGAATACCTCAAAGGGCTTGTCTGCTATGTCGAATAGCATACTGAAACTTTATGAACTTTTAACATTATAAACTTTTTAACTTTCTACTTATTTAAATGGGCAAATCTATTATATTTTCGGCACCTAGTGGAGCGGGCAAAACTACAATTATTGGCGAATTGTTGAAAAAACCAGAGCTAAAGCTCGAATTTTCGATTTCGGCAACCAGTCGAAATCCCCGAAATGCCGAAGTGAACGCGAAAGATTATTATTTTTTAAGTAAAGAAGATTTTCTTCAAAAAATTGACAAAAATGAGTTTGTTGAATGGGAAGAAGTTTATAATGGTAGTTATTACGGAACATTGAAACAGGAACTCGAACGAATATGGAGCAAAGGAAAGCTAGTTGCCTTCGATGTCGATGTAAAAGGTGGTTTAAATCTCAAACGAATTTTTAAAAACGATGCATTGCTTGTGTTTGTAATGCCTCCTTCGGTCGAAGAGCTCGAACGCCGTTTGCGTGGTAGAGGTACCGAATCGGAAGAAACCCTCAAAACCCGTATTGACAAAGCGAAATACGAGATAAGCTATGCAGAGCAATTCGATGTAATTATTACAAACGATGTTCTTGAACAAAGTGTTGAAAAAGCGAGAGAAACCATAGAAAAGTTTTTAAATTCGGAAAGAAATAATGGATGTTAGTAGAAGTAAATAGAAGTTAGAAGATGAAGGTAATTTAGCCTTGTGTAGGTTGATTTATTCCGTTAACTTCATCTAACTTCCAATAATTTCAGTTATTTCCATTAACTTCCAATAACTTCTGTTATATTCATTTTTTAATATGAAAACAGGCTTATTTTTTGGATCATTTAACCCCATTCACATTGGGCACTTGGCTATAGCAAACTATATGGTTGAGTATTCCGATATGGAGCAGGTTTGGTTTGTAGTAAGCCCTCACAATCCGCTAAAAAAGAAAGAGTCTTTACTTTCCGACATTCATCGCCTTACTATGGTAAGGATAGCAATAGAATACGATCGTAGGTTTAAGGCCTCGAATATTGAATTTGACCTTCCTCAGCCATCGTACACTATCGATACCCTGGTATATCTCAAAGAGCAACATCCCGATCGAGAGTTTGTGATTATAATGGGAGCCGACCAAATCTCGGCTTTTACCAAATGGAAAAATTACGAGGAACTTATAAAATCTACAAAACGATATGTTTATCCTCGTCCGGGAAATACGATAGACATCAATGATCCATTAATGCAAAATGCTCAATTGATAGACGCTCCACAAATGGATATTTCGTCGAGCTTTATCAGAAGCGCGATAGCTCAAGGCAAAGACATACGACATTTTCTTCATCAAAAAGTTTGGGAGTTTATCGACGAAATGAATTTTTATAAAAAAACATACAAGTTATGAGTTTTAGTATTACATTTGCATCAACAGTACTCGCCACGCTACCCATTAGAACAGCGTCCCAGGGCGGGTCTTTTGCTTTTATATACTTACCGGAATTCATAGAGGCAATCTTTGCGTATAGATTTTTTTAATCCAAATGGTTTTATTACTTTTTAGATATGAAATATGCCAAACCCGCAATTGATTTAAATCTTCAGTTAGCAAAGCTTCGAAGCCGAGGTCTACTTATTGCTGATGAACCGGCAGCAATAAGCATTTTACAAAATATAAGCTATTATCGGCTTGCCGGATATTGGTGGTCTAAGCAGTTTGATAAGGTGAATCACATGTTCAAGCCAAACAGCACTTTTGAAAATGTTATAGCAATATACAATTTTGACAGAGAGCTTAGAATATTAATTTTTGACGTAATTGAGCGTATCGAAATATCATTTCGCACGAAACTTATTTATCATCTATCGCACGAAATTTCACCATGGTGGTTCGAAGATAGCTCCAATTTTAAAAATGTCGTGGAGCATACAGAAACTCTTTTGGCTATTGACCGAGAGCTTGGACAAACCAAAGAAGTGTTTATTAAAGAGCATTTCAAAAAATATCATACTGATTCGCGTAGACCTCCTGCATGAAATACTTGCTCGACAGGGTTATTCCAGTTAAGCAGTTTTCGCAGAAACTTCAAGACTTGTTAAAACAATATAAAAATATTGACCCCAATGCATTGGGTCTAAAACCCAACTGGCAAACCGAGCCACTATGGCAGATGTAGTGAAATCCGACATATTTGTTTCTAATTGTAGGGTTTTGGCAAAGCTTTGAAATCCAAACAGATCATAGCCGTAAATGGTAACAATAATAATCAACAACTTATGTACCCAATTAAGCTTCAGGAAATTGCAGATGCAACACACGGAACAGTTCATGGAAATGGCAACGAACTTGTTTCGCTCGTTGTAACCGATAGTCGAAATTCGGGTAGTTCAACACAAGCAATATTTGTTGCAATTAAGGGAGCTCGCCACGATGGACATTTTTTTATCGAAGAACTTATTAAAGAAAAAGGGTTTAGGAATTTTGTTGTAAATCAATTGCCTGAGAATGCTCAGAAACTCGAAGCAAATTTTATTGTTGTTGCCGATACGCTTATATGTTTGCAACAATTGGCTAAATGGTACAGGAGAAAATTCAACTGCCCCATAGTAGCAGTAAGCGGAAGTAACGGCAAAACCATTGTTAAAGAATGGCTTTATCAATTGCTGCATGCCGACAGAGTTGTTACCCGTAGTCCTCGAAGCTACAATTCGCAAATTGGAGTTCCGCTTTCAATCTTGAATCTTTCAGAAGCTACTGAAATTGGCATATTTGAGGCCGGAATATCTGAAGTTGGAGAGATGCAAAAGCTTGCCGAAATAATTAACCCTGAAATAGGTATTTTTACAAATATTGGGCAAGCGCATCAGGAAAACTTTCAGTCTTTGCTCGAGAAAGCAAAAGAAAAGCTTAAACTTTTTGCAAACTGCAAGCAATTGATTTATTGTTCGAAATACAATGAAATAAACCAAGCTGTTAACGAATGTTCCGACAAGCAATTTCGAACGTATACTTGGTCTGTTGCAGCTAGCCACCAACCCGATTTGCTTATTAAACGAATTGTAAATAACAATCTAAATACCGAGATCGAAGCCGAATTTAATAAAATGAATGTTAGCATACGCATCTCTTTTACCGACAAGGCTTCTATAGAGAATGCCATTCATTGCTGGTTGTTTATGCTTATTTCGGGTTATAGTAACAACAGTATAAAGGAGCGTTTTGCTCAATTGAACCCAGTAGAAATGCGATTGGAACTCAAGAAAGGAATTCGAAACTGTACTATTATCAATGATAGTTATAATTCCGATTTGCAATCTGTGTCAATAGCATTAGATTTTTTGAACCAACAGTATCAGCACACCACAAAAACCCTTATTATTTCAGATATTTTTCAAAGTGGAAAAGACGAGGATGCGCTATATAAAGAGCTTGGAGCATTGATTGGTTCTAAAAATATAACAAAAATAATAGGAGTAGGGAAATCAATAGCCCGTAGTGCCCATCATTTCAATATCGAAAAGGAATTTTTTCTTGAAACATCAGATTTGATAGACCAACTGTATAGACTAAACTTTAACAATGAAGCTATATTGATTAAAGGATCACGGAAATTTGAATTCGATAAAATAGCTTCGCAACTTGAGCAAAAAGCCCATCGAACGGTAATGGAAATAAACTTAAGTGCAATGGTTCACAATTTAAACTACTTTCGGTCGAAGCTCAAACCCAATACAAAACTTATGGTTATGGTAAAGGCATTTTCTTATGGCAGTGGTACATACGAAATAGCCAATATGCTCAATTACCAAAAAGTCGATTATTTGGCAGTTGCTTTTGCCGATGAAGGAGTCCTACTGCGTAACTCGGGAATAAAATTGCCTATAGTTGTTATGAATCCCGAAGAAAATGCATTCAGGCTTATGATTGAACATCAATTAGAGCCCGAAATATATAGTTTTAGGGCTTTTTCGTTGTTTACTTCGATTCTCGAAAAGCTCGAAATAGTCGATTATCCCATTCACATCAAATTCGATACAGGCATGCATCGATTGGGCTTTCTGCCACACGAAACCGACGATTTAATTGCTCTGTTGCGTAAAAACAATAAGATACGTGTTAAGTCGGTTTTTACACACCTAGCCGGAGCGGACGAAGAAGAGCACGATGCCTATACCGAGCAACAAAATCAAATATTTCAGGATATATGCCAAAAGCTCCAAGAGAATATAGGATATACTTTTATTAAACACCTATTAAACTCGGCAGGAATCGAGCGTTTTAATCATTTCGATTCGGATATGGCTCGTCTGGGTATTGGTTTATATGGTATTAGTGCTGAAGATCAAAGCAAACTGCGAACAGTAAGTACTCTGAAATCGTATATTTCGCAAATTAAAACAATATTGAAAGGACAAACAGTTGGATATAGCCGTAAAGGCAAAACCAATGAAGATACAACAATAGCAGTTATTCCCATCGGATATGCCGATGGGCTCAGCAGAAGACTGAGCAATGGCAAAGGTTATATGTATGTAAATGGTCAAAAGGCTCCAATAATTGGCAATGTGTGCATGGATATCTGTATGCTCAACATCAATGGTATAAAAGCTCACGAAGGCGACGAAGTAGAAATTTTTGGCAACAATATTCATGTCAATGAGGTTGCACAAGCTATGGATACCATTCCCTACGAAGTGTTAACCAGTATTTCGCCTAGAGTAAAACGCATTTATTATCAGGAATGAAATGTCCATGATTCGGAAATCACCAAATGGGATGAATAACCAATGGACATTCAATGTGACCTTATTATGTAAATATGTACACATTAAATATTTTGCACATTTAAAAAAATAAGTGCATATTAGCGAGTACAAAAAAATGAATTTCTAACATTCGGGTATGCCAAAGATTTCAGTCGTTATTATTACTGCAAACGAAGAAAAAAACATTGAACGTTGCTTACTTTCTGTCAAAGACGTAGCCGATGAAATATTGGTGGTTGACAGTTTCTCGACCGACCGTACACAGGAAATCTGCCTTAAATATAATGCCAGATTTATTCAGCATGCTTTTGAAGGTTATATTGAACAAAAAAACTGGGCTGCATCGCAAGCTCAATACGATTATGTACTCTCGCTCGATGCCGACGAGGCATTGTCTGAAGAATTAAAAACTTCAATTTTAAAAGTTAAAGAAATCTGGAATGCCGACGGCTACACATTTAGCCGCCTCAATAACTATTGTGGCAAATGGATTAGACATACCAGTTGGTATCCATCGCGCAAACTTCGTCTGTGGGACAGGCGCAAAGGTAAGTGGGACGGTCTGAATCCCCACGACAAATTTGAAATGGAAAAAGGGGCGATCATCAAAAGATTGAAAGGAGATCTATTACATTACCCTTATAACAATATTAATGAGCATATTCAGCAAATAAACAAGTTTACCGATATTTTGTCGGATGCTTACTTGCAAAAAGGTATAAAATCGTCGATTGGGCATATTTTGTTTAGACCATTCTGGCGTTTTTTTCGCGATTATTTTATTGAATTGGGCATTCTCGATGGGCTCTATGGCTTTGTTATTAGCATCAATGGCTCGTATGAGGTGTATCTAAAGTATTTGAAGCTAAAAGTCAAAATTGAAAATGAAAAAAAGAAAGCTCCTCACCGCATTTGTTTTCTTATTTCAGATAAGCACGACAAGCAGAATGGAAATTGGATTCTTGAAAATATTAAGAATTTAGAAATCAGA
The DNA here is from genome assembly GCA_945889005.1 of Bacteroides fragilis. GTDB lineage: Bacteria > Bacteroidota > Bacteroidia > Bacteroidales > DTGW01 > CAMDBI01. The sequence goes on from CAMDBI010000016.1 coordinate 33,856, forward strand.
AATAACAAATCAGTTTTTCTTATTAATGAACATTCGCAACTTATAGTTGAGTCGAAAATTCCGAAGAACAAGTATATTAATATTCCGAGTAAAATATTTTTACTTCTGTTCCCCGTAAGTTTACTTAAAATAGTCCGGATTATAACACAAATGCGAGTTCGATCCATTGTTGTTACAAATATGTTCGATGCTCGAATTGCTGCAATTTGCTCATTATTTACACATAGACCCAATGTGTTTTATTATTGTTCCGATGACGAGAATATTAAATCTAATTTCTTAAATCGATTTTTGTTTAAAAACTTGATTGACAAAGTGTTTGTCAAATCGTCGTACGTGAATATAACGAACAATATAGTTTACTCAGATAAGATTGAGATACTACATGAAAGCAACAATCTGATTATAGATAAAATACACCATACACAAGAACTTAAAGTACAAGTTTTGCTCGATAAAATTGTGAACCCCAATTGTGGTCTTGGACGAGTAGCAATAGATTATAGCAAAGCATTGGTAACAAACAATGATTGTCAAGTTTCATTTACCTATTTATTGTATGGATCCAATGTTTTTGAACATTTCAACAATCAGAAAACAAAATTACTAAAGTATGTTCATCGGTATTTGCCTGCATATTTTGGAAAATACGATATTATACATATTACACATCAATCTCCTTCGTTTACTATACATGGAGCAGTAAAAACAGTGCTTACGATACACGATTTAAACTTTTTATATACCAAAAACCATCAAAAAGCATCGAGATATCTAAAAAAAGTGCAAAAAAATGTTGAAAAGGCCGATGCAATTGTATTCATTTCAAATTTTACTAGAGACATATGCCTGCAACATTTAAACATTGCGCCCAATAAAATTGTAAAAGTGATATACAATGGTGTTGAATTGCCCGATTGTATACCTCAAAAGCCCGATTTTATAAACAACGATGAATATTTGTTCACTATAGGGCAATTTTTATCGAAGAAAAACTTTCATGTATTATTGCCATTTCTAAAAACATTGCCCGAAAACATTAAACTTGTTCTTGCCGGTGAAAATAACACCAGTTATGGGGCTCAGGTTCGAAAACTTGTTTCGAATTTAGACTTAGACAACAGAGTAATACTTGCTGGACCTATTTCGGAAGCCGAAAAGCTATATTTGTATCAACATTGTAAGGCATTTGTTTTCCCTTCGTTGTACGAAGGCTTTGGTTTGCCAGTAATTGAAGCTATGCGTGCCAAGAAGCCGGTTTTTTGTTCGAACAAAACAAGCCTTAAAGAAATTGGCGATAAATACGTATACTTCTGGAATTCATTTGAACCACAAGAAATGAATGCTATTTATAGTGCTGGCATAGCAGACTATACCGAAGAAAAACAAGCACAAGCTTATGAATATAGTTTGAAATATACTTGGAAAACAAATGCTCAGGAATACATGCAATTGTTCAAATCGTTAAATGAAAATGTCTGATAAATAGTTTGAAACAATTATAACAAATAAAATGCTTGATATTGCCGTAATTCTTATTAATTATAATTCCAGTCAATTTACTCAAAATTGTATAGATTCAATTAGGGTTCATACAAGTTTAATACTTTCATACAAAATAATAGTTGTCGATAATAAATCCGAATCTGAAGATGTTGCCAAATTGGAACACATATGTAAGGATAGAAATGTTGAGCTAATAAAAAGCCCAATCAATACTGGTTTTGGAGGAGGCAACATGATTGGAGCAAATGCGGTTGAGGCTCGTTATTTGTTTTTCTTAAACAACGATTGTGAGCTTATTAATGACAATTTATCATTGTTGTTTAACTTTATGGAAAATCATTCAGAGGCCGCAATGTGTATTGGACAAATGTTCGATTCTAATCTGAAATACCATACTTCATTCAATTATACACCACATATTGTTAATAAATTGTTAGGCAATTCATTAGCCCGAATAATTTATCCAAAGTTATATCCTAAAAAGAAACTATACGACACTTCAATTGAAGTACCCCAAATTTACGGTGCTGCAATGTTTATTCGTCAGGAATATTTTCAAAAAATTGGAGGATTCGACACTAATATATTTCTTTATTTTGAAGAAGAGGATGTTGCTATTCGATTTCAAAAAAAGGGTTATAAAGCGTATCTCGTTCCCGATGCAAAGTTTAAACATCATATTGGTAGTAGTACAAAGGGCCGTAGATTTAGTTATGAAAAAGAGTTCTATTTGTCTATGATATATTCTTTACGAAAAAATTATTCATTAATTCATTTCAAATCTTTGCAATTATTATTGTTGTTCAAATTGTTAAGAAGAAGTCTAAGAAAGAAATATTATTTCCAAATCTTTCTTTTTGTATTAAAAGGAGCTCCTCGTGAAGAATCTTTGAGATGTAAAAATGGGTAGATAATTATTTAAAAAAACCGGTATACTTAATACCAAGTTGAAAGCCAAATGAATTGCCAAAAAGTTTACCTTGATCGAACCCAATAGCTGACATAATTTGTATTCCGGGATATTTTTTTATTGAAGAAGATACCTCGGCATAATAGGAATCGTTAACCATGTAATTGTTAATATTTGTCACATTTACTGGGTTTGAACCATAATTTTTACTGTGTGTTTTTAAAAATTTATAAGAAATTTGCTTAAATGCTCCTCTCAGTCCAAAATGGTATGCTTTAACTCTATTATTTTGAATACCAGACGTATTTCCATTATAATTCATTAAAGGAGAAGTAATGAGTGGTGTGCCAATGGTTCGACCAAAGTAAGTATAACCCTGTGGGTAAAGCCAGTTTTGAAAATAACTGTCATTGCCACCATATATTATACCATCTTTGTCGTGATAGGGTCCCGACTGATCTGTAGAGTTAAAATATTCGAATAATATATTTTGAACAAATGGTATTTTGGGGTTTGACAAACTAAAACCCAACAACATATCGGGTCGGTTAGGGAAATTAAATTTAAATTCTTTGACAAGCAAATTAACCGGAGGATCTTCGTTTATATTTTGCCAATATGTATTAAAAGTAAAACTGAAAAAACGAATGTCAATACCAAGGTTTTGACTAATAATATGATTCCCTTTTTTGTTTATTTGATCATAAATAGGATCATTTGTTCCACCACTTTTTATCAACACAATCTCGTAAAAGTCTTTCAATGAAGTTCCTAGTTTACCGAAGGTAGGACTCTCGCCGCCCCATTGTGCTGCATGGTGTAAGCCAAAGTTGATACGTATAGGTAATTTTCCTCCAAGTCGAATAAAGGCATTTTTATAATGTAATAAGGTATTCTTTACTTCGGTGCGATCATTATATAAATTTGCATATTGAATTGTTCCTTTAATTTCAATTAATCCATAAGTATAAGGAATAGCAGTATAGTTAGGCATATAAAGCATAGCCATTGGGATAGGACGTGTATTGCCCGAGAAAATAAAACCTCCCGATGAAAGAGGTTCAAATTGATTTCCAAAAGATTGTTCTTTTGCACCAACAAACAGGTTGAAAAAGCCTAATCGTCCTTCTGTGTAGCATTCGTGAATATAAGCTTTAGAATGGGAGGGGGCTGCTTGATACAACAGGTTTAATCCATATCCAAAACTCAGTTTTTTATGGTTATTAATCTCTTTGCTTATACCCATGCGAAGTGTATTGCTATAGGGTTGGGCTGCAATAGTTCCTGCTCGGTTAGTCTGAAGCCAATAAGGCGCGAACTTACCATCTGACAGTGTACTGGTGTTAGAGATATTGTAAGAAACAGAGTCGGCAATACCTGCAATTGAGGGAAAAGAATACAACATGCAGATCAATAAAAAAGTAAGAAATCTCTGCTTAACCATTAATGGAAAACGCATTTTGTTTATTATTAATTATTTGTATCGATTGTTATTTGCCAAAAATTATTTACAGCCCCCCAATCGTTTTCGCCAAACCCAATGAAGGCTTTATTGCCAAAACTAAAAGATACTCCATTTTCAGTGCCATAATCGGGTAAATCTCCGGCTTTAACCCAAGAGTCATTTTCGGGTTCATATAGAAAAATTGTTTTTAGTGTTTGTCTGGCATCGCCATCGCCACCCCAATGACGACCACCAGCAATAAACATTTTTTCGTTTATTACAAATCCCAATGATTTTATTCGACCCTTATCTGGCATCGAAGTGTGTTTCTTCCATTTAAAAGTAATAGTATCGAATTCGTGCCAATCGTTACGATTGAATGGAAACCCTGTTCCAGCAAAAATACGGCCATTGTCGATACACATAGCTTCTGTTATTGGTCCTCCCGAGAAGTTGCCAACAGATGTCCATGTATTTGTTATTGGGTCAAACATCCAGGTTTGTTTTGAAAACGAAACTCCATCGAATCCAGTAGAAATAAATACTTTATTGTTGCACGAGAATGCAAAACATGCATCGGTAAATGAGTTAGGATAATCTGTTAAGCGTTTCCAGCTATTGCTATCTGGGGTGTAGACATAAAAATCTTTTAGGTAACTTTGAGGTTGAAGGTTACCTAATTCGATAGAGTAACCAAGTCCGGCATATATTTTGCCATTGCAAGCAACTGCAACTGCTTTTACACGACTAATTCCTGAAAAATCAGCTTTTCGCTCCCATTGTAAATTCTGCAAATCAAAAGCCCAAAAATCTTTGAGTTGAGTATTATATGTGTTTCTCCCCGTTCCTACATATCCTTTTGAACCTAACACACAGTAAAATGAGCTTGAACGAGCTAATTCATTAGACGAATGGATTACAGAAAAATTTAAAATTTCAATGTTATTATTGTTTGGTTCGCATGATGTGGCGAACATGTAAAAAGATAGTATTAAAAAAAAGTGTATAATATTTTTCATTTATTACATTTGCAGTTTTTATGCAACAAAGCTAAATAAAATATTATACTAATGAAAACCGCAATTGTATTTAGTCATTACGATTCAAATAATATTGTTAAAGATTATGTTGTATTTTATTTAAGAGAGTTAAGTAAGTTTTCTGAAAATATTATATTTGTTTCAACTTCAAAACTGTCAGAAAATGAAACTAATAAAGTTAAGCAATTTTGTAAACAAACAATTGTTAGAGAAAATGTTGGATATGATTTTTATAGTTATAAAATTGGTCTCGAATATTTAATACCATACCAACAATGGGATGAGATTATTTTATGTAATGACAGTATCTTTGCACCCATTTTTCCTTTTGACGACTTGTTTAGTAAAATGCGAAAATCAAATTGTGATTTTTGGGGTCCCACTATTTCATACGATATAACTCCTCATATTCAAAGTTTTTTTATAGTGTTCAATAAGCGTTGTATAGAAAGTGAAGTCTTTGTAAACTTTTGGAATAACCTAAAGATTATTAATGAACGAGACAATGTAATTACAATGTATGAACTAGGTTTTTCGAAACTATTATTATCGCATGGTTTTATTTGTGATTCTTTTTTTAAAGTTAAAAAATGGGAGTTTTATATTAAAACTTTAAAAGCTTTAAATAGATTATTATGGAAAAAATTACACATGCGAAAAGTGAGTAATTTGCTTATTTTCTTTTTTACGGCAAATCATAAATATCTTAGAAAATCAAATCCAACTTTTTTGCTTTGGGATGTTCTTGTGCAATCAAAAGTTCCTATTTTAAAAAAGAGCTTATTGAAGATGTATGATGAAAAAAATCAAAGAAATGAAATTATTAACGTTATAAAAAAACATTCAAATTATAATGTTGATATGTTGCAATATTGATATTAATACTTAAACTATACAGTTAGTTTTGGCTTATATTAAAAAGATATAAATATATATAAACTATTAAAGGATAGACAAGAGAAATGCTATTTAACTCAATCGACTTTGCGATTTTTCTACCAATTGTTTTTCTACTGTATTGGTTTGTTACAAATAAAAAATTGAAGCTACAAAATCTTTTAATCGTTGCATCTAGTTATTTGTTTTATGGTTGGTGGGATTGGAGATTTCTTTCCTTATTACTTTTCAGTACTCTTGTTGATTTCTTAGTTGGTTTTGGATTACATAAACAGGAAAATTTGACAAAAAGAAAAATACTTCTTTGGACAAGTATTTTAGTTAATCTTGGATTTCTAGGGGTTTTTAAATACTATAATTTTTTCCTTGACAACTTTATAACGGCCTTTTCATTTTTCGGCACAGAAATAAAAGCAAATTCTTTGAATATCATTTTACCTGTTGGCATTAGCTTTTATACGTTTCAAACTATGAGTTATTGTATTGATGTATACAAAAGGAAGCTTGAACCAACAAAAGATTTTATTGCTTTTTCTGCTTTTGTCAGTTTCTTTCCTCAATTAGTTGCTGGTCCGATTGAACGAGCTACTAATTTATTGCCACAATTTTACATAAAGCGGACTTTTGATTATTCAAAAGCAGTTGACGGCATGAGGCAAATACTTTGGGGATTATTCAAAAAGATTGTTATTGCAGACAACTGTGCTGAATATGCAAATTTGATTTTCAATAATTCGGCAGATTATTCTGGGAGTACCTTAGTTCTTGGTGCTTTATTCTTTACATTTCAAATTTATTGTGACTTTTCAGGTTATTCAGACATTGCAATTGGAACATCTAGACTGTTCGGCTTTAACCTTATGCAGAACTTCAACTTTCCATATTTTTCAAGAGATATTGCAGAATTTTGGCGACGTTGGCATATTTCACTTTCAACTTGGTTTAGAGATTATCTTTATATCCCTTTAGGAGGAAGTCATGGGGGTTCTTGGATGAAAATTAGAAATACTTTTATCATTTTTGTTGCTAGCGGTTTTTGGCACGGAGCAAATTGGACTTTTATAGTTTGGGGTTTATTAAATGCCATTTATTTCTTACCACTTCTTTTAACAAATAAAAATCGAAGTAATATTGATACCATAGCCAATGGGAAAATTCTGCCTAATATTTGGGAGCTGTTATCAATACTTTTAACATTTGGTTTAACAGTTTTTGCTTGGATTTTCTTTAGGGCTGAAAATATTGAACACGCATTTCAATATATTTCAGATATTTTTAAAGACCCAGGCTCTTTTATTTTATTGAGCGTTTATTGGAAATACAAGACAATAATTTTACTTATTTTAATATTTATCATAATTGAATGGGTGGGCAGAGATGGTCAATATGCAATTTACAAATTAGGTTTAAAATGGAAGCGCCCCATCAGATATGCAATGTACTTTGTAATAATTATTGCAATATTTTGGTTTGGAGGTAAAGAACAGCAATTTATTTATTTTCAATTTTGAGTATGAAGAAGTTTATTTTCAAAGTATTGTTATTCACTACACCTTTTTTGTTTTTATTCACAATTACAAAATTGTTATATAGCGAAACAGAAGAACCAGATCTTTTACGTTTAGGTTATATTCCTAATATTTACATAAATTATCGAGATGTTTTTACACAAAGTGAATCTGAAAACTTTAGCAAGCTATCTCAGGCTAAGATGAAGAAATATAAAATCATGAATATTGGAGATTCTTTTTCTGAAAAAGGAGGGAAAGGTTATAAAAATTTTATAGCAAAAAAGTATTCTGTTTTGCATATTGATCGCTTTATATCTAAAAATCAAATTCAGACATTAATTGATATGTGTAATGGAGATTTTTTTGACCATTATACAATTGAATATATTGTGCTTCAAAGTGTTGTTCGCCAATTAATTGATGATATTGAGAATGTTGATATGAACGGTAAAATAACAATAAGTGATTTGGATTCAATAATTGTAGCTCATAAAACAGAAAAGAAATCGTACAAGTATGATTTCTTTTCAAGGCAAACAATTGAATTTCCTTTATATTATATTCCTAAGTTCTTCTTTCTAAATGATTATCTTTCTAACGGTCAAGTTTATAACTATGATTTAAATACAAATAAATTATTTAGTATTTATTCTGACAGACTTTTATTTTATCACAAAGATATTACAAGTGTCAGTAAAAACAACGATGATAATAATTGTGAGAGACTTAATACAGTACTAAATACAATTTCAAAAAAGCTTAAGGATAAAAATATAAAATTAATTTTCTTGCCTTCTGCCGATAAATATGACTTGTACTATAATTTTATTATTGATAGAAAAGAGTTGCCAAAACCATTGTTTTTTGATAAATTCAAGAAATTAAAAAAAGAATATATCTATATAGATTCAAAAGCAATTTTATCTAATTATCTTAACAAGCAGAAAGACTTATATTATTATGATGACACGCATTGGTCTCCTATTGCTTCAAATATTATTGCAAATAATATAATAAACCAAATTGAATAATGAATTACATAACAAGTGAATTTTAAGAAAATTGAAGTTTTCATCTCTCAAGTACTAAGTTGGATTAGTTCTTGAGTATTTCCCAATTCCAGATTTCCCAACTTAATATTGTTTTTTCCTAAAAAAATAATAGGCATTTTCATGAGTTAATAAAACTTACTGTTTAAAATAATGGAGTGGTTTTTATTAAATATAAAAACTAAACACCTGTTGTTATATTTATCTCAAAACTAAACTCCTACTTTTCCCTACGAATTCTTCATTACCCGATCCATTTCTCTTTTGGCATCTTTGAGTTTTAGGTCTTCGCGTTTGTCGTATTGTTTCTTGCCTCTTGCTAGTGCCAAGTCTAACTTTGCCAAACCCTTGTCGTTTATAAATATTCGATAGGCTACTATCGTATTGCCTTTATCTTCGGCCTTACGATGCAGTTTTGTGAGCTCTTTCTTTGTAAGTAGCAATTTGCGGTCGCGTCGGGGGTCGTGGTTGAGGTACGAACCCCAATCGTATTCCGAAACATGCATGCCTCGCACAAAAAGCTCGTTGTCGTTGAACAAACAATAAGCATCGACCAAGCTTGCCTTACCAAGCCGTATCGATTTTATTTCGGTACCGGTAAGCTTTATACCGGCTACATATCGCTCTATAAACTCGTAGTCGAACGAAGCCTTTTTATTTTTTATTTCTATGGTGGATCTTCCGTGCATAATCGTTTAAAAAGAGAAATTTTTAATCAAATCGGGAACAAACCCCAATGCCCAAAACACTATAATATGAACTCCAATTGCAATAGCCAATGAAAACAGGGTGAAAATTACTTTATCTTCTTTTTTTATATTCAATACCAAATCGACCCCTTTGAAATAAACAAATGTTCCGAATAGCCCAAGAAATTCAATAAAGTTTTGCATAGAACCATAATTGGCCATTATGCCCGAAACAACCAATGTTGCCCAGTACACCGAAAGCGAATAGATGGTTATGCGCTCTACGGCAAGCATATTGGAATTTCCTTCGTATTTGATACTAAGTTCTTTTATCAGTATAAAAATGATAAACATACTTACCAAAAGCGATAGCATTAAAAATGTTGCAGATACCAAAATGTACACTATCGAGTATTCTGTGCTTGCAATGGCAAATATATTACCAACTAACGCTGACAATCCGGTAAATAATATGAGTGGATAAGCAAATCCCTTGAGTATGCTATTACGGTTTTCGGAAACTGCTTGTGTATTTTCCCAAAAACCTTTTGGGTCGCTTATTATTGTTTTTAACAAATTATATATATCCTTGTATTTCATTATTTGCAAAAATAAAACAAAATGAATACAAAAATTCTCATTTTTGTAATTCAAAAATATAATACTTGAATAATTATAATTTAATAACCATTCTTGGTCCTACTGCTTGTGGCAAAACACACTTGGCCACACAGTTGGCGTATCAATTAAAATCTCCTATAATAAGTGCCGATTCTAGGCAAGTGTACAGAGGCATGGATATTGGTACCGGCAAAGATCTTTCGGAATTCATAGTCGATAATTTTTCCATACCTTATTACCTTATCGATATTGCCAATGCAGGCGAGAAATATAACCTTTTTGAATATCAACGCGATTTTGTAAAGGTATTTCAGAGTCTTTCAGGAAACACTATTCCAATATTGTGTGGAGGTACAGGCTTGTATATTGAAGCAGTTCTGAAAAACTATCAATTGCAAGAAACTCCAATTAATAAAGAGCTTCGAAAGGACTTGGAAACAATGACCGATCAACAATTGGTCGAAAAACTTGTTTCTCTCAAAAAACTTCACAATACTTCGGACTCCGATACTCGAAAAAGGCTTGTTAGAGCTATTGAAATTGAGATGTATCAACAACAGCATCCACACATAGAATGGAATACTCCAATAATAAACAGTCTTATTGTAGGGGTTGAAATAGATAGAGACTTTAGGCGTGAGCTCATTACTAAACGCTTGCACCAAAGGCTCGAAGATGGTATGGTTGATGAAGTACGTCAGTTGCTCGAATCTGGAATTGAAGCCGATGATCTGATATATTATGGTTTAGAGTACAAGTTTATTACTCAATTTCTTACAGGTCAAATTTCGTACGATTATATGTGTGAACATTTGAATATTGCTATACATCAGTTTGCAAAAAGGCAAATGACTTGGTTTCGAAAAATGGAGCGCGATGGTTTTGAAATAAACTGGTTACGCTGGGGAATGTCTCTTGAAGAGAAACTGGATAAAATACGCTATTTGCTCACTAAATAGTAAATTAGGTAAGTCGACATGAAAAAATTAACTATGGTAAAAATGATATTAAACCAAATTCTTTTTTTTATTTTACGCCTTATCAAGATTGCCAGTACAGGCAATGCTAGTAAAATATCTATAATTATTAGTATATAATATACCCACCTGTTTTCTTGTTGAAATACTAGACTCGACGAGCTTTTGCTAAACACATTCATTAAATGACTTACCGTATTTTCGTTAAAAGCGCTAAATGTCAATGTTTTGGAAACGAAAATGTACCAAAACACAAATACCATAAAAACCGCTATATAAATAAGAAACGAAAATTTTAACATCATGGTCGACCATTTTCTATTTCTGTGATACCTAAAGGGTTTCAATAGCCTATAGGTAATTATTACAATAATGATTATTGAAACAATAAAAAGAATTTGTCCAATAATAGACCCTATACCATTCATATTCTGATGTTTTTTTAGATCAGGTAAATATAATTATTATTTCAATTTGAACCATTTTTTTACAGCAATATCGAAACCTACACCATGCATGTAGTTGTATAGCGCTATTCGTAAGCCTTCGGCGTATTTGTCGTGATCACAACCTGTATTGTCGATGTGTTCAATATCATTATTTGCAAAATCAAACTCTTTATTTTCTAAAGCCTTTACTCCAAAGTTTTTGGGGTTACAACCAATTGGACTGTGAGCAGTCATGGTAAACCTATGCCAAAAGGCAGATTGCAACAAACCTTTTTCGAAAAAATCGCGAACTACCTCAAGCGAATCGATGGTTTCCAGTGCTGTTTGTGTTGGGAAACCGTACATAAGATAAGCATGAACCATTATTCCATTGTTGGTCATGTTTGTAGCTACATCGCGGGCTTGTTCAATGGTAACGCCTTTATTTATGAGTTTCAGTATTCTGTCCGATGCTACTTCGAGCCCTCCCGATACAGCTATACACCCCGATTGTGCCATTAATAAACACAGTTCATTGTTAAAAGCCTTTTCGAACCTTATGTTGGTCCACCACGAAATTTGAAGTTTACGTTTTATAAGTTCTTCTGAAATTTCGCGAAGCAATTTGGGAGGAGCGGCTTCGTCGGTAAAGTGAAAACCATATTTCCCTGTTTGAGCAATAATTCGCTCAATTTTATCGACGATGTTGATTGCTGTATCTGGTTCGTAACGAGCAATATAGTCGAGACTAGTATCACAAAACGTACACTTGTGCCAATAGCAACCGTGAGCCAATACTAGCTTATTCCAGAAACCATCGCTCCAAAGCTTGTGCATGGGGTTGGTTACTTCAATTACCGAGATGTATTTGTTTATTGGCAGCCCGGTGTAATCGGGTGCAGGCAATTCTGAAAATAAAACAGATTGATCGTTAGTGCCATCGTAGTATTTAACTTGCTTGTCTTCCAAACAATAAGTTCTAACCAATTTTTCTTTTGGCAAATCGTTTAAAACATGCTCCAGTATTTGAATTAATGGCATTTCGCCATCGTCGAGACTTATAAAATCAACATATTTAAAAACTTCAGTGGTTTTTATTGTTCGTAATTCTGTGTTTACATAACCACCGCCCCATACAAGTTTTATATCGGGATATTTTGATTTTAAATATTTGCATGCTTTCAAAGTCGACAAAAGGTTTCCGGGAAATGGAATGCTAAAACCTATAATTTTTGGAGAAAATTTTTCTAAATTCTCATTCAATAGTTTAAAAAACTGATCGTCGAGTATTTTCTCATGTGTATTAATAGCTTTTTCGAGTTCTTCGAAATGGTGAGCCGAATGTCGGATAGATTCGGCATAACGATTGAATCCAAAACTTGGCGAAAAAAGCTCACTAATATATTCTCCTAAATCCTCGATATACAAAGTAGCCATATATCGAGCCTTTTCGGTAATACCGATAGTCCCAAATGCCCAGTCAATATCATCATCGGTCATTTTTTGGTTTGTATCGGGCAAAAACGAATCGCTCACAATTCGATAAGCCATCGTTTGGTCGTTGGTTTGCAAAAATCGTATAACAAAATCGATGGTGTCGATATATTTTTGTCTGTTATTGAAAATTGAATAGATTTTCTTAGAATATTTAGAATCTTTCAAGTTTTCGTCAAATAATTGAATTAATGATGATTTTGAAAACAGCCTGATAATAAGTTCAATACTCAAATCGACCTGACTGACACTATACTTTTTTTTCTTCAAAAAACCTGTCAAGACAGGGCTTGCAGGATATGGGCAATTCCATTGAACAAATGGAGGAGTAACTAATAAAATATCAACTTTTTGACACATAAGTGGCGTATCCAAATTATTTGTATTAATTTGTAAAAATAAGAGATAAAAACTCATGCACACATATTCACACAGTTAAACATCAAAAAAATGAAAATTATTGCTGATGATAAAATTCCTTTCTTAAAGGGTGTTTTCGAACCATATGCAGATATAGTTTATTTGCCTGGCGAAAAAATTGACAGTCAATCGGTTTCAGATGCCGATGCATTAATCGTTAGAACCCGAACACATTGTAACCAAAAACTTTTAGAAGGAAGCAAGGTTAAGTTTATAGTTACAGCTACCATAGGCTACGATCATATCGATACAAAATGGTGTGAACAAAATGGAATTATTTGGAAAAATGCCGAAGGTTGCAATTCTGGTTCTGTAAAACAATATATTGCTTCAAGTTTGGCTTGGTTGTCGGTAAAGCACAATTTCAAATTTGAAGATAAAACCCTTGGTATTATTGGCGTTGGCAATGTAGGAAAAAGAGTTATGAAGGTTGGCGAAGCCTTGGGTATGCGAATTGTTCTTAACGATCCACCATTGGTGCGAAAATCTGGACAATGTGGCTTTATTTCGCTCGATGGTGTGATGCGCGAAGCAGACATTATATCGCTTCATGTCCCGCTCAATATCGATGGACAAGATAAAACATACCATTTGTTTGATGAGAAAAATATTGGCAAACTCATGAAAAATGCAATACTTATTAACGCATCGCGAGGAGAGGTGGTCGACAACCAGGCGTTGAAAGAAGCATTGAAGAGTTATAAGATAGAAGCAGCTGTTCTCGACGTATGGGAAAATGAACCTGCAATTGACACTGAGTTGCTTTCACTTGTCGATTTAGCAACACCACACATTGCCGGCTATTCGGCCGATGGTAAAGCAAATGGAACAACCATGAGTGTTCATGCGCTTAGTAACTTTTTTAGACTCCCACTATCCGAATGGAAACCTAACGAGATACCAGTAAATGGTAATTTAGAAATCGAAATTGATTGCTCTGGTAAGTCGAACGACGATGTGTTGAGAGAGGCAATATTGAAAACCTATAATATTGAAGAAGATAGCAAGTATCTGAAGTCAAATATTGCCCTTTTCGAACAATATCGTGGACAATACCCGATTAGACGCGAATTTGCAAATTATAAATTAAAACTGTTTAGTGCCAACAAAGAATTAACCGACAAATTACACTGGTTGGGTTTCAAAATATATTAGGTAGTTTTTAAAGAATCTTAAACGCTAAGTCGCCAAGACGCTAAGAATAAACAAAAAACATTTCGCGCTTTTCCGTCTTTGCGTTTATATATTTAAGAAAGATTCTTTTTTATTTTTCCAAAACAATTTCCATGCCCCTTTTAATAGCGTCTTCGTTTTCAGTCATAAGGTGTTGATGGCGCGATGGTAAAGACTTTTTCAGCCCTTTGATAACATTTTCGAGTTTAACAATTGGTTTTACTTTGAGAAATGCACCAAGAACAATCATATTGAATGTTCGAGGGGCTGCCATACGTGAGGCTTCGGCTGCGGCTTCTACGCAATATATTTTAATATCTGTTCTCGATGGCAGACGAGTTATACCATTGTTGTCGTAAATGAGAACCCCTCCAGGTTTAACTGTTGATTCAAATTTATCGAGCGACTGTTGGTTGAGGATAATAGCTGTATCGAATCTGTTGAGAATGGGCGAGCTAACTTCTTCGTCGCTCAATATAACAGTAACATTGGCTGTTCCGCCACGCATTTCAGGGCCATAAGATGGCATCCAGCTAACATGTTGATCTTGCATAATACCCGAGTAAGCAAGTATTTTGCCCATCGACAATACTCCCTGACCACCAAAACCGGCTATGATTATTTCTTCTGTCATGATATTTATTTCTATCTGTTGACCTTGAACAGTCAAATACTAATTAACTAATTTTCCGTCAATTTTTATATCGCCAAGTGGATAATGAGGAAACATGTTTTCTTCCATCCATTTGTTGGCTTTTACAGGAGTTAGCTTCCATCCAGAGTTGCAATTCGACATTATTTCAACAAAACAAGTTCCTTTATTTTCTTTCTGAAGCTCAAATGCTTTTCTAATTGCTTTTTTGGTTTTTCGAACATTGGCGGGAGTATGAACCGACTGACGGGTTACGTAATATGTGCCATCGAGGGTAGAAACAATATCGGTAAAGTTCAAAGGAGGCCCAACCGATTTAATATTGCGCCCATAAGGCGATGTAGATGTTTTCATTCCGGGAATTGACGTTGGAGACATTTGCCCACCCGTCATTCCATATATACCATTATTGATTAAGAATATTACAATGTTTTCGCCTCTGTTGCAGGTGTGAAGTGATTCTCCGGTACCAATAGCAGCCAAATCGCCATCGCCTTGGTATGAGAATACGTATTTCTCGGGATTGACTCGTTTAATGCCGGTTGCTATGGCAGCAGCTCTTCCATGTGCTCCGTTTACAAAATCGATGTTCAAAAATTCGTACATCAATACCGAACATCCTACCGGAGCCACACCAATAGTATCTTTTACAATATCCATTTCTTCAATAACTTCCATTATGAGTCTTATAGCCGTTCCGTGTCCGCAACCCGGACAAAACGAGAGGGGCTTGTCGTTCATTAAAGGCGTTTTCTTGTAAATGAGATTCTCGGGTTTGATTATATCTTTTACATCCATTGTATTTGTTATTTTTCAATAATTTTCGAAAGAAAAGCGGCAAAAACTTCTTCGGGGCTGTGAACAACTCCTCCAAACCGTCCAAAGTGTTCAACTTTAGTGGCATTACCAACGGCAAGTCTTATGTCTTCGACCATTTGTCCGGCACTCATTTCGACCGAAAGTATTCCTTTCATTTTTTTTGCAAGATCGGCTATGCGTATAGTTGGGAATGGGAACAATGTAATAGGGCGCAACAAACCGAGTTTATAACCTTTTTCTCGTGCCAATTGAATAGTTTTTTTTGTTACCCTGGCACTTGATCCATAAGCTACTATTAAATATTCGGCATCGCTGGTCAGGTATTCTTCGTATCTAACTTCTTTCTCTTTAATGAGTTTGTATTTTTCTTGCAATTTAATGTTGTGAATTTCATTGTCGTATGGGTCTATAACGAGCGAGGTAACAACATTAGGTTTTCTATCGGCTTTTTTGCCGTTGGCTACCCAAGTTTGGTCAAATTCGGTAGCTCGTGGCATGTGGTCGAATAGTTCAACCTTTTCCATCATTTGTCCAATAGCTCCGTCCGATAGAATTAGCACTGGTATTCGGTATTTGAAAGCAAGATTAAATCCGGTTTTTACAAAATCAGACATTTCTTGTACCGATGCCGGTGCCAATACAATAAGATGATAGTCGCCATGCCCACCTCCTCGAGTACTCTGAAAATAATCGCACTGTGATGGCTGTATGGTTCCTACTCCCGGACCTGCCCTTACAACATTTACTACTAAACATGGCAATTCGGCTCCTGCCATATACGACAAGGTTTCTTGCATAAGGCTTATACCAGGGCTCGACGACGATGTCATAGATTTTTTGCCGGTTGCAGCAGCTCCAAAAACCATATTGATAGATGCTAATTCGCTTTCAGCCTGTAGTACAACCATTCCGGTACGTTCTTCAGGTTTTTCGAGAGTAAGGTATTCCATTACTTCGCTCTGAGGGGTTATAGGATAGCCGAAGTATGCATCGCAACCTGCACGAATTGCAGCTTCTGCAACAGCTTCGTTTCCCTTCATTAATCGTATTTCTCCCATTTCAAAAATTAGTTGACAGTTGATGGTTCATAGTTGACGCTATTCAACGCCAACCAATCATATTTTTAATTTTCGGACTTAACTCTATAAACAGATATTACTCCATCGGGGCATACAATAGCACAGTTCGAACAACCGGTGCAGTCTTCTGGATGTTCCATATAAGCAAAATGGTATCCTTTTATATTTACTTCGGGCGACATCAATATTACATTTGATGGACAAGCGCTAATGCACACTTCGCACCCTTTGCATTTTTCGTTATCAACAACTATTGCTCCTCTGACTTTTGCCATGGTTTAAAAATTTAGTATTCATTTTTAAAGTCTTTAAAATTTAAGAAATTAAACAAATACGTATTTATATATTAGTTATGCGAATTGAGGGTTAAAATTGCCGTTGATTCGGTTGCTGAGCAAAGCCAAAGTATTAGTCAACGGATTTAAATGATAGAATATTAAGGCTTTAGCTATAGTTTTTTTTATAAATTATGGCTAAAGCCCAATACTAATCAACATTTTTCCCGTCCGCTAATACTCCGTTATAGCTCAGTAACCAAGCAGACGGCAATTGAAAAAAATTCTACCCTTAATTCGCATTAGGGCATCTCTAAAAACTGCTTTTTAGCTACGCTGAGCCCTTCGGGGTTCTTTGTTGGACTTCATTTTTAAACTCCTCACTTCGGCTGTCGCTCTGTGTAACACATTTACAGTAGTAAACTCCGGGTTTAAAAATTCGTCCGCCTCAAAAAATCGAGTTTTTAGAGACGCCCATTAGTTATTAAAATAGATTTGCAAAAATAACTGTTTTTTTAAATTAGGAATGTTTTCTTTAAATTATGAATGATTTTGTTGAAAAATACTTAATAGACTTTTCAGGCTGGAGTATGTTTGTTTGTCGAACTGACAACAATGACAATTGATTGTAAAATTCTAAGTTATTTTAAAATGTTAAGATATAATACATTTTAAGGCCTCTTTGACCGTCATTTTTTCTTTAATGTTTTTTGACTTTGCCAATTTATTACAGACTGAAATAATTCCATTATTAAGCGTATCTTGTCCGTTAAAAATCTCTGCACTCATACAGTTTACTGTGCAAGCCAGTATTCCTGCATCATTCAATAGGTCTAAACTTTTTATACCTGCATTGTTTTTGCCAATTCCTGCATCATTAAAGAACACCGCTTTTAAAGCATGTTTCTGTGCATAATGTCCGGCACTTAATCCTCCATGTGAACCACATACTACTATATCGCCAGCGTTTTTATCATTCAAAAAAGTGATGCTATCGGTTACGGTGATATTTACACCATCAATTTGACTTTGGCTTTGTTTTTTAAGATCAATCTTGCCAGGGGTTTCTTTCTCTTCATTAATAAATGAGACAGAATTTTTATTATCTTGTTTAGAAGAAGTAAGATTTATAATATTAAGTATTTTGTTAACTGCTTCTTTCACAGTATCACCAATTTTTATTCCATGTTTTTCTGTCTGAAAAGTTGTATGGCTTATAATGCCACTATTCCAGGTGTCGAGAGCAATGCCAATCTCGGCACTGTAGTGGTCAACAGCACATGCTATGATATTCTCAGCTTCGTAATGTTTGAGTCCACTAATACCTGCTTGGTTTTTACCTATACCGGCATTGTTGAGAAATACAGCTTTAACATGACAGTTTTTTACCTTTCGGGCAAAAGTCCCATTGTCGCCGCAATGCGATGCACATACAAGAATTGGACTTGTATTGTTGAGCTGCAAATCGCCTAAACTATCTAGCAATATTACACCTTCAGGTAATTCCATAATTGTTATTGATGAATTATATTAACAATTTAGCTTGAGCAATTTGTATTCCCTTTTTATATGCTAAAATATTTTCTTCAATAAATTTTTCAGGTACACTTTCTCTTACTAGTTGCATCATTTCATCATGCGAATAACCCCTATACTGAGCATAGATGGCAAGCATAACGATATTCATCATTTTGCTGATATCAAACTCCGAACTTTTGTTTTCATCAGGGTCTATAATATAAGTTTTCTTACCCGAATTCTTTATTAACTCTGTTTTTGATTCGGGCATATCTTTTTCAAGCCTAGTATTTACGCTCGAAGTAGATAATTCGAAGGTGCTTGAAAAAACTATACCATCATCTTTAATGCAATGTAAATAACGGAGTGTTTCTATTTGTTCGAACGATAAAAGGTAATCAACGTCGCCTGCTTTGATAAATGGTGATAATATTGGCTTGTCTGAATAACGGAAATGGCTTTCGACACCTCCTCCACGTTGACCTAAACCTATTACATCAGATATTTTTAGCTCGTAACCAAGTTTCATATAATATTTGCTTAGGAGTTGACTGAAAAGCAAAATTCCTTGTCCGCCAACACCAGCTATAACAATATTTTTTCCTGTATCCTGCATGTTTATGATTTTATGGCATTAAACTTACATGTAGTAGGACATAATCCACAGCCTACACATAGATCTTCATTTATCACTATTTTAACCTTTCCGTCCTTTGTTTTTTTACTTTCAATGGCCAAACAACCGATATTGATACATTTACGACATTGAGTACAAAGATCCTGATCAATATGGTGAATTGGGCCCTTTGGTAATTTAAATTTAGTTACACAAGGTTTTTTTACAATAACTACCGAATTTGCATTTGCATTTACTGCATCGAGTATGGCTTTTTCAAGGTTTTCATATTCGTAAGCATCAACAGTAACTATATCTTTTACTCCAATTGCTTCACAAATTTTGTCAATCTCAAGTTTGTTTTCGGGTTTGTAATTGAATCCAAAATCGCTTGATGCTATATGCTGTCCACCTGTCATAGCAAGGCAGCTATTGTCTACAATTATTGTGGTTGACTGGCTATCGTTGAATATCAAATTCATTAGGCCATTGATACCAGTAGCCCAAAAACCACCATCGCCAATCATTGCCACAAAATTTTCTTTATGATCGGTAGCCACATTATAACCATGAGCAAGTGCTATACTTGAACCCATAC
The DNA here is from genome assembly GCA_945889005.1 of Bacteroides fragilis. Classification (GTDB taxonomy): domain Bacteria; phylum Bacteroidota; class Bacteroidia; order Bacteroidales; family DTGW01; genus CAMDBI01. The sequence continues at coordinate 53,572 of CAMDBI010000016.1, forward strand.
ATTTTTGAAGCGAATACGATTCCATGTGAGGGAAGCAACCTATTAAACCACAGGTAACGTCGGCAGCAGCCTTAATTTTGTGTTTCTTTAGAATTTGCGATATAAATAGGTGAGAACAGCCAGCACAACTAACAGGTAGTCTGAATGGAATGCCTCCCATAATACTTCTTTTAGGAGCATCGGGAACAAGTTTTTCCTCAATTACATCTGGAGTAAAACGCATCATTTCCGGAAATTTTGGGAATAGTTCTTTTCCTATAACCGATATGCCCAAATCCTTGATGTTTTTTTCCATAATATCATGACCATCTTCAATTACATAGAGTCGATCTACATGTTCGGCCAATTGCTGAATTAATTTTACTGGAAGCGGTATAACCATACCCACTTTTAAAATAGAAGCATCGGGTAAAACTTCTTTTGTATAATAGTAAGGAGTTCCTGCAGTAATAATTCCAATCTTTTTACCTTTCAGCTCTAGTCGGTTTATGTCGAAGTCATTGCTATCGTTAGCCAGACGCTTCATGTGTGCCGGAAAATCGCTAAAACATTTTGTTAGCTTTGGATGCTCAGAGCCTTTTGCATTCATCATCATGGTCGTCATGATAACCTTGCTGAAGCTTACCGGATACTGATTTCTGCATGTTGCTTTGTATGTGTAACTTTCATCAACTGCTACAGCGCTACTTGTTTTGCATATAACAGAAGTTATTTTTAGTATAACCGGAGTGCTATATTCTTCGCTAATCTCGAATGCTTTAATCATTAAATCCTTAGCTTCCTGGCTGTCACTAGGTTCTAATACAGGAATATTAAACATATTGCCATAATGTCGAACATCATTATAGTCATCGCCCGCAATACGACCAACATCATCGCCAACAACCAATACCAGCCCTCCGTTTATTTGGCTTCCGGCGGCTCCGCCTAATGCATCGGCTGCTACGTGTAAACCTACGGTTTTCATTACTGCAAAGCTACGGTAACCTGCAAATGAAGAGCCAATGGCTACTTCTAAACCAACTTTCTCATTAGTTGACCATTCGCAATAAATATCTGGGTATCTATGTTGGGTGTATTCCATTACCTCTGTTGAAGGGGTACCTGGGAAACCTGAAGCAACTTTTGCACCAGCCTCAAATGCTCCTCTGGCAACTGCTTCGTTGCCATTCATCATTTTCTTTCTAATTATCTTATTTTCTGTACTCATACTAAAAAGGACTCCTCATTATTGTAGTATAATCTTTGCGCTTTCCTGAAAAATTTGGCAAAAATAAGTTAATAAATATTGCCAACCAAATTTAAATTACTCGCCAACTAGTCTACGATAATATTTAACGCTATCTCCATTTATAAAGGCAATACTTCTCAAAGCCAAGATAATTGTACGGCGTGAAGAGTTTAAACACATTTTTTTCAATTGCTTGTATAAGTCGTTTTTTTATCAACCTCAGAATTTAAAATGCACAAAATACTTTATGTTTTTTACGCAAAGCTTTTCTTTTGATTTGGGCTTGTTCAAAAAAGTCTTTTGGGATAATAGAAACAAAATAAATTACATCTGTTTATTAAAAACATCCTGAATGGTTTCAAAAAGAAGTTTTTTATTAACTGGTTTGGTGAGGTAGTAGTTGCAGCCAGCGGAAAGGCATTTTTCTTTATCTTCTGTTAAGGCATGTGCGGTATTGGCAATAACTGTCAAATTGGGCAAAAACTCTTTAATTTTTTTTGTTGCCTGGTATCCATCAAGTTCGGGTAAACGCATATCCATAAGTACAACATCAAATGTATTTTCTTTTCGGCAAAATCTCACAGCTTCAAGACCTGTTGTTGCATGTGTAATTTTAATCATATTTTCAGATAGCAATTCTTTAATTAATTCAAAATTAAGTATATCGTCCTCGACGATTAATACATGTTTTGAAGACCAATCATATATTTTTTTTTCTTCCACGTTTTTATATACTTAATATTTGAAAAAAAGTTTTTCAAGGAGTTAAATTATATCAAAAATAAATAGTAACCTAATTTTTTTAATGAGGATAATTATTTAGAACTATTCTATATTCAATGCCATATTTTTAAGTGAAATGCATTCGGCATATATTTGTAATTCAAATTAATCGTTTATTAATTCTATTAAAGCATGACCATTGGTAAAATTGCGGAATTGTTAGGTGCAAACGTTATTTGTGGCGAAAAGTGGCTTGAAAAAGATATTGAATATGCCTTTGCATCGGATCTCATGAGCGATGTACTGACTATCAATACCAATAAACTTTTGCTCATAACTGGGCTCGTTAATATTCAAACCATTCGAACAGCCGAAATGTCGTTTGCTCCGGCTATTTTATTTGTGAGAAACAAAAAAACTACAAATGAAATGCAAAAATTGGCAAATGAAAATGAAATGGTTCTTCTAGAGTTTCAAGGCTCAATGTTCAGAGCATCGGGAATATTATTCAATTCAGGTATAAAACCGGTATACTAAAACTTTGAAACATGCACTTTGAATATAAGATAGAAGGAGGGAATTTTACAAATGCAGGTTTTGCTTCGAGTGAAATAAAAAAAGTACTTAAACAGTTAAATATCGATTTTAATATTTTGAAAAAGATCGTTATTGCAATGTATGAGGCAGAGGTAAATATTGTAGCCCATGCATACAGAGGTATTGTTAAAGTCGATATTGATCCCTACGATATTAAAGTGAGGTTTGAAGACGAAGGGCCAGGTATACCCGACATTAAACAAGCCATGCAAGAAGGGTTTTCGACTGCCAGCAACGAAGTTCGACAAATGGGCTTTGGAGCCGGAATGGGGCTTTCAAATATAAATAAAAATACCGATTCGCTTTATATTACCAGCGAAGTGGGAAAAGGTACTGTAGTAGAATTTTTAAAAAAACTGAGAGTTTAATTACTAATTACAAATGACTAATTACTAATAAAATAAAACAATGCTTTAATATTAGATACTTTAGACAACAAGATCCACAGTTCACGGTCCACGGTCCACAGTCCACGATCAACGGTCCACGGTCTACGATAAACGATTATTATGGAAGACAAACATTTTCATCATGCACTTAAATTTATGGAAGAAACCTGCTATGGTTGCTCCCATTGCATGCGTGTTTGTCCGACCGAAGCTATTCGTATTTGCAATGGTAAAGCAACTTTGCTCGAAAACCGTTGTATCGACTGTGGCGAATGCTATCGAGTTTGTCCAGTTTCGGCTATTTATGTCGAACAAGACGATTTTAACAAAATATTTAATTTTAAACACCGCGTAGCTATTGTTCCAAGTGTATTGGTGGGGCAATTTAAAAGCGCTATTGCTACCGAAGATATATATGCCACGCTTATAGATATCGGATTTACTCATATATACGAGATCGACAATAGTGTAGAAATTGTAATCGATCAGTTTCACGAATACATGAAATTGAAGCCCGAGCCTCGTCCGCTTATATCTTGTTTTTGCCCTGCAATTGTACGTCTTATACAAGTTCGATTTCCATCTCTTACCGAGAACATTATTCCTATTAAGCCCCCTATCGACATTGCCTCTCATTACTATAAAAAACAACTTATCGACAAAGGTGCAGCCCCCGAAGATATTGGTCTTTTTTACCTTACACCTTGTGCCGCTAAGATTGCAGCCGTCAAAAGCCCTGTTGGAGAAGATGTGTCTGTAATTGATGGAGTTATCAATATGGATTTAATATACAATCGCATATTGCGACACATCAATACTCATAAAGAATCGGCACAAAGGTTTATTGAACGCGACCATGTTTCGTCAAATGGTGTTCAATGGAGTTTGACAAAAGGCGAAGCAAACAATATGCCTGGTCGTTGCATGGCAATTGACGGTATGCACAATGCTATCGAATTTCTTGAAAAAATTGAGAACGATGAAATTACAGGAATAGATTTTCTCGAAATCCGTGCTTGCGACGAAAGCTGTGCCGGAGGTATTTTACTATCTGCCAATCGTTTTACAACAGTCGAACGTATTCGAAAAAGAGCGCAAAACTATCATACCGACGAGATCAAACAAGCCAAACATAAGGGTATTAACGATTATATTGAATATCTTAAACAGCATATTTTTGTCGAAAAAATTAGACCTCGACCTATAATGAAACTCGACGAGGATACTCAGAAAGCCCTCGAAAAGGTTCAGAAGGTAAGAAAGCTTATGTGCTTTTTACCCGGGTTCGACTGCACAGCGTGTGGCTCTCCATCGTGTCAGGCACTTGCACAGGATATAGTTCAAGGCAATGCTCAGTTGACCCATTGTGTTTTTATGCAAAAGAAAATGGAACGCAATGGCAAATTGAGCAACGATACTGCATACAACATTATTGAAAAAGTTTGGGGCAAAAATCGCCTCGAAAAAAACTGCAACAAAAAAGGAGCTGAAAATGAAAGTTTATGAAATAGCCGAAACAATTGGTCTTCAACTTGTTTCAGGAAATGGAGGGGTCAATAATACTGTTCGAGACGGATATGTGTCTGATCTACTAAGCGATGTTATGGGCAATGCCCAACAAGGAGATATTTGGGTGACACTTCAAACTCACAAAAATATTGTAGCCGTAGCTTCACTTAAAGAACTTGCTGCAATTGTTATTATTGGCGGAAACAAACCCAATCCCGATGCTATAGAGCAAAGCAACAACGAAAATATACCTATGTTTATTACTTCAAAATCGAATTTTGAAATTTCCGGATTGCTTTTTCAAGCGCTCAGAAAATGAAGTTTTATAAAGGAGATATACATATTCACTCTGTACTCTCACCCTGTGCTGAATTAGAAATGAGTCCTTCTAATATTATTTTGACTGCTAAAGAAAAAGGGCTCGATTTTATTGCAGTTACCGACCACAACTGTACCAAACAAACACAAGTAACTTGCGAAATTGGTCTTAAACATGGAATTTTTGTGCTTCGTGGAGTCGAAGTAACATCTAAAGAAGAAGTTCACTGTCTTTGCTTTTTTGAGAATCAAGAAACAACTAATATGTTTCAAGTATATATTGAAGAGCATCAACAAAAAATTCCATATAATCCAAAATTGTTGGGCTATCAAGTTTGTGTCGACGAATCGGAAAACATTATTGAAGAAATTGACTATTATTTAGGAATGGCATTAAATGTCGGAATTGACGAATTAAGTAAAACTGTTCATGCCTTGAATGGAATCTTTATCCCGGCACACATCAATCGTAGCCGTTATTCATTGAAATCGCAATTGGGTTTTGTCCCCCCCGATATCGATGCCGATGCTTTTGAAATTTTTAACCGGAGCAATTTAGGCGATTTTATAAAAGAAAATACATATTTGTCGGGTCGTTCATTTATTAAAAATTCCGACTCGCACCAATTGCAACAGATTGGCAATAGTTTTTCATCATATTACATCGAGGAGCCTTCGTTTCAAGAGTTTCGAATGGCACTTGCCCGAAAAAATCAAAGATTTGTCGAAATTCAATGAAAGAACTATCATTACATATTATGGACATTGCACAAAATTCAATTCGTGCAGAAGCAACATTTATCGAAATTTCGATCGAAGAAAATCTTGTTTTAAATATATTATTTATCTGTATAAAGGATAATGGCAAAGGAATGGATAGCGATACCCTTGCCCGATCTATCGATCCGTTTTATACATCAAGAAATACCCGTAAAGTGGGTCTTGGGCTTTCGTTGCTCAAACAAAATGCAGAGATGGCTGGAGGCTCGTTTACTATTGAATCATTAGAAAAGATTGGAACTACTGTAAAGGCTAACTTTCAACTAAACCATATCGATAGAGCCGAAATGGGAGACCTGCCCGGAGTTATTACCCTGCTTGTCGGCGCAAATCCAAATTTGGAATTTGTTTATACACACAATGTTAACCATCAAATTTATATTTTTGATACTAGAGAAATAAAAGAAGCACTCGACAATTTGCCCTTAAACCTGCCAGAAGTGCTTGCCAATCTAAAAGAGATGATTACAGAAAATTTAAAAGACATCCAAGCTTCAACCTAAAAAACCTTAATTAGATTTAGTCTACTGATAAATAAAGTATAAATTTTTATAATCGAAATTTGATTCTTAAATTTAATGAACAATTGAAAAAAACTTTGCTTATTTGCAAAAAATTAACATAAAGGAGAACTCACATGACAAAAGTTAAATCTCTTGACGACCTTCGAATGATGAAAGATCAGCTCAAATCGCGATTAGATCTTCGAGAAAAAAGCAGTAATGCCGATAGACTGGTTCAAATAAAAGTTGCGATGGCAACCTGCGGAATAGCATCAGGTGCAAAAAAAATAATGGACTTTTTTATAGAAGAGCTCAATAAACGAAACATCGATGCCATTGTTACACAAACTGGCTGCATGGGATATTGCTATGCCGAACCAACGGTCGAAATACTATTGCCTGGTAAAGAACCAGTTGTATATGGCCATGTTAGTATTGAAAAAGCCGACGAAATCATTGAGAAATATATTAAAAATGGTGAATTGATAGACGGTATCATTCCTATTACTTACAAAACAATATAATTTACCGGGAGGATAAAAATATGTCGAATTATAAAATGCACCTTATGGTTTGTGGCGGTACTGGTTGCAAATCGTCTCAAAGCAGCATCATTGCCGAAAACCTCAAAAAGTCTCTCGAAGATACCAGCCTCGACAACGATGTACAAGTAGTTGTTACCGGTTGTTTTGGTTTTTGCGAAAAAGGTCCAGTTGTTAAGGTTTTGCCCGACAACACGTTTTACACACAGGTTAAACCCGAAGATGCAGCGGAAATTGTACGCGAACACATTGTTAAAGGTCGTAAAATTGAACGTTTGCTGTATGTCGACCCCAAAACCGATAAAGCAGTAAGTGAATCGAAAGATATGGGGTTTTACCAAAAACAACTTCGTATAGCCCTTCGCAACTGTGGCTTTATTGACCCCGAAAATATTGAAGAAGCAATTGCGCGCGATGCTTATGCAGCTCTTGGTAAAGCACTTACAGAATATACTCCTCAACAAACTATTGATATTGTCAAAAATTCTGGTCTTCGTGGTAGGGGAGGTGCTGGCTTTCCTACAGGATTGAAATGGGAAATAACCAGCAAAGTTGATGGTTCCGAAAAATACATTGTTTGTAATGCCGACGAAGGCGATCCCGGAGCATTTATGGATCGCTCTATTCTTGAAGGCGACCCTCATTCTGTAATTGAAGCAATGGCAATTGGCGGCTATTGCATTGGTGCATCAAACGGTTTGGTATACATCAGAGCCGAGTACCCGTTGGCAATCGATAGACTCAAAATAGCTATTAGTCAAGCTCGAGAATACGGTTTGTTGGGTAAAAACATTATGGGTACTGGTTTCGATTTCGATATTGAACTTAAATATGGTGCCGGAGCATTCGTTTGTGGCGAAGAAACTGCTCTTATTCACTCTATGGAAGGCGAACGTGGCGAACCTACTTTCAAACCCCCATTTCCTTCAGAAGCTGGTTATAATGGGAAGCCTACAAATGTCAACAATGTTGAGACATACGCCAATATACCTCCCATTATTCTCAAAGGTGCCGAATGGTTTTCTTCAATCGGTACCGAGAAATCTAAAGGTACAAAGGTTTTTGCACTTGCCGGGAAAATAAATAATGTTGGACTTATCGAAGTTCCTATGGGTACAACTTTACGCGAAGTTATATTCGACATTGGTGGCGGTATTAAAGACGGTAAGAAATTTAAATCGGTTCAAACTGGCGGACCTTCAGGTGGTTGCCTCACCGAAAAACATTTAGACATTCCGATCGATTACGACAACCTGTTGGCCAATGGCTCAATGATGGGTTCGGGAGGTATGATCGTTATGGACGAAGGCAATTGTGCTGTGGCAATGGCCAAGTTTTATCTCGAATTTACTGTCGAAGAATCATGCGGAAAGTGCGCTCCATGCCGCATTGGAAACAAACGTCTTATGGAAATTCTCGAACGCATTATATCAGGCAAAGGATCGATGGACGATCTCGACTTACTTCGCAACCTAAGTCATGTAATACAAGACACATCGCTGTGTATGCTTGGTGGTTCATCGCCTAACCCCGTACTTTCGACTCTCAACAATTTCTACGACGAATATGTGGCTCATGTCAAAGACCACAAATGCCCTGCCGGCGAATGTAAAGCATTGCTGCAATATTTCATCGAAGCCGAACACTGTGTTGGTTGTACCGCTTGTGCTCGAAACTGCCCTGTTAACGCTATTTCCGGAGAACGCAAGCAACTTCATGTTATAAACCAACAAATTTGTATAAAATGTGGTGCCTGTGTCGAAAAATGTAAGTTCAATGCTGTTGTTGTTCAATAATTTATACTGAAAAGGATTTAAATCATGATAAAAGTAATCATAGACAATAAGGAAATAGAAGTCGAGAAAGGCACATCTATTTTAAATGCTGCAAAAAAAGTAGGAATTAAAATACCCTCACTCTGCTATCTCAATCTCGAAGATCTGAAAATTGAGAATAAACCTGGGGGGTGTCGAATTTGTGTTGTTGAAGTAAAAGGACGACGCAACTTGGCTCCGGCATGTGCTACCGAATGTGCCGAAGGAATGACTATAAACACTCATACCGTAAGAGTGCTCAATGCTCGTAAGACCGTAATGGAACTCATTTTGTCGAACCATCCATTCGAATGTCTTGTTTGTGCTAAGTCGGGTATATGCGACCTTCAGAAACTGGCCCATGACCTAGGTATTCGAAAGATACATTACCAAGGCGAAAAATCGTCGTTCCGAGAAGATACTTCACCATCTATTATTCGCGAAATGGACAAATGTATACTCTGTCGTCGTTGTCAGACTATGTGCAACGACTTTCAGACTGTTGGCGTTTTGTCTGCCATAAATCGCGGATTCCATTCGGTAATTGCTCCAGCCTTTGAAATGAACCTCGACCATTCGACCTGTACCTATTGTGGACAGTGTGTTGCCGTGTGTCCTACAGGTGCATTAACAGAAGTAGATCACACCAATGCTGTAATTCGTGCTTTGGCAAATCCGAAGAAAAAGGTAATTGTCCAAACTGCACCGGCCGTTCGTGCAGCTCTTGGCGAAGAATTTGGTATGGAACCAGGCACATTGGTTACAGGGAAATTGGTTTCTGCATTGCGCCAGCTTGGTTTCGATTATGTGTTTGATACCGATTTTGCTGCCGATCTTACGATTATGGAAGAAGGTACAGAATTTTTAAGTCGCCTCGAGCGTTTTCTCAATGGCGACAAAACTGTAGCCATGCCAATGCTTACATCGTGCTGTCCGGCTTGGGTTAAGTTTATCGAACACCAGTTCCCCGATATGCTCGATATTCCTTCGACTGCCAAATCGCCTCAACAAATGTTTGGTGCGATTGCAAAAACATATTTTGCCGAAAAACTTGCTATTAGCCGCGAAGAAATGGTGGTTGTTTCCATAATGCCTTGTTTGGCCAAAAAATACGAATGTTCGCGCGAAGAATTTAGTCACAATGGCAATCCCGATGTCGATCTAGCCATCTCGACTCGCGAATTGGCAAATTTGATCAAACAATCAAACATCGACTTCAATTCATTGCCCGACGACGATTTCGACCGTCCTTTGGGCGAATCGACAGGTGCAAGTGTTATATTCGGCACAACTGGTGGAGTAATCGAAGCTGCTGTTCGTACAGCTTACGAAGTACATACCGGCAAAAAACTACCAAAGTTAGATTTTGAGGAATTGCGTGGCCTCGAAGGTATTAGACGTGCAACGATCGATTTCAATGGATTGCCTCTTAATATAGGTATTGCTCATGGTTTGGGAAATGCTCGTAAACTACTCGAAGAAGTAAAAACCGGCAAAACAAATTTCCATGCTATTGAAATAATGGCTTGTCCCGGAGGCTGTATTGGTGGTGGTGGGCAACCTCTGCACCATGGCGATTCAAAAATACTCAAGGCTCGACAAGCTGCTATTTACCGAGAAGACAAAGATAAGCCAATACGCAAATCGCACGAAAACGAATCGGTAATGAAGCTATACGAAGAGTTTCTTGGTAAGCCAAATAGCGAAATGGCGCATCACTTGCTACATACCGAGTATTTCGACCGAAGCAAAAAAACAATTATTATAGAATAAAAAAACGAGGAAATTTGAAAATGTCAAATGTGAGTATTTGCAAATGACAAAAAATATTTCCTCGTAGAATTTATACATTTTCAAATTTGCACATTTTCACATTTTCAAATTTAAAAAATTATGTCATCCATCAAAATAGACTTAAAACCCAATCAGGTAGAGCAACTAAAAGCTGTTTGCAAAGAGTTTGACAACAAATCGGGCGAACTTATTAATGTATTGCATAAAACACAGCATTTATTTGGCTACTTGCCTGCCGAAGTTCAGGAAGTAATAGCTACCGAACTAAAAATACCGGTTGCAAAAGTATATGGAGTTGTTACATTTTACTCATTTTTTACAATGAAACCCAAAGGTAAGTTCCCAATTTCAATTTGTTTGGGAACAGCTTGCTATGTGCGAGGTGCCGAAAAAGTGCTCGAAGAGTTTCGTAAACAGCTAAAAGTAAAGGTTGGCGAAACTACCCCCGATGGCAAGTTCTCGTTGAGCTGCTTACGCTGTGTTGGAGCCTGCGGGCTAGCTCCAGTAGTACTTGTCGGCGAAAAAACCTATGGACGCGTTGCTCCCGATGGCGTTAAAGATATTCTTAAAGAATACGAATCATAAAAAAAGCCGCTTAGTTTTCACTCTAAGCGGCTTTTTTTATTTAACTATTAATCTATAAAATGTTATTCGCAACAAATATCGCTGGTTTGTTCAGTAAACTTAAAGTATACAATGGAATGTTGTAAAAATTGCCCGACTGCAAAAGGTTTCTAGGCGATACACGCATAATTACTTCAGGCTTGTATTTTTCGGCATAACTGCGAATGCTTTTCGTATTCAGGCTTGTACCGCTTTTTACTTCAAGAGGAATAATCGTATTGTCAGATTGAATAATAAAATCAACCTCTGCATCGCTATTCGATGTCCAGTAATAAATGGAATCGTTCTGGTTACAGATGAGTTCCTGTGCAACAAAGTTTTCGGTAAAGGCTCCGTTAAAATCAGTAAAAAGGGCATCGGGTATTACAATCTGACTTGAAGGTATATTGAGTTTGGCAGCCAACAGTCCAACATCGTGAAAGTAAACTTTAAACATTGCGAAATCGGCATAAGCCGAAAGGGGTAGTTTTGGGGTGTTGATATTGTAAGCCAAATGTATAAGACCTGCTTTGCGTAACCATTCTACTGCACCATCGTACATAGCAGCACGTGCGTTTTTTTTTATTTCGTTGTACTTAAATTTTTTATTCTCTCGCGCCAATTGGCGGGGAATTGAATTCCAAAATTCGGAGTTTTTTATTGATTGGTTTTTGTCGGCATATTTCGAAAAATCGCGTTCGTAAGCATTCAGTATTTCTTTTTGTATTTCGCGTGGCTCTTCAATTTTCCTTTTTTCTATATAATTCTTTACAACTTCGGGCATTCCTCCCAAATAAAAGTATAACTTAAGGTAATGCAACATTTTTTGGTGAATAGCATCGGGAAACGGACTAATAATAGTTAATTGTTCCAATGTTTTTACAAACAACTCTTCACCATTGGCCGTTAAAAATTCGGCAAATGACAATGGATACAGAGTCAAAAAACTAACTTTGCCAACCGGAAAACTTGTTTGTTTATTGATACTTACTCCCAACAACGAGCCGGCAGCTATTATATGAAATTCAGGAGCCATTTCCTGAAAATACTTTAAACTGGTCAACACCCTGGGAGCTATTTGTATTTCATCAAAGAAAATAAGTGTGTTTTCGGCAGAAATAGTTTTACCCAGATAAAGTCCAAGGCTATGAATTATAATATATGGATCGAGACTTGGTTCAAATAGCGACAAAAGCTGGTTATTTTGCTCAAAATTGAGGTAAATATAATTTTCATATTCATTTTTACCAAACTCATCAACAAGGTATGTTTTACCAACTTGTCTTGCTCCTTGGAGTACAAGAGGCTTCCTATTGCTACTGACTTTCCATTCCAGCAAGTTTTTGTATGCTATTCGTTTCATTTATCTCCCAAAAAATGTTATAATATATAATATTTATCTCCATAAATATGTTTCAAATATAAATAATTATCTCCAAAAAAATGTATGTAATATTAATTGCTATCTCCCAAAAAATGCAAATATGTAGAATATGAGTTAATTAAGCAATTAAAATTTTAAACACTATTTTTAGTTGAAATTTACAATCCCTTACTCAAGGTTTTCGGTGGTATTAAATTTTAAGAAATTTCGTGAAATAAATTAAAGTTTTCAATTTTTGTTTTCGTACGATCAGAAAAAATCTAAAAAACTATGTAAACAATAAAAAAAGCCGCTTAGATTTTTACTCTAAGCGGCTTTTTTTATGACCTTAAATGACTATTGAGCCATTTTTTCCATTTCTGAATTGTAAATTTCTTCAAATTTCTTTTTGTCGTAGTCGATCTGAAGTTTTTGATCTTTCGAAACAGTGTTGCTAATACCATCTAAAATTGATTGTTTAGAAACTTCAATAGCTAACCAGTATTCGTAGCTTGTTCCTTTTTTAAGGATTTTTTCTCCAATAATGGCAACATCAACTAATTGTTGGTTTACTACTTCACGAGTCATCGATTCAAATTTGTTTTCGAAATCTTGAGCAGCAGCAGTCGAGCGTTGGTTGGTGTAATTGTCGGTTACAGTTTTAATCTTAGAACTAATTAAACCAGCAATTTCCGATTTGGCATTGTTCAAAGCAATTTTTTTTGCAGTAGCCATGTCTGGACTAATACCCGACGACTTTGCACGATAAAATTCTTTGTTCGATTGGTATTCTCTGCCCGAAAGAGGAACTTCAATTTCCTCAACACCTTTTTGATTTTCTACTTTTTTGGGACCACCGCAACCAACACTTGCTAAAATAAGTGAACCAGCCATTAACGAAACGATAAAATAATTTTTCATAACATTGATTTGTTTAGGTTAAAAATTTTTTATTTATTTTTCAAAAGTACAATTTTAATTATTTAATTGTATACTTTAATTCATTAAACAGTCAAATTTACTATTCCAATGACCAAACTAAGATGTTGAATGTATTTTAATCAACCACTATTTAAACTCTGTCTAAATTACAAATCATTGTTATTTTGGGAGATTAATTTATATTTGTCGGTCTTTGTAAAAAGAAGAAATTTCAAATAAAATAATTAATGAGCAAACTAAAAATAATTGTACTAGCCAAGCAGGTTCCCGATACCCGCAATGTAGGGAAAGATGCCATGAAGGCCGATGGAACCGTAAACCGTGCAGCATTGCCTGCCATATTTAATCCGGAAGACTTAAACGCGTTGGAGCAAGCCCTTCGCATAAAAGATCAAATTCCAGGAAGTACCATTACAATACTTACTATGGGGCCGGTTCGTGCTTCTGAAGTATTACGCGAAGGCCTCTTTAGAGGTGCCGACGAGGGAATTTTACTTACCGATCGTGCATTTGCAGGAGCCGACACATTGGCTACCTCGTATGCAATTTCTTGTGCCATCAAAAAAATTAAGGACTTTGATGTAATCGTTTGTGGTCGTCAGGCTATCGATGGCGATACGGCTCAGGTTGGCCCTCAGGTTGCCGAGAAACTTGGTATACCTCAGATTACTTATACCGAAGAAATTGTAAAAATTTCGAAAGATGGTATTAGTATTAAACGTCGATTGGAACGTGGTATCGAAATAGTAAAAGGTAAATTTCCATTGGTAATTACTGTAAATAGCTCTGCACCCGATTGTCGTCCACGCAATGCCAAGCTTATCATGAAATACAAGCATGCTACAACTTTGAGCGAGCGTGCCGACAAAAGCGAAGACTATATTTCAATGGTTAGCGAACGCCCATACTTAAATATAAAAGAGTGGAGTGTAAACGATATCGAATGCGATAAAGAACAATTGGGACTTTCGGGTTCACCTACAAAAGTAAAGAAAATTGAAAATATTGTTTTTCAAGCAAAAGAATCGAAACGACTTACCGATCGCGATAGCGATATAGACGAGCTTATGAAGGAACTTATTCTGAACCATACTATTGGTTAAGCTTTATTCGAATTATTATTCAATTATCAATTTTCAATAATCAATTTGTAGATATGAACAACATCATAGTTTATTGCGAACAGGAAGAAGGAAAAGTAGCAGACGTAAGCCTTGAACTCCTAACCAAAGGTCGCAAACTTTCAACCCAATTGGGCTGCAAGCTCGAAGCATTAGTCATTGGCCATAAAATATCGGGCATAGAAACCCAAATAATTCCATTTGGTGTAGATACAGTATATGTAGCAGACGATACTCGTTTAGAACATTATACTACACTTCCGCATACAGCTATAACAGTGAAACTCTTCGAAGAGCAAAAACCACAAATAGCATTTATGGGAGCAACTACCGTTGGACGCGATTTAGGCCCACGTGTTTCTTCGGCTCTTCACAGTGGGCTTACAGCCGATTGTACCGAACTCGAAATTGGCGACCACGAAGAAAAACGCCTCGAAAAAACTTATAAAAACTTACTGTATCAAATACGTCCTGCTTTTGGTGGCAACATTATTGCAACCATTATAAACCCCGACTGCCGCCCACAAATGGCAACTGTTCGTGAAGGAGTTATGAAAAAAGAAATTTTCGACAACAAATACAAAGGACAAGTTGTAAACCTCGATCTGAAAAAATATGTGACTGATAGCGATTTCGCTATTTCGATTGTTGAACGTCACATGGAAAAATCGAAGATTAACATCAAAAATGCCGGAATTATTATAGCTGGAGGATACGGAGTTGGTTCAAAAGAGAATTTCGATATGTTATTCGAATTGGCTTCAGTTATCGGTGGCGAAGTAGGTGCTTCGCGTGCAGCGATCGATGCCGGATATTGCGAACATGCCCGACAAATTGGTCAAACAGGTGTTACCGTTAGGCCAAAGTTGTATATAGCGGCAGGTATATCTGGGCAAATTCAACACATATCTGGTATGCAAGAGTCGAGTATGATTATTTCTATCAATCCCGATCCTAATGCACCAATCAACAAAATAGCCGACTATAATATTACTGCTAATGTTGAAGATGTGATTCCTAAAATGATTAAATATTACAAACAAAACACGAAGTAATTGATTATTGACCAATTAAATTTGTCAGAAAAATAATCAATATTCAATAATCAATATTCAATTTAAAAAAAATGGCAAACTTCTATACAGACAATTCAGACCTTAGGTTCCACCTGGAACATCCGTTAATGAAAAAAATTGTTTCTTTGAAAGAACGCAATTTTGCCGATAAAGATAAATTTGACTATGCACCCAACGATTTCGAGGATGCAATGGACAACTACGAAAAAGTACTCGAAGTCATAGGCGAAATTTGTGGCGATATTATCGGACCAAACGCTGAAGCCGTAGACCACGATGGTCCTTCGCTCGAAGATGGTCGTGTAAAATACGCACCAGGAACTGTAGTAAACCTCGATGCTCTTGTTAAATCGGGTTTAATGGGAATTACCCTTCCCCGTCGTTTTGGAGGACTCAATTTCCCAATTACTACTTATGCAATGGCGGCAGACATGGTTTCACGTGCCGATGCTAGCTTTGTAAATATTTGGGGTTTACAAGATTGTGCCGAAACTATCAACGAATTTGCCACCGAAGAACAACGCCAACGCTTTCTTGGTCGTGTTTGTCAGGGCGAAACTATGGCAATGGATTTAACCGAACCCGATGCTGGTTCTGATCTTCAGGCAGTTATGCTCAAAGCGCATTACGATGAGAAAAAAGGAACATGGTTGCTCAATGGTGTAAAACGTTTTATAACCAATGGCGATGGACATATCTCGTTAGTTTTGGCTCGTTCAGAAGAAAATACAACCGATGGACGCGGTCTTTCTATGTTTATCTACGACAAAAAAAACGGAGGAATGACTGTTCGCCGTATCGAAAATAAACTAGGTATTAAAGGCTCGCCAACTTGCGAATTGGTTTTCAAAAATGCTCCTGCCGAATTGTGCGGTCAACGCAAATTGGGCCTTATTAAATATGTAATGGCTCTTATGAATGGAGCTCGTTTGGGTATAGCAGCTCAATCGGTTGGTATTTGCGACGCAGCCTATCGCGAAGCATTAACTTATGCAAAAGACCGCGAACAATTTGGCAAAGCAATTATTGTTTTCCCTGCTGTATACGAAATGCTTTCTGTAATGAAAGCTAAACTCGATGCATGCCGTACCTTACTTTATGAAACAAGCAGATATGTCGATGTATATAAAATTTACCAACATATTGAAGAAGAGCGACCTTTGACTAAAGATGAAAAAGAAGAAATGAAGAAATACCAAAAAATGGCCGATATGTTTACGCCATTGGCAAAAGGTTTATCTTCTGAATTTGCAAACCAAAATGCCTACGATTCAATTCAAATACATGGTGGATCGGGCTTTATGAAGGATTATGCTTGTGAACGTATTTACCGCGATGCTCGTATTACTTCGATTTACGAAGGTACTACTCAACTTCAGGTTGTAGCTGCAATTCGTTTCGTAACTAATGGATCAATTCTTGCCCATATTAAATCGTACGAAGCTGAAGTAGTGAAACCCGAGTTGGAAGGATACCGCCGAATTTTGGCCGAAATGACCAACGAATATGAAGCATCTGTTAAAAAAGTTGTTGAAGTTGGCAATACAGAATATGTCGATTTTCATGCTCGTCGAATGGTCGAAATGGGCGGATATATTCTAATGGGGCATCTTTTGGTACTCGACACAAACCGTCAACACGATTTTTGGAAAACACTCGAAATTTGGTTGAAATATGCTAGAGCTCACAATGCTGCAAATGCAACGTTTATTAAATATTCAAATGTAAACGATTTGGGTAAGTTTAAAATGGAATAGTTTATTCAAAATATCACAAACAAAAAAGCTTTCTTAATTTTCTAAGAAAGCTTTTTTGTTTTAATCCCATCTTTATAATATATCATCAATCAAAAACATGAATTCATCAAAAACGACGAATAAGCTGTGGTAAAAGCCGTTATTAATAGTAGTTTTGTAACTTAGATACCATAAAGTTATGAAAGCGAATTTAAACGAAACCATCAATTTCTTGAAAGAGCAAATAAAAAGCAACCTCGATGAGATTAAGAAAAACGAATCGAAGTTGAAAGAAATATTATATGTTAAAAAAGAAAACTCAAATTATGCAGCAACACAAATTTTTGAGCAAAACAAAAACTTGTTGATGCAAAATTTTGACATACTCAATTTACAACTTTCGCTTTTAAAGGTTGTTAATACAGTTAATTTTGATAGAAAAGGTCCATCAAAACCAATTAATGTTAATTCAAAAATTAATTATATAGACTTTTTCAAAGAAACTATAGAAGGTAATCTTGTTTATGATCACAACCATCCTCTTTACAACGACAAGGTTTTTTTCGAAAAACTTTTATCTTTCTTTATGCAAACCGAAAACTTCGAAATGTGTGCTAGTTTATTAGAACATAAAAAAAACAATTTAGATCTTCAATAAATATGGAAACTAAGTTAAAAAATACGCTGGAAGAACTCAAGTTAAAAATACTTGAAAATCTCGAAACAATTAGACTTAACGACAAAGTGATTTCATTAATGATGGTTACACCTCAAACTACCGAAAAACTGAATAAACTAAAAGAAAAATTTGAAGAAAATAAAGAACTTCTCAACGAAAATGTTACCATACTCGACGCTCAATTTAAGATTGTGTCTATGATTAGCAAGTTCAAATCATCTGACGATACGCAATCTGTTTCTAATATTCAGAAAAATATTAATGAATTATTCAATGAAACCATTACCGGCAAATTGAATTTTGATAAGAAACATCCGTTTTATAAAGATCAAGAATTTATAAATCAATTGATTTCACATTATTCGTCTAATGAACAATTTGAAGAATGCAATAAATTATTAGATTTAAAAAACGATATCGATAACGTATACTAATACAATGTAGTTTAGTAAAGGGTAATTTGACCCCGGCTGGGGGCGCTTGATTATTGGAAATATTACAATCTATAAACATAAAACCCCTGAGGGTTCAACCATTTTTTTAAACTATACGACATTTTATACCAAAAGTGTATTTTGTTTTTTTTAGACGAAAGTATGATTTATATCATACTTTTTTATGCAAAATATCAAACATTTTGCAATCTTTGTCGTATAGTTTTTATCAAAACTAAAAACTGAAAGATTATGATTGCATTGCTCAGGAGCACTTTGGAAAGCCTCAATTCTATGGTAGTGGAAAATCTCGTCCAAGTTCGTGAAAACGCTAAAGAAATTAATATTTTATCTAGTCAACCCGAAAGCGAAACAAACAAACAATTAATAAGAGAGCGTTATTTATACAATAGAAAGTTACTTTCAAAAAATATTGAACATCATGAAGCACAACTACGTGTAGCTCGCGTAATGGAAAACCACAAACTCTTGGTTGTTAACAAACGATTTGCATCAGAAGCCGATATGTTACAGGAAGTTGTTTCAGGAGAAATAACTTTTAACGAAATTCATCCAAAATATTACGATATTCAGTTTATTAAAATGCTTATTGAGTTTTATAGGCATAACGACGAATTTGAAAAATGTTTGGAATTGAAAAAACATCTCAAAATTATACTAACATAACTTTTCAAGAATAACTTTATTTAAATAAAAAAACTGGGTATTTTATCCGGTTTTTTTATTTTTGTACAAAACATCAATATGATTGAATCGTGTGTAATTATTGGTAGTGGCAATTTGGCTTACCATATTTCTAAGGCATTTCAGACAACAGACATTAACATACTACAACTTTTCGGAAGAAACGAAGAAAAGACCAAATCAATAGCACAAAAATTCAACATCCCTTATTGTATCGATGAATTAGATCTCATTTTAGATGCCGATATTTATATTATATGCGTTTCCGATTCGGCAATTGACCAAGTTGCAGCTATAGATCAATTGAAAAACAAATTTTTAGTACATGTAGCAGGCAGCATAAACATATCTGTTTTAGCAAAATATACCCAAACCTATGGTGTAATGTATCCATTACAAACATTTTCTAGCTTTAGAGACTTAAGCTATTCCGAAATCCCTTTTTTTATTGAAGGGTCATCGACTCAAGAAGAAGATGAACTTACAGAGTTTGTTAAAAACATATCGGAAAAGATTTGCATTATGAACAGTCGAGATCGGCTTTATCTACACTTATCGGCAGTTATAGCAAATAATTTTTCAAATCACATGTTTGCCATTGCCGATCAATTATTGAAAAAACATAAGCTCTCATTCGATTATCTTCGCCCACTTATACTCGAAACAGCCCAAAAAGCTATGATTAGCACACCGTTAGATGCACAAACAGGCCCTGCTGTTAGAAACAACCCAGATGTTATGGCAAAACATATCGAATTGTTGAATGAGCATGACGATTGGCAAAAAATATATACTTTTGTAAGTAACAGCATATACAATTTGAGTCAAAACAAACAATGAACTATAAAGAAAAACTCTCACAAATAAAAGCTTTCGTATTTGATGTCGATGGGGTGTTAGGCTCCGATAGAGTTCTGCTAAATCCAGATGGCGAACTTTTACGAACAATGAATATTAAAGACGGTTATTCGATGGTATATGCCATGCGTAAAGGCTTCAGATTTGCAATTATTACAGGTGGCACCAACGATTCTATTATTAAAAGGTTTACTAGCTTGGGTGTTCAGGATATCTATTTGAAATCGAGCAACAAAATGCATGACTATCTCGACTTTTTGGCCAAATACAATTTGACCGACCATGATATTTTGTACATGGGCGACGACCTGCCCGATTTAGAAGTTATGCAGAAAGTAGCTATTGCAAGCTGTCCTTCGACTGCGGTAGATGAAATTAAAGAAATAGCTCATTACATATCGCCAATTGCCGGAGGCGAAGGTGCCGTAAGAGATGTAATACAGCAAGTGCTTAAATCGCAAGGCCGATGGTTAGAACCCGATGCTTTTAAATGGTAAAATGAGAGCATTTTTTCAGCTTATTCGATGGGTAAACCTTGTAATTATTGCGGTCACAATGATTGTAGTACGCTATATCGTTGTTAAACCTTTACTCGCTTATAGAGAAATTGACCTGCAAATCGAAAGCTGGGTTTTTAATATAATTATTTTTTCTACTCTTAGTATTACTGCTGCTGGGTATATTATTAACGATTTCTTCGATATCGAAATAGATAAAATAAACAAACCCGCCAAAAAGCATTTTAAAGAAAATACACTTTATACATTATATTGGATTTTTAATATTGTTGGTCTTGGAGGAGCTTGTTTTTTATATATTTACTTTAAGAACATCAATATTTTTATTTTTTTCCTTATGGTTTCGGGGGCTTTGTGGTTTTATTCGTCGCAATACAAAAAACAATTGATTGTTGGTAATTTAATTGTGGCAACACTTACGGCACTTGTTCCCATAATGGTTTTGTGGTTCGATATGTTTGTAATAAAAAATAAATTTGGGGAAAAGTTACAATTGTTAAATATTGATCTTTCGTATATTATATGGTGGATAGCTGGTTTTTCATTTTTTGCATTTTTACTCACAATGATTCGCGAAATAACTAAAGATATCGAAGATTTTGAGGGCGACAAAGCCTATGGATGCAATACAATGCCGGTTGTATTTGGCGTGCACACTACAAAAACTATTATTATTGCGCTGTCAAGTATTGTAATAGCTTTATTGATTTATATTTATATCAATTATTTGAGTGATAAACTAACATTGATTTATATTGCTAGTTTTTTAATTTTACCTTTGATTTTTACCATATATAAGCTAATTGTTGCCAATAATCAGAAACATTATAATCTCATTAGTTTGCTTTTTAAGTTAATAATGGTATTTGGAATTTGCTACGCATTTGTTGCCTGGTATATTTTAGAAAATAATATATAGAAATGCTTCTTAATCAGAAAATTAAAGAATACAAAATAGTTTTAGCATCAAAATCGCCCCGCAGACAAATGCTGCTTAGAGAAATGGGTTTCGATTTTGTGGTCGAAATTCCCCAAGAGGTCGAAGAAAACTATCCTTCGACGCTTATGCCTCGCGAAGTACCTTTGTTTTTGGCAGAACTCAAAGCCAATGCATTTGGAAGTATCGACAATAAAACAATTCTCGTTACAGCCGATACGATAGTACATATCAATGGTCAAATTCTTGGCAAACCCATTGACAAAGAAGATGCTTTTAAAATGATTTCGCTTTTATCGGGCAATGTACACGAAGTATTTACAGGGGTTTGTATCAGAAAAAAAGATAAAATACATTCTTTCTTAGTTGAAAGTAGCGTTTTTTTCAGAAAGTTGAAAGAAGAGGAAATCTATTATTATATAGATACTTACAAACCTTTCGACAAAGCGGGAGCTTATGGTGCTCAGGAATGGCTTGGCTATGTAGGTATAGAGCGCATCGAAGGTTCGTATTTCAATGTTATGGGGCTACCTGTACAGAAACTATACGAGGAGTTAGAAATATTTGTATAAGAATTAATTCTTCAAAAACTTTGGCAATCTGCTGTAAATAAACGAATAGTAAGTCGTAGACTTTGCACCAAATCCTTCATTGAAATAAGCAACGCCTTTTAACGAAGAGCCTGTAAAATCTAAAATCAGATCGGAGTTTGCATATTTTTTTATAATTGAATCTAATATTAGATGCATGGCACTGTTTTCTTTACCTTTAGCATTTGAAACGGTTACCGTAAAATATAATCTTGTATCGTATATAAAATAGAAGGCTGCCGATAAAATTTCTTCATTGGAATTAACCGTAGCAACTATTTCGCCCATTTTTTTACCTATAAAATGTTCGCAAATTTTTTGGAGCGACGAGAAAAAATTTTCTTTCAAACCCGGATTTGAAAAATTTCTTTTAAAATCGGTAAACTCTTTGGCCGACATTGTATAGCTGAGTCTTAAACCCGATTCATTAGCAACCTTTATATTCCTTATTGTACGTCTCGAATAATTCTTTGCTAAGACAGAATAATCGCTATTGAGATATAACTCGTGGTTTGTTCTTTTATCAAAAATATGAGAACTATTAATAGGAAGTTGAGGTATGCCGAAATTTAAATTGATATATAGAAATCGTGATCTTATTTTTTCAATAAAAATATCTATATGACCGTCATTATTACCAGTATAAACACCTAATTGTTGACAAAGTACTGGTTGAATAAGATATTTGATAAATAGTTTTTGTTTTGAAGGTAAAGGCATAATGCTTTCATAATCGCCCATTACCAATGCCTCCCAGCCGGGACTAACCATATCGAGATACCACGACAAAGCATATACTCGTTTGTTTACAGACGAATCTATAGTATTATCCCATCTTTTTTTGTCGATCTGATCGTGTTGAAGATAGGAAATTTTTGACATCAATTAGAGTTTTTGATTTTAATTTAATATTGTTGCTAAAGTAGTGATATTATTAGATATTGCTTATTTTAAATATTAAAAAGTTAGAAAAAAATACCTGATATAGGGGATTGTTTCGTATACATTTTACAAAGTATATTTGCATTATACAAAATTTTAAAAATGAAAGCAGTATTTGACAAATATAAGAGAATTGCAGTTTTTTATATAGCTGTATTTCCTTTGTTTGGAAGGAGTTTATATGAAAGATTAAGTTCTAGACTCGATCGTCAGATTTCAATTAGAGAAAGAAGACGTCAACGTAAATTTGAATTTATAAACGAATACCCTGAAACCAATATATACAATGAGCTTGACCGGTTAATTTACAAAGAAACCGAATTGAGTCAAGTGAGAGATTACATTACAAACGACTCAGTGAACCTATTAACACTTCGTTAAATAAATTAAAAAGATCAGTTTAAAAGCTGATCTTTTTTTTTGCCCAATTACATTCGGGCATAAGGTGCAATATCGTGATTCGAAAATAGTTTTTTCTGATACTTAAAATATCCAGTTATTGCAACCATGGCTGCATTGTCTGTAGTATATTTGAATTCTGGGATAAAGGCGCTCCATTTTCTTTTTTCGGCTTCGGCTATTACAGCACTACGTAGTTGCGAATTTGCCGAAACTCCTCCTGCAATAGCAATTTGATTAATTCCTGTAAGTTTCGATGCTTTTACAAGTTTTTCGATAAGAATATCTATTATAGTTGTTTGCAAAGAGGCGCACAAATCGTTTTTATATTTTTCGATAAATCCCGTATCTTCTTTCAGTGCATCTTGCAAGAAATAGAGAAACGAAGTCTTGAGTCCAGAGAAACTAAAGTCGAGATCGTCGATACGAGGTTTATTAAATGTAAAAGCCAAATTGTTGCCATCTTTAGCAAGTCGGTCAATTATTGGGCCGCCCGGATAGCTCAAACCCATAACTTTGGCACATTTATCGAACGCTTCGCCGGCAGCATCATCTATCGTTTGACCAATGATTTCCATTTCCAAGTAGTCTTTTATTACAATCAATTGAGTATGACCACCCGAAACCAATAAACATAAAAAAGGGAATTTAGGCAATGTTTTTTCTTTTCCTTTTTCCTGTATAAAATGCACCAATAAATGTGCCTGCAAGTGGTTAACATCAATTAATGGGATATTTCTTGCCATCGAAAATCCTTTTGCAAAAGAAGTGCCTACGAGCAAAGAGCCGAGAAGGCCAGGACCATTGGTGAAGGCAACAGCATTGATTTCAGATGGATCGATATTTGCCATTTTGATAGCCTGATCGACTACTGGTATAATGTTTTGTTGGTGTGCACGCGATGCCAACTCGGGAACCACGCCTCCATAGGCTTCGTGAACCTTTTGACTTGTAATGAGGTTAGATAACAGATATCCATCTTGTATAATTGATGCTGAAGTATCATCGCACGATGATTCTATTCCCAAAATTGTTAAACCCATTATCTGCTTTTTTGAATTTTTGGTTCAGTTTTTGCTAGCTCTAATTTTGCATTTTAATTCTGTAAAAGTATCAAAAAAAACTTAAAAATATTAATACTAATTTTTCTCGGTATTGCATCAATTCCGGCATTGACTATTATATCGTTAAATAATAATTTTGTCCAACAGGTATTGGCTCAGAGGTTTACATCTGTGTTTTCGCAATCTCTTGGAACACAGGTTGAAGTAGGTCATGTAAGTCTCGATTTTTTCCATTCATTAGTTATTCACGATCTGAAAATTTTGGATACTAACAATGATACTTTGTTGTATAGTAGCAAAACGACAATAGATTTAAAAAAAATTAATATAAAAAGTAAAACAGCAGTTATTAATTTGCTCGATTTTAACGGACTTTGCATTAAATTTTACAAAGATTCGGTTAATGGACTAAATATTAATAAATTGCTCGAAAACTTTAAGAAAACAACTGATTCAACTTCAAAAAACTGGGTTGTTAAAATCGAAGAGCTTTCTTTTTTAAAGTCTCGATTGTCATATAGTAGTCAAACAAAAAAAACGCTTGCAATAGGGTTACTAAATTATGATGATTTATTATTAAGTAATTTCAATTTGAAAATTAAAGATTATTCTGCAATAGACGATTCGATCTCGTTCGATATAAGAAAAATGTCATTTACCGATAAAAGTGGCTTTCACATTAATCAATTAACATCAAAATTTACTATTACAAATAAGCTTCTGTTGTTTGAAAAAAACTTAATTATGAGCGATCAAACGATAATTAATGCTCCTGTTATATTATTTAGTTTTCAATCGTTCGATGATTTTTCAGATTTCTCATCAAAAGTGAATGCAAAATTAAAGTTTTCAACTTCAAAAATTAAAACAACTACTTTAGCATATTTTATTACTCAATTAAAAGAAATTGACGAAACATTTTTATTGTCGGGCACCATTTATGGCTCGTTGAATAGTATTAAAATAAAGGGAATAAAAATATTATATCAAGAAAATACACGATTCGAAGGAGATGTAAATTTAAATGGATTGCCGAATATTCAAGAAACATTTATTTACTCAACCATTAAAACATTTAAAGTTAATGCAACAGAACTTGTTAACATAAAAATACCTTCACTGCCCAAGGGTCATTTAGATATCCCAACAAATTTTCACACACTTGGGAATGTTAATTTTTCTGGAACATTTTCAGGATTTATAAATGAGTTTGTTACTTATGGTGCTATCTCGACTTCTTTAGGGACGATTCACACAGACCTAAAACTTAAGAAACAACCTAATTTTGTCGCAATTGATGGTAGCGTGAAAACTTCAAAATTGGATATTTATCAACTTTTCGCTAAAGGCAATCCGCTTGGAACTGCGGGTTTTGAATTGACATTAAATGGGAAAATACTCGACGATGGTTCGATTGAGGGAGATTTAGGTGGAACTGTTCAAAGTGTTGAAGCTAAAGGCTATAGGTATTCAAATATGAAATTTCTTTGTAATTATAATAATAAAATATTTACCAGTTCTTTTGAGATAAACGATCCAAATGTTAAAATTATATTTGACGGCAAGGCAGATCTTTCTGAAAGCATTCCAACATATAATTTTATATCGAATATTGAAAAACTCAATTTAAGAGCTTTAAAAATAGATACTCTAGATAGTGCTTTTAATATTTCGACCACTATTTCGTCGACATTCAAGGGAAATAATTTAAACAATATTGAAGGATCGATACAACTAACTCAATTGAAAATAGAAAGAAATAGAAACATACTTAAGATTGATAGTATTTTGATATTGTCTAGTGATATCAATAATATTTCGAAACACCAATTAAAATCTTCGATATTTGATGCACAAATTAGTGGGAATTATAAACTTGCCGAAATACCAAAATATATAAAATATTTGGCAAGTAATCAAATAAAAGGAGTTTTTGAGCAAGATGTAAATCAACATTACGATTCAGTTTCATTTATTTTTGATATCAAGTTGAAACAGCCCAATTTAGTCACCAATTTTTTTGATCAAAATATATTGATCAAAACCAATTCATCGGTTTCTGGCAAAGTTAATCTAATCGATCATTCTATGCATTTAGATATAAATATTCCTGAAATTAGATTTTCAAAATTGAATATAAAAAATTTCAAGTTAATTTCGAATCTCCAAAACGATCAATTAAATACGAGGATTCATCTCGATGAATCGGGGTTTTCAAAACGAATGCACTTAAACAATATAGACATCGTAAGTTCATTAACCAAAGATACTCTATTGCTTGGTGTTGATTGGGCGTACCCCGATTCTGCACTTGGATTAGGTCAATTATCGATATTGGGTTATTATACAACAAACATTATTAGTAAAAGACCAATTTATCATTTCGAGAGTACTCCAACATCGTACTATTTAGGAGAAAATAAATGGCATTCTCAAGGTTGGAAACTTCAAGTAGATTCAAATGCAATTAGTATTAATAATTTTGAGATGCACAATGGTGAGAGTGCAATGTCGTTAAATGGTGTAGTATCATCAGATCCAACACAAAAGCTCACAACTAATTTCAAAAATTTTGAACTTAAGTTTATTCACCTGTTATGGAAAACTCAACAATTGCACTTTTCGGGAAATATTACCGGCGATGCAGTTTTTTCGGATATATATAGTAAAATAAATTTTTTGTCAAATGTAAGAATCGATTCATTATGTTTTAATAGCGATTGTTTTGGATCGGTGCATTTATTATCTGTGTGGAATGAAAAAAAACACAGGGTAGATTTTACATTAAAGCCCTTACATAAAAATAAAAAGTATGTTAAAGTTGATGGTTATTATAAATCGGCCGACGATTTTTTACATTTGAATATTGACTATAAAAAAGCCGATGTAAAATTACTAAGCCCGTTTATTAATCCAATATTGACCAATATACGTGGTATAGCCGATGGATATATAAAAATATCGGGGCCTACAGATTTTATTGTTTTAAACGGAGTAGCCAATATCGATACAGCTGCTTTTGATGTTGCATACGTAAATACCCCATTTATTATTAAAGATTCTCGTATTGCAATGAGAAACAATAATATAATATTTGATAATATGCAGTTGTTCGATAAAGATGGCGCAAAATGTTTGTTTTATGGCTCTATTAATAGCCATTACTTTAAGGATTTGATATTCAATTTGCGACTCGAAACTCAAAATGCATTGGTTTTAAATACAAATGCACTTGACAATTCATATTTTTACGGGAAAGTATACGCAACAGGCTCATTAGATATAATTGGCGATATAAATAATATCCATTTCAACGCAAAAGCAATAACAGCCGACAATACTGTTTTTAATATTCCTCAAAACTATTCGGGCGAATTGCTAGAAAAAAAATTCGTTAGTTTCAAAGCAAATACACTATTGAAAAAAGATAGCATAATTAAACCCCAAACGAAAACATCAACGGGAATAGCATTTGATATGGATATTACAGTTTTACCCAATGCAAGCGTTTCAATAATTTTTGATCCACGAATTGGAGATATTATAGAAACTAGTGGAAATGGTAACTTTAAAATAAACGTAAATACCTTAGGGGAGTTGAAAATTTATGGAAATTACGAAGTTGACAGAGGAGATTATCTTTTTACATTCGGGAATGTAATAAATAAAAAATTAAATGTTGAGAAAGGCTCTACTTTAGTATGGTCTGGCGATCCGATTAATGCAAATGTCAATCTGAATGCAATATATAAAACACGCACATCGTTATATACCTTGTTGGTCGAAGAAAATGAAGAATACAAAAAAAGAATTCCGGTTCATTGTATGTTAAATTTGAAAAACAATTTATTGTCGCCCGATATTAAATATTCTATCGATTTTCCTGGACTGTCTGAAGAAACAAAAACTGTTGTTGCTGGTCGTATAAATACCCAGGATGAACTCAATAACCAATTTATTGCATTGCTTTTAACCAATTCTTTTTTCCCACAAAGACCCAATACAACTTCGGGTTCAACTTCGACCTCGTCAAACTTAAAACAAGGTCTTAGTACAACCTCTCTCGAATTTATGAGCAACCAATTTAGCAACTGGTTGTCGCAATGGACCAAAGACTTTGAAATAGGAGTAAACTATAGACCAGGCGAACAGGCACAAAACAATGAGCAGCTCTACAACGAGCAACTAGAACTGGCACTTTCTACCCAATTACTCAACGACCGGGTATCGATCAACGGGAATTTCGATATGGGATTGAATAGAAACAATACAAGCTCTATTAAAAATCAGAACAATAACTTTGCCGGAGACTTTAACATTGAGGTTAAATTGACCGAAAATGGGAAATGGAAGCTTAGGGCATACAATCGTTCAAATGAGCTGGTTATTTACGATCAACAACAATATACTCAGGGGGTAGGTGTTTTGTATCGCGAAAATTTTAATAGTCTTTCTGACCTTAAAAGTAAAGTGTTTGGAAAACTTGTTAATAAGAATTCAATTCCAACAAAAGAAACACCATAAAAAAACGTTTACTTTGTAAGAGATGAGACTGTCTAAAAAGACAAAAAATGATTAATACGCATAGACACTAAGGCGCAAAGTATATAGTCCAATAATAATTTCTTAGCGAATTAGCGTTTAAATTATTTTTTTAAATAGCCTCGTTTAATATTCAATATTATAACATATAACGAATTAGCTATGTCACTACTTTCTATTTTATTACAAATACAAGTCGATGCTCCAATTGCTCCACAAGCTGCCGAATCGTCTATGTCGTTGTTTGACCTAGTTGTAAAGGGCGGTTGGATAATGATACCCATTGTAGTGCTTATGTTTGCAGCACTCTATATTTTTTTCGAGCGTTTCTCGGCCATTCGTAAGGCTGCCAAATTTGAAGCTACTTTTATGGATCGTATACGCGACTATATAAACGAAGGGCGTGTCGATGCAGCTCTTAATCTTTGTCAACAAAGCGACAAACCAGTTGCCCGAATGATCGAAAAAGGTGTGAAACGTCTTGGGCGACCACTCAACGAAATTGAAGACTCTATTGAAATAGTCGGCAAATTTGAAGTGTACAAATTGGAGAAAAACATGGTAATTCTCGGAATTATTGCCGGTGTAGCTCCTATGTTTGGCTTTATTGGAACCATAGCCGGTATTATAAAGATATTTTACAATATTTCGCTTGCCGACAATATTAGTATTGGTTTAATAGCCGGAGGATTGTACGAAAAAATGGTTACCAGCGCAGCAGGTTTGTTGGTTGGTATTATGGCTTATATCTTTTACCATTGGCTCAATGTAATGATCGAAAAAGTAGTGCACAAACTCGAATTGAGTGCCATGAATTTTATGGATTTCTTACAAGAACCCGTTAAGTAATGAACTTAAAGAGCAAAAATAAATTTCGGCCCGAGGTAAGTACCTCGTCACTGAGCGACATCATGTTCTTTTTGATGTTGTTTTTCTTGATTACCAGTACGCTCATTAGTCCCAGTGTAATTAAGCTTACACTCCCCAATTCGAAGTACCAGCAATCGATTCGAAAATCGGAAGTTTCCATTTCGATTTCGAAAGATTTGAAATATTTTATCAACAATAAATCGATACAGTTTAGCGAATTAGAAAGCGAACTTCTGAAAACGACTCCAGATTTGAGCAATGTAACAGTTGTAATACGTTGCGACAATTCGATACCCGTGCAGGAATTAGTTAATGTGCTGCAAATAGGCAACAAGCTCAAGGTAAAAATGATATTGGCAACCAAAGCTCCCAATGCTTAACGATGAAATCGGGCAATAAAAATAATATATCGGCATTTATTCGCACCAGCATTGTTTTTGTTGCAATGCTTTTGTTTTTGTTATTTATAAAACTATACACGCCCAACCCACCCTATCCTGAAGCTGGTGGTGGTCCGGGCGAAGGATTAGAAATAAACTTGGGGCTAGATGAACAAGGTTCGGAACCTCTACCAGAGGTTGTAGAAGAACCTGTAAATGAAGAAATAGCCGTCGACGAACAGCCTGAACCTGTTGAAGAAAAAATATTAACTTCGGACGATAAAGAGTCTGAAGCTATAAAAGAAACTCCAAAAATTGAACAGAAAAAAAACAAAAAAGAACCAGTAGTTAAACCCAAACCTCAAGAAAAGCCTGTTGAAAAAAAAGAAGTGAAGAAAGAACCCGTAAAAGAACCCGTTCCGATAGTTAATAAAAAAGCATTATACGGAAAGCCTCGACCTGCAAATAGTGGCGATGGCAATACCAATCAATCGGGTAACCAGGGAGCTTCGAACGGTAACGAAAATTCGGGGAACTACACAGGAGGAGGCAATGGTTCGGGCAATGGTTCGGGTAACGGCAATGGCACAGGAACAGGTAATGGAAATGGTTCGGGAGTTTCATATTCGCTTGCTGGTCGTAGTCCACAATCGTTACCAATTCCAGAGTATAAAAATCAAGTTGAGGGTAAGGTTGTTGTAAAAATTATAGTCGATAGCGAAGGGCGAGTTGTGAGTGCTGTGCCGGGAGTGAAGGGATCGACCACGCTCGACGAATATTTGCTGTCGGTAGCCAAAAATGCGGCACTTAAAGCGCGCTTTAGTAGAAAATCAGATGCACCCGATAATCAAGAAGGAACACTGACATATAAATTTATATTGCAGTAAATCAAGTTGATAAATTATTCTTCAGTCGGTTAATTACTTCTTTATAAAATTTAAACATTATTGGGGCTATTTCTTTAAAAGCCATTTACATTTGAAAAAAAATCCAAAAACTTGTCAGACAATCCAAAATATGTAGAAACGCCACTTATGCAACAGTATTACACTATTAAGGCAAAGCATCCCGATGCTCTGTTGCTTTTTAGGGTAGGCGATTTCTACGAAACATTTGGCGAAGATGCCATCAAAACTGCAGAAATACTGGGTATAACATTGACCCGCAGAGCCAATGGTTCAGCCTCATTTGTCGAATTGGCAGGTTTTCCCTTTCATGCATTAGACACTTACCTTCACAAGTTAGTAAGAGCCGGGCAAAGAGTTGCAATATGCGAACAGCTCGAAGACCCTAAACTCACCAAGAAAATAGTTAAAAGAGGGGTCACAGAACTTATTACACCAGGTGTTTCGCTCAACGACAATGTGCTCGAAAACCGCGAAAACAATTATTTGGCTTGTGTCCATTTAGAATCGACACAAGCAGGAGTTGCGTTTCTCGATATTTCGACCGGCGAATTTTATACCGCACAGGGAAGTATCGACTATATCGACAAGTTATTGGGAAATT
The DNA here is from genome assembly GCA_945889005.1 of Bacteroides fragilis. Classification (GTDB taxonomy): domain Bacteria; phylum Bacteroidota; class Bacteroidia; order Bacteroidales; family DTGW01; genus CAMDBI01. Next base: position 85,040 of record CAMDBI010000016.1, read on the forward strand.
TTCAACCCAAAGAAGTTCTTTTTGAACGAAGTCATAGTAAAGAATTTGTCGAATACTTTGGCAATAAATATTATACTTATAAGCTCGACGAATGGATATTTAACCAAAGCAATGCCGAAAGTAAGTTATTAAAACATTTTCAGACCCAATCGCTCAAAGGCTTTGGTATACAAGATATAAAACTGGGCATTGTTGCGTCCGGAGCAATTTTGCAATATCTTGAAATTACAGAACACCACCAGTTAGGTCATATTGTGTCTATTTCGCGAATCGAAGAAGACCGTTTCGTGTGGCTCGATAAGTTTACCATGCGAAACCTTGAGTTGTTTCAAGGCTTAAATGAAGGAAGTAAAACTTTGTTGGATGTAATTGATCGTACCATTACGCCAATGGGTTCTCGTATGTTGCGCCGTTGGCTCGCTTTGCCTTTGAAAGAAGTGCATCCAATAAACGAACGACTCGATATTGTTCAGTATTTTATCGATAACGATGACATAAAATGCCAAATTGAAGATTATATCCGAAATGTAGGCGATTTGGAACGTTTAACCTCTAAAATTGCTACGGGTCGCGTTTCGCCTCGAGAAGTAATGCAGATTAAAAATGCATTAAGAGCCATTGAGCCTATTAAGGAGGTTTTTCTTTATACAAAGCTTCAGCCACTCAATAAAATTGGCGAACAACTTAATCCATGCAAAATAATTGCCGATAAAATTGAAAATGAGCTTTTTAACGAACCTCCTACTCAAATAGGGAAGGGGCAAGTTTTCAAAAATGCCGTAGATCAGGAGCTCGACGAATTAAGGCAAATTATGACCTCTGGTAAAGATTTTCTGCTCGAGATTCAACAACGCGAAAGCGATCGAACAGGTATCCCTTCGCTTAAGGTCAATTTCAATAATGTGTTTGGATATTTTATTGAAGTGCGCAATACGCATAAAGACAAGGTTCCGACCGATTGGATTCGTAAACAAACACTCGTAAGCGCCGAAAGATATATTACCCAGGAATTAAAAATTTATGAAGAAAAAATTCTGGGAGCTGAAGAGAAAGTTTTGGCAATAGAAGCCCGATTGTTCAACGAATTGGTAAGCTCGTTGTGCGATTATATAGCTGCACTGCAACTCAACGCATCGCTAATTTCTAAAACCGATTGTTTAATTGGGCTTTCGACAGTTGCAATTGCAAACAACTATACAAGACCCGATATTAACGATAGCGAAGTACTGGAGATTAAAGATGGCCGGCATCCGGTAATTGAAAAACGACTAACGCCCGACAATCCCTATATTTCAAACGACACCTTGCTCGACAATAAAGATCAGCAAGTAATTATTATAACAGGGCCAAACATGTCGGGAAAGTCGGCATTGCTTCGCCAAACAGCTCTAATAATGATAATGGCTCAAATGGGGAGTTTTGTGCCAGTAAGCTCTGCTAAGCTCGGCATTGTCGATAAAATTTTTACAAGAGTAGGAGCATCAGACAATATTTCGTCGGGCGAATCGACCTTTATGGTCGAAATGCTCGAAGCTGCTAGCATTCTAAATAATCTTTCGAACCGAAGCCTCGTGTTGCTCGACGAAATAGGGCGTGGTACCAGTACATACGATGGTATATCTATTGCATGGGCAATGGTCGAGTTTATACACGAACACCCGACTGCAAAAGCCAAAACCCTTTTTGCAACTCATTACCACGAGCTCAACGAGATGGAAGCCTCGTTTCAGCGCATCAAAAACTACAATGTTTCAATAAAAGAAGTAGACAAGAAAGTGCTTTTTCTTCGAAAACTGGTTCGAGGCGGAAGCGCGCATAGCTTTGGTATACATGTAGCCCGAATGGCAGGAATGCCCAAAAGTGTTGTCGTTAGGGCAAATGAAATACTCTCGGAGCTTGAAGGCAAGAATAATAAGCACAACCTAAATAAGCCATCGGTCGAAACTGGCCAAAAACGAGAAGGTTACCAGTTGAGCTTTTTTCAACTCGAAGATCCGGTTTTGAAACGTATACGCGACGAAATGAAAAATCTCGATATCAACAATTTAACTCCAATTGATGCTTTGAATAAGTTGAATGAGATAAAGCGCATTTCGGGACTATAATTCAATTTGAAAATGACCAATTTGAAAATGTGCAAATTATACAACAATTTAAATTCAGCACTTTGTAATATGGATGTTATTTGAAAAAAAAAATTAAAATATTTTGCTGAAATAAAAAAGAGTATTACATTTGCACCACCAAAAAATAATGCGGGAATAGCTCAGTTGGTAGAGCACGACCTTGCCAAGGTCGGGGTCGCGGGTTCGAGTCTCGTTTCCCGCTCAGCGACAGGAGGCAATTGAAAAATTGCCTTTTTTTGTAAGTACAAGGATGCCTTGGTGGTGGAATTGGTAGACACGCAGGACTTAAAATCCTGTATCCATTGCGGATGTGCGGGTTCAAGTCCCGCCCGAGGTACAGAAAGCTCTGAGAAATCGGGGCTTTTGTTGTTTTTAGTACCCAACTCAGTATCCAAAATAATTTTTTTCATCATTTTTTATTCTTCTTTGAAATCAATTTAAATCTGTTTATCTTAGTTGTTTGATAAACAGAAAAATGAAACCCTATCAAATCTCATTTCTTATTTTGTTTTTGACTTCATGTTTGAGTTTACAGGCTCAACAAATCGTTACTACTGGAGGGGGTTCGATGCAAAACAATTTGGGTACTTTAAGTTGGACTATTGGAGAACCAGTCAACGAATCTTTTACTACAAAAAATGCAGCCATTACACAGGGTATGCAGCAACCTAATATCTCAATCAACACGATTATTGATGAAAAATCTACCAATTATTTAATTTCAGCTTATCCAAACCCCACAATGGATAACGTTTTCATCAGTTTGGGAGTAGTAGACTTCTTAGATTTCAAGTATCAATTATTTGACAATTCCGGCAAATTGCTTTTACAAAAAAGTATCAACGAATTTAAATGCAATGTTTCCTTAAATGGTTTGACTTCCGGGATTATAATACTCCCTAAAATTCAGACCACTGGTTTAGTTGAAAAAACGAATAAATTTACCAGTAATTATGAAAACAGAACGGAGAAAATTATCAGCGGCTTTTAAAGCCCAAGTATCTATCGAAGCACTCAAGGAGCGTGAATCTTTGGCA
>CAMDBI010000017.1 GCA_945889005.1 Bacteroides fragilis
GGCATTGCCGCAAACCAACCCCTTCTCCTTCATTCATTTAAAAGCAGCGTCATTTTGAGCGAAGTGAGAAATCTATTTGTTATTAACTAGACAACAGTATTAAAAAAATATTTAAAATTTGTTGTTTAAATAATAATATTTATATTTGCACATCATAAAATTGAAACAATGAAATTATTAAATACTGTTCTCGTGGTGGTCGTGGTCGTTGTTCTAAAGAATATCGAGTGAGAATGGTATGTAATAATTAAAAAAAAGTATAAAAACATAGAAGCCTTTCTCACTCAAAATGAGAAAGGCTTTTTTAATTCAGTGAGACCATAATTTTGAGTATCAAAATTGATTAGTCGAACTGATCCCGAGCGGCTTGTGCTGAGCGGCTTGTACTGAGCGTAGCCGATGTAAGCCGAAGTAAGTCGAGGGATATTTTAAAAAATAATAATATCTAAATATGAATACACTTAGAAGCAACACATCGACACAAGGCCGCCGTATGGCAGGTGCCCGCAGTTTGTGGCGCGCCAATGGCATGAAAGAAGAACAAATAGGCAAACCGATAATTGCCATTGTCAATTCGTTTACACAATTTGTTCCCGGACACACTCACTTGCACCAAATTGGTCAGCAAATGAAACAGTGGATAGAAGCGCAGGGTTGCTATGCTGCTGAGTTCAATACCATTGCAATCGACGATGGTATCGCCATGGGACACGATGGAATGTTGTATTCATTGCCATCGCGCGATCTAATAGCCGACAGTGTTGAATATATGTGCAATGCACATACCGTAGATGCAATGGTTTGTATTAGCAATTGCGACAAAATTACCCCAGGTATGCTCATGGCTGCTATGAGGCTCAATATTCCTGCCATATTTGTTTCGGGTGGTCCAATGGAAGCCGGCCGTGTTCGCGACAAAAAATATGACTTGGTCGATGCTATGGTATTGGCTGCCGACAGTTCGGTGTCTGATGCCGATATGGACGAGATCGAACGTAGTGCTTGTCCTACTTGTGGTTCGTGTTCGGGTATGTTTACAGCAAATTCGATGAACTGCTTAAACGAAGCCATTGGTTTAGCGCTTCCAGGCAACGGAACCATAGTTGCTACTCATAAAAATCGAATCAAACTTTTCGAAAAAGCTGCAAAGCTGATAGTCGAAATAACAAATAAATACTATTACGAAGGCGACGCATCAGTATTGCCCCGTTCAATTGCTACCCGCGAAGCATTCATGAATGCTATGACACTCGATATTGCCATGGGAGGTTCGACCAATACGGTTCTTCATATTTTGGCAATTGCTCACGAAGCAGGAGTTGAATTTACTATGAAAGATATCGATGCACTTTCGCGTAAAGTACCCGTTCTTTCAAAGGTTGCTCCTAGTTCGCATTATCATATCGAGGATGTCAACAGGGCAGGAGGTATTCTTGGTATTTTGGGAGAGCTCGATCGTGCAGGTCTTGTAAATACAAGCGTTAAACGTGCCGATATGCTTACATTGGGTCAAGCATTAGACAAATACGATATTATGCGTGTTTCTTGTACCGATGAAGCAAAAGATATATACAAAAGTGGTGCTGCCGGATTGAAAAACCTCGTAATGGGTTCGCAAGGCTATATGTACCCAGCGTTTGACAACGATCGTGCAAATGGTTGTATTCGCGATGCAAAAGGGTGTTATTCGCCCGACGGCGGATTGGCAGTTCTTTTTGGAAATATTGCCCGCAATGGATGTGTGGTGAAAACAGCTGGGGTCGATTCATCAATATTTAAGTTTAAAGGTCCTGCACGTGTTTTCGAAAGTCAGGAAGCAGCCTGCGATGGAATATTAAACAATATTCAATCAGGCGATGTTATTGTTATTCGTTACGAAGGTCCAAAAGGAGGTCCGGGTATGCAAGAAATGTTGTATCCGACATCATATATCAAATCGCGCAAATTAGGTGCAGCTTGTGCATTGATAACCGATGGTCGTTTCTCGGGAGGTACTTCGGGACTATCGATCGGGCATGTTTCGCCCGAAGCAGCTGCCGGAGGTGAGATTGGACTTGTAAAAGATGGCGACATTATTGAAATAGATATACCCAATCGCTCTATCAATGTGGTGGTTCCCGATGGTGAACTCGAAAAACGCCGCAAAGATGAAGTAGCAAAAGGCAATGCAGCCTTTAAACCTTCGAACCGCACACGCAATGTTTCAAAAGCTCTTAGAGCTTATGCTAGCATGGTGTCGTCGGCCGATACAGGGGCGGTGAGAGTAATTTAATTACTAATTACAAATTACTAATGACTAATGTGAAAATATGGAAATGTGAGAATGTGAAAATGATTAATAAAAAAAATCTTTTTCAACTTTTCACTTTTCACTTTCAACTATTCACTTTCAACTTTCAACTTTTTAGAATAATCAATAATCAATTGACAATAATCAATATACTATGGACATTACATCAAAACGCAAAGTTACGGGTTCAGAAGCAGTAGTTCTTTCGTTGTTAAACGAAGGGGTTGAGGTTGCATTTGGCTATCCTGGCGGTGCAATTATGCCCGTTTACGATGCCATTTATGGCTATCGCGACAAATTTAGACATATTTTGTGTCGTCACGAGCAAGGTGCTATTCATGCAGCACAAGGCTATGCACGTGTTACTGGGAAAGTGGGTATGTGTATTGCTACATCGGGGCCTGGTGCCACCAATTTAATTACTGGTCTGGCCGATGCCATGATCGATTCAACCCCAATAGTAGCCATTACCGGACAAGTTTCGGCTGCTCTTCTTGGTACAGATGCTTTTCAGGAAACAGATGTGGTTGGTATCTCAATGCCTGTTACCAAATGGAATATACAGGTAACCAAAGCCGAAGATATACCTGCCGCTATTGCCAAAGCTTTTTACATTGCTGGCAGTGGTCGTCCGGGACCTGTTTTGATCGATATTACCAAAAATGCTCAGTTTGGCGAATTAGATTTTGAATACAAGAAAGAAGATTTTATAAGAAGTTACGTGCCTAAGACCAAGACAGTGGTTTCGAAAGTAGATGAAGCTGCTGCACTAATTAATGCTGCAAAGAAACCATATATAATATTTGGTCAAGGAGTAATACTGGGTAATGCCGAAGCCGAATTTAGAGCTTTTGTCGATAAATCGGGTATTCCAACTGCTTGGACCATTATGGGAGCTGCGGCTCTTCCAAAAGATCATCCACAAAATGTTGGTATGCTTGGTATGCATGGCAATTATGGCCCCAATGTTAAAACAAACGAGTGCGACCTCCTTATTGCAATTGGTATGCGTTTCGACGACCGTGTAACCGGCGACCTTAAACGATATGCTACTCAGGCAAAGGTTATTCACATGGAAATTGACCCTGCAGAGATCAACAAAAATATTCATGCCGATGTGGCAGTGTTGGGCGATGTTAAAGAATCGTTGCCAATGTTGACTGCAAAAATCGAAAAACGCGAATATAAAGCATGGTTACAGGAATTTGCCGATTGCCACAAGATTGAGTTCGAAAAAGTTATAGACAAAGATCTTCATCCTACAAAACCCGGTATGACTATGGGCGAAGTAATGAATCTTATTAATGAAAAAACAGGTGGCGATGCCATTTTGGTTACCGATGTAGGTCAACACCAAATGTTTGCTGCACGTTATTTTAAATATAAAAATACCCGTAGCTTTGTAACTTCAGGTGGACTTGGAACAATGGGCTTTGGCTTACCTGCTGCTTTTGGTGCTAAAATTGGAGCTCCCAACAAACAGGTTATTCTTATTGTTGGCGATGGAGGTATACAAATGACTTTACAGGAATTTGCTACCATTCATCAAGAAAATGCTGCTGTTAAGGTTGTATTGCTCAACAATAAATTCCTTGGAATGGTTCGCCAATGGCAGCAATTGTTTTTCGACAAACGCTATTCGAGCACCGAATTGGTTAACCCCGATTTTATGAAATTGGCAGAAGCCTTTTATATAAATGGCAAAAAAGTCGATGAACGCAAAGATTTATCGGGTTCGATCGACGAAATGTTAAAATCCGAAAAAGCATTCTTGCTCGAAGTAAGTATTGAAAAAGAAGACAATGTATTCCCAATGGTTCCTACCGGAGCTTCGGTATCAGATATTTTACTAGGATAATTTTTTATTTAGTCTAAAATCTAAAATCTTTTGTCTATTATCTTTTAGTCTTTAGTCTAAAATCTATTAATCTTACATCTAATATCTATTATCTTTTGTCTTTTTTAATTTAAATTATTAATTTTAACGCCCAAATTACAATGATAGAGGAATTTACTATAACGGCTTTTTCTGAGAACCATATCGGTTTACTCAATCGTATCACGATAATATTTACACGCAGACATGTAAATATCGAGAGCCTTACCGTATGCGAATCGGCCATCAAAGGAATCAGCAAATTTACTATTGTGGTAAATGAAACCCGCGAGAAGGTCGAGAAAATCTGCGGTCAGATCGAAAAACTTACGGAAGTCCTAAAATGTTATTTTTTCACAGAAAGTGAAATTATTCATCAGGAAATAGCTTTGTATAAAGTGCCTACAACTGCACTTTTAGAAGGCAATATGGTCGAGAGTATTGTGCGTAAGCACAATGCACGTATCATGGAGGTTACACCCGAGTATACCGTAATTGAAAAAACCGGGCATAAAGATGAAACACAGGAACTTTTTGAAGAACTTAACAAGTATGGTGTTAAACAATTTACCCGTTCGGGACGTATCGCGGTTAATCGATTAAATATCGAACCCCTTACAACCTATTTGTCTGAAATAGAAGAATTAAGAAAAAAATAAATTTTCAATATAAATAATAAAAAAATGGCTAATTATTTTAATTCAATTCCTTTGCGAGTACAACTCGAACAATTAGGAAAATGCGACTTTATGGACGAATCGGAATTTGCCGATGGCGTTAACTATCTTAAAGGTAAAAAAATTGTAGTACTTGGTTGTGGTGCACAAGGTTTGGCTCAAGGTTTAAACATGCGCGATAGTGGTTTAGATATTTCTTACGCTTTACGCGAAGTTGAGATTAACGAAAAACACGTATCGTACGTAAATGCTACCGACAACAAATTTAAAGTTGGAACTTTCAGCGAATTGATTCCTACTGCCGACTTAGTATTGAACCTTACACCCGATAAATATCACACAAGCGTTGTAAATGCTGCTATGCCTTTGATGAAAAAAGGCGCATGTTTATCGTATTCTCACGGTTTCAACATCGTAGAAGAAGGAATTGAAATTCGTAAAGACCTTACAGTTATTATGGTGGCTCCTAAGTCTCCAGCATCTGAAGTTCGTGCCGAATTTCTCCGCGGGTTTGGTGTTCCAACCCTTATTGCTGTTCACCGCGAAAACGACCCAAATGGCGATGGTCTTAAAATTGCAAAAGCATACTGTGCCGGAACAGGTGGTCACAAAGCCGGTGTATTGCACTCGTCGTTTGTTGCCGAAGTAAAATCGGATCTTATGGGCGAGCAAACCATTCTTTGTGGTGTGCTTCAAACAGGTTCAATCCTTTGCTTCAACAAAATGATCGAAAAAGGAATTGACGCCGGTTATGCTTCTAAATTGGTTCAATACGGTTGGGAAACCATTACCGAATCGTTAAAATTAGGTGGTATTACCCACATGATGGATCGTTTAGACAATCCTTCAAAAGTTAAAGCATTCAACCTAGCCGAAGAATTAAAATCAATCATGCGCCCATTGTTCGAAAAACACATGGACGATATCATGTCGGGTTATTTCTCGAGCACTATGATGCAAGACTGGGCAGCCGGCGACAAGAACCTTTTGGCTTGGCGTGCTGCTACAGGCGAAACTGCTTTCGAAAAAACTTCTGCCGGAAGCATGGATATTAAAGAACAAGAATACTACGACAATGCATTGTTGATGGTAGCTTTCGTTAAAGCTGGTGTTGAACTAGCATTCGATGTGATGGTCGAAACCGGTATTAAACCCGAATCGGCTTACTACGAATCGTTACACGAAACCCCTCTTATAGCAAACACCATTGCACGTAAGAAATTGTTCGAAATGAACCGTGTTATTTCCGATACAGCCGAATACGGTTGCTATTTGTTCGACCATGCTTGCAAACCATTGTTGGCCGACTTTATGAAGAAAATCGATACCAACGTAATTGGAAAACCATTCAACGCAAGTAAAGACAATCATGTCGACAACATGGAGCTTATCAAAGTAAACGATGCCATTCGCAATACCGAAGTAGAATACATCGGAGCCGAATTGCGCGAAGCAATGGAAAGCATGAAACCGATTATGTAAGTAATTGCATTTGAATATAAAGAAAGCCACTCAAGAAATTGGGTGGCTTTTTTGTTTTAAGTCGAATAAAATTTAACTTTGTTGTATGATAAACTGGAAAGATCATATTATTTCAAATAAAAGCATATTGCTTGGTAAGCCTACAATAAAAGGAACTCGATTATCTGTAGAGCATATAGTTAATTTACTTGCACAGGGTTGGTCTGAACAACAAATTCTTGAAAATTACCCAACATTATCCAAAAATGATTTATTTGCAGTCTTTGCTTATGTTAGTGATTGTATGCAAGATGGATTATTGTTCGAACTTCCACAAACTGCTAAATGAGATTTCTAGCAAATGAAAACATACCTTATGCAAGTGTTAAGTATTTGCTGTCAATTGGTGTAGATGTTTTATGGATAGGCGATAATTTTTCGGGCATTTCAGATGATGAGGTTATGAATATTGCCATACAACAAAATCGTACTATTATTACATTTGATAGAGACTATAGCGAATTGATTTTTCGATATGTATATAAACCTCAAAAAGGAGTTATTTATTTAAGGTTCAAAGAATATGTACCTGTTTTTCCAGGGCAATTAATTGAAAGTCTTTTAAAAAATAATGATTTGAATTTCGAAAAAAGACTTACTGTTATTGATGAACATGGAATTAGACAAAGAAAATATTAAAGCTTATGCACTGGCAACCTCCCAAAGAAACAGATCAACCAATCGAAGAAAAAATAGTATGCGAGAAGTGTGGTAATGATACTTTTAGAGTATATTGCCGAATAATTATTGACGATGCTCGCCTATTCTGTGCCAAATGTGGCGATCATACTTTGTAATGGTCAACTATTTGTTTGAATAATGATTGAAGATCAAACCAATACCAACAAAAAACTTTTTAAACTAAGTCTATATCTTCTCTCCCGTTTGGCGTAGCGTCACGCTACGTCGCATCATTCATGGCATCTTAAAATGCTGGAGCCATTACAAAACCAAGCTTAGCGAGACGCTACACTTAACAATCAATTACTTTTGTTATCCTATTCAAAAACACTATTTTTGTAACAGAAAAAATAGAAATGAAAACTCAAGCATTAAATATTCCCGATAGTAGTGGTCTAACTTTCGAAAAAGTATGGTTAATGTTTCAGGAAACCAAACAAATGTTTGAGGAAACAGATAAAAAGTTTCAGGAAAACGAAAAAAAACTTACTGAAAAGTTTACGGATACAGACCAAAAGATTAAGAAACTTTCGGAACTCTATGGAGGCGTGTCGAACAACAGCAAAGATGTAGCCGAGGAGTTCTTTTACCGTGGATTGGAAAATCGCAAAGAGCTTTTTGGTATTGAATACGAGCATATCGACACCATGAGTCGCCACAGGGGCAACCTTCAAGGGCAGTACGATATAGTACTTTACAATGGAGACAAACTCATTGTTGTTGAGGTAAAATACAAACTTCATCCCAAAGATGTCGACGATTTTTTCAACCGCAAGTTACCTACTTTTCGCAAGCTATATCCCGAATACAACCATCGCAAAGTAATTGGAGCAGTGGCTGCATTGGCCATTCCAACCGAAAGTATCGAAAAAGCCTTATCTTATGGCTTTTTGGTACTCACCCAATCGGGCAACGATTTGTCGGTTATCAATCAAAGCGATTTTCAGTTACAGGAATATTAAATTCCTCGTTAGGGGCAGTGATATTCATTTTAAAATATTCAACTTTAAAAAAAAATAGCCTAATTTTGCAGTATGAGAACTGAATTTGGAAAATATTTACTTGATGTGTCAAAACTGGTGCTTGGTGGTGCTGTTTTGTCTACAATTCTTGAAATGAAAGGCATTGAAAAAATTGCAGTGCTTATATTTGGTACAGCATCTTCAATTGTTTTTCTCTTAATAGGTTTGTATATATTAAAATCTAAAAATAAATAGTTATGGAAGCTGTATTTTTATTCGGTTTTTTGCTAATTGTTGGACTTATCTTAGGGGTTTTTGTTATATCTCCAAAAGGTAAAAAATGGCTTAATACGCTTGATTAATATAATTTGCCCAACAAGTGAGCTTTTGTAATGCGAGCCTCGTTCAGAGTAGCGTCCCGCTATGCCGCATCATTCGAGGCAACTTGCCGATGCTTGTTTTTTACAAAAATGCCTGAGGCATTTCATATCCAAGCGTAGCGAGACACTAGTCCTAACTCTGTTCATGTTTGCACCTTTGCCAATCAGTCAATTACTTTTGTTTTCATATTCAAAAAGCACTATTTTTGCAACAGAATATAATTAAAATGAAAACTCAAGCCTTAAATATTCCTGATAGTAGCGGTCTAACTTTCGAAAAAGTATGGTTAATGTTTCAGGAAACCAAACAAATGTTTCAAGAAAACGAGAAAAAACTTACTGAAAAGTTTGCCGATACAGACCAAAAGATAAAGAAACTTTCGGAACTCTAAGGAGGAGTATCAAACAATAGTAAAGATGTTGCTGAAAAGTTTTTTTATCGTGGATTGGAAAATCGAAAAGAGCTATTTGGTATCGAATACGAGCATATCGACACCATGAGCCGCCACAGGGGCAACCTACAAGGTCAGTACGATATTGTGCTATACAATGGCGACAAACTCATTGTTGTTGAAGTAAAATACAAGCTCCACCCCAAAGATGTCGACGATTTTTACAATCGAAAATTACCTACTTTTCGAAAGCTATATCCCGAATACAACCATCGCAAAGTAATTGGAGCAATGGCTGCATTGGCCATTCCAACCGAGAGCATTGAAAAAGCCTTATCGTACGGCTTTTTGGTACTCACCCAATCGGGCAACGATTTGTCGGTTATCAATCAAAGCGATTTTCAGTTGCAAGAATACTAAAGTCGCACTGTTCGGCGTAAAAGAGGTTATTGAGCGACTTGTACAGTCGCCAATATTAGTTTTATAAAAATTAACTGTATATAATATTGAAAGCCACTCATGAAATTGGGTGGCTTTTTTTGCAGGGCAAACGCATTAAAAATTTAGCAAATACAAATAAACCCCAACCCCTTGAAAAGGGGCAATAACAGATTTGTGCTTTTACAAACCACAGCTCTGTTAGCCCTCCTTTTTAAGGAGGGTTGGGAGGTTTTAAATTCTAAAAACATATAAAACATTAAATATAAACAATATGCGATAAATTTTAATGCGTTTGACCTGGCTTTTTTTGTTTTTAAGTCGAATAAAATGTAACTTTGAAATATGTTATTGATGAACAATATATCAGACAAAGAAAATATTGAATCTTATGCACTGGCACCCCCCCAAAGAAACAGATCAACCAATCGAAGAAAAAATAGTATGTGAGAAGTGTGGTAATGATACTTTTAGAGTATATTGCCGAATAATTATTGACGAAGCTCGCCTATTCTGTGCCAAATGTGGCGATCATACTTTGTAATGGTCAACTATTTGTTTGAATAATGATTGAAGAACAAACCAATACCGACAAAAAACTTTTCAAACTAAGTCTATATCTTCCAATATTCTTTTTGTTGACTATTTGGAGTGTAAAGGCTATTGAAATCTTTGCCGATACTTCGTTTTATCGCCTAGGCATTTTCCCTCGCCAATTACAGGGCATTTTGGGTATTGTTTTTTCACCTCTGATTCATGCCGATTTCAAACATTTGATAAACAATTCTGTCCCATTTGCTGCATTGTCGGTCGGATTGTTTTACTTTTATCGACAATTGGCATACAAAGTTTTTTTTCTCAATTGGTTTATTGTTGGTATTTGGGTTTGGTGTGGCGCTCGCGAATCATATCATATAGGTGCAAGTGGTTTGGTGTATGGCTTGGCCTCATTTTTGTTTTTAAGTGGCGTGCTGAGGCGTATGACTGGACTTATGGCTGTTTCGCTAATCGTAATTTTCCTTTATGGAAGTATGGTTTGGGGAATATTCCCATTTGTACCCGATGTTTCGTGGGAGTCGCATCTGTCGGGCTTAACTTCCGGTCTATTACTAGCATACTATTTTAGAAACCAAGAACCACAGCGCAAAAAATACGAATGGGAAACCGAAGAAATGGATGAAGAAGAAATAAACGAAATGCTTGATGAAATGAATGAAGGAAAAAATAAAAAGGTAGTTGAGTAGTCGGGTAGACGAGTAGTTTTCTACTCAGCTACTCAGCTACTCAACTACACAACTACTATTGTATGCTCCGCAAAATTTATCCCGAAAACCCCAATTCAAAAGAAATCGAGAAGATTGTTGAAATTCTTCGTTCGGGAGGAGTTATCATATACCCTACTGATACGCTTTATGGTATTGGATGCGATATTTTTCAGCACAAGTCAATCGAAAGAGTTGCACGGATCAAGGGTGTACGGGTTGAGGATGCTCAATTCTCGATTATATGCCACGATTTGAGCCACCTTTCGGACTATAGCAAACCCCTCGACAATGCAGTGTTCAAACTTATGAAACGTTGTTTGCCGGGTCCTTTTACTTTTATTTTGAATGCCAGCAATAAGGTTCCCAAAATATTTATGAGTCGAAAGAAAACCATTGGTATTCGTGTGCCCGACAATAACATTATACTTGAAATAGTTCGCGAATTGGGAAATCCCATACTAACAACTTCTGTAAAAGAGTTTGACGATATGATCGAATACACTACCGATCCGGAGCTTATTCACGACAAGTATGAAAATTTGGTCGATTTGGTAATAGATGGAGGTATTGGCGAGTATGGAATGTCTACAATTATTGACTGTACAGGAAGCAATCCGTTAATTGTACGCGAGGGTTTGGGTACTGTCGATTTGTAATTTCTAAAGAGCCTCAATATAGGCTCCTTGGCGTGCAACACTATAGCATGATATCTGTTTTTCTTTACATTCATTTTCAATTGAATTGGTTTTATTCCATGTTACCGACGAATCTATTATTATTTTCTTGAAAGTATAATGATTGCTTAGTTTTTGCATATTGCCACGAAACCCATCACTAAGAATTATGGCGTCCAGAGCAATCTTTCTTGTATTGTTGATGTTTTTAGCAGGAGTATTATTGAGAAATAAATACTTTTTACCCGAAAAAATTAAAAAAGTGCTTTTTTGAATGGTATATATGTTTTTAAGCTTTTGGGGTTCGCGTTTGATTCGGTGGTGTATGTAAAACCCTTTACTGTTGAACACGGGAGCTTCTTTCAAAAATGAATTGCTTATAAAACAATGCTTGTTGCCATGTACAATATCTATAGCGCTTTGTTTGCTGACTTTGTAAACAAGCAAATATTTTTGTTGGCTACAAATAATTGATTTAACGCTGTTTTCTATTGTAAATAGCAATAATATTGCGAGACTTGTAATGAGCAAATAGTATCTCTTATAACAAATATAAGCAAAAAAGAACCCTATAAAGCCAAAAATCAATATGGTCGATAGTATCGAGAAATCGATATTTTGAAGGCTTGACCCGGGAAGCTGTTCGATAAACTTAAGACTTCCATTCATCGCTTTTAGTACATACTCAAGAGCCTGAGACCATAAGTTGTTTAAATATTGAATGTTTCCGACAGTTGGGAAGAAAACACCCATATACAGAATAATGGTCGAGAGGGGTATTACTGCAATATTGGTCAACAAAAAGTAATTGGGAAACTGATGAAAGTAGAGTAGGCATAATGGGAGGGTGCCCAATTGTGCTGCAATTGAAACTGCTATCAATTGCGAAACCCAATCTACAGCTTTGAATCTAGATATTAGTAAGCCATATATTTTGCTGTAAAACAATAATATACCTAACAATGCCAAAAACGAAAGCTGAAAACCAACATCGAACAACTGAAAAGGATCGTAAACCAGCAATATGAATGCCGCTAAAGCCAGGCTATTTAAAGTAGAGCTTTTCCTTTTAAGACTTATTCCAAATTCGACAAACGAAAGCATAGTAGCTGCTCTTAACACCGACGGAGACATTCCTGAAATAACGGCATAGAGCCAAACACCTAAGATTATAATAATTACATTTAATATATGATAATACTTTACACGTTTAAAGAATCTTAAAAGACTAACCAACGCCAAATACACGATACCCACATGTAAGCCCGAAACCGAGAGTATATGCATAGCACCTGTTGCCGAATAGGTGGTATATATTTCGTCGTTCAATTCGCCGGTGTATCCCCAAACCAACGCCGACAAAACTGCATGTTCATTGTTTTCAATTCCGTTTCTCGAGAATTGACCGATAAAGTATTCGCGCAAAGTATACAAGCTATATTTCAGATTTTTCACAGGTTTCGATAATGTCTTCCAATTGCCCGAGTCTACATGTGCAGTTAGCGATATATGTTTGTAATAAAGGTGCTTTTTGTAATCAAATTCATTTGGATTTTTAAAACCTTCCGGTATAGCCAAGTTTGCATGTATCCATACCTTATCTCCGGGTTTTAGAGCATTTACACCTCCACTTTTTTTGAAATAGCATAAGACTTTTTGTTTAGAGTTGTGCCATTGCGAATCTTTTTTAATACTTAGTGTTTTAACAATTGCTTTGTACGAATTGCTTTTTTCAACTAAGGGTTCGTCAATAACCACAATATATTCGTTGGCACCAGTAAACATTGCATTGGCATTAGATTGGTGCTGGTTTTTTGATATTAAACACATTCCAAGCGAAATAAATACCAGATACATCGAAACACCAATTTTGCTATAATGCCGATAATCTTTCAAAAATTGAAATTGCAGAATAAGCAAAAGAAAGAATGCAAAAAACAATATTAAATTTAAGAAAAAGTCGATCGAAAATAGAGATTGTAGCGTCATTCCTATAATAAGAGAAAGTACAATTCTGAGAAAAGGTATTTGCTTTAACTCTTCGCTAAAGCCAAAGAGGAGGCGCTCTTTTGGTTTTTGGCTCATTGTTTAATAGGTTTAAAATATTTGTTAAATTACAAAATTTTTTATTTTAAAACCTAACAATAATGGGAAAAAAACACTATTATACGATAAGAATCTTTTTTTAAGTTTTTCGGACAACAGTGAAAAAAAATCGAAAATTAATTGTATTTTTAGTATCGATTTACCAAACCAATAAACTTATTATGAACCCATTGTTGCATTTTTCGACTTCCGAACGAAGAGGTATTTTAGTCTTAATATTTTTAATAATTATTGCTGTTCTTACACCTTCTGTTTACAATGCATTTATAGCGTCCAATGTAGAACCCACCGACACATTATTAATTTCAGAAGTTAAACTGATTCAAAGCACTTTCGAAAAACCCGAAAAGCCAAAGAACTCAGAAAATTTTATTCGTAAAAAACTTAATTTAAGAGCGTTTGATCCCAACAACGAGCCTTTAGACTCCATGTTAGCAATGGGTATAAATGCTAAAATTGCTAAATACATCGATAACTACAGGTCAAAAAAGGGAAGTTTCAGAACAAAAGAAGATTTGAAAAAATTGTATGGTATGAACGATTCAATTTATCGACTTTACGAAGGTTTTATTATTATTAATAGCACAAAGCCTACCATCAAAGCAGAAAATTCAAATCGCTATTCTACTAAGATTTCAACAAAAGAATTAAAAGTGATTGAAATAAATTCTGCAGATAGTTCAAGTTTATTAGATTTAAAAGGTATTGGACCTGTGTTTGCTTCTCGAATTATAAAATATAGAAATAAACTTGGCGGGTTCTATTCAAAAGATCAATTAAAAGAAGTCTATGGTTTTGATACCACCATTTTTACTGAACTTTCCAGATTCATTATAATTGATACAACTCAAATTAAAAAACTCGATTTGAATCTATCTACTTTCAAAGAATTGAATGCTCATCCCTATTTAGAGTACGATGAAGTGAAATCGATATTTCAATATAAGAATAAGAAAAAATCAATGATTACCATATCAGAATTGTTTGAAAATAAAATAATAAGCAAAATAAAAGAAGAGAAAATAAGAATTTACATTAAATAAATGAGTTGCAAAAGAGAACTTCATAAATATTTTTTTTTGCAAGTTATATATTTGAAAATCAATTTATAAAAAGCTAATAATTAAAAAAAAGAGTAATCTTATAAAAAATATTTGATTTAGATGTTTGATTTTTATAAATTTGCGGCTCTAATTTTTAAAAGTTTAATCAAAATATTGTTATGATTATAGTACCCGTAAAAGAAGGCGAAAATTTAGAACGTTCGTTGAAAAAATTTAAAAGAAAATTCGAAAAAACAGGAGTAGTGAAAGAATTGCGTTTTCGTCAGTTTTTCACCAAACCATCTGTAGAACGTCGCCAGCAAATTATACACGCTGTATATAAAGAACAAATGCTTAGGGATCTCGAATAAATTATTTTGAGTTTTTCTATTTTTTGGTAATTCTAATAAAGTATGGATTCTATACATGATTTTTTGAATTACCTTCAGTATGAGAAGCGATATTCTTCGCATACCGTTGTTTCTTATCAAAACGATTTGACTCAATTTGAAAAATTTTGTTTAGAATTTAATATAAGCGAGAGTGTAGAATCTGCAAATAGCAAGACTGTTAGAAGCTGGATTTTATATTTAGTAGAAAACAACATTTCGAGCCGATCTGTAAATCGAAAAATAACAAGCTTAAATTCTTTTTATAAATTTCTCATAAGAGAAGAGAGGATAAAAACAAATCCCCTCGAGAAAGTCAATACCTTGAAAATAAAGAAACGATTACCAACATTTGTTGAAGAAAAACAAATGAACGTTCTTTTAGATGATGTTAAATATGAAGAAGGTTTCACTGGCATTCGCAATGCAATGATTATTGAAACATTTTATCAAACAGGAATAAGGCTTTCGGAGCTAATAAATTTAAAAGTGTCTGATATCGATACCTATTACAATACCATTAAAGTACTGGGAAAACGAAATAAAGAACGGATAATACCGATTAGCCCCGAATTTCAAAAAAAAATAATTGAATTTATTGACCTAAGAAAAGAGTCAAACCAAAGTGCAGTCGATTATCTTTTTACAGGAAATAAAGGAAACAAGCTCAACTCGGTTACAGTTTACCGAATTGTAAAGAAATATTTGTCACTTGTAACTACATCAGACAAAAAAAGTCCACATGTTTTGAGACATACATTTGCAACACAAATGCTCAACCATGGGGCCGACCTCAATGCTATTAAAGAATTACTTGGACATGCCAATTTGTCGGCAACCCAAGTATATACTCACAATACATTTGAGAAATTAACCAAGATTTATAAACAAGCCCATCCAAGGGCATAAACCAATAGGAGGACGAGGCCATGAATATTAAGATTAGTTCGGTACACTTCGATGCAGACAAAAAATTACTTGACTTTATCGAAAGCAAAGTATCAAAAATGAACCAATATTTCGATGGGATAGTGGGAGCAGAAGTGATCTTGAAAATCGAGAAAATTTCGCAAGAAGAAAATAAATTAGCTGAAATAAAATTGGAAGTTCCAGGAAACGATTTGTTTGCTAAGAAACAAGCTAAAACATTTGAGGAGTCAATTGACACAACCTTAGATGCTTTGAAAAAACAATTGACAAAACATAAAGAAAAATTAAAAGGTTTGTAAAAATCGCATTTTTTTTTTGGTTAGAATGTAAAATATAATTACATTTGCGTCCTGTTTTTACGGAATGAAAATGTAAAGCTGTAAGGTTCTGAACATTATAAGGTTTTGGTTTTAAAACTCATTAAAGTTCAGAATATTAAGTCGCCGAAATAGCTCAGTTGGTCAGAGCAGCTGATTTGTAATCAGCAGGTCGTGGGTTCGACTCCCTCTTTCGGCTCAAATAATTGAATATTGTCAATTGAATATTGATTATTAAAATTGAATACTCAATATTCAATAATAAATAGTCAATCAATAGGGGGAGATACCAGAGTGGCCAAATGGGGCAGACTGTAAATCTGTTGACTGACGTCTTCGGAGGTTCGAATCCTCCTCTCCCCACATAAAATTGACAATTGTTAATTATATTGCGGAAGTAGCTCAGTTGGTAGAGCATAACCCTTCCAAGGTTAGGGTCGCGGGTTCGAGTCTCGTCTTCCGCTCGAAATGAAGGCCGAAGTAGCTCAGGGGTAGAGCACTTCCTTGGTAAGGAAGGGGTCAGGGGTTCAATTCCCCTCTTTGGCTCAATTTTACAAGAAATAGTTAAAATAAATATTTACTTAAATTAATATTTGAGTTATGGCAAAAGAAAAATTTGACAGGTCAAAACCTCACGTCAATATCGGAACAATTGGTCACGTAGACCACGGTAAAACAACATTAACTGCTGCAATTACTACTGTTCTTGCTAAAAAAGGACTTTCTGAAGTTCGTTCGTTCGACTCGATCGACAACGCTCCTGAAGAAAAAGAACGCGGTATTACAATTAATACTGCTCACGTAGAATACAGTACAGCTAATCGTCACTATGCTCACGTAGACTGTCCGGGTCACGCTGACTATGTTAAGAACATGGTTACAGGTGCTGCTCAGATGGATGGCGCTATCATCGTTGTAGCTGCTACCGATGGTCCAATGCCTCAAACTCGCGAACATATTCTGTTGGCTCGTCAGGTAAACGTTCCTAAAATCGTTGTATTTATGAACAAAGTTGACTTGGTTGAAGATGCAGAAATGCTTGACCTTGTTGAAATGGAAATGCGCGAATTATTATCGTTCTATAAATTCGAAGGTGATATCGCTCCTGTTATCCGTGGTTCTGCTTTAGGTGGTTTGAACGGCGATGCAAAATGGGAAGAAAAAATCATGGAATTGATGGATGCTGTAGATACATTTATTCCAATTCCTCCTCGTGAAGTTGACAAACCAATGCTTATGCCTGTTGAAGACGTATTCTCGATCACTGGTCGTGGTACTGTTGCTACTGGTCGTATCGAAACTGGTGTTGTTAATGTAGGCGACGAACTCGAATTAGTAGGTCTTGGTGCTGAAAAGAAAAAGACTGTAGTTACCGGTGTTGAAATGTTCCGTAAGTTACTCGATCGTGGTGAAGCTGGCGACAACGTTGGTCTTTTACTTCGTGGTGTCGACAAAGAAGAAATTAAACGTGGTATGGTTATAGCTAAACCAAACTCTATCACTCCTCATACAACCTTCAAAGCTGAAGTTTATGTATTGAAGAAAGAAGAAGGTGGTCGTCATACTCCGTTCCATAACAAATATCGTCCTCAGTTTTATGTTCGTACACTTGACGTAACCGGTGAAATTACACTTCCAGAAGGTCGTGAAATGGTTATGCCTGGCGACAACATTACAATTACTGTAGAACTTATCTACCCTGTAGCTATCAACCAAGGTTTACGTTTCGCAATTCGCGAAGGTGGTAGAACAGTTGGTGCTGGTCAGGTTATTGAAATATTGAAATAAATAATTCATAGTGATATTATAAGAAAGTTCGGTGTAGCTTTTACACCGGACTTTCTTTGTCATCATACGAATGTGCTTTTTCAATGTTTTTCGACAAGAGCACTGAATATTTTCGATACGGGTGTAGCTCAGTTGGTAGAGCACTGGTCTCCAAAACCAGGTGTCGGGCGTTCGAGTCGCTCCTCCCGTGCAAATGATTTTTGATTTATGAAGAAGATAATAAATTATTTTCAGGAATCTTTCGACGAATTAGTTAACAAAGTTACCTGGCCCTCTTGGAACGATTTGCGTAATAGTGCAATGGTCGTAATGATTGCTTCCTTAATTATAGCTATCATTGTATTTTTAATGGATATCACTTTCCAAGGTGTTACGGGTTTTATATATAAGATGTTTTTTTAGTCAATAGAAATGGGAGAAATAGAAAAGAAGTGGTACGTACTTCGTGCTATTGGCGGAAAAGAGAAAAAAGTTAAAGAGTTAATCGATAACGAAATAGTCCGATTAGGCCTGCAAGATTACGTAGCACAAGTTTTAATTCCTACCGAAAAGGTTTACCAAGTACGAAACGGAAAAAAAATAAGCAAAGAACGCATATTTTTTCCCGGTTATGTTATTTTGGAGGCATCGTTGGTAGGAGAAATACCTCATATTCTAAGAAATATTCCCAATGTTTTAGGTTTTCTCGGATCGAAAGGCGACGAGCCTTCTCCTTTGAGACTTTCTGAAGTAAATCGTATTCTTGGCAAAGTTGATGAACTTAGAGAATCGGGCGAAGAAATGGTTACACCTTATTATGTAGGTGAACCAGTAAAAGTAATCGACGGTCCTTTCAATGGTTTTTCTGGCGTTATTGAAGAGGTGAACGACGAAAAGAAAAAACTTAAAGTAATGGTGAAAATTTTTGGACGAAAAACACCATTAGAACTCAGCTTTATGCAAGTTGAGAAAGAGTAACTTGTTTTTATACGATTGTTTTTTCATATATTACTGTTTTCAAGCTTCCCTGTGGTAGTGATTATAACAAAACAATCAAAATTTAATACTTAATATTATGGCAAAAGAAGCAGTAGGATTAATCAAATTACAAATAAAAGGCGGTGCAGCTAACCCTTCACCACCGGTAGGTCCTGCTTTGGGTTCGAAAGGTGTGAACATTATGGAATTCTGTAAACAGTTCAACGCACGTACTCAAACCATGGCTGGTAAAGTTATTCCTGTCATAATTACCGTTTATGCCGATAAATCATTTGATTTCGTTACCAAAACACCTCCTGTAGCAATACAGTTGATCGAAATATCGAAAATCAAAAATGGATCGGCTGAACCAAACAGGAATAAAGTTGGATCGGTTACCTGGGAACAGGTTCGCGAAATTGCCGACATAAAAATGCCCGACCTCAACTGCTTTACTGTTGAATCGGCTATGAATATGGTTGCAGGTACTGCGCGAAGTATGGGTATTACAATTAAGGGCGACAGGCCCTTTTAAGTAATTAATCACATAAAAATACAATGGCAAGACTTACTAAAAAAAGAAAGATAGCAATTGGTAAAGTCGACATCGATAAACAATACAAATTGCTCGATGCAGCTGCTTTGTTGAAAGTAATTTCATTTACAAAGTTTGACTCATCGGTCGATATTGATGTTCGTTTGAATGTTGATCCCAAAAAAGCTAATCAAATGGTTCGCGGTGTAGTTTCGTTACCACATGGAACAGGTAAAACTGTTCGTGTATTAGCGCTTTGCACACCCGACAAAGAAAACGAGGCTAAAGAGGCTGGTGCCGATTTCGTTGGTTTGGACGATTATATCGAAAAAATCAAAGGCGGATGGACAGATATTGATGTAATTATCACTACACCATCTGTTATGGGTAAAATTGGTGCTCTCGGACGCGTATTAGGACCCCGTGGATTGATGCCTAACCCTAAGAGCGGTACTGTTACCATGGAAATTGGTAAAGCCGTTAAGGAAGTTAAACAAGGTAAAATCGATTTTAAAGTCGACAAAACCGGTATCATTCATTCTTCTATAGGAAAAGTTTCATTTGCTCCTGAAAAATTAGTTGACAATGCTCACGAGTTTATTAATTCAATTATTAAGCTCAAACCAGCTGCTGCTAAAGGTACTTATATTAAGAGTGTTTATTTATCGTCGACCATGAGTCCAAGTATTGCTATCGATACTAAAACATTGGCCGAATAATAACACGTTAATTGTTTTTACTTTACAAATATGAAAAAAGAAGAAAAAGAAGCAATTATTGAAAATTTAGTACAGCAGATTAAAAATCAAAAACATTTTTATATTACTGATATTTCTACATTAAATGCAAGCAATACCAGTAAATTGCGTAGAAAATGTTTTGAAAATAATATTGAACTTGTAGTTGTTAAAAACACTCTCTTCCAAAAAGCATTAGAACGCACAGGAGGAAACTACGAAGAGCTGTATGGAGTTCTTTCTAATTCAACCTCAATCATGTTTACCGAAACAGGTAGTACACCTGCTCGTATGATTCAGGAAATGAGAAAGACAAGTGATAAACCCATTTTGAAGGCTGCTTATGTTGAAGATTGTATCTATGTTGGCGACAACCAACTCGATGCATTGGCAACTCTCAAAACGAAAGACGAATTGGTAGGCGACATTATATTTATGTTGCAATCTCCTGCCAACAATGTTATTTCGGCTTTGCAGTCAGGCAAAAATATACTCGCAGGTGTTGTAAAAACACTATCAGAAAAACAAGAATAATAAATAGTAATTATAACAATTTAAATATTATACAAAATGGCAGATTTAAAAGCTTTCGCGGAACAGTTAGTAAATCTTACAGTTAAAGAAGTTAACGAATTAGCGAAAATACTAAAAGACGAGTACGGAATTGAACCAGCTGCTGCTGCAGTTGTTGCCGCTCCTGCTGCTGCTGGTGCAGGTGCTCCAGTTGCTGAAGAAAAAACATCTTTCGATGTAATTTTGAAATCAGCCGGTGGTGCTAAATTACAAATCGTTAAATTGGTGAAAGATTTAACAGGTCTTGGTTTGAAAGAAGCTAAAGATATCGTTGATGCAGCTCCTAAAGCAATCAAAGAAGGTGTTTCTAAAGAAGAAGCTGAATCAATCAAAGCACAATTGACTGAAGCCGGAGCCGAAATTGAAGTTAAGTAATTTTCTGGCTGTTAGCATTCAGGTTTAGGGTCCTGTATTTAATACGGGACTCTAAGCCTTTTTATTGTTTATGCCATCGAGATTTATTATGCATTACGTATTGATTCTCAGATAGGTTTTAACCTCGTGAGAGGTAAGCAAAATATCGAATTTTAATCGGTATTTAATCAATAAAAAAGGTTCAATTAAACACGCAACAATGGCTTTTAAAAATATTACTGAAAGAGTAAACTTTGCTTCCTCTAAAATTCAACTGGAATACCCAGACTTTCTCGATGTGCAATTGAAGGCTTTTGCCGATTTTTTCCAATTGGAAACAACTCCCGAGAATAGAAAAAACGAAGGTCTCTTCAAATGTTTTGCTGAGAACTTTCCCATTACCGACACACGAAACAATTTCGTGTTGGAATTTATCGATTATTTTATAGATCCTCCTCGTTATACTATCGACGAGTGTATCGAACGTGGTCTTACTTATAGCATACCTCTTAAGGCAAAATTAAAACTATACTGTACCGACCCCGAACATGAAGATTTTGATACAGTTATTCAAGATGTATATTTGGGTACTGTACCATATATGACACCCCGTGGCACATTTGTTATTAATGGCGCCGAACGTGTTGTGGTTTCGCAATTGCATCGTTCGCCAGGTGTGTTCTTTGGTCAGAGCATTCATGCCAATGGTACTAAATTGTACTCTGCCCGAATAATTCCTTTTAAAGGTTCTTGGATCGAATTTGCTACTGACATCAACAATGTTATGTATGCTTATATCGACCGTAAAAAGAAGTTGCCAGTTACAACTCTTCTTCGTGCAATCGGTTACGAAAACGACAAGAATATTCTTGAAATTTTTGACCTTGCCGACGAATTTAAAGTTTCAAAAACCGGTTTGAAGAAAATGCTTGGCCGCAGACTTGCTGCACGTGTCTTGAAATCGTGGGTTGAAGACTTCGTTGATGAAGATACTGGCGAGGTTGTTTCTATCGAACGTAACGAAGTTGTGATCGATCGCGAAACCACTATCGATAACGAACATATTGATCTTATAGTCGATGCTGGTGTCGAAACTATTTTACTTCACAAAGAAGGTCAAAATGTGATTGATTACGCTATTATTTATAATACTTTAGCAAAAGATCCTTGTAACTCAGAAAAAGAAGCTGTATTACACATATATAGACAATTAAGAAACTCAGAACCACCCGATGAAGCTACTGCTCGCGACGTTATCGACAAATTGTTTTTCTCCGATAAACGTTACGATTTAGGTGAAGTAGGTCGTTTCCGAATTAACCGTAAATTAAAACTTAATACATCGTCAGAGACACGTGTTCTTACCAAAGAAGACATTATCTGCATTATAAAATATTTGATTGAACTTATCAACTCAAAAACCGATGTTGATGATATCGATCACTTGAGCAACCGTCGTGTACGTACCGTAGGCGAGCAGTTGTACAACCAGTTTAGTGTTGGTTTGGCTCGTATGGCTCGTACCATTCGCGAACGTATGAATGTACGCGACAACGAAGTATTTACTCCAATAGACCTTATCAACTCCAAAACTTTATCATCGGTTATCAATTCTTTCTTTGGTACAAACCAACTGTCGCAGTTTATGGATCAAACCAATCCATTGTCTGAGATGACCCACAAACGCCGTATGTCGGCATTGGGGCCCGGTGGTTTGTCGCGCGAAAGAGCAGGTTTCGAGGTTCGTGACGTTCACTATACTCACTATGGTCGTCTTTGTCCAATTGAAACTCCCGAAGGACCAAATATTGGACTTATTTCTTCACTTTGTGTATTTGCCAAAGTTAACGAATTAGGATTTATTGAAACTCCTTATCGAAAAGTTGAAACAGGTATTGTTAACGTTCAAAATGATGAAGTTATATACCTAAGTGCTGAAGAAGAAGAAGGCAAAACAATTGCTCAGGCAAGTACTCCGGTCGATATTAAAGGCAATTTTGAAGATTCAAAAGTAAAATCGCGTTATGAAGGCGATTTTCCATTGGTCGATCCTACTCAAATACACTTAATGGACGTTGCGCCTAATCAAATAGCATCGATTGCTGCTTCGTTAATTCCTTTTCTCGAGCACGATGATGCCAACCGTGCGCTCATGGGTTCAAACATGATGCGTCAGGCTGTACCATTGTTAAATCCCGAGGCTCCTATAGTAGGTACTGGTATCGAACATCGTTTGGTTAAAGACTCTCGATTGCTTGTTGTTGCCGAAGGCGATGGCATAGTTGAGTTTGTCGATGCAAACGAAATTGTTATCCGTTATTCTTGGTCTGAGGACGAAAAATTTATTAGTTTCGACGAACCAGTTAAGTCTTATAAACTTAGCAAGTTCTTAAAAACAAACCAAAGCACTTGTGTCAATCTAAAACCTATGGTTCGTAAGGGCGACAAAGTTACTAAAGGTCAAATTCTTTCTGAAGGTTATGCAACCGATAAGGGCGAACTTGCACTTGGTCGAAACCTTAAAGTGGCTTTCATGCCTTGGAAAGGGTTCAACTTCGAAGATGCAATTGTTATTTCCGAACGTGTTGTTAAAGAAGATTTATTTACTTCGATACATATAGACGAGTACCTTCTCGAAGTTCGCGACACAAAACGCGGATTAGAAGAACTTACTGCCGATATACCGAATGTTAGCGAAGAAGCTACTCGTAATCTCGACGAAAACGGTCTTATTCGTGTTGGTGCCGAAATTAAACCGGGCGATATCCTTATCGGTAAGATTACTCCAAAAGGCGAATCTGATCCTTCACCTGAAGAAAAACTGCTTCGTGCCATATTTGGCGATAAAGCAGGCGATGTAAAAGATGCGTCGCTCAAAGCTGCTCCGTCTGTTGAAGGTACTGTAATTGACAAAAAGTTGTTTTCACGTATGGTGAAGGATAAGCGTCTGAAAGTCAATGAAAAGGCAGTGATCGACAAACTTGATGATGAATTTAATGATCAAATACTCGATCTAAATAATAAAATGATCGATAAGCTTTTTATCATTGTCAATGGAAAAACATCGCAAGGTGTTAAAAACTTCCTCAATGTTGAAGTGATACAAAAAGGATCGAAATTTACTCAGAAAGTACTGCAAGAACTTGATTTCTTGAATGTAAATCCAACTAAATGGACTACAGATAAAGATAAAAACGATCAAATTCGAGCATTGTTCCACAACTATTCTGTTAAATATAAAGAAATAGATGCCATTTACAAGCGTAAAAAATACAATATTACCATTGGCGACGAACTTCCAGCCGGAATTATTCAATTAGCTAAAGTTTACCTTGCCAAAAAACGTAAACTCAAAGTAGGTGATAAAATGGCAGGTCGACATGGTAACAAAGGTATTGTATCGAAAATTGTACGTGCCGAAGAAATGCCATTCCTCGAAGATGGAACTCCTGTAGATATTGTACTTAACCCACTTGGTGTACCTTCTCGTATGAACCTTGGACAGATTTACGAAACTGTACTTGGCTGGGCAGGTAAAGAGCTCGGTGTTAAGTTTGCTACTCCTATTTTTGATGGAGCTCATCTCGACGAAATCAATGCATGGACAGACAAAGCTGGTGTTCCGCGTTATGGTCGTGCATATTTGCACGATGGTGGTACTGGCGAACGTTTCGATCAACCTGCAACTGTTGGTATTATCTATATGTTGAAACTCGGTCACATGGTCGACGACAAAATGCATGCACGTTCTATCGGACCTTACTCGCTCATTACTCAACAACCATTGGGCGGTAAAGCTCAGTTTGGTGGTCAGCGTTTTGGTGAAATGGAAGTTTGGGCTATTGAAGCATTTGGTGCTTCAAATATTCTTCAGGAAATTCTTACCATTAAATCTGACGATGTTACTGGTAGAGCAAAGGCCTACGAATCGATCGTTAAAGGTGATCCTATGCTTACTCCCGGAATTCCGGAGTCGCTCAATGTATTATTGCATGAACTTCGCGGCTTAGGTTTGAGTATAAATCTTGTATAAAGAAAAAGCTGTCTCGTTTTTTCGGGACAGCTTTATATATTTTCGGTTTTTGACCGAAAAGAAATAAAAGTTTCCTAACATATAAAAAAATATTATATGTCATTCAGAAAAGACAATAAGGCAAAGATTAGTTTTTCAAAAATAACCATAGGCTTGGCTTCTCCCGAAGAAATTCTCGAACGTTCGAGTGGAGAAGTGCTCAAACCTGAAACAATCAACTACCGTACTTATAAACCAGAACGCGACGGACTTTTTTGTGAACGTATATTTGGTCCGGTAAAGGATTACGAATGCCATTGCGGTAAGTACAAACGTATTCGTTACAAAGGAATTGTTTGCGACCGTTGTGGTGTTGAAGTTACAGAAAAGAAAGTACGCCGCGAACGTATGGGACACATAAATCTTGTAGTACCTGTGGCTCATATTTGGTATTTCCGTTCAATACCTAATAAAATAGGTTATTTGTTGGGAATACCTTCTAAAAAACTCGATACTATTATTTATTACGAGCGTTATATTGTTATTCAGCCTGGAGTAAAAGGAGCCGATGGTGTTAAAGTTGGCGATTTCTTAACAGAAGAAGAATACATCGAGATAACTGAAGCTCTTCCAAAAGAAAATCACTATCTTGAGGATACCGATCCAAACAAGTTTATAGCTCGAATGGGAGCCGATGGCTTATATGCTATGCTTCAAAGAATAGATTTGGACGAATTGTCGTATTCGCTTCGTCACCAAGCAAATACCGAAACTTCTCAGCAACGCAAAAGCGATGCTTTAAAACGTTTGCAGGTAGTTGAAGCTTTCCGAGAATCGAGAGAAATTAATAAACCCGAGTGGATGATTATGAAGGTGGTGCCAATTATTCCACCCGAACTTCGTCCTCTTGTTCCTCTCGATGGAGGACGTTTTGCTTCGTCTGACTTAAACGACCTTTATCGTCGCGTGATTATTCGCAACAACCGTTTGAAACGACTTATGGAAATTAAAGCTCCAGAAGTAATTCTTCGTAACGAAAAACGTATGTTGCAGGAAGCAGTTGACTCGTTGTTCGACAACTCTCGCAAGTCGAGTGCTGTGAAAACCGAAGCCAACCGTCCATTGAAATCGTTGAGCGATAGCTTAAAAGGTAAACAAGGACGTTTCCGTCAGAACTTATTGGGTAAACGTGTCGATTATTCGGCTCGTTCGGTAATTGTCGTTGGTCCCGATTTGAAATTGCACGAATGTGGTTTGCCAAAAGAAATGGCAG
Organism: Bacteroides fragilis; assembly: GCA_945889005.1. Classification (GTDB taxonomy): domain Bacteria; phylum Bacteroidota; class Bacteroidia; order Bacteroidales; family DTGW01; genus CAMDBI01. Next base: position 26,171 of record CAMDBI010000017.1, read on the forward strand.
CCGAACTATATAAGCCTTTCATTATTCGCAAGTTGATTGAACGAGGTATTGTAAAAACCGTTAAATCGGCTAAGAAAATAGTTGACCGTAAAGATCCTGTTGTTTGGGATATTCTGGAAAACGTATTGAAAGGTCATCCGGTATTGCTCAACCGTGCACCTACTCTTCACCGTCTGGGTATTCAGGCATTTCAGCCTAAGTTGGTCGAAGGTAAGGCTATTCAACTTCACCCTCTTGTTTGTACTGCGTTCAACGCGGACTTCGACGGTGACCAAATGGCAGTTCACTTACCACTTGGCAATGCAGCAATACTCGAGGCTCAATTGTTGATGCTTGCTTCGCACAATATCTTGAACCCTGCTAACGGTGCTCCTATTACAGTACCTTCGCAAGACATGGTTCTTGGTCTTTATTACACTACTAAACAAAGAAAGAGTACACCCGAAAAACCTATAAAAGGTGAGGGTATGACTTTCTATTCATCTGAAGATCTCAAAATTGCATACAACGAAAAGAAAATTGATCTTCATGCTATTATTAAAATACGTTTGAGCGACGACTATAGAATTCCCGTTAGCGAACGTATGATTGAAACTTCGGTAGGTCGTGTGCTTTTCAATGAAGTGGTTCCAAAAGAAGTTGGTTATATCAACGAAATATTGACTAAAAAGTCGTTACGCGACATTATTAGCCGTGTATTGAAAATTGCTGGTACTGCTCGTACTGCAAAATTCCTCGACGATATTAAAGAACTTGGGTTTATGATGGCATTCCGTGGAGGTTTGTCGTTTAACCTCGACGATGTGATTGTTCCTGAGGAAAAAGAAATACTTGTAAACAAAGGTTACGAACAAGTAGACGAGGTTTGGAACAACTACAACATGGGTTTCATTACCAACAACGAACGTTACAACCAAATTATCGATATTTGGACACATACCAACTCGAAATTGACCAATATTCTGATGCAGCGTTTGATTAGCAATAATCAAGGTTTCAATCCGGTGTATATGATGCTCGATTCGGGTGCTCGTGGATCTAAAGAACAGATTCGTCAGCTCTCTGGTATGCGTGGTCTTATGGCGAAACCTCAAAAATCGGGTGCTACAGCAGAAATTGTTGAAAACCCAATTTTATCGAACTTTAAGGAAGGTCTATCGGTACTCGAGTATTTTATTTCTACTCACGGTGCTCGTAAAGGTTTGGCCGATACCGCTTTGAAAACAGCAGATGCGGGTTATTTAACTCGTCGTTTGGTCGATGTGTCGCAAGATGTTATTATTCAAGAAACAGATTGTGGTACTCTTCGTGGTCTTATAGCTACTGCTATTAAAAACAACGAAGAAGTTGTAGAATCGTTGCACGAACGTATATTGGGTCGTACCAGTGTTCATGACATATACCATCCATTAACCGGAAAATTAATTATAACTTCAGGTGAAGAATTTACTGAAGAAATTTCAAAAGTTATAGAAGATTCGCCTATCGAATCTGTCGAAATACGCTCGGTGTTGACCTGCGAATCGAAAAAAGGCGTTTGTGGTAAATGTTACGGACGTAACTTAGCTACAGGCCGAATGGTTCAAATGGGCGAAGCGGTTGGTGTAATTGCAGCACAGTCGATTGGTGAACCCGGTACACAGCTTACTCTTCGTACATTCCACGTTGGGGGGGTTGCAGGGGGTATTGCTACCGAATCGAGCATTACTGCCAAATACGATGGTATAATTGATTTTGAAGAACTACGTAGTGTCGAAAAAATTGAAGATGCCGGAAATGTCGACATAGTAATTGGTCGTATGACAGAAATTCGATTGGTCGACAAAACGACTGGTATTACACTTACCAACAATACTGTACCTTATGGTTCACGATTGTTTGTTAAACCTGGTACAGAAGTTAAAAAAGGTACCAAACTTTGCGAATGGGATCCTTATAACGCGCTTATTATATCTGAAGTAGCTGGTCGTGTATCGTTCGACGCAGTTATCGAAGGTATCACTTTCCGCGAAGAATCCGACGAACAAACAGGTTTCAAGGAAAAAGTTATTATCGAAACTCGCGATAAGACCAAGAACCCGATGATTCGAATTGTTACTGAATCTGACGAAATTCTTAAAACATACAACATTCCTGTAGGTTCACATATCGTGAACGACGAAGGAAGCATAGTGAAAGCTGGTGAGATTCTTGTTAAGATTCCTCGTGCTGTTGGTAAAGCTGGTGATATTACCGGTGGTTTGCCACGTGTTACTGAACTTTTCGAAGCTCGCAACCCTTCAAACCCTGCTGTTGTTTCTGAAATTGATGGTGAAGTTCAGTTTGGTAAGGTTAAACGTGGAAATCGCGAGGTTTCTGTTACCTCAAGAACCGGCGAAGTAAAAAAATACTTAGTTCCTCTTTCTAAACAAATTCTTGTTCAAGAAAGCGACTATGTTAAGGCTGGTACTTCGTTATCGGACGGAGCAACTACTCCATCAGACATCCTTGCAATTAAAGGACCTACTGCTGTTCAGGAATATATCGTGAACGAAGTACAGGAAGTTTACCGTATGCAGGGTGTGAAAATTAACGATAAGCATTTCGAAGTTATTGTTCGTCAAATGATGCGTAAGGTTGAAATTGTTGATCCGGGCGACACTAAGTTCCTCGAAAAACAAATAGCCGATAAGCTCGAATTCATGGACGAAAACGATTGGATATATGGCAAAAAAGTTGTTGTAGATGCAGGAGATTCTGCAAACTACAAACCGGGTCAAATTATCACAGCACGCAAAATGCGCGATGAAAATTCGTTGCTTAAGCGTAAGGATTTGCGTTTGATTGATTCTCGCGATGCTGTTCCTGCTACTTCAAACCAAATTCTTCAGGGTATTACTCGTGCTGCATTGCAGACTAAGAGCTTTATATCTGCTGCTTCGTTCCAAGAAACTACTAAAGTTCTTAACGAGGCTGCAATCTGGGGCAAGGTAGATAATCTCGAAGGTTTGAAAGAAAATGTAATCTGCGGTCACTTGATACCTGCCGGTACTGGTATTCGCGATTACAACAGTCTAATTGTTGGTTCTTCGGACGATTTCGACCAACTCGAACCTCAAGAGGAAGAAGAATAAACATTTTTTATATATAAAAAAAAGCCCCTTCAATAAATTGTAAGGGGCTTTTTTTTATTTTTACAATTATAAGTAACTGATAAAATTAATAAAATGCAAGAACAAGAAAACCCCAATAACCAACTCAATATTGAGCTTAAAGAAGAAGTAGCACAAGGAACATATTCAAACCTGGCCATTATTTCGCATTCATCGTCGGAGTTTGTGATCGATTTTGTACGCATTATGCCTGGATTGCCAAAGGCCGATGTAAAATCGCGTATAATCCTTACTCCCGAACATGCCAAAAGACTTTTGTTTGCTTTGAAAGACAATATTACCAAGTACGAAGCTGCATTGGGCAATATCAAAGTCGAGTCGGGCGAACAACACGTTATTCCATTCGGTTTTGGAGGTCCGCAAGCAATGGCATAGTATTTAAAACGAATTATTGATTGTAAAATATTGTTGTCCAGTAAAAAATTTTAGGATTTCTCACTAGCTTCGAAATCCTAAAATAAAGACATTTTACTGGACAACTGCATTAAAAACTAGACATATAACAATGGTTTACTTGTCATATTTTTTAAGATTTTATCCTCATTTTTTCACTACTTTGAATTCGGTTATTATTTCTTTGTGTTTGATTATCAGGTTGTAAATGCCAGTTGTCTGATTATTAAAAATTATTTCATTTTGACTATTCAATTTTCCTTGTTCAATTACAACGCCCTGTGTATTAAACAGTACGTATTCTGCATCTATCAAATTTGATTTCAAGCTAATATTTAAAATATCTTTTACAGGATTTGGATAGATATTTATCAAACTAGCCAGTTCGGTATTGATATTGGTAAATGGTGTAATTGTTAAATTACCATTTACATAGTTAAAATCATAATTCAAATCAGAACCTCCACTAAGACTAATTGGATATGTGCCAACTTGACTTTCTTTATTTGCAGTAGTATTTGCTTTTGGTTTTATATCAATATTAGCTTCTGTATCGGAATTAACAAAACCAGTATAAGTTATAGTCAGTTCTGGGTTTTCGACACCAAACAACTTAGTTTTATCATCGGCAGTAGCAGTTAAAGCTGCTTTTGATACTATAATAGTACCGTTCGCATAGCTTACATCGTAGTTATTGTCGGTAGCGCCACTAACTGTAATGTCGTACGTGCCGGCATTGCTCGTTGTAGTTGCTAAAGTTGAAGCTGTAGCTTTGCTATCAAGCACATCGATATTTTCACTATTTACAAAACCAGTGTAACTTACAGTTAAATCTGGGTTAACAGCTCCATAAACCTTCGATTTACTGTCGGCAGTAGCTGTTAGAGCTGCTTTGGCAATTTCGATGCCTTTCTGTATTATGTTGGAAGCTTCGTAATTGGTATTACCGAGATGCGAGGCTGTAATAGTTGCCGAACCGGCACCTACAATGGTTAGAGTATTGCCGTTTATGGTAGCTACACTGGTATTGTTTGATTCATAACTTATAGATAAGCCCGATGAAGCTAAGCCAGTAAGGGTAATATCTGCATCGCCATACACTGCTGACAAACTTTGCGACCAGCTAATGCTTTGAACGGCCTTGTTGGTAATAGTAATGGTTTTGGAAATGTTTTCCGATGCTTTGTAAAATTCGGTTTCGGGATATTTTACCGAAATGGTAGCCGAACCAAAACCTTTGGCAAGAACCTTGTTCCCTTCAATCATGGCCACATCGGGGTTCGATGAGGTATAAATCAACAGTCCCGAAGGCCCTTCGTTGGGGGCAGAAAGCATTACTTCATCGTTAATACTAGCATTATCTGGCAATGTTTGCGACCATGAGTTGGTCATTACCTGCGAATGTTGTATTTTTTGAATACTCGCTGGAATGGTTTTTAAAACCGGATAAGGCGAAATAGTTGGGTTCATTTCCCATATAGTTGAAAAATTCCAAGCAGCATCTTTCCAGTTGGCAGAGGTTGTATAAAACGTTGCTGATTTAGCCTGTGCCGGTGTAATGTTTTGTCCGTTACGGTCAGTTAAAGTGCCGTTGGTAATTTTAGCGTTGTTCACAAACATATCGGCCCAGGCATATCCATTGGCATTGTATGGGCTATCGCCATTCAAGCGTCCTGTACTCTGATAATTATTTATAATACCGGCGTTGATCGCTACTATATTTTTAATAACCGAAGTGGCTCCCGAGTTATTTCTACCGTAAATTCCGCCCATATCTTGCGATGTAATACCGTCAATGATTGAAGTGCTAAAACAATAGTTAATATTGGCGGGGTTTAGCACTCCGGCAATACCGCCAGCCTTACCTTCTAAAGCAACTATTTTACCGGAAGTATAACAGTTTGTAATATTTGTATTACTTGCTATTCCGGCAATTCCACCAATACTCCAACGTCCATCAATATCGGCTAGAGAGAAGCATTGCTCAATGGTAACCAGTGTTGCATACGCAACAATTCCACCAGCCCCTTCCGATACATTGGTTACTAAGCCCGTGAATGTTGAATTGCTTATATGTGTATTGGTTGCATAGCCAACCAAGCCACCACAATTAAATATGCCAGTTACAACAGCAGAACTGTTGCAATTACGAATTTTGGCCATATTGCTAGTACTTCCGCTTATACCGCCTACCGCTTCATTTACCCCGGTTATTATGCCCGAACTAGTGCAATTTTCAATAATTGTACTTAACTGGTAGCCAGTTACAGCCCCTACATTAGAATAACCATTAATATTCACATTTTTGAGCATAATATTCTTTAATGTGTCGTTACTGGTATAGCCGAATAATCCAATGTGGTTTGTAAAAGGCAGATTGATGATTAAATTATTTAAAGTGTATCCATTTCCATCGAAACTACCATTGAATTTTTGCGATTCGGAGCCAATAGGTTCCCAGTTTGCAATGGGCGACATATCAATATCGGCCATGAGCTTGTAATGGGCATTGAGGTCGTTGCGTACAAAATCAAGCTCGGCTAGGGTGTTAATAAGGTGTGGTTGTTCTTTGGAGCCGTTGGTGCTGCGCAGCACCAAGTTTTTCAGCATACTGTCGGGGGCAAAGTAAGTATTGCCTTCAACAAATGCTTTAATGCTTGTACCTCCATTGGTATGTACGGTAAGTGTATTGCCCGATACCGATGCTACAGCTGGGTTGCTCGATGTGTATACAATGCTTGAACCGGCAGCTCCACCTACGGCAGTAAGGGTAATCACATCGCCTATTTCAAGGGTGTCAAATTTCTGATTCCACGCAATACCCTGCTGGTGTTTTACTTTCTGAACTTCGGTGTTAATGCCTTTCAATATTGGATAGGGTGAAACATTTGCATCCATAACCCAAACATCGGTAAAATTCCAGGCTTGTGTGTCCCAGTTCCCGGGGGTTGTATAGAAGGCTTCGGAGCCTAGCTGGGCGTAAGTAGTATTTAAACCATTATCATTGCTTAGTGTGCCATCGGCTATTTTTATATCTCCTACAACCATATCGTTCCAGGCGTAATTGTAGCTAAGAGTTGAGCTATTGCTTTCGCCGTTAATACGATTCAATTCACCATATTTTGCAACTATTGCATTTGCAGCAAAAGAATTTTTTATTGTTGAATTGTCAAAATATCCATTTAATCCTCCTGCATAATCAATTCGGTTGAGCACTTTACCGGTTGCATAAGTATTCAATACGTTTATATTGTTTGTTTCTCCACAAATACCACCTACATAACTGTCGGATACCATAATTTCGCCAACAGAATAACAATTTTTAATTTCTGAGTTGTCATAAATGTATCCAGATATACCACCAGCACTATTGTTTGCCGATACATTAGCTGTGTTGAAACATTGGTCAATTATACAATCTTCGGCATAGCCAACAATACCCCCGGTATAGTTGGGGCTGGTAACCAAACCGGTATTGTACGACAGGCTTAAGTCGCTCTTGTAAGCATAACCTGCAATACCGCCTGCATCTTCATCTGAAGCTGAAATGGTACCTGATGAAGCACAAAGCTGGATAACAGTATTTTCCTCTGCATAACCTACTATACCGCCAATATAATATTCGCCCGAGATATTGCCTTGATTTTTGCAGTTTTTAATAGTTGTATAGCCAACATAACCGCTAATCCCCCCAACATAGTCGCTAGCTTTTACAGTACAGGAGCTGGTACAATTAATAATGGCAGTATTTGTATCGTAGGCTGTTCCGACAATACCTGCCACATGACTACGACCAGTTACGCTTCCCGAAGCATGACAGTTGTAAATGGTACCCCTTTCTACGTAACCCGATATAGCGCCTATATAGTCGCGAGCATTAATTTTTACATTAGTAAGCGTCAGGTTTTTAATACTGTCTCCTTCGGTGTCGGGGTGGTAAAAGCCAAATAAGCCCATTTCCTGCATATCGGGTTTATTAATTACCAGATTCGAAATGGTATATCCACCGCCATCAAACGAACCGGCAAAAGGAATGTTTGAGGTGCCAACAGGTATCCAGTCTTTGTAACCAGCCAAATCAAGATTGTTTACCAATTTATAATGTGCAGCCAAGTTATTGTGCATACCTTCAAGCTGTTCGTTGGTGCCAATTAGGTATGGGTTGGCTTTTGAACCAGTACCGCCTTCGTAAACCACGAGCTCGCGAACGAGGGTATCGGCTTTGTAGAATTGGCTTCCGGCAAGAGTGGTAGTTATTTCAACTTTTCCGGGTGCAAGTATAAATACGCTGTCGGCTTTTACACTTGCAATGGCAGGGTTTGCCGAAGTATAGGTTAATTTGTTTACTCCACCTACAGCAGACAAAATAATAGTATCGTTAGGTTTTCCTTCAAGAGATTGTCCCCAACTAATAGTTTGCGTATGCTTAATTTTCTGTATATCTTTCGAAAAAGCTTTTAAAATAGGAAAGGGTGAAACGTTGGTAGTGTCCATAGTCCATACATTGGCAAAATCCCAGGCAGTACTGTACCAGTTGGCGGGGTTTTTATAAAAGGCAGAGTCTTTTAACTGTGCAAGTGTGGCATTTTGGCCTTTTTGGTTATTGAGCAAGCCATCTGTAGTTAATTTATTGTCAACATAAATGTTTTCCCAGGCATAGTTATTTCTGCCTACTAAGTCTTCTTCCGAAGGGTTGATACGGTTTGCATGGTAGCCTTGTACTGTTTTTAAGGCTGCATTTGCAGCAAAGCAATTCTCGATATAGGTGGTGCTATTTAAACGGCTTGTAATACCACCTGCTAGTGCATTGTTGAAAATATAGCCCGTGCTGTAGCAGTTTCGTATGGTTACAGCATTAACTTCGCCACAAATACCGCCATACTTTGAACCATTGTTATTGACAGAAACAATATTGCTTGCCGAATAGCTGTTTGAAATTAAAGCACCTGTTGTTGCAAAGCCAACTATTCCACCTATGATATTTGCACTACGCGCGTAAATATTTCCGTACGAAAAACACTGGTCAACCGTTGCGTTATCGTTTAACACAGCCGCTATGCTGCCAATATATGTACCGGCACAGTGAATTTCGATATTCGACCAGCTATTTAAAACGGCAGCATAAGAGCTTGATAAATATCCGGCAAGTCCCCCAGAACGGCTACTTACTATCATTTTGCCCGAGGCATTGCAATTAACTAGCCTTCCACCATGCATGTAACCAACAATAGAGCCCATATTGGGGTCGTCGGCATTGGGGGCATATATATTCACATTGGTAAGTGAGAGGTTTTTAATGCTGTCCTGTGCCGTAGCAGGTTGGTAATGACCAAAAAGACCTATGTCGGAAATTACAGGATTTTTAATAGTCAGGTTGCCAATAGTATGCCCGTTGCCATCGAAGCTTCCGGTGAATTTTGAGGTGCTGGAGCCAATGGGTGCCCAATTGGGGTAAACGCTCAAGTCAATATCGGCAATAAGTTTAAAATGTTTGTCCCTCATATTCCTGATATGGTTCAGTTCTTCGGCTGTGCTTATCAGGTAAGGCTCAGCCTTTGTGCCTTTGCCTCCACTAAATGCCATTATTGGGTATGTTTCTTCAAACTCTTGGTAGTGGTTACCTCCGGGTAAAGCTGCAATAAAAACGTTAGCCCCACCCTTTAGAATAAATAAGGTGTCGCCATTTACTCGTGCACGGTCAGGTTGCGAAAGGCTATAAACAATATTATTTGGAGAACTATGGTACATGAAAACTATGGTATCTCCAATATTTCCCCAAAATGAGTTTTCATCAAAACGTTTCATCCATTGTGCATGTTTCACCTTTTGGCTGTCGGCTTCTAAGCCTTTTAATACCGGATAAGGCGAAATGGTGCTGTTCATGACCCATGTATCGGTAAAGTCCCATGCCTGTGTATCCCAGTTGCCGGGGGTGGTGTAAAATGTTTCGCTGCTAAGTTGTGCCAGCGTGGCATTAAGACCGTTTAAACCGTTGAGTTCGCCGGGGCTTACAAGGTCGCTGTTTAAATAGGTACGTTCAAGGGCGTAGTTGTTTAAAAGAGTAGCCGTATTAACATAACCTGTAATTCTGTTTATATCATTACCGTTTTTAAGAACTAATCTGGGGTTTATGGTTACACAGTTTTTTACGGTAGTGGTTTCGGTATTGCCAATAATACCGCCAGTTTCTCCATCGTTGGCCTGCACTATTCCTGTTGAATACGATTCGATAATTTGTGAACCAATAGATGCGCCACATATACCGCCTGCCGAAACCTCCATTGGACTGCGGGTTAAATCTATCAATCCGGTATTATAGCACTTTTCAATAAGGCTATTTTCTGTCATACGGCCTGCTATACCACCAGCATCGAAACTGCTTTCAACAGTTCCGTGGTTGACCGAATATTGGATAGTGCTTTCCTGAATAGTACCTGCAATACCTCCGGTTCGGTTGTTACCTAAAATGTTTCCCTTGTTTTGGCAATATTTAATGAAAGAACTTATTGCTTCCCCAGCAATACCGCCATTATATTGTCCTTCGGCATTTTCAACACTTCCAGTAAAAACACAATTTTGGGCTGTACCATACCATAAACTGGCTGTAATACCCCCGGCGGCATTGCCCATGGCAACAACTTTACAGCTGCTGCTGCAATTATAAATACTGCCAGGGTCTAAACCACCTGCAATACCTCCTGCATTATAATCTATCGCGGTTACTATTCCCGAGCTGTGGCAATTGTATATAACAGCCGATTCGGCATAGCCCGTTATGGCACCAATACCACTAAGACCCCTGATGTTAACATTGGTTACCGTTACATTTTTTATGCTGTCGTTTTCGGTTGCCGGTTTGAACATGCCAAACAAACCGGTAAATTCCTCAGTAGGCCTGTCAAATTTCAAATTGCTGATAACAAAACCGCCTCCATCGAAACTGCCTGAAAATGGCGCATGATAATTAGGTCCTATGGGATCCCAATTGCTGTATAACTGAAGGTCAATATTGGCATTAAGCTTGTAATGTGCTGCTAAATCATTGCGTATGGCATTAAAATCTTCAACGGTGTTTATTATATATGGCTTTGCTTTGCTGCCATTGCCTGCAGCAAAAACTGCAATTTCTTTAACCATGGTATCGGCTTCATAAAATTCGCTGCCTGCAACAATGGCTTTAATAATTGCATTGCCAGTTTTGTGCGCTGTTAAGCGGTTACCAGAAATTGATGCCACCGAAGGGTCGGACGATTCGTAATGTAAAGCATTTACACCCCCTGCCGCAGTTAAATCAATTGCGCTGCCAACTAATGCACTCAAAGGTTGCTTCCACAAAACTTTTTGGAAATGTTTTATTTTTTGTGGGGTGGTTGAAAAAATTTTTAGTATCGGATAGGGCGAAACGCTGCTGTTTAATGTCCATACATTGGTAAGATCCCAGGCTGCGCTTTCCCAATTCCCGGCAGTTTCGTAAAATGAAAGCTCCGATGCCTGGGCAAGGCTAATGTTTTGCCCGTTATGATTGTTGTGTTCACCATCGGAAATTTTTTGGTATTGAACCAACATATTGTCCCATGCATAGTTTTTGCCCAGATTATTGGTACTGTTCCTGCCATCAACAATACGGCCAATATAATTATATTCATTGTACCTCGATGTAATTGAAGTATTAAGCGCTACACAATTTTTAACCGTGCCATAATTTGAAGAAGCAACTATCCCGCCAAAAACTTCGTACGACATAGAGCTTACCCCGCCTGTTGAATAGCAATATTCTATTGCCGAATAACTGTTGTATTCAACCAACCCGCCTGTGTAATAATTGTTACGAATATTTCCCCCATCAACATTGGCAGTTGAATAGCAATTTTTTAAAATAGAATTGCTTATCAAAGAACCAATTATACCCCCTGCGCCCCAATCGCTCCTTACTGAGCCTGTAACAAAGCAGTTTTCAATTACACTGTTTGATGCTTGCCCGATTAAGGCACCAACAGTTTGGTAACCTTTAATATTTACATTAACAAGGCCTACGTTTTTAATAGTATCCCGAACTGTGGGTTGAAAACATCCAAATAAACCCGTATAAGCCTGTTCGCGGTTAATAGTGAGGCTATATATTATTTTTCCGTTACCGTTAAAACTGCCTTTAAACTGGGTGGTCGTATTGCCTATGGGCAACCAACCTTCACTGCCCCAGGCAGTATTTCCAGCACCGCCTTCGGCTAAATATGAGGACAGGTCAATATCGTTCATCAGCTTAAAGTGGCTGGTGAGGTAATTGCGCACCTCGTTAAGTTGTGCGGGTGTGGTAATTTGGTAAGGGTTGGCTTTGGTGCCGGTGCCAATGCCAGTGAATTGGGAAAACACATTTATTGTTGCAGACACGGCAACTAGCAATGCGATAGCAATTTGCTTTCTCATTTATTTATCGGTTTTAATGGTTAAAGATGAAATATTAAAAAACACAATTTTAATTTTTAAAGTAATCTCAAAATGTTATAAAAATATTCATTTTTTTTATAACTTTAATATTCGACCTTAAAATCTATCGTTTTTGAATCCTATTTCAAAATTGCCATTTGAGAATATTAATTTAATTATAAGATGATAAAGAAAAATCATCAGTATCGAACAAAACTAAATACTGCTTGGAGAGCGATAATAGTTTTAATTGTTTGTATAGGTTTTACAACTTTTGCTAGCTACTACACAAAAGTCTATCTTGAAAAGGAAGAAATTATAGAGTTTCAATTGCTTTGTGCCGATATCAAAACTAAAATAAGTACTCGGTTATATGCTCATGCACAGCTTTTAAGAAGTGGATCTGCTTTTTTTTCTTCTGCCGATAGTGTTTTGCGCGACGATTGGCGAAATTTTTATGAACATGCTCACATTTCGAAAAATTTACCGGGTATTCAGGGTTTGGGTTATGTACAAATAATTCCAAAAAATCAATTAAAGACTCATATTCAAAGTGTTCGCGAACAAGGTTTTCCTAACTATGCTGTTTATCCCGATGGCGATAGAAGTGTCTATTCTTCAGTAGTTTACTTGGAGCCATTTGTTGGTCGTAACCTACGTGCTTTTGGTTACGATATGCTTTCGGAACCGGTTCGACGAAAAGCCATGGAAATTGCACGCGATTCAAATATCGCGATGCTTTCTGGAAAGGTTAAACTGGTGCAAGAAACAAACAACGATGTTCAATTTGGAACTTTAATGTATGTGCCTGTATATAGGCACAATAGTCTAATCGAGACTGTTGATCAACGCAGGGCTGCTATTGTCGGCTGGGTTTATAGTCCATATCGAATGAACGACCTAATGGAAGGTATTTTGGGACGTTGGGATATAATAAAACATGGACGTATACATTTACATGTTTACGACAACAATACTATTTCTACAGAAGCATTATTGTACGATAGTCAGAGATTCGATTCAATAATTCATAATGATAAATCGGCTTTAATTGTTTCAACTCCTGTTGAATTTAATGGTAAATATTGGACACTTCTATTTAAAAGCCGATATGAACATAGTCTGTTGTTTCATAGTAAGGTGCTAGTTGTGTTTATAATGGGTTGTGTTATAAGTTTTTTGTTGTTCTTTTTAACCTTGTCTTTGTTCAATACCAGATTTAGAGCTCAAAAGATTGCAGAACAACTTACTTCTGAAATAAAAGAAAGTGAAGCCAAATCGTCGGCAATATTGCATACTTTGCCCGACATGATGTTTATTCAGGATATAAATGGAGTTTATATCGATTTTTTTGTGCCGCAAAATGTTAAAACCTTTGTTCCTCCAAAGGTTTTTTTGGGTCAAAGAATGGAGAATGTTTTACCGCCAGATGTTGTTGATCGTTTTATTCCTTTATTTAAGAAAGCCATTGAAACAAATCAAACACAATTTTTAGAGTATACGCTCGTAATGCCCGATAGAATAAGGTACTACGAAGCTCGAACTATTGCTTTTGAAATCAATAAGGTATTAAGTATTGTTCGCGATATTACCGCTAGAAAAGATGCTGAAGAGCAGCTTGAACAAATTCGAAAAAACTATGAAACATTTTTTAATACGATAGACGATTTTTTGTTTGTACTCGACGAGCAGGCTAATATTATTCATGTCAACGAAACCGTGAGAAAACGATTGGAATATTCCGATGATGAACTTCGTGGATTGTCGGTACTGATGGTACATCCTGCAGAACGTAGAGAAGAAGCTGCTCGAATAGTTGGCGAAATGCTCGAAGGGAAAACCGATCATTGTCCGGTTCCATTAATTTCAAAAACTGGAAAAATTATTCTAGTCGAAACAAGGGTTTCTCTTGGGCAGTGGGATGGTCAACCTGCTCTGTTTGGAGTAACTAAAGATGTTTCGAAACTTAAACTTTCGGAAGAGCGCTTCTCAAAAGCTTTTAATAATAGTGCAACCATTATGGCAATATCGGTATTTGATACTGGCAAGTTTATTGAGGTCAATCAAATATTTCTCGATACTTTTAATCTCAAACGCGATGATGTTATTGGAAAAACTTCCATTGAACTAAATATTTTTTCTAAAGAAAATAGAGATAAAATTAAGAAAGAGAGCTATTCTGGCAAAAAGATTACAAATCTTGAAGTTGACATTAGGTTTGGAGAGAAACTCATTTATGGTTTATTTTCGGCCGATGTAATATACATTCAAGATACAAAATGTTGGCTTACAGTAATGCAAAATATTACAGAAAGAAAAAAAGCCGAACAAACAATTAAAGAAGCCTTAAATATGCAAAAATTATTGCTCGACAATATATCTGCAGGGGTTGTTATTATTGATGCAGATACACATATTGTTGAAAATATAAACGAAGCCGGTTGCGAATTGTTTGGTGACACTTCTGAAAACATTACCGGAAAGAGGTGTTTCAATTACTTGTGTGTCAATGGCGAGGGGAATTGTCCAATTACAGATAATGATCAGGATATCGAAAATGCAGAACGCGATTTGCTTCAAAAAAACGGCAACCGATTACCCATATTGAAAACGGTAAAAAGAATCGTAATTAATGAAAAAAATAAACTCATTGAAACTTTTATCGATATTTCGTCGCTTAAAAAAATTGAAACCGAGCTTAAACAATTAGCTACACGACTTTCGTTAGCCACAAATGCCGGGGGAGTTGGTATTTGGGATTGGGACATTGTAAATAATAATCTAATTTGGGACGATCAGATGTATGCTCTTTATGGCATAACTAAAGATACTTTTAGTGGAGCATACGATGCTTGGGTTGCGGGTTTGCACCCCGACGATAAAGTACGTGGCGATGATGAAATTCAAATGGCAATAAACGGCGAAAAAGAATTTAATACCGAGTTTAGGGTATTATGGCCCGATAAGTCGATTCATACTATTAGAGCTTTGGCTATTGTTCAACGCGACGAATCGGGCAATGCCCTTCACATAGTCGGTACAAATTGGGATATCACTACTCAAAAGCAAAATGAACAGGCCCTTATAAAATCAAAAATTGAAGCCGACTCGGCCAATAAAGCCAAATCGGAATTTTTGGCAAATATGAGCCACGAAATTCGTACTCCGATGAATGCCATTCTTGGGTTTAGCGAGGCATTGTATCATAAGCTTGACTCTAAGCAACACCAAAACATGGTGAAATCGATTCTCAATGGCGGAAATCTTCTTATGTCGTTGCTCAACGATATTCTCGACCTTTCGAAAATTGAAGCCGGGAAACTCGATATTTCGCCACAACCTGTCGATCTGAATAATTTATTACAAGAAATTATTATGCTTTTTAAAGAAAAAGCTCAAGTTAAAGGCGTTGATCTTTTTTATAATTTGAGTAGTGGCTTTCCTACAGGTGTTATGCTCGACGAAATTCGTATCAAACAAGTGTTTTTTAACTTGGTTGGCAATGCTATTAAATTTACGCACAAGGGATATGTCAAGATTCATTTATTTTTCGAATATAATTCTGAAGATAATGGTCAATTGACTATAGATGTAGAAGATACTGGTATAGGAATTCCGGAGTCGCAGCAACAAATAATATTTGAATCTTTTAGGCAACAATCGGGTCAGTCGAACCGCGAATATGGTGGCACTGGTTTAGGTTTGGCGATCTCGAAACGATTGGTCGAAAAAATGAATGGAACTATTTCGGTAGCGAGTAAGGTTGGCGATGGTTCAATTTTTAAAATTGTTTTCTCTGAAATGAAAACTACCAACATAGAAACAATAGCAAAGGATGATTTTGAAATAATTCAAAACATTACATTCGAAAAAGCATCGATACTGGTAGTTGACGATATAGCTACTAATATTGAAGCAATTGAAAACCTATTGTCCGATACAAATATCACAGTATTGTCTGCCGAAAATGGCGATTTGGCCCTGGAAATACTAAAAAACAGTAGCCCCGATTTAATAATGCTCGATATGCGTATGCCCGGTAAAGATGGTTATGAAATGGCAAAAATTATTAAAAACAATACTCAATATAATCATATACCAATTATTGCATATACAGCATCGGTTCATAGTAGTTCGAAAATTGACGATTCGGGCAATTTCAATGGGCTTTTATGGAAGCCAGTTAAACGAAGTGAGTTGTTCAACCAGCTTTGTAAGTTTTTGAAATATAAAGTTGTAGTCGATGAAGTTGATGATACGGTTTCGAATGAAATCAATTATTTAATAACAGATGAAGTGACAATAAGTAAACTGCCTGAAATTGTTAATATTCTTAAAGACAATTATTTAAAAGAATGGGAACTCATAAAAGATTCTTACATATTGTTCAAAATTGAGGAGTTTGCCAATAAATTGTTGGCAATTGCTCGTGAAAATAAAATAATTGTTCTGATGAACTATTCAAATGAGATTAAAGAAAATTTGGAAAATCTCAATCTTGATGATTTAAAAAGAACATTATATCAATTTCCTGATATTATTGAGAAACTAAATCGACAAGTAAAAATGTAATAAAAATGGAAAAATCAGCATATTTGTTGTTAGTAGACGACAACCGCGAAAACTTAGGAGTGTTAAGTAATATTTTGAAAGAAAAAGGCTATAAAATAGCACTGGCACTCGATGGGAATGCGGCACTACAGGTGGTAAAATCGATTTCCGTTGATCTTATACTTCTCGATATTATGATGCCCGGAATAGATGGTTATGAGGTTTGTCGACAATTAAAAGCCAATCCGAAGTATTCAGATATCCCGGTTATTTTTTTAAGTGCGCTAAACGATACTGCCGATATTGTTAAAGCTTTTCAAACAGGTGCTGTCGATTACATAACCAAGCCATTTCAGGCCGATGAAGTAAATGTTCGTGTAACTACACATTTAAAACTACGCCAACAAAACATCGAATTGCAAAAAAATAATGCTGATAAAGACCGTTTTATATCACTACTAGCACACGATTTGCGAAATCCTTTATCGGCCTTAATTGGTTTTTCAGATTTATTGATAAAAAACATCAATAAATACAGTACAGAAGAGATAAAGTCTAAAGTTGAGATTATAAATGACTCGGGCAAATCGGCTCATAACCTACTCGAAGATATATTGATATGGGTAAAGGCTCAAGTCGGGAGAGTGCCATTTCGACCCGAATTTATTGATTTTTCAAGTATGTGTGACAATGTAATTGAAAAAGTGAAACTTAATGCTCAAACAAAGCATATTAACATTAGCTATTTTTTTGATCAGAATATAAAAATATTTGCCGATGCCAATATGTTGGCAACCATTTTGCGCAATTTGCTCACCAATGCCATAAAATTTACTAATGAAGGTGGTAAAATTCAAATTTATGCCGAATCTTCTGAAAATGAAATTATTATTACTGTATCGGACAATGGGGTAGGTATGGTACCCGAATTGATAGAAACGATTTTTGATATATCTCAAAATCAATCCAAAGCGGGCACTGCCAAAGAAAAAGGTTCTGGATTGGGGCTGCATCTTTGCAAAGAATTTGTTGAACAGCATGGAGGGAGAATATGGGTCAATAGCAAAGTAGGTGAAGGGTCGGAATTTAAGTTTTCATTGCCAATTAATTAAAATGTTGTTATTAAATCATTATTTTATTCAGACTAATGTCAACAATGCATAAGTGGCAGTCATTCTGAGCGTAGCGAAGAATCTTTTCAAATTTGCCAGACAATGGTGCTTAATAATCTAGTATTTTTTTTTGACAAATACTAGTTTTTAGATCAAATTATTTTATAAATCAGTTAATTATAACTTCGTTTTTTCTTTTATTTTATTTCGCTCTTTAGTAAATTAGTATATGTGTTGGTGAAATATTAAAAAGCACTTTTATATATACGAATGTATGGCAGGAGTTGACTTGACAAGATTTGTAGAAAAGTTTAAAGACGATTCACATCTATTATTAAACGAACTTGAAGGTAAGCTTCTTGAACTCGAAAAAGACAGCTCGAATCATGAGCTTATAGAAGCCGTTTTCAGAGTTATGCACACCCTCAAAGGTGTGGGTGGTATGTTTGGCTACGATGCCATATCGAATTATACGCATTATCTCGAGGGCATTTATGATAAAATACGTAATAAAACCCTAGTTCTTTCGCACGATATCTTTAACGTTACATTCGATTCGGTTGACCATCTTCGCAATTTATTGGGCGACCAAAATGTTCAGAACCTCCAATTGGCGTCTCGACATAAAGAGCTTATTGAAAAAATCGAGAAAGTTTTAAAAAACTCCAATCTAGATGTTGCCAAACCTATGTCGGAAAAAGCAATAGAAATAATAAAACAAAGTAAAACAGAAGCAACATGGTTTATTTATTTTAAATGCTCCGAAGAGCTTATATTTAGAGGTGTTAATATTGTTTATTTGTTCGAAGATATTGCCAAACTCGGCAAGTTTTATGTTGAAAAGTTAAATACCATTCAAACAATAGATAGCTCATTTGAAGAAACATGGGGTATATATGTGTTTACCGAAGCCCCATACGAAGAAATAGAAGATATTTTTATGTTCGTAAGTGAATATGTAAAAATATTGAAAGCCTCAACTATCGATTTGCTTAACCCTCAGTCCGAAACCGATTTGTCAGTCACAACTCCAACTGCCGGCAATTCTATATTCGAATTAGCACTTAAACAAGGCGAAATTGCCAATCATAAAGGTAATAATGTAACAGAGATAAATACTGCAGAAGTTGCAATAAACGATAAACCTGCTTTACAGTCGAATGTAATTTCACGTATTTCGGTAGGTTCCGACAAGCTCGATAAACTAATGTATTTGGTTAGTGAATTGTTTACCACCAAGTCTGAATTGCTTATGGCTACCGATGCTCAAAACTGGGAACGAGTAAAAGCTGCTGCCGAAAAAGTCGATAAACTATCGAATCTGTTTAGAAATAATGCACTTAATATTAGGCTTGTTCCTCTTAAAGATGTTACACAGAAGTTCAAACGCCTCATTCGCGATTTGAGCCAGACTTTAAACAAAAAAATTGATTTTGATGCTTATGGCGACGAAACAGAGTTAGACAAAAATTTGGTCGATAGCCTTACCGACCCTTTTATGCACATAATTCGCAATTGTATAGACCACGGTATAGAAAACTCTGATGTGAGAGTTGCTAATGGTAAGTCAGATACTGGAACCATCAAATTTGTAGCATCACAAACAGGCAATTTTATTAACATTCAAATAAGCGACGATGGCAAGGGAATAAATACCGATTATATCCGTTCAAAAGCTATTGAAAAGGGCTTTATTCAACACAATGCTCAGCTTACAAAAACAGAACTGCTCGATCTTATTTTCTTGCCCGGTTTTTCTACAGCCGAAACCCTTAGCCAAGTTTCGGGGCGTGGTGTTGGTATGGATGTCGTAAAACGTGCTATAACTAGTTTACGTGGTTCTATACAAATAGACACTGAAACAAATCGAGGTACTACATTCTCTATTAAGCTTCAGCAAACTATTTCAATTATCGATACTTTGCTTATCAAAACTGGTGAAACATATTTTACTATTCACCTCGAAGAAATTGAATTGTGTGGACTCGAAACTCACAATCATTTGTTCGACAGAGTAAATAGCCATTGGCAACTCAACGACGAGCTTATTCCGTTTGTTTATTTGCGCTCTACATTTAAAATAAAAGGTCAATCGCCCGAAATGGAGAGAATTGTTGTTGTAAGAAAAAATTCAAAACGAATTGCCATTGTTACCGACGAAATTATTGGGCAGCATCAGGCTGTGCTTAAGCCTATTGGCGATTTGGTAAAGAAGCAAGAATGTATTTCGGGAGCCAGTATTATTGGCGACGGTCACATAGCACTTATGCTCGACACCGAGAAACTGATGCAGAGCAATAAATTTGTTGTAAATGAATATGTTTAAATTATTGAATATTGACTATTGATTATTGTCAATTGTCTCATATCTCATGTCTCACATCTCATATCTCATATCTTAAAATCTATTATCTAATTATATTATGGAACGATTAAAAAACAAACACAAAAACGTATTCTTATCCTTCAAACTAGGAAAAGAATTATTTGCCGTTTCTGTAAAGAAGGTGCTTGAAGTGTTGCAGCAACAGCACATCACCGAAATTCCCGATATGCCCGAATATATAAAGGGCGTAATTAACTTCAGAGGCGACATTTTGCCCATATTCGATGCTCGACTCAAATTCAACTTACATATCAACGAACAAGACGAAAGCCAATCGGTAATCATTGTATTAGACTTAGCATCTGAAAGCAAGAGTATGCGGATAGGTGCTGTAGTCGATGGAGTAAAAGATGTCCTGACATTTGACGAAAACGATGTGAAACCGGTACCCGAAATGGGACTCAAATACAATGCCGAGTATATAAGTGGTATGATAAAGGTGGGCGAAAGCTTTATCATGATACTCGATGTCGATAAGGTATTTACTACCGATGAGGTAAGTATATTAAATACAGCTAATAACGAATAAATAAAGATTACAAATAATAAAAAAACACAATATTATGAAATGGTTAAATAGTATGAAAATCCGCACAAAGCTTCTTAGTAGTTTTCTATTAATCGCGGTCTTTACAGGTATTATTGGGTATATGGGTATAAGTCGTTTGCATTTGATAGAAGATGCCGATATTGTAATGTATGAGAAAATAACTGTTCCTCTCAGTGATCTTATGGAAATGACTACAGCATTTCAACGAATAAGAGTAAATGTTCGTGATGCAATATTTGCAAAAGACTTGAACGAACAGAAAGATAGATTTAATGATATTGATAAATTAGTTGGATATTTTAATGTAAGTTTTAATCATGTTGAAGTTACTACACTGACAGAAAAGGGCAAAATTGAAGTGAAAAATGTGAAAAAAACTTTTGATGATTATTTGACATCAGTACCTAAAATAAAGGATCTTCTTGAGATTGGCAAAAAAGAAGAGGCTTTAGCATTAATGCAAGGAAAGATGAAATCTGACAATTTTTTGTGTCAAGAAGCATTAGATATTCTTCAAGCTAGTAAGGTAGAGTTGGCAAAACAAACTTCAGCAGATAATAACGTATTAGCAGAAAGTTCAACTTTATTTTTGCTAATTCTTATTGTTATTGTGGTGATTGTTTCCATTGTTTTAGGATTTGTTATTGCTGGCAATATTCAATCTATTGTAAAATCGGTAATCAACACAACCAATTCATTATCTGAGGCTGCCGTTCAAGGTCGCTTATCGACACGCGGCGAACCTGAAAAAATTAATGCTGAGTTTAGAGGTATTGTAGTGGGCATAAATAATACGCTCGATGCTGTTATTGGTCCATTGAATGTAGCTGCAGAGTATGTCGACCGTATTTCGAAAGGCGATATACCACCCAAAATAAAGGAAAACTACAATGGCGATTTTAACGAAATAAAGAATAACCTAAACATTCTGATAGATGCCATGTTGCAAATTACCGATGCAACCAAGCAAATGTCGGAAGGCAATTTGGATTTAAAAATAGACATTCGCTCCGAAAAAGATGAACTGTCAAAGGCATTGTCGGAAATGATAAAAGTAAACACACAAATTGTTTCAGACATTAAGCGAATAGCAACTGGCGATTTAACTATTCAGTTAAAACCTCGCTCCGATAAAGATGGACTATTGTTGGCTCTGTCGTCGATGGTTACTCAATTGGAAGAAATTGTTCGTCAGGTCAATATGGCAGCTCAGAATGTTGCCGATGGTAGCTCGGCAATTAGTGCCAGTTCGCAGCAAATGTCGCAAGGAGCCAACGAACAAGCCTCGTCGGTCGAAGAAGTATCGTCGTCGATAGAAGAAATGAGCTCAATTATTGAGCAAAATACCGACAATGCTCAGCAAACCGAGAAAATATCGCTCAAAGCTGCTACCGATATTGCCGAGGGCAACAAAGCAGTAGAAGTAACCATTTCGGCTATGAAAGAAATTGCTGAAAAAATTGTAGTGATAACATCTATAGCACAAAAGACCGATATATTGGCTATCAATGCTGCTATCGAAGCTGCACGTGCAGGTGAGCATGGCGAAGGTTTTGCGGTGGTAGCAGCCGAGGTGCGCAAGTTGGCAGAACTTAGTCAGGCTGCTGCAAAAGAAATTACTCAAACGGCACAATCGAGTGTTCAAGTAGCTGTAAAATCGGGCGAATTGCTCAAGTCGATCGTACCCGATATTCAAAATACTGCAAAATTGGTGCAAGAAATTGCCGCAGCGAGTATGGAGCAGAAATCGGGAACTACCCAGATAAATGGAGCTATTAATCAACTCAACACCATTGCTCAGCAAAATGCATCGTCGGCCGAAGAATTGTCGTCGAGTTCCGAACAACTATCGAGTATGGCCGAACAACTGAAAGATGTGATTTCGTACTTCAAGACCAACGAAGAAGTAACTACCCTTCGACGCAAACAGATAAAGGAGCCGAGAAAACAATCGACACCAGTTAGTCGTTTGACTGGGGGCGCACATATTAAACTTGCCGAAAAGATCGACAACGACGATGCATTTGAAACATATTAAGATCTATGGAAGACATTCCTTACATTTTAGTTGTTGACGACAATCCCAATAATTTACAAATGGTGAGCGCTATTCTTGCCGAAAAAAAATATAAAATAGCGCTCGCTATGAATGGTATTAGTGCTCTAAAAGTATTGGACGAGATTACAATCGATCTAATACTTTTAGACATTATGATGCCCGATATGGATGGATATGAGGTATGTCGTATTGTTAAACAAAATTCAAAAACTAAAGATATACCGGTAATATTTCTTACTGCATTAGACGAAACATCCGATATTATTAAAGCATTTAACAGTGGAGGAGTCGATTATATTACCAAACCTATTCGTGCTCAGGAGTTAATGGCTCGAATCGAGACCCATTTAACTATTTCGCGACTGCAACACAAATTGATTGAAACCAACGAAAAGCTTGAACAAACAGTTAAGCTTCGGACTTCGCAATTAATTGAGATTAATGAAGAGTTGACTAACAAGGTGCAGGAGCTTAAAACCGCCAATGAAATTATAAAATCAAGTATCGTAGAAAGGAAAAATTTGCAGCAACAAATGACCTTAGCAACCATACAATCCGAAGAAACCGAGCGAACACGTATCTCGCAGGAGCTTCACGATGGTCTGGGCCCCATTCTTACTACTATAAAACTCTATCTGCAATGGCTCAATAAGCCCGATGCACTTAAAAACAAAGCAGAACTTATCGATCAAACTATTGAAATTACCGACGAAGCAATTCAAAGTGTAAAAGATATTTCTAACAAGCTTAGTCCTAGCGTATTGCTCAAATACGGTTTGCAAACAGCTATTGAGTCTTTTGTCAGCAAAATTAGATCTACTGTAAGTATAAAATTTAAAATCGATATCAGATTACGTTCGCGATTAATGCAAAACATCGAGATATTGTTGTACAGGGTAATAATCGAATGTGTAAATAATACCATTAAATATGCTGATGCTCATAATGTTAATATTGAGATTATGGACGATAATCAAATACTATTTGTAAACTATTCCGACGATGGACAAGGTTTTGATTTGTATGAAGTGAAAAAGAATAAGAATGGTCTTGGACTTATAAATATGCAAAACAGGGTTGAAACACTCGATGGCTTTTTGAAAATTGTAAGCTCACCGGGAACAGGTATGAAATTGTTTGTTACAATTCCTTCGGCAACATTATATATCGATTGAATAGAATGATACAATAATACTATATTAAAAACAAATGACACCATGATTAAGATTATTTTAACCGACGATCACAACATATTCAGACAAGGATTAAAATCAATAATAAGCATTGAGAAGTTTGGCGAAGTAGTTGCCGAAGCTGTCAATGGTCAGGAATTTTTGGATTTGCTTCCAAAACACAATCCCGATTTGGTATTGATGGATATCGATATGCCCGTGATGAATGGAATTGAGGCTATGGCAAAAGCTATAAAGTTGAAACCGGAGTTGAAAATTTTGTGTCTTACTTCGCATGGAGACGAAGCACACTATTACTCGGCAATTGAAGCCGGTGCCAAGGGTTTTGTTATTAAAAGTGCAGGTTTGGTTGAATTACAGACTGCAATAAATGAGGTTTCGTCGGGAGGCAATTATATTTCACAAGAACTTCTTAGAAATATAATTTCTAAAGTTAATAGCGAAAAAGTTAAATCCGATTCAAATACAGAGAATTTGCAAACAGATCTTACCGAGCAAGAAACAGCTGTTTTATTAAATATCTCGAAAGGTTTGTCGAACGAAGAAATTTCAAAAGAATTGTCGATGCCAGCATCTCTGGTCGACAGATTTAAAGAAGCATTGTTTGCAAAAACAAATTCAAAAAATTCGGCAGGATTAATTATGTATGCCATTAAAAAGAAATTGATAGTGGTCAGGTAATGGGTTTTTGTTGCCAGTACTTCATTCTTTTTTAAGTTTTTTGAGTCGTGTTTGATAAGCCTGAAAATAATTTCTTTGTGTTGACTCATCTAAAAAAGAAGAAAAGGTTAATTTTTTAACAAAGTTAGACTGATTAAGCATTGTATTAAGTATGTCGTCATATACTTTTTTATTAATTCCAGCTTTTTCAGAGAGAATTTTAAATTGTGAGAAGACATTACCCTGTGCTAAGCTTTTAGGTAAAAGCCCATCTTCTAATGCAAAATCTTTGTCCTCTATATGTATCCGACTATTTAACATATCATAAGCAGGACTTAATTTAAAATCGCCCATCGAGGTTTCAATTAATGAAAAATTCTTTAAATGAGCATCTCCATTTGAATATAAATAATTGAATATTAGTATTTTAAATAGCTTTGGAGCTTCTAAAGGATATGCAGGGACGAACTTTTTCATTATTTCAAATAATTCAAAATAATTTCCAGAATACTTATAGTGCTCTCCATGTGTCTGTGGTGTCCTTCCCGAAAGAGAAGCAAAATCTTCTTGTGCCAATTTCGAACCGTCTGCTTTTACATCAAATCTCTTTGTAATATATGCTGGTGAACCATCTCTGAAAAATATTAATGCGTTTTCTGCTGATTCGATGCCATAAGCTTGCTTTGCTATTTGCATAGTTAAATGTTCATTAGCTGGCATGCACTCAGGTTTTTTTCCTGTACTCGGAATTGGTTTTAGAATATATTCACCTTGCTCTTCTTCTTTGATGAGTCGTAATTTATTTTTATCAAGTAAGACTGAGAATTTCTCTTGTACACCTGAAATGGATATTCGTTTTCGATTTTCATCAAATAGATAATCTGTTTCTGTATTTGAAGTCGGTGAATCGTAAGGCAATATATGATTCACTTTTTTTCCTTTAAATACTTTTGACAGACATGCTCTGCTATAACTTGTATGACCCTCCGATAATGTTCCAGGACAATATGTTATTTCATTTAAAATCATACAATTATTCTGTTTTAATAACTTTTATAGCTCCAATATTATCATTCTTTGCCGTGGTAAGAAGTATCCCAAACGAATCGTTCAAGTCCAATCTATTTAGCTTACATACTATCTGTTTATTAGATCCTTCCGGAAGCATGTTGTAAAAAAAAGGAAATAAAAAGGCGGAATGATGTTCTTGTTGAGATTTTGGCAATGTTAAACTAATAGAAGGTTTTGTTTTATCTATAATCCATAAGTTATCGTATTTAAAGGTGTATGAACCATTATCATGCTGAGTTAACATGCCTGCTTCTTGGTTTTTATAAAGTATTATTGCTTTCCTCATTTGTTATTGCTGTTTTAACCTTTAAACAAACTTCTAAACCTAAGGTGCCTGCTATTTTCTCAATAGTATAAAGGGTTGGATTGCCTTTACCACTCTCAAATTGCTTAAGTGTTCGTAATCCAACTCCCGAAAGTTTAGCCAAATTTTCTTGGTTAACCTTGAGATTTTCTCTACGTTCTTTTATTGTATTGATTAAATTCGTAAAGTGCATAATATTGCTCTTTTATTTGTAAAAATACAAATATTTCTTAATAAAACAATTTTTAGGGCAACAAAATGCACTATTAATTGAAGATATTAATGGGATATTGAGAAATATACATTTATAGTGCAGTATATTGCATACTGATAATAGTTATTAAAAACATATCAATCTTCAAATAAAACCTTCTTATTGAGTAGTTGCTAGTTTCTGCTATTTTGTACTTTTGTGCTGCAAAATAAAATTATGTATACCCATTTTCTTCAAAGTAAAATATTTTCAATTCTTTCCGATTCTGCCGAACAACAAGGTATTGAGGCCTATGTTATAGGTGGTTTTGTGCGTGATTGTTTTCTCGAACGCCAATCGAAAGATATCGATATAGTGGTTGCCGGCAATGGCATTGAATTTGCTCGGCAGGTTGCAAAGGCAATAGGTGGTCGGTGCCACGTAAGCGTTTTCGAAAACTTTGGCACAGCCATGCTTCGTTTTGACGATTGGGAGGTCGAGTTTGTTGGGGCACGCAAGGAGTCGTACCGTCGCGACTCTCGCAAACCTATTGTCGAGAACGGTACTCTCGAAGACGATCAAATTCGTCGCGATTTTACCATTAATGCTCTCGCTATTAGTCTCAATAAAGCAGATTATGGAACTTTGGTCGACCCATTTGGCGGGTTGATTGATTTGGACAACAAAATTCTTCGTACACCTGCCGATCCCGATATTACTTTTTCCGACGATCCGCTCCGAATGATGCGCGCTGTTCGTTTTGCTTCTCAACTCGATTTTGAAATCGAAAAAGAAACTTTCGAGGCCATACAGCGCAATGCCTCGCGTATCGAGATTGTATCAAAAGAACGCATTATCGACGAGTTTAATAAACTCATGCTGTCGCCTCGTCCGTCTATTGGGCTCGATCAGATGGAAAAAACAGGCTTGATGGCTATTGTTTTCCCTGAATTTCAGCGTCTCAAAGGTGTTGAAAATATCCAGGGCAAAATGCACAAAGATGTTTTTTACCATACCTTGCAGGTGGTCGACAATCTTTCGAAAAACACTAACGATCTATGGTTGCGTTGGGCAGCTTTGTTGCACGATATTGCAAAGCCCGGAACCAAGCGATTTCAAGAAGGCACAGGCTGGACTTTTCATGGACACGAAGTTGTGGGCGAACGTCTTACAAGTCGTATTTTTAACCGAATGAAATTGCCGCTCGATGGGCGTATGCATTATGTTCAAAAAATGGTTGGACTACACTTGCGACCCATAGCACTTGTCAAAGAAGAAGTTACCGACTCGGCTGTGAGGCGCTTGTTGTTCGATGCCGGCGACGATATCGACGATCTTATGTTGCTCTGCCAGGCCGATATTACCTCAAAAAACGAAAAACTTAAACAGCGTTATCTCGACAATTTTCAATTGGTTCGCCAAAAACTTAGAGAGATTGAAGAAAAAGATGCCATTCGCAACTTTCAACCACCGGTCGATGGCAACGAAATAATTGAAACCTTTGGATTGCCGCCATGCAAAGAAATTGGAATAATTAAAAATGCCATTAAAGATGCTATACTCGACGGGCTTATTGCTAATAACCACGACGAAGCGTATAATTTTATGCTCGATAAAGCAAAAGTACTAGGTCTCGAAATAGTGAAAATGAAAAAATAATAATATCTTTAAAGCACTTTTTTAAATTTTAAAATTGAATGCCGTTTAGTTAAGGCAAATACAAATAACCCCAACCCCTTATGTTTCGACTACGCTCAACAAACGGGGGCAATAACATTGCAGTACAGCGGTTTCCCCTTCTCGGTTACTGAGCTTAGTCGAAGTAAAGGAGGGGCAGGGGAGGTTTAAAAAAGCTTAACTAAAAGACATTGATTAAAATTGGTAAAAAAGTATGTATGTTTAAACCTATAAATATCAAAAAATGAAATTCAGTGAAGTGCTTTTTAGGATTTTGCCCAGTATAATCATTGGAGTGCCTGTTGCATACTTTATTTTAAACAGGTTCTTTAAAGGATCAATTTTTGTTAAAATTGGCTCAATTTGGGTGGCAAATTTGTTGCTTATTATGGCCAACACTCAATTGGCAGCTTTTTATAAAAATGAATACCCACAATACATTTCGGTACCGGTAGGAGTAATATTAACCTTGTTGCTCTTTACCTATTCAGCACGTATACTTAAACCCTTAAGAAAAGCAACCGAAAGTTTAGATGAACTCTCGAAAGGCAATCTTAATGCCGAAATAGATTTAGATTTTATCGATCAAAACAACGAGGTCGGTCATATCAACCGATCGATGCGCGATTTACAAGTAAATTTTAAAAATGTCATTCATTCGATACAATCTAGTGCGGAACTTCTTAACGAAGAGGCTCATATAATAAATAAATCGAGCATGTCATTATCTGAAGCTGCAAACGAGCAAGCAGCATCGGTCGAAGAAATATCGGCTTCGATCGAAGAGATGTCTGCCAATATTCAGCAAACAACCCTAAATGCTAGAGAAACTGAAAAACGTTCGAATAAAGCTTCTGAAACTGTTACAAAAGTAGGTTTAGCATCGGAGCAAAGTTTGGTTGCTGTTCAGAACATTACCGATAAAATTAGCATTATCAACGATATTGCTTTTCAAACCAATATATTGGCGCTCAATGCGGCCGTTGAAGCAGCTCGAGCAGGCGAACATGGTAGAGGTTTCGCGGTTGTGGCCGGTGAAGTTCGTAAATTGGCCGAACGCAGTAAAGCTGCTGCCGACGAAATTATGGTGTTGGCTCAATCTACCGTCAATCAATCGACCCAATCGGGAAAGCTTGTCCAAGATCTTTTACCCGAAATAAAAGATACCTCAAAACTTGTTCAAGAAATAACTACGGCTAGTACCGAACAATCGACCGGAGCCGAACAGGTAAACAATGCAATTCAGCAACTCAACGAACGCACTCAGCAAAATGTGGTAAATGTCGACCGCATGACCGAAAGCGCAAGCCGCTTAAATACCAAAGCAGAAGAACTTCAGGAAGCAATGGATTTTTTTAGAATGTAATATGTTGAACATAAATTTTTTGTAAGAATAATAATATCTAATTTATACTCTATCTGTTTTGTAAGTCCGATTTGAAGTTCTTTTTTCAAATCGGACTTTTTTATATAATTCTGAATAACAATGATATATCGTTGCAGATACTCATAATATTATCACTCAATCATAATTTTTTAATTATTTAACAATTAATTTACATAAAGTACGATAGTTTATTCAATAAATGAACTAACTTTGTATCGTAATTAAATAGTAAAAATTTTTAAAAAACAAAACAATGAAAACAATGAATTTAAAAACAAAAATTGCAGTTACAGCCTTGTTGTTAGTATCTGCTTTTTCGTATGCTGCAGAGTTTAAGCAATTTGTAAATGTACAAGCTGTAGAAACAGAGAAAAAAGCAATGATTAGTGTATTGAATCCTTTCGAGAAAAAAGTTTCAATTAAAGTTGAAAATGAAGGAGGTACAGTCGTGCTTTTTGATAAAAGTTACTACGATTCTAAAATTGCAAAGATTCTAAATTTTAAAGAACTAGAAAATGGTGAATACAAAGTATTTATCAAAAGTGGAAAACAAATAGTTGAAGAAACTTTTATAATATCTGACGGTTTGGTTATTATCAAATCTGAAAATATTAAACTTTCGTCTCTATAATTTTAAAAGACTCAAGTTTGTGAAATAGATTTAGATATAAAAAAAACTATAGCATGTTAGCCGGAAAAGTTCCGGCTTTTTGTTTTTTGTACCTTATGGTTTGTTGCAGAATAAATACAATAAATACCAGATTATGCTTTGACTACATAGAGCTGAGCAGCTTCTTGTTTTATAACCTTAATAATTTGCTCTTGTTCAATAAAGCCCGATTCCGATTTGGCATCGTAAGGTTTTCCTTCAATTTCGACGGTTCCCGATGGACGAAGAACGGTAATAGTTTTTCCGGTTTTACCAATAAGCGATTTTAATTCTGCTTGTGAGCCTACATAACCCTCAGAGCTTTTTTGTTCGGCTGTCAATGCCAAACGAAAGGTTTTGCTCATTAATATTTTGCTGCTAAAAAACAACGATACAATAAAAGAAAGCGTAACCGAAACCACGACTATTGTTAATGCCCTAAATAATACTGAAAAACCGGGAATTATTTTTAATTCACTTTCAGGTTCAGCTGGGTTGTTAACAGGTGTAAAGTCTAAAGCGCCTATCATGGCTAGGGTGAGTCCGGTTATTACAAGCACTATGCCGGCTATACCAGCTACTCCAAATCCGGGCAATACAAATATTTCAACAACAATAAGTATTATACCAATAATAAAAATTAGTATTTCCCAATGGTTTGCCAAACCTTCGATATAAAGTGGTGCAAAATAAAGCAAGGCTGCTATTATAGCTGCAATTAGCGGAAATCCTATTCCGGGCGATTGCATTTCGAAATACAAACCTGCAACAATTACCATAATAAGAATTCCTTGTAGAGCAGGACTGGTAAGCCAACCCATAATGCCATCCATAGCCGACACTTTGTATTCCTTTATTTCGTAATTTTCAATACCAGCTTGTTTGAGTACTTCTGTTACGTTTTCGGCTTTTCCTTCGCAAAAATTATTGGCAATTGCTTCTTCGGTGGTAAAGGTCAATACTTTATTACTATCGTTAACTCCTTTAATATAAGTGCGTGGGTCTACCATAGCTTCAGCAATTTTTGGGTCGCGATGCCATCTTATAAGGGTGTCTTTGCCTATTATAGTTGTGTCTTTGCCATGAGTTTCGGCTGTAGACCTCATGATTGCCCGAAGGTAGCTTTGGTATTTCTCGGGAACTACTTCGCCGGTTTGATTTACGACTGTTGCAGCCCCAATACTGCCACCTTGTCGCATATAAATACTATCGGCTGCAATAGCAATGAGCGCTCCGGCCGATGCCGCATTGTTATCGATAAATACCAATATGGGAATGGGGCAGTTGAGCAATTTGGTACGAATCGAATCGGCTACATCAACCATACCACCGTATGTATTGAGACGAATCACGATGTAATCGGCATCTAACTTGATAGCTTCATCGATACATAGTTTGGTTATGCGCCACATGGCGGGCATTATTTCTTTGTCGATACTAAATTGATATACCAATTTTTTATCATTTGTATTGTCGTTCAATCCAGCTCCCATCAAGGGTAAAAGCATT
Organism: Bacteroides fragilis; assembly: GCA_945889005.1. Taxonomy (GTDB): domain Bacteria; phylum Bacteroidota; class Bacteroidia; order Bacteroidales; family DTGW01; genus CAMDBI01. The sequence continues at coordinate 57,441 of CAMDBI010000017.1, forward strand.
ATAATAAAGAAAAATAGCAGCTTCTTTGATATCGGTTTCATATTTTGTATTGTATTAAATTTCTTTTAAATATTTTGAAAACAGTTTATATCCTTCCATTTTTTTCTCGTCGACCATGTAGCTTATGTTATTTACCAAATAGTCGATAATATCTATATTTTTGAGTTCCGGATTTTCGGTAATAGCCAATGCTGCAACTTTCCGAAGATCTGAAAGACCATATTCGAGAGCAAGGCTAAAATGCAGTACAAATTCCGGATCCAGTTCCTTGTTGGCTACCCAAAAAGCAAATACAAATGGCAGGCCTGTATACGAATACCACTCAGAAGCCAAATCGTATGTGTATTTGTGTTCTTTTTCGTGCAACATGGCTTTGTCGCCAATTATTACCATAGCATCGCCATTGTTCATCGCCATTGTTTCAAAACCTGCATTGGTGTTGAAATAGCTAAAGTCTTTCTTCCAAAAATTTATTGCCAATATTTTGACCAATGCCACAGAAGTTCGCGATTCGAAATCGAGATAAACATTTTTGATGCTTTCGAGAGGTACATCGCTTACAAGTACTACCGATCGTACTTTATCGGTTGCTCCAATGCAAAAATCGCTGACGATTACTGGGTTTTTTATGTGTTGAATAGCTGCTGTGGGTATTAGTCCTATATCAGCTCGATTGTTTATGAGTTTTTCTGCACAAGCAGACGGATAATCAACCGAAAGTTCAATTTTTTTTGAAATGGAATGATTTTTTAAACCTAATACAAAAGGGTAGGAGTTGAGGTATGATATTACTGAGACCCGTACTTTTTCACTCATCTGACTATCTAATTTTGAGCGCTAATTTAACGTTTTTCGAACAATTTGACGATTGTTTTATGAACATTTTGCTTATTTTATAAATTTCGTGTAGGTTTGCAGGTCTTAAAAATTGAATAATGGAACTTACTGCATTAACTTCTATTTCGCCTATCGATGGTCGATACAGAGATAAAACTTCTGAACTATCTGAATATTTCTCTGAGTTTGGATTGATTCGATATAGGGTTCAAATCGAGGTTGAATATTTTATTGAATTGTGCGAATTGTCTTTGCCTCAAATGGCAGGTTTCGATAAGAATTTATTCACTTTGTTGCGCGATTTATATTACAATTTTACGACTCATGATGCCCAACGTATCAAAGACATTGAGAAAAATACCAATCACGATGTGAAAGCTGTTGAGTATTTTCTAAAAGAAAAATTTGACAACTTAGGTTTAAGTTCATACAAAGAGTTCATTCACTTTGGTTTAACATCGCAAGATATTAACAATACTGCCATACCATTGTCTTTAAAAGAGGCTGTCGAAAAAGTATATTATCCTTCTGTCGAAAAGTTACAATGTCAATTGTATTCGCTTGTTAAGGAATATGAGAATATTCCCATGCTGGCTCATACACATGGTCAGCCGGCATCTCCTACACGTTTGGGTAAGGAAATAAAGGTTTTTGCCGAACGTGTTGCTATTCAAATAGGCATGATGAAGCAAGTATCTTGGTCTGCCAAATTTGGTGGGGCAACAGGCAATTTCAATGCACATGCTGTTGCTTATCCTAAAATAGATTGGGTGGCATTTGCCAACAAGTTTGTAGAGATGAATTTGGGATTAAACCGATCTCAAACTACCACTCAGATTGAACACTACGACAATCTAGCGGCTTTGTTTGATGCTATGAAACGCATTAATACAATTTTAATTGATTTTTCGCGCGATATGTGGACCTATATATCGATGGATTATTTCAAACAACAAATTGCCAAAAACGAAACAGGTTCTTCGGCTATGCCTCATAAGGTAAACCCTATCGATTTCGAGAATGCCGAAGGTAATTTGGGGGTAGCTAATGCAATGTTTGAGCATTTGTCTGCAAAACTTCCGATCTCACGTTTGCAGCGCGATCTAACAGATTCGACTGTTACCCGTAACGTGGGTGTACCTATTGCTCATACGCTAATTGCTTTGAAATCGCTCAACAAGGGTTTGAGTAAAGTTTACGCCAACACCGACAAAATAAATTCACACTTGGAGGCCAATTGGGCTGTTGTTGCCGAAGGCGTACAAACCATACTAAGGCGCGAAGGATATCCAAATCCTTATGAAGCCTTGAAAGACTTGACCCGTACTTGCGAAGGAATTAATGCCAATACAATTAAATCGTTTATCGATTCCTTAAATATTTCGGAAAACGTCAAAGCCGAACTTCGGGCTTTAACTCCTCATTCGTATACAGGTTTACAGCTATAGAGATTATGGCTTTACAATGTTGAGTTCTACAATTATTGGCAAGTGGTCGCTGTAACCGCCCAAGTATTGGGGACCAGAATAAGTTCTAAAAGGAACTTTTTCGTTGTTCCTATTGCTTACCAAAAGAAAGTCGTCCGAAACGGCTCTAAACTTCTCTGAAGAGGTTGTAAGTCCCGATCTTGAGTTTATTAGGGTTTGCGAAACCATTATTTGGTCTATAGCAGACCACCGCCCTCTGTAATTATTGGTTCCTTTTCCTGCTTTCATAAGTGGAGTAGCCAAATTGATAAGGATTGAAGGGTTGTTGCTTTGTAACGACTTATTGAGTGTTAGTTCCTGTATCGATTTGCTATCGGGCTCGTCGTTAAAATCGCCCATAACAATCACTTTGCTGTTGTGGTTTTTGACAATAATCGAATCTATAGCTTTTTTAAGCGTTTGTGCTGCAAAAAGTCGGTATGGATCCGATGCTGCCGCACCTCCGAGTTTCGAAGGCCAATGATTGACAAAAATATGAAGTGTGTCTTTCGAAGCTAATGCTACTCCTTTGATGTAAAGAATGTCGCGCGTTTTTTTGTGGGGTCTATCTTTTATTGTTAAACGAATGGGTTTGCTGGCAACAACTTTGAACAAATCGGGTCTGTAAATAGCTGCTACATCTATACCTCGTGCATCGGGCGAGTCGTAGTGTACTATTTGGTAACGATATTTACTTATTGTACTCTTTCGTTGCAGCATTTCCAGTACCAAGCGGTTTTCGACTTCGCACATGCCAACAATGGCAGGCAGTTCCCATTGCCCAGCTGCAATTATTACTTGCGTAATATGTTCGAGTTTTGTATGAAGCCTGTTGTAGGTCCAATGCTTTTTGCTATTGGGAGTAAAGTCATTGTCGTTTTTGGTCGAATCGTCTTCGGGGTCGAAGAGATTTTCGACATTATAGAACATAATCTTAAAAGGTTTTATAGATGCATTTTGGCAAAAAACATGTGTGAATATTATTGCTGATATAAAAAGTGTAAAAACGATTTTCATTTTTCAATTCTTTCAATTGCACCAATATCGGATTTTGTAGATATTCGCGATTGTCCTTTTATATCTAAAGGGTATAATTGGGCAATAGAATCCGATCCAATATTGATAAGAACCGATAGCGTGTCGGGCGTGAAGTTGTACGAAAAATCTGAATTCGATTTAAAAAGACTTCGATTCGTTGAGAATTTATTTTTTTTGAAATTTGAAATATTTGTTGTGTCGAATTTAGAGTAATCGAGATCTAGAAAACAATTTTCAAATCTATAATTGATATGTGTCGAATCTAATGTGTTGACGTTGAACGATGCTCCGTAATTACTTACAAGTACAGTGTTTCCAAAATAAATATTTAATTTATTTGAAGTATTATTAAAAGTGTCGGTCAAAAATACCAAGTCTCCCTTATTTCTGCCGGTCAATTGGCCTACTTCGAAAAAGTCGGCAAGGGTACAATGAATGAATTCAAATTGTCCTCCGCCAAATGCTGTAAACAACGACGATCCGGCATTTGCAATTACAGTATTGACAAGTTTAACACTTGAATTTTGTAAGTAAAAGCCGCAAAATGAATTGTGTAATATTTGTGAATTGATGAACTCAAATTTTATTGAATAATAAGCGTTGGCGTTTGTCGATTTTATAGCTGTAATGGCATTTCTAATTTCGGTGTATGCAAAAATGTTGTTTTCAGAAGTGCTTTCGAATTCGATACCCGACCAGAGTCCTCCAATTATTTTGTAAGAAATATCGGGAAGCAGATTGTCGAATCGGTCACAAGCCAACAAAACAGGCTTATTTAACTCTCCTTTACTTTGTATCGATCCTTTTACAATCATTTTAGCTTTGTTGTGAAAGAAAATTCGTGTACCGGCTTCGAGTGTAAGCAGTTGTCCCGAATCGACCGTAAGTGTTCCATAAACCAAATATGGTTTTGCCGATGTAAAGGTATCTGTGGCAATATGTTTGTCGCGAAGAATAATTACATTTTGTCCCCAAGCCCGAAGCAATACTTTCTGTGTTTGCTCATTGGTAGAAAAAACAAGTTCGTCGTCGATATTTATTGGTTGGTTGTTGTTTTGTTGAGGATTGACGAGCTGTACAAAAATATACATGCTGTCTTTGGGGTAAAGCTCAATGTTTTCTACGCTTGTTTTAGACAAGCCGTCGATATTGATTTTATAGGCAGAAGCTGTACCTCCCGCAAGTGTAATTGATGATATTTTTAACGATTTGTTGTATCTATTGTAAACCATCAACTTGCGTGTCGATGTAGCAATAGTGTTGAATACCGTATCGAACGAAATAGTGTCGGTCGAAAAATACAATTGGGCATTGCTTGTTAGGTATTCTTCTTTTTCGCAGCTACTTGTTATTAAGAAAAATAAAGCAGAAATAATAGCAGTTATGGAGTACTTATACATCGTTACCAGAATTAATCTCTTACTCCTTTTGTTTTGTGGGAACCATCGCAAAATGGTTTGTCGTTCGAATGTCCGCAACGACATAGCCAAGCTTCATTTTTTATATCGTATTCCTTGCCGTTTGTGCCTTTAATAACAATATTTCCCTTAACATGTAAAGGTCCATTGGGCACAACTCTAAACTCAGTTATTTCATTATTGTTTACCATACATCTTTTTTATGTTCACTGTTAACTATCAACTATCAACTGTCAACTATTCACTATTCACTGTTCACTATTATTTACACCTCGCTTCTAAAGCCTGCTTTACGATGATATCCATCGCAGAAGGGCATAGAGTTTGATTCGCCGCACCTGCAAAACGACATCATTTGCATCGATCGTAGTTCTTTACCGCCCGAATCATACACTTTAAACTTACCCTGAACCACATAGGGTCCATCTTTCATAATATTGATGTTAACAGGAGGATTGGTTTTGCTTTCGTTGGCAAATTCGAGAGCCTTTTTTATTTTTTCACTTTTTTGGTTTTCTTCAGACTTGTTTTTTTCTTCATCGACCCATTTATAGGTCAATGCCTCGGTTGGGCATTTATTTATTATGTCAATTATTTTTTCGGCAGGAGCACCGTTAATATCGACCCATGGTCTTTTCCGGGGGTTAAATACTTCAATAAGTTCCCTGTAACAGGTTGTAGCATGAATACATTTGTCGGGTCGCCAAAAAACTGTTATTTCGTTATTAGAATATTCTCTGTTGCTCGAATCCATTTTAGTCAAAATAATTAATTAAAGGTAACTTACAACCACATTTTAACGTTATATGTGCAAATCTATTATATTAATTTGACCAATTTGTTCTATAAATAATAAATTTTAATTGTAATTTTGTAGTGCAATATATATCAAACAAGTAACTTAAAGTGAAAACCATATTAAACATATTGTTTTTTTTATTTACTGCACATTTTGTAAATGCAACAAGTTTCAATGCTATAAAACCCGATACATTGTTGTTTGAAATTGTTGATGGCGATACCTTGCCACTTTTGGTATACGACCCGGTTTATATAGTAAGTCCAACGGCTGAAATGTCTAAAAAACAGATAAAACAGTTTAATCGACTGGTTTACAATGTTAAAAAAGTATACCCCTATGCCATTATTGCAAAAGAAAAGCTTTGGGAAATAAACAATCATTTATTGACATTGAATAATGAACAAGAAAAGAAGTTATTTCTTGATAGTGCCGAAAATGCTCTGATGCAGCGTTTTGAGAAAGAATTGAAAAAGCTTTCTATTTCTCAGGGCAAAATTCTTGTAAGACTTATCGATCGTGAAACAAATCGTACTACTTATTCATTAGTAAAGGAACTTCGCAGTACATGGACGGCTATGTTTTGGCAGAGTTTGGGTCGACTGTTTGGATACAATCTTAAAGTTGAATACGATCCTTCTAACAATGCCGAAGACCGCGAAATAGAAAGCATTATACAGAAAATCCACTGGGGCTTTTTGTAAGTGTATTTTTATTACAACTACCAAATTTTTCCCCTTTTTTACATTGAGATAATTCAATAATATTATATTTGCCAGGCATTATTAGTAAAAGCTTTAACTTATTTTTAAAGCTTATTGTGTTAATAGTTTATGTTATTTAAAACATAGGCGTTGCCCTATGTTAATTGATAGAGTTAACTAAACGACATTTGTTTAACTATCTGTATTTGAGCTTTTATTTATTTATAAAAAAATTAATTGATATTATGGGAAAATCAGATGCATTAATTTTAAAAATTAATAATGGTAATAATTCTACATTTATAGAATTATATGGAAAAGATACTGTTACGCTTGAAAATCAAGCAAAGCGTTATATTGCACAAATCAATAAATTTGTAGCTGAATTTAAAAATGATGATGTTGAATTATTTAGTTCACCTGGTCGTACCGAAATAGGTGGCAACCACACCGATCATAATTATGGTCGTGTATTGGCAGGAGCAGTAAATTTGGACAACATTGCTGTAGCTGCAAAAAATGGCACCAACATGATCAGAGTTATATCTGAGGGTTATAAAAAGTTCGAAGTTGATTTATCAAATTTAACGCCAAACAAAGACGAATTTTATACTTCAGAATCGCTTGTAAGAGGTATTAGTGCTCGTATGAAAGAGCTTGGCTTTACTATTGGTGGTTTCGATTGCTGTATCGATGGTAATGTGCCAAAAGGTTCAGGTTTAAGTTCATCGGCATCGTTCGAAGTTCTTATTGGTTGTATCATTGGCGAATTGTTCAACAATGGCAAACTCGATCCTATACAAAATGCAATTATTGGTCAATACTCTGAAAATAATTTTTTTGGAAAACCTTGTGGATTAATGGATCAAACAGCTTGCTCGGTTGGTGGTTTGGTAACTATAGATTTCGAAGATCCCTCGAAACCAATCGTTAAGAAAGTAAACTTCGACTTTGTTTCTACCGGATTTGCATTGGTTATTACCGATGTAGGTGGTGGTCACGACGATGCTGCTTCGCAAGCAGAATATGCTTCGTTGCCTACCGAAATGAAATCGGTGGCTAAAGAACTTGGCGTTGATGTGTTACGCAAAGTTACATTGGAACAAATAGTCGAAAAAATGCCTGAAATACGTAAAGTTACAGGCGACCGAGCTTTACTTCGTGCATACCATTTTCAGGGAGATAATGCCCGTGTGGTAAACCAAGTTGAAGCCCTTGAAAAAAATGATTTTAAAGCATTTTTGAGCTTGGTTATTGAATCGGGTTACAGCTCATTTATGTACAATCAAAACATTTTCGATATAGTGCACAAAGACGAACAGGTAGTTTCATTGGCTTTGGCATTAAGCGAAATGATCTTGAAAGGCAAAGGAGCATGGCGTGTTCATGGTGGTGGATTTGGTGGAACTATCCAGGCATTTGTGCCTCAAATTTTATTGAACAAATATGTGAGCACTATTGAACATGTATATGGCAAAGGTGCTTGTAATATTTTGTTTATAAGACCAAAAGGAACTGTCAAACTTTCTATTTAATTAAATTTAATTCATTTAACTATTTAAAAAAATGTCAAATCAATCAAAAGGATTCGCAGTTCCATTTGCGATCATGTCATTCTTATTTTTCCTACTAGGTTATGTTACTTGGATAAATAACATGCTTGTACCATTTGTAAAAGCTAAATTTAGTTTGCCTGAAATGGAAGCTCAGCTTGTAAGTGCAGCTTTTTTTAGTGCATATATCTTATCAATTCCAATGGGTGGTATTGTAAAGAAAATTGGTTACAAATCTAGTGTAATTCTAGGCTCAATTATTACTGGTATAGGTAGTATATTATTTATTTTTGCACTTGGTGCAAATGTTGAAATTGCTTATGCATTAATATTATCTTCTCTTTTTATTACTGCTATAGGAATTGTGATTCTTCAGGTAGTAGTTAATCCCTATGTTATTGCACTTGGAACACCCGAAACATCTGCATCGCGTTTAACTTTTGCAACTGCTATTAATTCTGCAGCAGCTGTACTCGCCCCAATTATTGGAAATATGTTGCTTTCTACAGATGCAGAAGGTAAATTACTTGTTACATTAGAGAATGAACAGGTGGCTGTAATAATGTATATTGTAATGGCAAGTATTTCAATATTAACTGGTATTGCAATTTTATTTATGAATTTGCCAGAAATTGGAAATGAAGCTGATAAATCTGAAAGTAAAAGCACAAGAAGTGCTTGGGGATATCCTCATCTTATTTTAGGTTTTCTTGCTATTGGTATGTATATGGGTTTAGAAGTAGGAGTTGGAAATTATTTTAAATCATATACTACATACAATGTAAAAGATTGGAATCCTGCTATTACAGGGTTAATTTTAGGGCTTTATCCGCTTGGATTTTTTGTTGGCCGTCTGTTAGGTGCAGGTATCTTAAAAAAATTTGAAGCATCAAAAGTATTACTTGTTAATTCTCTAATATGCGTTTTTTTGTTGGTTTTATTCTTCCTAACAAAAGATTCTGAATTTTCTATTTGGCCATTAATAGCTCAAGGTTTATTCCTTTCTATTATGTGGTCTGTGCTATTTGACTTATCAATGAAGGATATTCCTGCAAGTGAGTCAAAATTAGCATCAGGCATTATATGTACAGGTGTAGTTTTTGTTGGTATCTGGATGTATATAATGGCAATGGTTGTTGATAGTACTGGTACATTTGGAGCTGATGGTAAAATTGACCCAGCTACTTGCAACTATGGTATTGCTTATGCATTCTTCTTCTTTTTCTATGCATACATCATTTTCTTTGCTCTAAAAGGAGCTAAGATTAGAAAAGCATAATTTTTAGATATTATTTTAAAGAGGGTCATGTGCATAAGTGCGTGACCCTTTTTTGTTATCATTTTGTTGGGTGGAAATTGAGCCTAATATCAATTTATGCAAAAATAATGTTTTATAAATATTATTTGTCGTAATTATTGGATGAAATTTATTAGCTTTTTCATTGTGTTATAGATGTGGTTTTTATATAATATCAACCTAATTAGCTATATACAGCAAGAATCTAAACAATTTAACCATTAACTGTTTTTAACATTAACAGTTAGTATATTTGCAATTCTAATAATGCTCCTTTAAATGAAAATTAAACTTATTGTTATGAGAAAATCGATTTTCCTCCTTTCATTATTTGTATTGTCTTTGGGTATTCAAGCTCAAATAAAAGATCCCGTAAAATGGCAATATGAAACCAAAAAAATTTCCGAATTAAAATATTCCATTCTTTTTAAAGCAACAATCGAAAATGGTTGGCATTTGTACGGCGTTCAAATACCTGAGGGAGGACCTGTGCCAACATCATTTACTTTTGCAAAGAATTCAGAATATAAGTTAATAAATGGAATTGTTGAACAAACTAAACCCGAAATTAAGTTCGACAAGAACTTCGAGATGAATATTCCGCTTCATAACATTAAAGCAAAGTTTAAGCAGGTAATTGAAATAAGTGATCCCTCTAAAGCAATAACTATAAGCGGTTCGCTCGAATATATGTGCTGCAACGACGAAAGTTGCTTGCCTCCGAAGCAAGTAAACTTTTCGATACCTTTGAAATTGGATAATAAAGATATTAGTACAAAGATAAAAGACACTATCGACACAAGTTCTGAACCAAAAGAAGGTAATACCAACGAAAATAAAATAGAAGATTCAGAAAATATTGCAACTGGCAATAATACAGATACAGCAAGCCAATCGGCTAATATTCAGAAAGAAGAAAACAATTCGGAAGAAAAAGAACCTGAATCGGCTTGGGGTTTCTTTTGGTATGCTTTATTCATGGGTCTTTTGGGGGTTTTAACCCCATGTGTATACCCGATGATACCCATGACCGTAAGTTTTTTTATGAGAGGAGACTCTAAACGCTCGGCAGGAATAGTGAAGGGTTTGATATTTGGGGTATCAATTGTTGCAATTTACACACTAATAGGGGTACTGGTATCGTTTTCGGTAGTCAATGCTAATGTGGGTAACATATTGAGCACACATTGGATTCCTAACCTTTTGTTTTTCGCGCTTTTTATTGTATTTGCAGCTTCGTTTTTCGGCATGTTCGAAATTATGTTACCATCGTCGTTGAGCAACCGAATAGACCAACAAGCAGACAAGGGAGGTTACTTAGGCTCATTTTTTATGGCTTTGACTTTGGTTATAGTTTCATTTTCGTGTACAGGGCCTATTGTCGGGAAGATACTTATTGAAGCCTCACAAGGTCTTTCGATTAAGCCAATTGCTGGTATGATGGGTTATTCGTTGGCTTTTGCTCTGCCTTTTACCTTGTTTGCCATATTTCCATCGATGCTCAAGGGTTTGCCCAAGTCGGGCGGATGGCTCAATGCAGTTAAAGTTGTACTCGGCTTCTTGATATTGGCATTCAGTTTCAAATTCCTGAGCATTATCGATCAAACCTATCATTTCAACCTGCTTAGTCGCGACTTGTATTTGTCTATTTGGATTGTACTGTCGGTGCTTTTGGGTATTTACTTGTTAGGAAAAATCAAATTTTCGCACGATTCGCCTGTCGATCATGTTGGCTTTGGACGATTGATGCTCGCCGGAAGTTCATTTGTGTTTGCACTTTACCTCTTTACAGGCATTTTAGGTGCTCCGCTTTCTGCAATAGCCTCATTTATTCCTCCACAAGAAAACAAACAAATTTCGATAAATACTAATGCAACACCCGTACAGTCTACACTCTGCAATACTCCCAGATATTCTGATATTCTTCATTTGCCACACGGTTTACAAGGTTATTTCGACTACAAAGAAGGTTACGAATGTGCCAGAAAACTCAATAAGCCAGTATTGCTCGATTTCAAGGGGCATGCTTGCAGCAATTGTAAGAAAATGGAAAATACCGTGTGGAGTCAACCCGAAGTATTGACGCGTTTACAGAACGATTTTGTAATTATTGCTTTGTATGTCGACGATCGTACGAAACTTCCAGAAAACGAATGGGTGGTATCGACATTAGATGGACAAACCAAAAAAACAATTGGTCAAGTCAACGCCGATTTGCAAGCCATGCTTTTTAAAACCAACACCCAACCGTATTATTTAATTACCGACCCCGATGGTAAACAAATTGGCGAAGGTAAGGGATTGGATACCGATGTAGAAAGCTATTTAAAGTGGCTGAAAATTAAATAGTGCGCATAATAAGTGCTTCGTGCTTCGAGCATCGAACACGAAGCACGAAGCACGAAACACGAAACACGAATTCCTACATTCCAAAATCGACCTGATTCATTTCCTCGCGATTTTGGCCATTTTCTTTCTTCTGGTAATTGTTTAATTTATAGGTTAAAGTCAATGAAACTACAGGCGAAATCATACTGAATTTACGTTCGGACGTAAACTCGGGACCCCATGTTTTCGATCCCCTAATGCCTGTTTGAAACAGATCGCGAACTTGTAACGACAACGATACCTTTTTGCCAACTTCTTGTTTAACAGCCATCATGGTTATGTGGTTAGGGTATTCGTATCCCGACAGTTCTTTTTCTTCAGATTTGTAGATGTAGGTAAACTGTATTTGAGTTTTGGTTTTTAGTCGAAATACAGAGCTTATGCGTGCATCCCATTGATAACTCTCTTCGTTACCTTTAATAACACGATTATCGAGGATTTCATTGAGATAGAATGAGCTAGAGCCATTAATAATAAACCATTTTGCCAGGGGCATGTTTAAAGTAAATTCGGCACCTGTATTCCTATTTGCCTTAATGTTTTGGGCGATGTGGTAAAAAACTTTTAAAGAATCGTTCCAAACCTGATTTCTATCTATTACATCTTTCGTTGATTTTCTAAACATTTCGAGCGAAACAAATGCCACCGACATGAATGATTTTCGAATACTCAATTCATAAGCATTGGTAAGTTCCGGATCGAGATCCGGATTGCCTTTTCTAATATTTTCTTTATCTATACGCATTTCGGTGGGCATCAGATCCCATGGGCGAGGTCTGCTGATACGACTGCTATAGCTCAGCTGAAACTCAACATTCCAGGGTAATTGTTTCGAAATATGAGCTGTTGGGAAAAAGAAGTTGGGTTTCTTTACGAAAGAAGTGTCGTTTTTGATAGATAATGTTCGATTGCTGAATTCGTCGCGTATGCCCAATTGGTAACTAAACCAAGGCGTTGTATGTGCAAATGTAATATATCCGGCATAAATATTGTCGTTGAATGTATAATTAGTCGATTCGGTTACAGCCCAAATGCTATTTTCGTATTTACTGTCGGTATTATCGGCAACACTTTCATTTAAATTGGCAAATAGACCAGCTTCCAATTTAATTTTCTCATTAATATTGAAAGTATAGTCGGTTTTTGCTTGCAATATTTGACCCTCCGATTTTTCTTCAATTTTTGTTTTCTTGCTGCCATTAATTAACTCATTTCCATTGGAGTCTGTAAGTTGTTGATTTGTAGGAGAAAGTGCGCTTGAAAACGAATTTCCATAAAACGAGTTGAAAGAAATTTGCTGTTGTTCGTTTATTTTCAGTTGGTAATCGAGATTCATTCTATAGTTTCCAAAGTTTCGTCGGTTGTTGTTGTCTATAGTATAAAAGCTGTCGATTCCAATTTTCGATTGATTAGTATCGAAATAGTTATAAATATAGTCTCCTCCAAAGTCTCGTCGGAACTTTCGTTCGTCGTACCCGGCAGAAAGTGAGATGGTTTGATTGTCGGTAAAATTATAATCGACTCCTCCACGAATAGAAGCTCCTCCTCGAGCCATAAATCCGGTTCCATCGCTTTCCAGTATACGTGTAATATTATTTCGGGCAGTTGTTTGCTTGGTGATTACATCGGCAAAATCTTTACCATCGCGGTAATCGCCACTTATAAAATAGTTAAACTTTTTTTGACGCATATTTAATGTAAAATCGCCCGAATAGCTAGTTTGTTCCATGTCTCTAAAGGTTGACCCTCCAGAAATGTTTACAATTCCATTTAAACCGGTCGAAATATTCTTTTTCATAATCACATTAATAATACCAGCTCCTCCCTCGGCTTCGTACTTTGCCGATGGATTGGTAATAATCTCGATTTTGTCGACCGTACTGGCGGGTAAAAGTTTGAGTGCATCGCTCCCTGTTATTTGCGAAGGTTTACCGTCGATAAGCACTACGAAGTTTGAGCTTCCTCGCAGTGTAACGTCTCCCTCTACAGTTGTTTGAATTGAAGGAATGTTTTCTAATGCTTCGACCACGGTTGCTCCGGTTGCCATAAGATTTGAACCAACGTTTACCACCTTTTTATCTATTTTGTATTCGACGTTCGTTCTTTGACCAGTTACTTGCACCTCTCCAATAGCAATATTTTCGGGTTCAAGTTTTATGTCGCCAATATTTACTGTTTTGCTGTCGGGCTTTAGCATAATGCCTCGAATACGGGTCTTTTTGAAGCCCATGAAACTTACATCGATCATATATCGACCGTAATTGAGCTTGTCTAATTTGAAACGCCCTGCTGTATCGGTCACTATACCAGTTACCATAGTCGAGTCATTCATTTTCAAAATTGAAACTTGGGCATATTCGATTGCTTGAAGGCTCGAAGCATCAATAACCTTTCCTGTAATAACTGCTTCGGCAGGCATACCAGCTCCTCCACCCATCGTGCCTTGGGGTTGCGAAAATGCTGAAATTGAAAGAACCAAAAATTGGACAAGGATAAATTTATTCATTCTTAATTATTTTATAATAATAGCATTCTGTATAACAAGTTATTAATTGCTTTTGTTTTTGATTGCATCTGTAAAAAAAACAAGGGGCAAAAGTATCTGAAAAGAACCTTTGCCCCAAATAAAATCTATGAATCATTAAAAAATTTATACTAAAATGGATTTACAGGTGGAATTAATGTTGAGTCTCCCCAAAAAATTGTAGAGGCTCTATAAATTGAGTAAGCTGTAAAAAAGCCTACAGCCTTGTCTTTGGGATTTATATTTGTAATAACATTGGCCGAAGGTCCGCTAAAAATAGGCACTTTGGGTCTTAATTCTTGTTGAAAACCATCGACAAAGTTAAAGTATTCTTCGGTAATGCTATTTAATTCCAACGTTACTTTGTCGCCAATTTGAAGCTTTTCGTCAGGCTTATTGTCGTTTAGATAATATACACCTAATCCGGGGTAATATTTACCATCGAAACCGGCGTTGTTTGTATATCCATATTCTTTTATACTGTCGGTTATCAAAGTGTCGTTAATTAATGCTTTTGTAAGATAATAATTTCTGCCACCAATATCCCAACCATATAAATTTAACATGTATCCTTTTCTTTCAGGACCAAACTGCTGAAACATAAGCTCGATTGAATCTATAGGAGCTATTTTCCTTAATTCAGATTGAGCAGTATAAGTTTCAAATATGCCATCGTCATCAATATCAACTTGCGATATCTGTAGGTTGTATATTTTACCAGGTATACCATAAACATTAGGTTTTGTAAGATACAAACCATTTGTAATAGGGCTTGGTTCAAGATTAAAAGTGTCTGATTCAGAAATAATAATAACATTGGCACCTGTAATTGGAACAATAGCTTCTTTGTTTAAGGCATCTCCAGAGCGAGAAAGAAGTACCCTATGAGCTGTGGTGTCGGTTGTAAATATTGCATCAACTACCAATCGGGCATAAGTTTTATCGAGTGGCAATGTTATGTCTTCTGTACACGATAAAATTGAAGTGCCAATCAATACAGAATAGAATATATTTTTAAAATATGTTTTCATTTTCGTTAAGTTTAATCAATTAAAATACAAAGTTATATGTTATACCTGGTAAAAATAAAAATGGAAGATAAGTTCTTTGTGCTTGTTTTGTATCTGTCATAATTTTACTTCCGTCGGGTTGTGCTAACTCTTTGTCCACAAAATTAATCATCCAGTCGTTGTGTCGACCATATGCGTTGTAAACCGAGAAAACCCATTCGCCCTGCCAACAAATATCTTCAAAGAATGGTAAGCAAGTTTTTTTGCGTGGCGAATAACTTGCCGACAAATCGAGGCGATGGTAATCGCGCATTCTATATGCATTTCTATCTGAATAAATCGGGATAACATTGTTGTTAAATTTAAAAGAGCCAACCGGAAAAGTGATAGGTGTTCCAGAAGCATAAATCCAGTTTGCAGAAACCAACCATCGATCGCCTAGTTTGTAGTTCAATATAATATTTAAGTTGTGAGGCTTGTCGTAGGGTGCAGAATATTCTTTGCCATCGTTAATTCCGGGCACCTTGCGCAAAGCTCGAGAATAGGTGTAACTAATCCAGCCATTTAATTTCCCGTCGTTTTTCCTAATTAGAAATTCGGCTCCATAGCTGCGAGCTTTACCCGAACGCACATCGCCCTCGAGTCGGTCGTTGAAGAGCAAAACAGCATGATCTCTAAAGTCTATTACATTGTCCATTTGTTTTTGAAAAACTTCGACCGAAGTTTCGAGCTTATTATTGAGCCAGTTACGCACATATCCAATGGCATATTGATCGGCTTGCTGAGGTTTTACATTTGGGCTCGAAGCAAACCAATAGTCGAGAGGCATACCGCCATTCGAGTTTGAAGCCAATTGCATATATTGGTAAGTGCGCGAATAACTTGCTTTAACCGACGATGCTTCGTCGATCAAATAATTAATACCTAAACGGGGTTCTAAGCCCGAATATGTTTTGTATATTTTATTGTCTTCATATTCTATTGTTTTTACAAATACATGATTATTGTCGAACTCGTTAAACTTAGTAGGTCCGATATTTTGAAAAATCGAATACCTTAAACCATATTTCAAAGTAATTTTTTCGGTAACTTTTTGAGAGTTTGAAATATAAAAACCATATTCTAATTCATTGTTTTTAAGGCTAGGAAACTTTTGAGTGGTAGTATCTTTGGTAATCCAGGCATTGCATGGATCTATAGCATGATCGGTAAATGATAAACCGAATTTGATTTCATTTTCGGGATTGGGATAAAGGTTAAAATCAATTTTTCCTGAATAATCGACCAAATCAGATTTCCAAACATATTCGGCTCCTGCCTGTTTCGATTCAAGTGAATAGTCATAATTTGAAGCAATGGCTGTAACATTAGAAAAAAGAATTGGAGTAAACTGATGATTCCATCGTAAGGTTAGTGTTTTGTTACCGAAACTGGCTTTACTAGCACCTTCTTCGCCAAAAATATCGCGACCCAAATAACCCGAAATATACAATCGGTTGTTTTGATTTATTTGATGGTTGATCTTCATATTTAGATCATAGAAATACAGAATGCTTTTTTGAAGGTTTGTATCAGGAAAAAGTGGAAAGAAAATATCCATATATGTTCTGCGTCCCGATATAAGTACTGACGTGCGCCCGGCACTATCTAAAGGGCCTTCGAGTGTCAATCGGCTCGATAGCAGACCAATACCGCCAGTTGCAGACCATCTTTTCGAATTGCCTTCTTTCATTCGAACATCGAGCACCGACGACAAACGACCACCGTAGTTTGCCGGAATATCGCCTTTGTAAAGTTTTACATCGCGAACAGCATCGTTGTTAAAGACCGAAAAAAAGCCCATAAGATGCGAAGCGTTATAAACAGGGGCTTCGTCGAGCAAAATCAGGTTTTGGTCGCTTCCTCCACCTCGAACACTAAAGCCCGAAGTGCCTTCGGCTGTGGGTATAACTCCAGGCATCATTTGAATAGCCTTAATTACATCGACCTCGCCAAACATTGCCGGTATCTTTTTTATTTCCTTAGCTCCAATTTTCTCAACACTCATTTCGGCACGTGAAATCTTTTCTTGTGGCCGATCGCCCGATATTACTACTTCTTCGAGCATTTGTGCTTCTTCGTTTAACTCGATATTGATTACAAAGTTTTTGTCGAGGTTTATAGTTTGTGTGGTTGTTTGGTAACCAACATACGAATAATCGACTGTGTACTTGCCCGGTTGAAGGTTAAAAGAATAATAACCATAAAGATTGGTGGTTAAGCCGCGATTGAGTTCTCTGATATAAACAGTTACTCCAATGAGTGATTCGCCGTTCTTGGCATCTTTTACATAGCCACTTATGGTGTTTTTGCCTGCCATTTCCTTCGATTCGGCACTTATTTGAATAAGTGGAAGTAACAATATTAAATAAATTGTGAACTTTTTCATTTTATTTTTAGATTTTCTTTTATGAGCCAAAAGTATGTTATTTGAAAAATCTTGTTGGTATTAAAGTCGGTGAATAACCTTTTTTGAAGGATAAGTAACTTTTTTATTGAAATAAATAATAATTGGGGGCTTTTGATAAATTGTTTTTTAATAATTTTATAGATTATATTTAATTGTTAAACTAGGGCAAACGCATTAAAATGAAGCGCATGTTACTTATATGTTGAATCTTATGTGTTTGAATAATTTAATAACCTCCCAACCCTCCTTAATAAGGAGGGCTAACAGTGCTGAGGTTTGCAAAAGCACAAATTTGTTATTGCCCCTTTTTAAGGGGTTGGGGTTAGTTTGTATAGGCAAATTTTAATGTGTTTGCCATAATTTTTAAAGAAATGCGAATTGTTTTAATGATTATTCTACTTTTTAAGGTCTTTTGTAGTTTTTCGAAGGCTCCAATAAACGACGATTTTGTGCAGGTTTTTGAAAAAGAAACTTTGGATAAAAAGAAAGCAAAAGACTTGTCGTTGATGATTAGCACCGGACCCGAAACATTGCCGGCATGGTTTTGGCAACTTCCTGTTTCCGATAGTGTTGTGGTTTATAGCATTGGAATATCCGATCCGCTTTCAGATATTACACTGGGTCGATTGCAGGCTATGGCACGTGCGCAAATGCTTGCATCACAAATGTTCAGGTTGTCGGTTTCGGGTATTGCCGATCATTATAGTAAAGACGATATTGGTAAGTTCGAAGAGATTAATAAATACCGTGCTTTACAAAATGGCAGGTTAAAACACTCAATTGTAGATAGTTTCAAAACAAAATTTAACGAGCAAGTTATTTTGCTTAGAACCATTATTGAAAATAAAGATACTTTATGCTTTGAAACGCAAGCCGAGCAATACAAATCGGTCAATCATACTCGATCGGGTTGGCAACAGTTCGAAAAAACAAGTTTTATTTTTTCGATCGATACTCTTAGTTTGAAATATTGCTATTTCAGCAATCAGAAAGATTTTGAAATTGAAACTTCGGTCAATAGCAAACCGATTGAAATTCCTTATGGAATGTATTCGTACCAACAAGATAGCGGTACCATTATTTCTATGCCTCACAAAGGACTTTGGTTTGCTTATATACAGGCATTTTGCAATAGTTTGGTCGAAATGTCGTCTATGGCAAAATCTAATTCTCAAACGGTTGAACAAGTTTCTAATAGCCAAAAATTGTCGCAAATAAACAGGAATGTGTTTAGCAATTCTTTTGCATTTAGAATTAAGAAAGTTTCTATTGTCGAAGAATCGTTAAGATTTGAAATTCAGAAAATTAAATAATGCTTTAATTTGCTTGTTGCATTTTTGACAAAAAACATGTAGGTTTGTATATAAAGTGCATATAATGCCAACCTGTAATTCCCGATTTATGAAACAGTTGCAATTACTATTAATTTGTTTTTTACTAAATACCTATCTCGTTCAATCACAGAATACAATATCAGGTACCATTATTAGTGGCGAAGACAACCAATCACTTATAGGAGCAACCATAGTTGTTAAAGGAACTACAGTAGCCGCACAGTCCGATTTCAATGGTAAATATTCGATAAAAGCACAGCCCGATCAAACGCTTGTATTTAGTTATGTTGGTTTTGTTACAACCGAAGTAGCCATAAATGGTCTGTCGGTTATCGATTTGGTTCTGAAACCCGATGTTGTAAATATTGAACAGGTGATAGTAGCGGGGGTTGCAGCCAATACTCCAAAGAGTAAGGTAAGTATCTCGGTCTCGAAAGTTAACGCATCAGATTTGGAACAGGTTCCGGGAGCATCGGCCGTAAATGCATTGCAAGGAAAGGTTGCGGGTGTAACTATTGTCAATGCCAGTGGCAACCCTGGTTCGTCCAGCGGTGTTAGGCTTAGAGGGTCTACCTCTGTTATTGGCGATAGTAAACCACTAATTATTGTCGATGGTGTAATGCTCGAGGGCGATATGTCCGACATTAATGCCGACGATATTGCCGATATTCAGATAGTTAAGGGGGCTGCATCTACAGCGCTCTATGGCTCGAGGGCTGGTAATGGTGTTATTGTCATTACTTCGAAACGTGGAAGCTCCAACAAAGATGGAAAATGGGATATTAGAGTTAGAAACGAATACGGTATTCAACAACTTGGCAAGAAAATCGAACTTTCGAAACACAATCCGTACAAGTTAAGCAGCGATTACAATCAAGAAACTTTTACAAAATTCGAAGGTGTCGAATACCCTGCCGGATACGTTGAAGGTTTCGATACTCGTATCAAAGGTACTCCAGATGATGATTATGACCATTATATCGACAATCCGTATGCACGAGTAATCGACCATCAGGACGATATATTTGGGACGGGGCGTTTTTTTACAAATTATGTTTCGATGGGGGCAACAATTAATAAAACGCAAGCTTTTCTTTCTTTCGAAAACAATAAAAACTCAGGTATTGTTTATAATACAGAAGGTTCCGATCGTCAGAATGTAAGACTTAATCTCGATCATACTTTATTTGAAAAGTTAAAACTAAAATCAAGTACCCTTTACACACAAATACAAATAGATCAGGCAAGTGGCGATCCCAATAATTATGCTGGTGGTGGAAAGGGCTCGGCATTTTACAGCATGCTTTTTATGAGTCCCGATGTCGATGTAAACATGTCTACGCCTAGCAATTTCGTAACACCTGCAACAGATGTTCGATTATCTGATTTTTTCTATAAGCCCGACCAGTGGAGTAGGGAAGAGAATCCCAAACATGCTCTATATTATGAAAATAAAACTACCCAACGAAAAAGTATTTTGCAAAATTTCAACATCGATTATCAACTTGCTTCTTGGTTGTCGCTTAATGGCGATTATAGCATAGAGAGTTTTACAAACAATAACGATGTTCGAAAACCTGCCGGATACCAGTTGTCCAATTTGAAGTTTATTAAGGGGCAACTTACTTCTTCTGATCAGATAGGGCTTTCGACCAATATGCAGTTTACTGCCAATATCAATAAAGTATTTGGCGATTTTGTGGTTCGTAGCAAACTTAGTTATCAAAACGAACGATTCGATGAAAAATGGGATTTTTATAATAGTCTCGACACTTTGGTCAAACGTCATGGACTCGATTCTGTGTTTTTTCTAAAAAACAACCATAAAGTATTTGCCACACGTTCGAGAGACTATTATGCAATACTTGATGCCGATTACAAAAACCGCTACATCATTTCTACACTTTTTAGATACGATGGGTCTTCGCTTTTTGGAGAAGATGCACGATGGAACCCTTACTATCGTTTTTCCTTAGGATGGCGTATAAACGAAGACCTCAAAATAAAGAATATTCAGGAATTGAAACTGCGATCGTCTATAGGAACATCGGGTCAGCGACCGCGTTTCAATTACCAGTACGAAGCATATAATATCATAAATAATATATTGAGACCCAATCAGTTGGGAAATAAAAACTTGAAACCCAGTCAAACAACAGAACTCGAGCTGGCATTAGATGCGCAGCTTTTTAATAAAATAGATTTGACCATTGGTTGGTCGACCAATACTACACGGGGAGCATATTACAATGTTCCACTTTCGGCAAAAGTTGGTTTTGTGTCGCAATATCAGAATGCTGTAGATATGCGTTCGTCTGGTATCGAAGCTAGTGTTGGTCTTATAGCTATTAAAAAAACAGATATGAATCTGAGGTTTAATGTTACTTTCGACCATTTTAACCAAAAAATTATTAAACTTAACACCAATGCATTTAGTAATAATCTGGGTTTTAGAATTGCAGAAGGCGAGAGTTTTGGAACTATGTATGGATACAAATGGTTAACCAGCCTCGATGAGATGAAACAACAACTACCGGAGGGACGAAATATTGAGGATTATACAGTCAACAGCGATGGATATGTAATTGAAAAAGGTACAGAGGGCACTTTGCTCGAAAAACCAATTTCAACAAAAAATAATGTTAAGATTGCCGATATGAACCCCTTGTTTAATCTTGCTTTTAGCACTTATTATAACTACAGAAATTTCGATTTTTCAATGCTTTGGTTTTGGAAACAGGGTGGCGATATTTATAATACTACCCGTCAACTCATTTATCGCGAAAACAGGCACGGAGAACAAGACCAATTTAATAAACCTGAAAATCAAAAGAAAGCATACGATTATTATCAGACTCTTTACTTACAGGGCAATAAAAATAGCCATTTTGTAGAAGATGGAAGTTTTGTTAAACTCAGAGAAGTATCTGTTTATTACAATTTGAAGATTAAGAATTTTAATAAATATGTAAAAAACATTAAGATAGGTGTTTTGGGTCGAAACTTATATACATTCACCCGTTATAGCGGCTGGGATCCTGAAGTTGCATCGGGCGACGATTTGTCGAACTATATTATCGACGAATTTAATTACCCTAATTTCAGATCTTATTCAGCTTCAATCGAATTTAAATTTTAAAAATACAATGAACACAATACAAATATTCAACTTTATATCTGAAAAAACAAAAGGTGTATATTTCCTGCTTGTTGTTTTTATTATTGGTCTGAACTCTTGTTTATCAGACTTAATGATAGAAAACGAGAACGAACTCGATACTCAGGCATTGCAAGGCGATTCGTTGCGCTTGTTTGCCGAACAAAGCTATATTAGTTACTGGCAGGCTATAAACAAACCAACCTTGCAACTTTCAGCTATAGTAGCAGCCGATCAATTTACAGCTTCATGGGGAAACTTTGCCTGGCAAAAAATATCTAATGAACCTCGTCAAGCGTGGGACAATTCGGAGTTTGCCGACGACGATAAGGTTTCGGAAAATCTTTGGTACGATCTTTACTCGGCGTTGTATCAGGCAAATAAGAGTCTAGAGCTTTTCAATAAGGGGGTAGAAGCCAGCAACGATAGCTTGAAGCAATATATGCTCAAGGCATTGTGTTATCATGTTCAGGGTTTATGTTTGGGACAATTAGGATTGGTCTACGATCAAGCATATATCATAAATGAAAATAATATTGATGAAAATTCGGCATTGAAACCATACACCGAGGTCGTAGATTCGGCTTTTGCATCGCTCCAAAAATGTATTGATATATGTTCGAAGTACAAGTTTACCATGCCTAGCAATATTATTAATGGATTGACAGTTAGTAATGTTTACCTTAAAGAATTGTCGTATTCTTATATGGCACGTTTTATGGTACTAAAGGCACGCAATGCCGATGAAAATTCGAAGACTAATTGGGCAAAGGTTGCAGATTATAGTAACAAAGGTATATTGAGCGACTTTGGTCCAATGGGCAATGGTTTGCCTTCTGCCGGAGGGTTTTGGTACAATTTGAATTATTATTATTTGGTGTTGCAGGGCTATGCCAGAGTAGATAATCGTATTTTAAACCTTATGGACAACCGGTATCCTGCAAATTACCCTTTAAATGAAGAGTCAGGAGAAGCTATTCCGAACGACAAGAGGTTGAGTACTGACTTTCAATACCTACCATCAGTCGATTTTTTGCCCGAACGTGGGCGTTATCATTTTTCCAATTACCGGTATAAGCGTTTCGACTCAACAATATATAAAGCTATTGATAAACTAGTAGAATACAGGGCATATGAATGCGATCTATACTATGCCGAAGCTTTACTTCGTATCAATGCAGCTAATGTTGGTAATGTTGTAAATTTTTTAATTGGCAAAAGCAGTGAAAGAACAGTAAGAGGTGGGCTAACACCACTTCCGACCAATTCGAAAGTCGACGATGTATTGAATGCCATTTTCTACGAAAGAGAAATTGAACTATTGGCACAGGGCTTTTTTGTGGGCTTTTGCGATATGCGGCGCCGCGATTTGTTGCAAAAAGGAACACCTTTGCATTTCCCGGTGCCTGCCAAAGAGTTGCAAGCTCAAAATAAAACAATTTACACTTTCGGTGGTGTCGAAAATGCCGATGGGGTCAATACTTCGATTGGGGGGTGGAAGTAATTACTAATTACTAATTACTAATGAAATGTGTAAATGTGTAAATGAAAAATTACAGATAATGAAAAATATAATAATTGTAATATTCATAATGGTTTGTTGGTCGTGTGTCGATGAGAAAGACTACGATTTTAACAGCGTTATCCCCGGAAAACAAGTCATAACGGGCGATAGTATTTTGCAGGGAAATGGTGCATCGCGATATATATTCTATGCAATTCCGCGAGGAGGTTCTAGCTACAAATGGGAGTTGGTAAGCGGACCAGCGAGTATCAAAAACGACTCGGCTCGGGCTTTTTTGGTTAGTTTGGTAACAAAATCAAATACCGATACTTTTGTTACTATTAAAGTTACAGAAACCACACAAGGTGGACAAATTGGCTCGCCGACTACTAAAACTTTGGTTGTTCAAAAATTTTGCGAATTTGATATCGATGCTTTGGTTGGAAATTTTGTATCAAATGCTTATGAATACGATAAGTTGTCGCTTCTGAGTTCGGGTGCCTTAACGACTTTCTCAAAAGTGAAAAAAGTTGCTGATAACAAGTTGTTGATTGAGAAACTTATAGCTTCTTACCCCGTTGAAATACAATTGAATGGCGATGCCAACGAAACATTGTCGATCGAAACCTATAGCGAAAAATACGAAGATAATGGATCTGAAAAAACGAGAACTATTACCGGTTCGGGAACCTACAATGTTTGCAAAAACCTTATAGCCCTAGATTATATTGTTACATACGATAACACAAGCAACCGCTTTCTCGACACTCTTAGAAGACAATAATTAAGATTTTTTTTAATCAGCTATGAAATTTATTAAAATATTTTCTGTCAAATATTTAGCACCATTAGCGGGCTTTATTGTTTATTGGCTTTCGAAATTTTTAGCAGTTTATTTCAATATATTTAAGAAACGAACAAAGATCGATGAGCAATTTCAGAAGCGACTTTCTGTGTTTTTTACAGAAATAGATTTTTCGAAAGTCCGGATTATTCACAATGCATTTTTACCTGCCAATATTTTTAACAATAAAATTGCAGGAATGACCTATGGCAACTCAATTTACACGGTTTATCCCGATTTGTTGAACAATTATAATGGTTTTTACACACTCATTCACGAACTGGTTCATGTTGGTCAAATGCAAAAGTTGAACGAGAGCGTTTTTTCATTGAAGTATGGTCGTCAGTTTTTCGAATATGGTGGGTATAGCGACAAAATGCCACTTGAGAAACAAGCGTACGATTTTGTGCGTTTTATACCATTTGATCCAACCTGGTATTTATTGCACAATACCGATATATCAATTGAAGTAAAAGGTTCGAGACTTGGAGCACTTTTTCAATGGCTCGAGAAAGGTGTTTTCGAAGACCGTCAAAGTTGCGAATGGTTTCATGCTTCGAAATATTTGAACAAATACAAAGATCTGTCAGATACATTTGGAACGACTAATTTTACGGCTGCTATACGACATTGGATTGTCTATGGGAAATATGAAGGTCGAGAAGGTATGTAGAATTTTACTTAAAATTTGAACAAAAATCATTCTTGTTGGTATTTATTTCCACTTTTTATAACAAGTCTATTTTAAAATTATTAAAAAACTTGTAGGTTTGTCACTTCAAAAATATTTGATTCAAACAATGTCTGAACAGAAAAAATATACCATGAAACACCTTCGCGAGCTCGAATCGGAATCGATTTTCGTGTTACGCGAGGTGGCCGCACAGTTCGAACGTCCCGCTCTGCTGTTTTCGGGAGGGAAAGATTCTATTGTAATGTTTTACCTTGCTGTAAAGGCTTTTTGGCCTGCCAAAGTTCCTTTTACTCTGTTGCACGTCGATACAGGTCACAATTTCCAGGAAACGCTCGATTTTAGAGACGATTTGGCTAAGCATTATGGCGCAAAGCTTGTGGTACGATATGTGCAAGACAATATCGATTCTGGAAAAGTAACCGAGGAAAAAGGTTTTAATGCCAGTCGCAATGTGTTGCAAACCGCTACGCTGCTCGATGCTATTGAGGAATTTAAATTCGATGCTTGTTTGGGTGGCGGTCGTCGCGACGAAGAGAAAGCCCGTGCCAAAGAACGTTTTTTCTCGCACCGCGATGAGTTTGGTCAATGGAACCCCAAAAACCAACGCCCCGAATTGTGGAATCTTTTCAATGGACGAAAAAATGTTGGTGAGCATTTTAGAGTGTTTCCAATAAGTAACTGGACCGAAATGGACATTTGGCAATACATTTATCTCGAAAACATTCCAATGCCCTCGATATACTTCACACACAAACGCGAAGTCTTTAACCGCGATGGCGTTTGGTTGGCAGCTGCTCCATTTATGCAACTCAAAGAAAACGAAAAAATTGAAGTGCGCGATGTTCGTTGTCGTACTATAGGCGATATTACATGTACCGGACTGTCGGAATCGATGGCCAATTCGCTCGAAGATATTATTCAGGAAGTTGCGGCATCGCGTGTAACCGAACGAGGCTCGCGCCACGACGACAAACGCTCCGAAGCCGCTATGGAAGACCGCAAAAAAGAAGGTTATTTTTAATAATGTGCAAATGACTAATTTGCAAATGTGAAAATGAGAAATTAGTTTTCAACATTTTCACATTTCCACATTTTCTAATTTTCAAATTATATTTTTATGAACACCAAGGGATATCTCGATATGGAACTTCTTCGCTTTACCACCGCGGGAAGTGTTGATGATGGAAAAAGTACTTTAATAGGGCGTTTGCTTTACGACAGCAAAGCGATATTTGCCGACCAAATGGAGGCTATCGAAGCTGCCAGTAAGAAAATGGGTGAGGAGTATGTCAATTTGGCCCTTCTGACCGATGGTTTGCGCGCCGAACGCGAACAAGGTATTACCATCGATGTTGCATATCGATATTTTGCAACTCCCAAACGAAAGTTTATTATAGCCGATACACCGGGGCATATTCAGTATACCCGCAATATGGTCACAGGCGCATCTACAGCCAATGTAGCTCTTATACTTATCGATGCCCGACAAGGTGTTATTGAGCAAACGCTGCGTCACTCATATATTGCATCGCTGTTGAAGATTCCGCATATTGTTATCTGTATCAATAAAATGGATTTGGTCGATTATAGTGAAACAGTGTTTGAACAAATACGCACTACTTTCGATGAAATATCGGGCAAACTCGATGTGCAAGACATCCGGTTTGTCCCAATTAGTGCACTTAAAGGCGACAATGTAGTTGACCGTTCTTCAAAAATGGATTGGTATCCCGGACCTACTCTTATGTATATTTTAGAAAATATTCATATAGCTAGCGATCAGAACCACAGCGATGCCCGATTTCCTGTACAATCGATTATTCGTCCTTATTCCGACGAGTTTCACGATTATCGAGGATATGCAGGTCGTGTGGCAGGAGGTATTTTTCGAAAAGGCGATAAGGTAACCGCCTTGCCATCGGGTCTTTCGTCGACCGTGAAATCGATCGATGTTTATCAGGGAGCCGTAGATGAGGCTTTTGCTCCAATGTCGGTTACGCTTCAGTTAGACGACGATATCGATATTTCGCGGGGCGATATGATTGTTAAAAGCGATAATATGCCACATTCGGGACAAGATATTGATCTGATGATTTGTTGGATGAGCGAAAAATCAATACAGGTGGGTGGAAAATATTACATCAAACATACCTCTGCCGATGCCCGTTGTATGGTCAAAGAGGTTGTTTACAAAATGAATATATCGACTCTCGAAGAAAACTACGACGATAAGCTCGTAAAAATGAACGATATTGCTCGAATCAAGATTCGTACTACCAAAGCGCTGCATTTCGACTCGTATTTCAAAAACCGAATAACCGGGAGTATCATTTTAATTGACGAAGGTAGCAACGAGACTGTTGGAGCCGGTATGATACAATAAATGTAAAGGTATCTCGAAAAAAGCTTGTTAAGTTTTTCGAGATGCCCTTCTAATTTTTTTACTTTAAAATCTTGAACTTGTAGTCGCAAGTAACCTTTCCTTTCGAAATATTGTTGAGCTTGCCTTGTAACATTCGCCTTTTAAGAGGATTGATATGGTCTATGAGAAGTTTTCCTTGCAAATGATCGTACTCATGTTGAATAATACGAGCTTTTAAGCCATCGAACTCTTCTTCGTACTCGTTGAAATTTTCGTCTTGATAGCGAATTTTTATTTTCGATTTGCGCACCACATCTTCTCTAATACTTGGTACACTAAGGCAGCCTTCGTTAAAAGTGTTATCTTCACCACTTTCGTCGAGCATTTGGGCGTTTATAAAAGACTTTCTAAACTCTTTCATCGATGGGTCTTTGTCGGCAAAACCACTGCCATCTATTACGAATAATCTAATTGATTGCCCTATCTGAGGAGCGGCCAAGCCTACACCATCGGCTTTAGTCATGGTTTCCCACATATTTGCCAATAATTCCTCAAAATTAGGGAAATCCTTGTCGATATTTGCCGCAATCTTCCTAAGTACCGGCTGTCCATATAAATAAATTGGTAAAAGCATTTTTGAATTGACTATTTTAAATTGACTATTGACTATTGACTATTTTATATACTCATCTACTCATCTACTCGACTACTCATCTACTCATCTACTCGACTACTCATCTACTCATCTACTCGACTACTCATCTACTCACTTTCATAAGGTAATCTTGTAAAATAATAACTGCACTAATTTGGTCGACTATAGCTTTGTTTTGGCGGTCTTTTTTTTTCATTCCTCCATCAATCATAGTTTGGTGAGCAATTTTCGAAGTAAAACGCTCGTCAAATTGAACAATATTCTTCTCGGGGTAGCGTTTTGTTAGTTTTCCAAGAAAAGGGTTAATAAACCGAAGTGAGTCGGAACCTTTACCGTTCATTTGTAAGGGATAGCCTACCACAATTGTTTCTACCGTTTCTTTAGAGAAATAATTGTCGAGAAATTCCCAAATTTTAGCCGATTCGACTGTATTTAGGGCGGTGGCAATTATTTTCAAATTGTCCGTAACAGCTATTCCTACACGTTTCTGACCAAAATCGATTGCTAAAATCCTTGACATTTGGCAAAGATAGAAAAACTTTTCTTTTTCATTTGTTCAACAAATTATTTGTAAAACAGTTTAATACTTTATTATAGGTTGAATGTAAACAATAGTTTTTTTAACTTAGAGTGTTTTAAGGGAAATATATAGCATATTGTTATGTAACATATTGATAAAATAATTTTAATGGATCAGAAGGTTAAAATTGAATTGTACGACATCGGGGCTGTATTGTTGGAAATTGGAGCCCACCTGATGAGTTCGGGTGCCAGTTCGAACCGTGTTCGCATTACGGTCGATCGCATTGCCGATGTATTTGGCTACAGAGCCGAGATGTTGATTACAAACAGAGCATTGATGCTTACTGTTATTGATCCCGAAAACGACGAGCATTTTAGCCGTGTTAAACGCACTTCGCCTCATGGGGTCAATTATAAACTGGTTTCGGGTATTAGTCGTATGAGTTGGAAAGTTGTTGAAGAAAATTGGTCTATTGCACAGATTAGATCCGAACTAAAGCGATTGGTATCATTGTCACATTATCCACGATTGCTTGTTTTGTCGTTGGTGGCATTGGCAGGAGCCTCATTTTGCAGACTTTTTGGAGGTGATTTTGTAGAGATGTCGATAACATTTGCTGCTACACTTGCAGGCTTGTTTGTAAGGCAAGAAGCTCATAAAAAGGAGTTTAACCCCTATTTATGTGTACTCTTCGCGTCTATTGCTGCATCTTTAATATCTGGTTTAGGTACTAAATTGGGTTGGGCCGATTCGCTCGAACATTCATTTGCTACATCGGTTCTGTTTTTAATACCTGGAGTTCCACTTATCAATTCATTTACCGATATGATTGATGGAAATATTCTGAATGGCATGGTACGAGGTATGAATGCCGTAATTATTATTTTTATGATTGCACTTGGGCTTCTTTCAGCTATGTTGATTTTTCAATTTTAAATAAGATGGTATATATAGAATTACTTGAAAAAGGTATTTGGTTTGGTTTTGCAGCCTTAGGTTTTGCAATTATTTTCAATGTGCCTCAACGAACATTAATAATGATATGGGTATTGGCTGCATTGGGTGGTTTGTTTAAGATATTTCTTATGCATTTTGGCATAAATGTTATTATTGCTTCATTTTTGGGAGCATCGCTTATAGGAATACTAAGTATTTTCGCGGCACACAATAAACATGCTCCACCATTGGTATTTTCAATTCCGGCGTTGATACCAATGGTTCCGGGCGTCTTTGGTTACAGAACTATGTTGGGTGTAATGAAACTAACGGGAATTGTTGATTCCGACAACTATTCTATGGTGCTCAACGAAACAGTGAATAATGGCATAAAGGCTTTGCTTATAACTATGACTTTGGCTGCTGGAGCCTCGATTCCGATGTTGGCTACTCGCAAAAAATCGGCAAAAGAGCTAAAAATTATTAAGTAAATTTTAAAACGCTAAGCCGCAATGAAATAATAATTGAATTTTATAGGTATAGGCGTTTTGGTATCTCATTGTTTTATTAAAATTATAAAACCTCTACGAGGTTTTGAAGGTCGTAGAGCTTTCATAATTGTAATAAATATATAAACAAACACCTCTGACAAATAATAAATATATA